>NZ_CP108474.1:4216541-4818904 GCF_036226445.1 Streptomyces sp. NBC_01255
ACCATCCATCTCTATCGTTGCCCTAAGCAACAACATCTGTGGAGTGGCCGATGGAACCGACGGACCGGACGGATCCGATGGACAGAGGCAGGCGCTACGAGAACCTCGCCCGCCAGGTGAGCGCGATCGGAGCGGTGAAGCGCGGACTCGCGCGGACCCTGCCTGCCGAGTGCCCCGGCGGGTCCGCCATCGTCCTCGCCCTGCTCCACCACCACGGGGACATGCGGATCGGCCGCGTGTCCGAACTGATGGCCGTCGACATGTCGGTCAGCAGCCGCCACGTGGCCCACACCGTGGACCGCGGCTGGGTCGAGCGACTGCCCGACCCAGCCGACAAGCGCTCCCGCATCCTGCACCTGACCTCCGCGGGCGAGTCCATGCTCGCCGTCCTCGACCGACGGCTGACGGACATGCTCGCCCGCACCCTCGCCGAGTGGTCCGACGACGACGTCGAACTGCTCACCGACCTGCTTGCCCGCCTCCGCGACTCCTTCGGGGACTGCCGGGCCCACCACGCTTGAGAACGAAGGAAGTTGATGGCAACCACCACACCTGCCACCGGTGTGCGCGGCGGGAGCGCCCGGCAAGAGGACACCGCCACCGGCGGCGCCCCGATGACTCACCGGCAGATCATGGAGGCGCTGTCCGGCCTGCTGCTCGGCATGTTCGTCGCCATCCTGTCCTCGACGATCGTCTCCAACGCCCTCCCCCAGATCATCACCGACCTGGGCGGCGGCCAGTCCGCCTACACCTGGGTGGTCACCGCCGCGCTCCTCTCGATGACCGCGACCACCCCGCTCTGGGGCAAGCTCGCGGACCTCTTCTCGAAGAAGCTGCTCGTCCAGATAGCCCTGATCATCTACGTGGCGGGCTCGGTCGTCGCCGGTCTCTCCCAGAGCACCGGCATGCTCATCGCCTGCCGTGTCGTCCAGGGCATCGGCGTCGGTGGTCTGACCGCCCTCTCCCAGATCATCCTGGCCGCGATGATCGCCCCGCGTGAGCGCGGCCGGTACAGCGGCTACCTCGGCGCGACCTTCGCCGTCGCCACCGTCGGCGGCCCGCTGCTGGGCGGCGTCATCACCGACACCGACTGGCTCGGCTGGCGCTGGTGCTTCTACGTCGGCGTGCCCTTCGCGTTCATCGCGCTGGTCGTCCTGCAGAAGACCCTCAAGCTCCCCGTCGTGAAGCGCAAGGTCAAGGTCGACTGGGCGGGCGCCTTCTTCATCAGCGCCGCCGTCTCCCTGCTCCTCATCTGGGTCACCTTCGCGGGCGACAAGTACGACTGGATGTCCTGGCAGACCGCCGCCATGGTGCTCGGTTCGATCGCGCTCGGCGGGATCTTCCTGCTCGTCGAGTCGAAGGCGAGCGAGCCGATCATCCCGCTCCGCCTCTTCCGCAACCGCACGATCACCCTGGCCTCGCTCGCCTCGCTCTTCGTGGGTGTCGCGATGTTCGCCGGCACGGTCTTCTTCAGCCAGTACTTCCAGCTGGCGCGGAACGAGTCGCCGACGATGTCCGGCGTCCTCACCATCCCGATGATCGCGGGCCTGTTCGTCTCGTCCACCGCCTCCGGCATGATCATCACGAAGACCGGCAAGTGGAAGGCGTGGCTGGTCAGCGGCGGCGCCCTGGCCGCCGGCGGGCTCGGGATGCTCGGCACGATCCGCTACGACACGACGTACTGGCACATCGCGATCTTCATGGCGGTCCTCGGCCTCGGCCTCGGCATGATGATGCAGAACCTCGTGCTCTGCACCCAGAACCAGGTGGACCCCGCCGACCTCGGCGCGGCCTCCTCCGTCGTCACCTTCTTCCGCTCCCTCGGCGGTGCGATCGGCGTCTCGGCGCTGGGCGCGGTCATGGCCCACCGGGTCACGGACTACGTCAAGGAGGGCCTGGCCGAGCTCGGCCCGAAGGCCGCGGGTGCCATGGGCCAGGCCGGCTCGGGCGGCGGGATCCCGGACATGGACAAGCTGCCGGGCCCGATCCGTACGGTCATGGAGAGCGCGTACGGACACGGCGTCGGCGACGTCTTCCTCTACTCGGCGCCGTTCGCGCTGCTCGCCTTCGTGGTGACGCTGTTCATCAAGGAAGTCGCCCTGAAGAGCAGCACGGTGACGGCCTCCGAGGAGGGCTAGAAAAGCTCCCGGCCGCGCTTCGAGCGGAGGCGCGGCCGGGTCGGGAACGGAGCGGCGGGCAGGGGACGGCCCGCCGCTCCGTCATTTCCTGGTTTCACGGGAAACCATCGCCTCGATGCCGGCGACCAGGACGTCCAGGGCATAGGCGAAGTCCCGGTCCCACATTTCGGTGACGCTGCCGTGCGCGGCCCGCGCGTCGAGGATCTCCGCCATGGGTTCGATGGCGTCCACGAAGCCCGGATTGTCGCGGAAGGCCTTGACGGACTCCCCGTAGAAGTCGTCCTGCGACATCCCGGCCTCTGCCGCACGTCGCCCGAACTGGGACTCGATCGTTCCGTAGCCGTACACGAACTGGAAGACCGCCGACGTCGCACTGGGCTGACGGTCGATCGGCAGGCCGGTGTCCCCGATCGCCTCCTGGATCTTGGCGCCGACCGCGATCGCGTGCGGGCCGATGTTCAGGTACCGCCCGGCGCTCGGCGACATCCACGGGTGGCGGACCAGCATCCGGCGGTATTCCAGGGCGAGGACCCGGGTAGTGTCCCGCCAGCCGTCGGCGGCGTCGATCGCCGCGAGGTCGAACTCGCCGTAGACGCTGTCCATGGCGAACTCGATGATGTCGTCCTTGGTGTCCACGTACCAGTAGAGGGACATCGCGGTGACCTTCAGCTCGGCCGCGAGCTTGCGCATCGACAGCCCGGCCAGGCCCTCCTCGTCGAGCATCCGGATCGCCGCGTCGACGATCCGGTCCCGGTCGAGCCCGGCCGGACCGCCGCCGCTGCGGGGGGCCCTCTCCTCCAGCCAGACGCTGGAACGCGCCGGGTTCTTGGCCCGTTCGGCTGCCTTGACCATCGCGTTCCTCCGTCTGTCAGCGGTCCGTCACCATGCTAAGCAGCCGTCTCGATCCGTTCCGCCGCCTCGGCCGCCCCCGCGGCCTTGGCCTCCGTCCGCTCGGCCCGCCTGAGGAGGGCCGCGGCGACCAGACCGCCGGCGAAGACGGCGATCGCGCCGACGAGCTGGCTGGTCTGGAGGCCGGAGGCGAAGGCGTCGGAGATCTCCTGGCGCTCGGCCGCGCTGCCCGCGGCGGCGAGCGCGGCCGGGAGCGAGGTCGCGGTGACGGCGACCAGGGCGGCGAAGCGGGCGTTGAGCACGGCTCCGAGGACGGCGACGCCGAGGCCGTTGCCGAACTCGGCGAGGGTGCCGTTGATACCGGCGCCCACGCCCGCCTTCTCCGGCGGGATCGAGCTCATGATCGCGTTGGCCATGGCCGGGGACGAGACGGCGATGCCACCGCCCATCAGGACCAGGCCGAGCAGCATGCCCCAGTAGCTGCCGTCCGTACCGCCGCCGAGCAGCGAGATCGAGGTGAGACCGCCGGCGACCAGGGTCATGCCGAGGACGACGGTGGGCGGGGTGCCGAGCTTCATGACGATCCGCGGGCCGATGCCCGTCAGGTTGAGGGCGACGATCGTCAGCGCGAGCGGCGCCATCCGCAGACCCGCCTCGAGGGGCTCGTACCCGAGCACGAACTGCAGGTGCTGGGTGAGCAGGAAGAGCGAGCCGCCCATGCCGAACACGACGAGGATCGAGCCGCCGATGGCGCCGACGAACTTCTGGTTGCGGAAGAAGTGCATGTCGAGCATCGGGTACGGGGTGTGGAGCTCCCACAGCGCGAAGGCGCCGAGCCCGAGGAGGCCGATGACGGCCGGGACGAGGACCTCGGCGGAAAGCCAGCCGTGCTCGGGGCCGGTGATGATCGCGTACACGACGGCCGTCATGCCGATCGTGGAGAGCAGTGCGCCGAGCAGGTCGGGGCGGTCGCCCTGCGGGTTCTTGGACTCGGGGACCAGCTTGAGGACGGCGACGAGCGCGAGGACCGCGACCGGGATGTTGATGAGGAAGATCATTCCCCACCAGAAGTGGTTGAGGATCACGCCGCCGATCAGCGGCCCGCCGGCGAAGCCGAGCGAGGCGACCGTGGACCAGAGCGCGATGGCCTTGACCCGCTCGGAGTCGTCGAAGATCTGCATGACGACGGCGAGGGTGGTGGTCATGAGGAGCGCGCCGCCGACGCCCATGCCCGCACGGGCGGCGATGAGCTGCGTGGTGGAGTCGGCGAGGCCGGCGGCGAGCGAGCCGAGGCCGAAGAGCGCGAGGCCGGCGGCGAGGAGCTTCTTGCGGCCGTAGCGGTCGGCGGCGTTGCCCGCGCTCAGCAGGAGGCCGGACTGGACGAGCGAGTACGCGTTGATCATCCACTGGATGTCGGTGGTGGTCGCGTCGAGTTCGGAGGTCAGCGAGGGGATGGCGACGCTGAGCACGGTGTTGTCGAGCAGCACGGTGAGCTGGGCGAGGCAGATGACGCCGAGGATCAGCCAGCGCTGCGGGTGGCCGCCGGTGGGCTTGGCCGGGGCAGTCGACGCCGTCATGGGCAGGACTCCTTGTACGGTGTACGGGACTAGGTCTCGTACACCGCACAAGGAGTCTCGTACGCTGTATAGCGATTACTTCGTCGTGGTCAGGTCGTAGAAGGTGGCGCCGCCGATCGTGACCTTCTCGAACGTCTCCGAAACCCAGGTGGAGATCTCCGAGTTGCCGCCGGGACCGCCGCCGCCCATGCGGCCGCCGCCGTTCTCGCCGGTGGCGCCTTCGCCCGTGCCGCCTTCGCTGCCGCCGATGAAGTAGTGGATCTTCCCCTCGGCGACGTGCTGCTTGAACTGGGCGAGCGTCGGGGACGGGTCGCTGCCGTTGAAGCCGCCGATCGCCATCACGGGCTTCTCGGTGGCGAGCTGGTAGCTGGCCGCGTTCTGGGCGCCGACCGTGGCCGCGACCCAGGTGTACGCGTCGGCGTCCGCGAGGAGCGCGGCCTTCGCCTCCGTACCGACGCTGGCGCCGTTGAGGAGACCGCCCATGCCACCGCCGCCGGGGCCACCTTCACCCCGGGTCATGCCCTGGGGCGGTGTGCCGCCGCCGGGCATCTGGCCCTGGCCACCGGGCATCTGGCCGCCCTGGCCACCCGGCATCTGTCCCTGACCACCCTGCCCACCGGGCATCTGACCTTGCCCCTGACCGTCCGGGCCCTGGCCGCCCTGGCCCTGGCCACCCTGGCCCTGACCGCCTTGGCCCTGGCCTCCCTGCGGCAGCGCCCCCATCTCGAACGACCGCATACCGCCACCGCCCGGGCCCCGACCGCCCATGGCGCCGCCCGACGGACCCGCCGTGACGATCGAGCCCTGGTGCCCGGAGCCCAGCGTCTCCAGGGTGTACGCGAACGGCCCCGCGAGCCCCGCCGCAAGCCCGAGGCCCGCCACCGCGAGCCCGAGCCGGCGGTCGATCCGGCCGGCGAACAGCAGCGCCACCGCGGCCGCCGCGCCCACCACCAGGACCGCCCAGCGCAGCCACGGCAGCCAGTCCGGAGTACGGCCGAGGAGCGTCCAGGCCCACACCGCCGTCACCGCGACCGTCACCGCGAGGGCCGCCGAGGCGAGCCACCGCGTGCGCTCCTCCCAGAGCACCGCCGCACCCATGCCGACGAGCGCCGCGACGTACGGGGCCAGGGCCACCGTGTAGTACTCGTGGAAGATGCCGGCCATGAAGCTGAAGACGGCGAGTGTGATGAGCAGCGAGCCGCCCCACACCAGGAACGCCGAACGTGCCGTGTCCGTCCGGGGCGCCCGCCAGGTGACGACGAGCCCCGCGACGAGCAGGACCAGCGCCGCCGGGAGCAGCCAGGAGATCTGACCGCCGACCGCGTCATTGAACATCCGGCCGATCCCGGTCTCGCCCCAGCCGCCGCCCTGGCCGCCGCCGCGTCCGCCGCCGCCGACGCTGCCGGTCTCGTTGCCGTTGATCCGGCCGAGGCCGTTGTAGCCGAAGGTCAGCTCGAGGAAGCTGTTGTTCTGCGAGCCTCCGACGTACGGGCGGGAGGCCGCGGGCCACAGCTCGACCAGGGCCACCCACCAGCCGGCCGACACGATCATCGCGAGTCCGGCGAGGGCGAGACGGCCGATGCGGCGGCCGATCGCGCCCGGCGCGCACACCCCGTAGACGAGCGCGAGCGGCGGCAGGATCAGGAAGGCCTGGAGGGTCTTCGCGAGGAACGCGAACCCGAAGGCCACCCCGGCCCAGACCAGCCACTTCGCCGCGCCCTGCTCCTGCTCCAGGGCGCGCAGCACGCAGTACACCGCGACCGTCATGAGCAGCGCGAGCAGCGCGTCCGGGTTGTTGAAGCGGAACATCAGCGCGGCGACGGGCGTCAGCGCGAGCACCGCGCCCGCGATGAGACCGGCGCCCGCGCCGAACCGGCGCCGGACGGCCGCGTAGAGCACGGCGACCGTGGCCACGCCCATCAGCACCTCGGGCACGAGGATCTGCCAGGAGCCGAGCCCGAAGAGGCGGACGGAGAGCGCCATCGGCCACAAGGCGGCCGGGGGTTTGTCGACGGTGATGGCGTTGGCCGCGTCGAGGGAGCCGAAGAAGAAGGCCTTCCAGCTCTCGCCGCCCGCCTGGACGGCCGCCGAGTAGAAGGAGTTGGCGTAGCCGGAGGCGCTCAGGTTCCAGAGGTAGAGCGCGGTGGTCACGGCGAGCAGGCCGAGGAAGGCGGGCCGGACCCAGGGGGCGTCCTCGGCGCGCCCGCGCCGGAGCCGGGTGAGCGGGCCGCCGCGGGACGGCGCGGCATGGGCCGCGGTGGACATGGTGGTCATCGGTCGTTCCTTGAGGAGGTCTGCGGGGTGGACCGCTCGGGGAAGACCCAGAGCCGGAAGAGGAGGAAGCGCAGGACGGTCGCGGCGAGGTTGGCGACGATCAGGACGGCGAGCTCCGTGGAGTGCGCCGGATCGCCGGTCGCCGCGCCCAGGGCGGCGAGTGAACCGCTCGTCAGGGCCAGGCCGATGGCGAAGACCACGAGCCCCTGCGCCTGGTGGCGGACGGCCCGGTCCCTGCCCCGTACCCCGAAGGTGAGGCGCCGGTTGGCCGCCGTGTTGGCGACGGCGGAGACGAGCAGCGCGGCTGCGTTGGCGAGCTGTGGGCCGACGCCGAGGCGGAAGGCCGAGTACAGCGCGACGTAGAAGAGCGTGGACAGCGCGCCGACCACGCAGAAGCCGACGAGCTGCCGCGCGAGACCGCCCGGCACTCCGCTGAGGTCGCGGTCCCGGGGGTCGTCGCCGAAGGGCCGGGCCAGCCGGTCGAGGGGCAGCGAGCCGGTCGCCAGGGCCCGGCCGACCCGCCACACGCCCTTGAGGTCGTCGGTGGCCGTCTTCACGATGTGCACGGTCGAGTCGGGGTCGTCGACCCAGTCGACCGGCACCTCGTGGATGCGGAGCCCGGCCCGCTCGGCGAGGACCAGCATCTCGGTGTCGAAGAACCAGCCGGTGTCCTCGACCATCGGGAGGAGCCGCTCGGCGACGTCCCGCCGTATCGCCTTGAACCCGCACTGGGCGTCGGAGAAGCGGGCGGCGAGCGAGCCGCGCAGGATGAGGTTGTAGGCCCGCGAGATGAACTCCCGCTTCGGCCCGCGCACCACCCGCGAGGAGCGGGCGAGACGGGAGCCGATCGCCAGGTCCGAGTGGCCGGAGATGAGCGGCGCGACCAGCGGGAGCAGTGCGTTCAGGTCGGTCGACAGGTCGACGTCCATGTAGGCGAGGACGGGCGCGTCCGAGGCGGACCAGACCGTCCGCAGCGCCCGGCCGCGCCCCTTCTGCTCAAGCCGTACGGAGCGCACCTCGGGCACCTCGTCGGCGAGGGCCGCGGCGACGGCGGGCGTCGTGTCGGTGGAGGCGTTGTCGGCGACGGTGATGCGGAAGCCGTACGGGAAGGTCCGCAGGAGGTGTTCGTGGAGCCGGCGGACGCACGGCTCCAGGTCCTTCTCCTCGTTGTAGACGGGAATCACCACGTCCAGGACGGGCCTTCCGGCGACGCTCACCGGCAGGTGCTCCCGGGCGGGAAGGGCGCCGGGAGTCCCGGACGCGGGGCCCGCGATCGTTGGGGTTCGCATGACACCGACACTCGCCGGGGCCGCTGTCACGGCTGTGTGATGAGCCTGTGCCCTCGCTGTGAGTCCGGCTGTGAGTCCCGCGGGGAGGCCTTCTCGGCGGGCAGCCGGACGGTGAAGACGGTCCGGCCGGGGGCGCTCGCGACGGTCACGTCGCCGCCGTGGGCGAGGGCGACCGCGCGCACGATGGCGAGGCCGAGGCCGGTGGAGCCGGCGTGCCGGGAGCGGGAGGCGTCGCCGCGCGCGAACCGCTCGAAGACGGACGGCAGGAGCCCGGGCGGGATGCCGGGCCCGTCGTCTTCGATGTCGACGAGCGCGCTCGGCCCGTCCGACCGGACGCGGGCGGTGACCTTCGTGCCGGGCGGGGTGTGGGTCCGGGCGTTGGCGAGAAGGTTGACGAGAACCTGCTGGAGGCGGGCGCCGTCGGCCCGTACGGTCACGGCCTCGCCGTCCGCGGGCAGTTCGAGGCGCCAGTGGTGCTCGGGCCCGGCAGCCCGGGCGTCGCTCACGGCGTCCACGACGAGGGGGACGAGGTCGGTGCTCTCGTACGAGAGCGGGCGTCCGGCGTCGAGCCGCGCGAGTAGCAGGAGGTCCTCCACCAGACCCGTCATCCGGGTCGCCTCGGACTCGATCCGGCCCAGCGCGTGCCGGGTGTCGGGCCCGCACTCCTCCCGGCCGCGCCGGGTGAGCTCCGCGTACCCCCGGATCGAGGCGAGTGGGGTCCGCAGCTCGTGGCTGGCGTCCGCGACGAACTGCCGGACGCGGGTCTCGCTCTGCTGGCGGGCGTCGAGGGCCGAGTGGACGTGGTCGAGCATCCGGTTGATGGCCGCGCCGACCTGGCCGACTTCGGTGCGGGAGTCGGCCTCCGTCTCCGGGACCCGCTGATGGAGCGCCACCTCGCCACTGTGCAGCGGGAGCTGGGCGACCTGGCCGGCGGTGGCGGCGACCCGCCGCAGCGGGCGCAGCGCCACCCGGACCAGCACGGTCCCGGCGATCGAGGCCGCGACGAGCCCGGCGCCGGTGACGCTCAGCTCGACGAGGACGAGGGTGGAGAGGGCGTCCTCGACCTCGGCGAGCGGGATGCCGGTGAGGAACGAGCCACGCTCCCCGGAGGCGTACTCGACCCGGTAGGACCCGAGGCCGCCGGGCAGTTCGACGGTGTGCGGCTCGCTGTCGCGGGGGACGGCGGCGAGCGCGGCCCGCTGGGCCGCGTCGAGCGCTGTGGTCTGGACGTTCCGTCCGAACTCCCCGGCATCCTCGGACGCGGCCTCCGCCGAGTACCCGGCCGTGGTCATCTCGCCGTCCACCAGGAAGGCACCGAGGGTGCCGATCCGGGCGCCGGACTGGACGAACGCGAGCGGGTCCTTCGGCGGGCCCGGGTCGGGCATGCCGGGGAGGGATCCCCTGGCGACCGGCGGGCCCGAAGCCCGCATCGAGACGCTGTTCAGCTGCTCGTCGGCCTGGTCGTACAGGTACGAGCGGAAGGCGATGGTCGTCACCGTCCCGATCACGGCCGCGACGACCGCGATCAGCGCGACCGCCGAGACGACCAGCCGGGTGCGCAGCGACCACGGCCGCCGACGTCGTACGGGCACGGGCGCTACTCCCCCGGCTTGATGAGGTACCCGGCCCCGCGACGGGTGTGGATCATCGGCTGGCGCCCCGCGTCGATCTTCCGGCGCAGGTAGGAGATGTAGAGCTCGACGACGTTGGCCTGGCCGCCGAAGTCGTACGACCAGACGCGGTCGAGGATCTGCGCCTTGCTGAGCACCCGGCGCGGATTGCGCATGAGGTAGCGCAGCAGCTCGAACTCGGTGGCGGTGAGGTGGATCGAGTCCCCGCCCCGGGTGACCTCGTGGCTGTCCTCGTCGAGGGTGAGGTCCCCGACGGCGAGCAGCGACTCGCTGCGCGCCTGCGCGGCGCCGGACCGGCGGATGAGGCCGCGCAGCCGGGCGACGACCTCCTCCAGGCTGAAGGGCTTGGTGACGTAGTCGTCCCCGCCGGCGGTGAGCCCGGCGATCCGGTCCTCGACGGCGTCCTTCGCCGTCAGGAAGAGGACCGGAACGTCCGGGAGCTCACGCCGGATCGAGCCCAGCAGGCTGAGCCCGTCGGCGTCGGGGAGCATCACGTCGAGAAGCACGGCGTCGGGCCGGAACTCGCGTACGGAGCGCAGGGCGGCGGCGCCGTCACCGGCACTCCGTACCTGCCAGCCCTCGTAGCGGAGGGCCATGGAGAGGAGCTCGGCGAGCGAGGCCTCGTCGTCGACGACGAGGACGCGGACGGCGGTGCCGTCGGCACGGAGCATGTCGGCGCGGGTGCCGGGGCGGCGTGTGGTGACGGTCATGCGCCCACGCTCTCCACCGCCGCTGAGAGCCCTCTTTCCCTTTCCTGTGATTTCCCTGAGAAAGGCCCTCGGGGTGGCCGTCTCAGGGGTGTTTCACGTGAAACAACGCGGCGCCGTTCTCGTACAGGACGCGCCGCATCCAGTCGTCCCCGAGCCCGAGGCGTTCAAGGGCGTGGAGTTGGTGGGCGTACGGGTAGGGGATGTTCGGGAAGTCGGAGCCGAGGAGGACCCGGTCACCGAGGGCGGCGAGCCGCCCGAGCTCCGCCGTCGGGAAGGGCGCGAGCCGCTCGCTGAAGTCGGTGAAGGCCATGGTGGTGTCGAGGCGCACGCCCTCGTACCGCTCGGCCAGGGTGAGGAAGTCGCCGTACTCGGGCATGCCCATGTGCGCGACGATCACCCGCAGCCGGGGGTGGCGGGCGAGCAGCCGCCCCATCGGTTCGGGGCCGGTGAACTTGCCCGGGGTGGGCCCGGAGCCGCAGTGCACGACGACGGGCGTACCGCTGTCGGCGAGGGCTCCCCACGCGCTGTCGAGCAGCGGGTCCGTCGGGTCGAACCCGCCGACCTGAAGATGCACCTTGAAGACGCGGGCGCCGGCGCCGAGCGCCTCACGGACGTACGTGTCGACGCCCGGCTCGGGAAAGAAGGTCGCGGTGTGCAGACAGTCGGGGGTGCGGGCGGCGAAGTCGGCGGCCCAGGCGTTCAGCCAGGCGGCCATGCCGGGCTTGTGCGGGTAGAGCATCGCGGTGAAGGCGACGGCCCCGAAATCGCGCAGGATCGCGAGCCTGCGGTCCTCCTCCTCTCGGTAGGTGATGGGCCACTCCAGGCCCGTCAGGGGGCCGGCGGAGTCGAAGTAGGCCCACACCTTGTCGAGGACGTTCTGCGGCATGAAGTGCGTGTGCACATCGACGAGCCCGGGAATCCCGAGCCGCGCGACAAGCGCCCGGATGTCGTCGCTCTCGCTACTCCCGCTCAAAGCTGTAGCTCCGCTCGACCTTGCCGATGTGGACGCTGTAGCTCTCGTACCAGTGCTCCCGCCCGTGCGCCTTGGCGGCCTGGTGCTCGGTGTCGAGACGCCAGGCGTCGAGGGAGTCGAGGTCGCGGAAGTAGGCGACGGTGATGCCGATGCCGCCGGGGGTGCGGGCGTACTCGTAGCCGAGGAACCCGGGGATGTCCTTGACGATCTCCTGCATGCGGGAGGAGGTCTCGGCATAGCCCTCGGGCGCGTCGGGACGCACGGAAGTGAACAGGGCGGTGTAGTACGGCGGTTCCAGGCCCGCCACCAGCTTCTGGGTCATGTGATCACCCTCGTCGCGGCCGGGCCGGGATGTCCACGGTCGCAGGCCAAAGGGATCCAAGACTTTACGAAGCATCAGAAGAGCTCGCCCTGGGAACTCTCGGGCTCCGCACCGGTCACAGCGGCCACCGGCACCGAGAAAGCACCCGCCTCCCCGACCCCCCGGAGCGCCCAACCCCCCATGAGCCGGGTGTCGAGGACGACGCACCGCCCACCGGGATCGAGCAGGTGCAGATCGGGCCCGGCGGCGGCGAGCAGGCGCCCGGTGACGACACCGCCGTCGACGAGCTCGGTGACGGTCCCGCCGAGCGGCGGCAGCCCGTCCAGATGAAAGGCCTCGGCGTGGTCACGAGCGACGAAGTCCAGCGGCTCCAGGGTCTCCGTCCACCCGCCGATCTCCCGCGCGCGCCGGTGCAGCTCCTGAACCTCCCGGGCACGTTCCTCGGCGGGCGGCAGGACATGCCGTACGGCCCGCTTCCGCTCGTACGCGATCCGGTCGGGGACTCCGAGTGCCTGCCGCAGCACTTCCTCGGTCCGGCGCGCGGCCATGAGAGGCCCTCGCCCGAGCCAGCTGAAGGCGACCGCGCCCTGCTCCAGGAGCCGGGCCTCGCCACGGGCCTCGGCGGTGATCCCGACCTTGGTCATGCCGGGCCCGAACCAGGCGAGATAGACGCGGTACGGCTGCGGATCGTCCAACAGGGTGTCCGCCGCGACCGAGTGCGCCCGGTCGAGCCGCGCGCACTCGGCGCACCGCCCGCCGGTGGCCCGCCCGGACACGACGGCCTCCAGGGGACAGGGATTGCCCCGAGCGCCAGGACACCGCCGCACCCCGACGGCCCGAAAGGCAAGCCCCTGCCCGTACGTGAGGGCACTGACCCGCCCACCCTGCCATCGCAACCCGGGCACCCCATCACGCCACCCGAGCCCCCGACACCACCACTCCACCGGCCCATGCCTCCCTACCAGCTGTGGTGTCCAGTCTCCGCCACGTCAGCCCCCGTCCCCGGCTCAGGGCAGCACATAAATCCGCGCACCGTCGGGATCCGGAGCACCCACCTCACGCATGCAGCCGCGCTCCAGAAGGATCCGGACGCAGTCGCGGACGCGCTCGCCGGAGAGACCGGTCCTGAGGGTGACGTCCTGGGGCCGGTAGCGGACCCCGCCCCGCACGAGTGCGGGCGCCAGACAGCAGGCGACGGTCCGGGTGTCGCCGGTGATGGCCCAGGACTCGACGAGCTGGTGCGGGGTGAGCGCGACGACGGCGGCGCCGGTGCGCTGCCGGGGCACCGAGAGACGCGCAAGGGAGTCGGCGGCCCTTGCGAGGTTCTCGCGTGTCTCGCGGAGCAGCTCCGCGCGGTCGGTGTACTCCTCGTAGGCGGCGTGCACGGCGGCCTGCTCGTCGAACTCGCCCTCCAGTCGTACGAGCGCGTCGACGAGCTCCGGCGGCAGGAGGAACCCGGCCCGGACCGGCGAGGGTTCGAGCCCGTATCCGCCGTCCCGCTGGACCGCCGTCACGACCTCCGCGACCCACGCCCGGAACGGCCCGGCCTCCGGCCTCCGGCAGGCGCCCACGAGCTGGACGAGCCCCGGAACGTTCACCATCCGCGCCGAGGCCCTGACGCCGCTGAGGGCGAGTATCGCGGCGCTCCCGGCGAGCTCCCCCGCCCCCGCCAGGCACCCCTTGGGCAGCACCACCGTCCGCAGCGCCTCCCGCGTCCCCGCGTACCCCAGCCGCCTCGCCACGTCCACGACCGGGAACCAGTGCGTCCCGTCCGGCGCGGTCAGCCGCCTCAGACGCGCCCCGGTGGCGACGTACACCATGTCATCGATGTCGATCGCATCCATCGATCATCACCTCCGCCTCGCAAGCTAGGCCGAGGGCATATTCAACTGACATGCAAATCAGACAGGTTCACCCAAAAGGGGAAGGCCCCTGGATCCCCAAGGGCCTTCCCACCGACTTCGCCGACTCCGCCGACTCTGCCTACTTCTCCTACTTCGCGACGAACTGCGTCAGGATCGCCTGCACCTCGTAGATGTCGACGCCCTTGGTGAAGGTCTTCTGGACGGGCACGGCGTTGCCCGAGATCCAGATCTTCAGCTCGGCGTCGAGGTCGAAGGTGCCGGCGGTCTCGACGGCGAAGTGCGTGATGCTCCGGTACGGGATCGAGTGGTACTCGACCTTCTTGCCGGTGATGCCCTGCTTGTCGACGAGCACCAGGCGCCGGTCGGTGAAGAAGATCGTGTCGCGGATCAGCAGGTACGCGGCGTGCACCTGCTCCCCCTGCCCGAGCAGCCGCGCGAAGTCCTGCTGCGCCTGCGCCGGATCGATCGCGTGCGCGTTCCCGAAGAGCGCCATGTTCCAACCCCCAGATGAAGAGAAAAAACGATCATCAAACCTCGACCCACCTCCACGCAAGAGGTCCCGGTCGCTGTCAGGAAGGAACGGAGATGATCTGCCAAGCGATCATTCCTGTGGCTCCAGCCGCTGCGCTGATGTCGATCGGCAACTGTGTCGGGGCATTCTCGACGCGCCGGCCTGCCGGTACTCCGTCACACGGCACGGACTGGGGCGGCTTGTCCGCGATGACGACCTTCACGGCCCCTGTGCCGACGCAAGCCACGGAGAGCTTGTAGGCCTTGCCCTTCTTGAGCGGGGAGAGACTGTGCACACCGTCCCGAACCCGCTCCAGCCCGGATTCCACGAATTCCGGCTCATCCGGCGAGACGATCTCCAGTGCGGCCTTGGCGCGCTTGCCCTGGTCTTCCTCGCTTTCCCCTTGTGGCGACTGCGTCGCAGTGGGCTTCCCCGTCGCCGATGCCGACGGGGTACCCGAGGGTGTTGCACCGTCGGTGCAGCCGGCCGCCAGGAGGGATACGAGAACGAGGGTCGCCCCCGCGGTCAGTGGCTTGCGCAGTGTCGTCACGAGTTCGTCTCCCAGTAGCGCCACCCGACCTCCGAGGAGGGCAGCTTCGCGGTTCCGCTTTTGATGAGCTTCTTGCCGCATCGATCCGCGCTGGTCTCGCACTTGGCCCACTTTACGGAGTATCCCCAGGAGCCGTACTGAAGATGACCGTACTTGTTGTTGGTCACGTTCCTGCGGTACTCGTGTCCCAGAGTGATCCCGACCTCAGCGCCAATTGTGACCGACACCGAGGTCTTGGCCTTGGCGATGACGGCGCCGACCTCTGCCTCCGCGGCCCCGGTGATCTCCGCCTTGAGCGTCCCCGATTTCTCGACCTTGACCACCATGATGCCTCCGGGCCCGTCCTTGAAGGACGTCCCTACCCACTTGGTCGGCATGTGGACGGGGGTCTTTGAGGTGATCTCGATCCAGTTGCGACGGGGGTTGTCACACGCCTGCGAGCCGGTCTCCCCGTTGGTCGATGTCTCCGGTAATTGCGCCAACGATTCGTCCTCGGGCGCGGCCCTCGTGCTGTAAAAACGCATGGTTCCCCCACGTTAAGGCTGATCGTGAGGCCACCTGTTAGGTCAATGAGGTGGCCGCATGGAAGGAACGTAACCGTGTTCACGGGCGATGAGGGAGAAAAGAGCGTTCTTCTGAGCAAGAATTGAGGAAGATAGTTTCCGGCCGCCTGCGACCTCAACTGGCCATCGAAAACGTTACGTTGTGAACGTGCGGCTGAGATCGCTACCGACGACGTCCGCCGTCTCCACGGGCTGCCCCTGATCGATGTAGTACGTCCGACGGATGTGCGTGACGTGTCTGCCTCCACGATCGAGCCGGGGATCCTGACCCGGATGTTCGCCCTGCGGGCCCGCCGCGCCGGCGTGCGCGTGATCCCGCTTCGGAACACCCGCCACACGTACAGCTCGCTCCTGGTCGCACTCAAGGTCCACCCGAAGGTGGCACAGCGGATCCTGCGGCACTCTCAGATCGCGATGACGATGGAGGTGTACGCCGAGGCGAGCGAGGAACAGGTGCGCACCGCGATCGGCAAGCTGTCCGATGCGATGGGCGGCACCGGCTGAGCCATCCAAGGCACGTCGGCGTGAGAAGACCCCGAGGAGCACCCCGGGTTCTTCTGCCATATGGCTCGCCTAGGACTTGTCCGGCCGATCAAGGTCCCCCCACGGAGTTCTGCGTGGCCGGGCCCTCACCGCGCCGCCTGCCGTCCAGGGAACCGTGGCGGCCTGGTCCGAAGCCCCTGCCTGCGGTGATCGCCACATGACCCGGATACGGTGCCCGCGTGGTGCGTCGAGACCTCTCTCCGCGCCACCTCAGGGAGGGATCAATTGCGCACTTCAATACTTCGGCGCCTGGCCACGGTGGCCACGACGCTGGGGCTCACCGCTGCGGGTCTGCTGGGGGCGGGCATATCGCCCGCGCAGGCCGCGACCAGCGACTGTCCCTCGGGCTACTTCTGTGCCTGGAAGACCGGCAACGCCACGGGCACGATGTACGTCAGCCCGAGTTCAGTAAACTCAACAACGATTGGCACTCCGACCGTCTCGTCCGCAACAACGCGGGACAGCTCTGGTTCCTCCCCGGGAACGGTTATGGCGAGCTCATCGGAACCGGAGGCTGGAACGCCTTCAACGCCTTCGTGCGCCAGGGCGACTTCAGCCGGGACGGCCTGGAGGACGTGATCGCCCGCGAGGCTTCCACAGGGAAGCTGTGGCTGTACCCGGGCAGGGTGACGGACTCGGGAGCTGCTGCTCTCGGCGCGCGCAAGCTCATCGGCTCCGGTGGCTGGAACGTCATGGGGCAGCTGGTCGGCGCCGGCGACCTGAACGGCGACACCCGCTCCGACCTGGTCGCCGTCGAGAAGGCCTCGGGCAAGCTCTGGTTCTACCCGGGCAAGGCCGGCGCCTACGGCTCCCGCGTGCTGATCGGTAGCGGCTGGAACTCCATGGCCTCGCTCCTCGCGGTCGCCGACTACACCGGCGACGGCTACAACGATCTGGCCGCGATCACCGGGGCCGGCACCTCCACCACCACGTGCCCCTCGGGAGACGGCTGCCTGCTCGTGTACCCGGGCACCGGTACGAGCAAGCTCGCACCGGCCTCCCGGAAGGCCGACGACTGGTGGGGCCTGACCGGCGCCTTCTGATCCCGGTAGGAACCCTGCCGTACACATGAACGACCGATGAAGAGGGTCCCGCTTAAGGGCAGGGCCGCATGCTCTCGGTCTCGTTGCTCACGCTGGTCTTCGGCATGATCGGCCGGACAGGTCCATCCGTCTCGGTTCCGGCGACGGGGCCGTGAGGCGTGGTGACGGTCCAATAGCCGAAGCGCCATGGCGTGGTTGAGAAGGCGGGCCCAGCCGTAGGCGGTTTCACCGTCGAGCGGACACCCTACCCACGGGGCGAGACCGGGCCGCTCCTGGGCCGGTTGCTGTACTTCGCTGCTGTACGACCCCAACGCAAGAGGCCCCGGACTCTCGTCCGGGGCCTCTCACCTGTGTGCACTCGGCAGGATTCGAACCTGCAACCTTCTGATCCGTAGTCAGATGCTCTATCCGTTAAGCTACGAGTGCTTGTTTTGTTTTCTGCCTTCGCTCCCCGGCCTTTCGGCCCGCTCGCGGCGACAGGAAGAACATTACATGACTGCCGCCGTCATGTGAAATCCATTCACCCCACCCCTTGTGACCTGCGAAAACGCTGCTCAGGAGAGGTTCGGGGTGTCCGTGGCCGGAGGTCGCCGGTGGGCGCGCTCGGGGCGGAAACACGCCGAAAGAGACCGGGGTCACACGGGCCGGGAACGGCCGAAGCCCCGGCCGTTGGGCCGGGGCTTCGGTAGGGGCGGAGGCGGAGGGATTTGAACCCTCGATGGGCTTTAAGACCCAAACCGCATTAGCAGTGCGGCGCCATAGACCGGACTAGGCGACGCCTCCATGCACCCCGCGCATACGCGAGTGGTGCGTGCAGATGATGACACAGGCGAACCGGCTGTCACCAATCGATTCTCACCGTACTAGGCCTCCGGGGTCCAGGGCAAAGCCCCGGGGGCCCGGCCGCGCCCCGTGCCGCCCACCCGGCGCACCCCGCTTGCGCAACGCCCCCGCGCCCGGAGCGTTAGTGAGAAGGGACGGGCCCCTTGGACCCGCCCTCGTACCCGCATCCGTGTCCGTGTCCGTGTCCTTCGCCGTATCCCGCCGCTCCTGGAGATCCGTATGTTGCGCCGCCTCCTCCTCGCGACCCTCGCCACCGCCGCCGGGACCGCCGGACTCGGCCCCCTGCCGCCGCTGCCCCTGCTCTCCCCGCCCGACACGCTGACCGTGACGGTCGCCGAGAGCGGCCGTCCCGGCGCCGACGGCACGTTCGAGCTGACCTGCGACGACCAGGCCGGCGGGACGCACCCGGACGCCGAGGACGCCTGCGCGCGGCTGGAGAAGCACGCGAAGGCGGGAAGGAACCCGTTCAAGGCCGTTCCGCAGGACGCGTTCTGCACCCAGGTGTACGGCGGGGACGCCGTCGCGCACGTCACCGGCACCTGGCTGGGCCGCGAGATCGACGCCCGTTTCTCCCGCGTCAACGGCTGCGAGATCGACCGCTGGACCGACCTCCAGCCGGTCCTTCCCGCCCTCGGACAATGAACGGCGGGCGGCGGCTCCCTTAGACTCCCTCCGTGACAGGCTGCGGCCCGAGGGGCAAGATGGGGCCCGCCTGCCGACAGGCAAGCACGTGCAGTGGGTCAGGGAGGAACCGTCGTCGTGAGCAGCAGGCCATCCCGAGGCGCTGCTCGCCTCGCAGCCATACTCGACGCCCTTCCTGACGGCCTCGTGCTCGTCAACTGCAATGGCACGGTCGTCAACGCCAACACGATCGCCCTCGGCATGTTCGAGACGCCCGGCACCGCGCTCGTCGGCCGTGGCCTGCTCGATCTGCTGCCCGGCTTCGACTCGCGCCTCATCCCCGGCTCCATGCGCCGCCCCGAAGGCACCGACGAGCGCGGCCGCACCAAGCCGACCCGGATGATCGCCCGCCGCACGGACGGCGGCGAGTTCCCCGTCGAGGTGACCAGCGCCAGCCTGGAGGACGGCCGCGAGGCCTACGACTCGTACAGCGGCTACACCGGCGACGAACTGCTCATGCTCGTCGTCCGGGACCTCACCGGCACCCTCGACACCGAGGCCGAACTCGCGCGCTCGCAGCGCCAGACCGAGATGATCCTGCGCGCCGCGTCCGAGGGCGTCGTCGGTACGGACACCGACGGCCGGGTCGTCCTCGTCAACCCCGCCGCCGCGCAGATCCTCGGCTACCGCGCCGGTGAGCTCGGCGGCCAGGAGCTGCACCCGCTGATCCTCGCCACCCGCGCCGACGGCGAGCCCTTCCCGTACGAGGAGTCGCCGCTCGCCGACACCCTCAAGTCCGGGCGCAAGCACCGGGTCCGCGGTCAGGTGCTGTGGGCGAAGAAGGGCGACCGGGTGCCGGTCGACCTGACGACCGCCCCGGTACGGGACGGGGACCAGCTCGTCGGCGCGGTGATGACCTTCGCCGACCGCAGGCCGTACGAGCAGCTCGAGGAGCAGCACGCCGCCGAACTCTCCGACCGCGCGGAACGGCACGCGGTGGAGCGGGAGACGCAGCAGGAGCGGTACGCCTCGCTGGCCGCCCGGCACGAACAGCTGACCGCCGTCCTCGCCGAGTCGCTGCGCGGTCCTCTGGAGGAGCTGCGCAGCCGGCTGGGCGCGCTCGCCGCCGACGACGCCGGGCAGCTGTGGCCCGAGGCCAACCAGGTGCTGCACCACCTGACCGCCGGCTACGCCCGGATGACCGCGCTCGTGGACAACGTCCTGGGCTACCAGCGCCTGGACGCGGGCGCGGAGAAGCTCGACCGGCGGGTCGCGCTCCTCGACGGGGTCGTGACGGCCGGCATCGACGGGGCCGTCGAGCTGATCGGGCCCGGCCGCGCGCAGTTCGCCGTGCACGCGCCGCCGATCGAGGCCGAGGTGGACCCGGACCGGCTCGCGACCGCGCTCGCGCACCTCGTCGCGGACGTCGCCGGCGTCGACGCGACCGGCAAGAACCGCGCCGCCGCGCAGGGCGCCGGGCCGGCCGACTCCACGATCGTCGTCGCGGCCGCCCAGCGCGGCGACGTCGTACGCATCGAGGTCCGCGGCCCGTACGCGGGCGGCGACCCGGTCCACGGGCCGGTCGTGCGCGGGATCGTGGCGGCGCACGGCGGTGTCGTGCAGACCCACGAGGTGCCGGGGACGAGCGGCGGCGCGTACGTCCTGGAGGTCCCGCTCGGGGCCGGGCGGGGCACGGTCCCCGCACCCGCACCCACGCCCTCGCCCGCGGCCGGTGCCGTGCCCACTGCCTCTGCTTCTTCCTCTCCCGCGCCGCGGGACGTCCCGGCCCTCCCCGCGCAGGCCACGGGCACGGAGGGCGAGACCTCCGGCGGCGGACGTCGCCGGGCCCGGCGCGCCTCCACGGACGCCTTCCTGGAGAGCCCGGTCGCCCCGGAGGCCGCCGAATCGGGCGGTCGCCGTCGTGCCCGTACGGCAGAGTCGGCCGGCCCCGCCGAGCTGATCCCCGCCCAGCAGAACGCCGCCGCCGACAGCTCCGCCATGCCCGCGCTCCCGGCTTCCGTGCCCGCCTCCCTTCCGTCGGCCGGGCCCGCCGTCGAGCCCACCGGGCGCCGCCGTGGCCGTCCCGCCGAGGGCTCCGTGGTGACCGCCGCCGAGGGCGCGCAGGGGCGGGCCGCACTGGGCGCCGCCGTGCCTCCGCAGGGTGTCGCCGCCGCCGAGCACGTGAACGCGCACGCGGTCGCGGCCGCACACGGTCCTGCCCTGGCCCTGCCCGCCGTCGCCTCCGGCGGTGACGTACCGGGCGCCCAGCCGAGCGGGCGCCGCCGGCGGGCGCTGGCCGCCGCGCAGGAGCGGGCGGCAGCGGCCGAGGCCGGCCCACGGACGCCGTTCGCGCTCCCGCCGGCCGACGTGGACCGCCCCGAGACCACGTCCGCTTCCGCCCCCGCGCCGGTACCCACGCCGGTTCCGGTTCCGGGCACCGCCGCGCTGTCCGTCTCCGACGAGGGGCAGCACGAGGCCGTACGCGGTGTCCCGGGCTCCGACCACACGCCTCCGCAGCCCCATCCGCACCTCGCGCAGCAGCCGCAGCCGCTGCCCGAGCCGAGCGGTCGCCGCCGGGCCATGGCACCGCCGGCGCCCGCGCCGCCGTCGGCGACCCCGCTGCCCGCGCCGCAGAGCGGCACCGGCTCCGGGACGGGCACCGGCTCCGTACCGCTGCCGCCCGAGCTGCCCATGCCGGTGACGACGTCGCCGACGACGGTGTCGAAGGACTCGACCCAGGGGCGGGCGTTCAGCGTGCGCACCCTCGGGCAGGGCGTTCCCTTCGTCCCGCCGGCGGCCGCCTCCGCCACCCCGGCCGTCGCGACCCCTGCGGCTGCCCCTGTGACCCCAGTGGCCCCTCCCGCCCCAGTGGCCCCGATTGCCCCTGCTGTCCCGGCGGCCCCCGCGCCCTCCAACGGCTCCGGGCGGCGGCGCAAGCTCGCCACCCCGCCGGAGGTCGACCCGCCGGCCCCGGCGGCGCTCCCCGTACCGGCCGCCGCCGAGAACGCCGCCAAGCCGCACCCGCAGTCCTCCTCCGAGGCCGCGCTGGGGCTCGCCCCGGCCGCTTCCGAGGGCCGCGCCTACGCCATAGGGGCGCCCGCGGAGGGCTCGGCCGAAGGCCCCGAGCCGCTCGACGGCCCCGGTGGCGCGGTCGAGGTCGCCAACCGTCCCGCGCCGCGGCCCGTCGACGACGAGCTGCCCCCCGAGCCGCTCGACAACCCGCGCCGGCTGCTCGTCTGGCCCGCGCCCGACGTCTCCACCCAGCAGGCGCTCAGCGACCGCGGCTACCGCCCGGTGATCGTGCACTCCCGCGAGGAGGTCGACGCCCAGATCGCCGCCTTCCCGGCCGCGCTCTTCGTCGACCCGCTGACCGGGCCCATCACCCGTACCGCGCTCCAGTCGCTGCGCCAGGCCGCCGTCGCCGCCGAGGTGCCGGTGCTGCTCGCGGCAGGGCTCGGGCAGGCGACCCGGGAGGCCGCGTACGGCGCCGATCCGGCCGTACTCCTCAAGGCGCTCGCGCCCCGCGACAGCGAGCAGCACCCGTCCCGGGTCCTGCTGATCGAGGAGCACGACGACATCGCGGAGGCGCTCGCCGCCACCCTGGAGCGGCGCGGGATGCAGGTCGCACGGGCGGCCACGGACACCGAAGCGGTCACGCTGGCCACGGAGACCCGGCCGAACCTCGTCGTGATGGACCTGATGCAGGTGCGCCGCCGACGGGCCGGAATCATCGACTGGCTGCGCGCGAACGGGCAGTTGAACCGCACGCCGCTCGTCGTCTACACCTCGGCCGACCTCGACGAGGAGGAGCTGCCGAAGCTGTCCTCCGGCGAGACGGTCCTCTTCCTCGCCGAGCGGTCGAACAGCACCGAGGTCCAGGCCCGGATCGTCGACCTGCTCGCGAAGATCGGCACCAACTAGGGCCTGTCCGGCGGATCAGGGTCGGATAGGCCCTAGCCGTACGGGCACGCGTGAGGGGAGGGCCTGAGCCCTCCCCTCACGCATGTCCTGAGGCCGTCGCTACAGCTGGGTCACGTCCAGCTCGCCCTCCGCGTACTGCTTGCGGATGACCTTCTTGTCGAACTTGCCGACGCTCGTCTTCGGCACCGTCGGCACGATCGCCCAGCGCTCCGGCAGCTGCCACTTGGCGATGCCGCCCTCGGCGGCGAGGAAGGACCGCAGCGTCTCGTAGTCCGCCGTGGCGCCCTCCTTGAGGACGACCGTCGCGAGCGGCCGCTCGCCCCACTTCTCGTCCGGCACGGCGACGACGGCGGCCTCGGCGACCTCCGGGTGCGCCATGAGGGCGTTCTCCAGGTCGACGCTCGATATCCACTCGCCGCCGGACTTGATGACGTCCTTCGCCCGGTCGGTGAGGGTGAGGTAGCCGTCGGGGCTGATCACGCCGACGTCACCCGTCTTGAGCCAGCCGTCCTCGCTGAACTTGTCGGCCGGGCGGATCTCCTCGCCGTCGGCACCGCCGAAGTACGAGCCCGCGATCCAGGTGCCGCGGACCTCCAGCTCGCCCGCCGACTCGCCGTCCCAGGGCAGGTGGTCGCCGCCGGGGCCGACGAGCCGCGCCTCGACACCGGCGGGGAAACGTCCCTGCGTGACCCGGTACGGCCACTCCTCCTCGGCGCTCAGACCGGCCGGCGGGTGCGCCATCGTGCCCAGCGGGGAGGTCTCGGTCATGCCCCAGGCGTGGCAGAGACGGACGCCGAGCCGGTCGTACGCCTCCATGAGGGACGGCGGGCAGGCCGCGCCGCCGATGGTGACCTGGGCCATGGAGGAGAGGTCGCGGGGGTTCGCGGTGACCTCGGCGAGCAGGCCCTGCCAGATGGTGGGGACGGCCGCCGCGTGGCTCGGCCGCTCGCGCTCGATCATGTCGGCGAGCGGGGCGGGCTGGAGGAAACGGTCCGGCATCAGCATGTTGATGCCGGTCATGAAGGTGGCGTGCGGGAGGCCCCAGGCGTTGACGTGGAACTGCGGCACGACGACGAGGGTCGTGTCCTTGTCGGTCAGGGCCATCGACTCGGCCATGTTCACCTGCATGGAGTGCAGGTAGATCGAACGGTGGGAGTAGACGACGCCCTTGGGGTCGCCGGTGGTGCCGGAGGTGTAACACATCGCGGCGGCGGAGCGCTCGTCGAGCTCGGGCCAGTCGTACGTGGTCGGGCGGCCGGCGATCAGCTCCTCGTAGTCGTGCACGCGCGGCGCGACGCCCTCGAGGCCGGAACGGTCCCCGGGGCCCGCGACGACCACGTGCTCGACCGTCGGAAGGTGCGGGAGCAGCGGGACGAGGAGCGGCAGCAGGGAGCCGTTGACGAGCACGACCCGGTCGGCGGCGTGGTTGACGATCCACACCAGCTGCTCGGGGGGAAGGCGGAGGTTGAGGGTGTGGAGGACCGCGCCCATGGAGGGGATCGCGAAGTATGCCTCGACATGCTCGGAGTTGTTCCACATCAGGGTCGCGACACGCTGGTCGCCGGTCACCCCGAGTTCGTCGCGCAGGGCGTTGGCCAGCTGGTGCGCGCGGGCTCCGGCCTCCGCGAACGTGCGGCGCTGCGGCTCGGGCTCGCCCGTCCAGGTGGTGATGGTGGACTTCCCGTGAATCGTCATCCCGTGCTTGAGGATGCGGCTCACGGTCAGCTGTACGTCCTGCATGGTGCTGTACACGGGGCGTCCTCCCGGTGGGCGCTACGTGGCAGAAAGGGTGTGGAGATTCTGCGCACGTACCGCGCGGTATGTCACTACCCGGGAGTACGTAAATTGCCAGTGTTCACTGGCGGAAGTTGCTCTTCCCTCTGATTTCCCCCTGGTTTCCCCCCTGTTTCCTACCGTACGGGGGTCAGCTCCGGGTCCTCGCGGAGCTTGCCGAGCGCCCGGGACACCGCACTCTTGACCGTGCCGACCGAGACGCCGAGCACCTCGGCGGTCTGGGCCTCGCTGAGGTCCTCGTAGTACCGCAGGACCACCATCTGGCGCTGGCGCTCCGGCAGCTTCATCACCGCGCGCCACATCGCGTCGTGCAGCACCTGGCGGTCTGCCGGGTCGGGCTCCGGGAGGCCGGTCGGCTCCGGCAGCTCCTCGCAGGCGAACTCGTCGACCTTGCGCTTGCGCCACTGCGACGTACGGGTGTTCAGCAGGGCGCGGCGGACATAGCCGTCCAGGGCGCGGTGGTCCTCGATGCGCTCCCAGGCGACGAAGGTCTTGGTGAGCGCGGTCTGGAGGAGGTCCTCGGCGTCGCAGGGGTTGGCGGTCAGGGAGCGGGCCGTCCGCAGCAGCACGGGACCACGTGCCCGCACGTACGAGGAGAACGACGGGTACGGCACGTGGCCGAGGGCGGCCTTCGAGGCGCCGGTGCAGACGGGGCCAGAGGGTGGCGGAGTCATGACTCCACGCTAGAAGCGGACCGTGCCCGGCGGATCGGCCCCAGGTCCCGAACCGGGGTCCGCCTCAGGTTGGAGGAACGGCGATGCCCGGACCTCCTCTGGGTGGAGTCGCCCCTCCACCGGAGTCAGGGTCGGTACCGGGTCGAACCAGGGTCGGGGGAGGGGCGGGGAAGGGTTGGGGAAGGGCCGAGGCGGGTGGGCGACGTGGTGCGCGGGGTCAGGTGCCGGGCGTCGTGACACGGGCGACGGGCGCGTCCACCGCGTTGCGGTCGATCAGCATCCGGCGTCCTCCGTACGACTCGGCGACGTTGCCCGCGTACTGATGGATCCGGGCGTGCGGCATCCAGGCCTCCGGGTGCAGCGACGCCTCCGCGTACAGCGCGGGCACGCCCCGCCAGCGCGCGAACCACAGCACGGACGGCAGGTCCTCCGTACCCGCCTTCCGCTCCCCCTCGATGTGCCGGATCCCGGTCTCGGCACTGCTGTAGTAGCCGGGCAGGTAGCCGAGGCGCCGCACCTCCCGGTTCCAGGCGCGGACGAAGGAGAGCGTGGTGGCCGCGCAGCGTGTGTCCTCCACCTGGAAGGCCTCGATGTCCAGGTACAGCGGGCTGCTCGTGCCGATCCCCAGGGCCCGCGCCGCCCGCACTGCCTCGCCCGCCTCCCGGACGCCCTGGCTCCAGGGGCTTGTGCCGATGGCGTACGGCCGCTTCGCGGCGGAGTAGACGCACGGCGCCTGGGAGCCGACGAAGAGCGGCAGCAGCCGCCAGCCCATGGCGTGGGCGGAGGCCACCCAGGCGGGGTTCAGCTCCTTCTGGGTGGGACAGCCCCTGCCCCGGCCCCCGAAGTAGACCCCGACGGCCCGGTACGGGGACGCGAGCCAGGCCTTCATCACCGCGAGGGACGGCGCCTCACAGGTGTCGAAGGCCTTGCCCGCGAAACGCGGCGCGGACGCGGGCGCGGCAGGGACGGGAGCGACAGGGACGGGAGCAGCAGGGACGGGCGCGGCAGGGACGGGAGCCGAGGCCCGGGCGCTGACCGACGTCGGGCCCGTGACGAGAGCGGCGCCGGCCACCGCCGCCACCGCCAGGGCGGTGACCACGGCCCGCGCCCCGGGAGACGGCGCGGACCGTGCGTGCGGCGGGCGGACTGACGGGAGCGAGGCGGCCGGAAGCGGGGCGGGGTGCGGGGGTGGTGCGTTTGTGTTCATGCCGCGAGTGAAGGGCCGCCCGCCCCTCCCGGCCACCGCTGCGGCCGTCGTGTCAGCCGTCCGCGCCCAGGATCAACCCGGACGTGGGAACCCCCGTGCCCGCCGTGACCAGGGTCCGGGCCGCGCCGGGTATCTGGTTCACGGACGTGCCGCGCAGTTGGCGCACCGCTTCCGCGATGCCGTTCATGCCGTGCAGATAGGCCTCGCCGAGCTGACCGCCGTGGGTGTTCAGCGGGATGGCGTCGGCCGCGACGAAGTCCGCCGCCTCTCCCGGACCGCAGAAGCCGAACTCCTCCAACTGCATCAGCACGAACGGTGTGAAGTGGTCGTAGAGGATGGCCACGTCGATGTCGTCCGGGGTGAGGCCGGCGGTCCGCCAGAGCTGCCGGGCTACCACGCCCATCTCCGGCAGCCCGGTCAACTGGTCCCGGTAGAAGCTGGTCATGGCCTCCTGCTTCCGTCCGGCGCCCTGCGCCGCCGCCAGGATCACGGCGGGGGGCCGCGGCAGGTCGCGGGCGCGCTCGACGGAGGTGACGACGATCGCCTGGCCGCCGTCCGTCTCCTGGCAGCAGTCGAGGAGCCGCAGCGGCTCGACGATCCAGCGCGAGGCGGCGTGGTCGGCGAGGGTGATCGGCTTCCCGTGGAAGTACGCGGCGGGGTTGCGGGCCGCGTGCCGCCGGTCGGTGACGGCGACGTGCCCGAAGGCGTCCGGGGTCAGCCCGTAGGTGTGGAGGTACCGCTGGGCGGCCATCGCGACCCAGGAGGCCGGGGTGAGGAGCCCGAAGGGCAGCTGCCAGCCGAGCGCGGCGCCCTCGGCGGAGGGCTCGCGCTGCTGGACGCCGGAGCCGAAGCGGCGCCCGGAGCGCTCGTTGAACGCCCGGTAGCAGACGACGACTTCGGCGACGCCGCTCGCGACGGCGAGCGCGGCCTGCTGGACAGTGGCACAGGCGGCCCCGCCGCCGTAGTGCACGCGGGAGAAGAAGGACAGCTCGCCGATGCCGGCGGCCTGGGCGACGGTGATCTCGGGGTTGGTGTCCATGGTGAAGGTGACCAGGCCGTCGACATCGCCGGGGGCCAGCCCGGCGTCGTCGAGGGCGGCCCGTACCGCCTCGGCGGCGAGGGAGAGTTCGCTGCGGCCCGAGTCCTTGGAGAACTCCGTCGCCCCGATGCCGACGACGGCCGCCCGCCCGCCGAGGCTGTCCCTGGTACGGACGCTCATCGCGCCACCTCCACGGTGACGGTGACCGTCGCGGTGACATGGTGTCCCAGGTCGTTGGCCCCGACGACCCGGACCGTGGCCGTGTCCCCGGCCACCTCGGTGACCGTCCCGGTCAGGGTCATCGTGTCCCCGGGGTAGTTGGGGGCGCCGAGCCGGATGGCGACCCTGCGGAGGACCGCACGGGGGCCGAAATGGTCGGTGATGTACCGGCCCACGAGTCCGTTGGTCGTGAGGATGTTCATGAAGATGTCCGGGGAGCCCTTCTCCCGGGCCAGTTCGGCGTCGTGGTGGACGTCCTGGTAGTCGCGGGAGGCCACGGCCCCGGCGACGATCAGGGTGCGGGTGATCGGGATCGACAGCGGCGGCAGCTCGTCCCCGGGCTTCATGACAGGTCTCCCTTCGCGAGCAGGTCGCCGAGTTCGGCGAGGAGTTCGGTGCCGCAGCCCAGATAGGCGTCGAGCTGCCGGCCCCACAGGAAGTGCCGGTGGACGGGGTGGTCGAGGTCGGCGCCCATGCCGCCGTGGAGGTGCTGCCCGGTGTGCACGACCCGTTTGCCCGCCTCGGACGCCCACCAGGCGGCGGTCAGGGCGGCCTCGGTGGCGTCCAGGCCCTCGTCGTGGCGCCAGGCCGCCTCGTAGGCCGTGACCCGGATGGCCTCGGTGTCCATGTGGGCGTCCGCGGCGCGCAGCTGGACCGCCTGGTGGGTGGAGAGCGGGCGCCCGAACTGCTCGCGTACGGAGGTGTACTCCACGGCCCTGGCGAGGGACCCCGCGCACACCCCCGCCTGGAGCCCGGCGAAGGCGACCCGGGCGGCGGCCAGCACGTCCGCGTAGGCGCCGGGGCCGGTCCCCAGCCGCTCCCCCGCCGCCCCGTCGAGCACGAGCCGCCCCGCGGACCAGGGCGCGGTGAGCTCGACGGTCTCGGTCCGGGCCGCGTCCTCGGTGCGGACGAGCCACAGTCCGCGCTCCGCGTCCGGTACGAGGACGTGGGTCGCGTCCCTGAGCCACGGCACCCAGTCGGCGGCCCCGCTGAGCCGCCCCTCGCGCGCCGCGACCCCGCCGGTCGCGGGGAACGCGCCCGTCACCACCGTCGTACCGTCGCGGAGGCCCGGCAGGAGCCGGGCGCGCTGCTCCTCCGTGCCGTGCCGGGCGACGGCGAGGATCCCGTAGACACAGCTCGCGGCGAGCGGTACCTGTGCGGTCCTGCGCCCCTGCTCCTCCAGGAGAAGGACGAGGCCCAGCAGCCCGGTCTCCTCGACGGCGCCGGGAAGGCCGGCCGCGCAGAGGGCCTTCCACAGCTCGGCGTCGCTGCCGGTTCCGGCGGCCGCGAGCCGCTCGTGGGTGGCGAGGTCGCCGAAGATCCGCGCGGCCAGGTCCCGGGCGGCTTCCTGCTCCTCGGTGGGGGTGAAGTCCATGTCAGCTCTCCCCTCCCGCGCGGAAGACGGGGAGCTCCAGCTCGTCGTCGACCCGCTGGAACTCCAGCCGCACCGGCATCCCGATCCGGACCTTGTCGTACGGCACACCCACCACGTTGCTGATCATCCGTACGCCCTCGGTCAGCTCGATCAGCCCGACCGCGTAAGGAGGGTCGAAGGCCGGGAAGGGCGGGTGGTGCATCACCACGTACGAGTAGACGGTCCCGGCGCCGCTCGCCTCGACCGTGTCCCACTCCGGCGAGCCGCACTCGGCGCACCCCGGCAGCCAGGGGAGACGCAGGCTCGCGCAGTCGCCGCAGCGCTGGATGAGCAGCCGGTGCGCGGCCACGCCCTCCCAGAATCCGGCGTTGTCCCGGTTGACGACCGGGCGCGGCCGCCGGGGCGCCGCGGCGGCGGGCTCCGGGGTCCGCCGGTCGGGCTTCGGCGGGCGCCCGGCGGGCGCGTACTTGAGGATCCGGAAGCGGTGGGTGCCGGCGAGCTCGCCGTCCGCCCGGACGTCCATCCGGGTCGTGACGAAGTGCCCGGTGCCGAGCTTGGTCGTCTTGCGCGGCGACACGGACTCGATGACGGCGTCGAAGGTGATCGCGTCCCCCGGCCGCAGGGGCTTGAGGTACTCCTGCTCGCAGTCGGTGGCGACGACCGAGGTGTACCCGGCGGCGTCGAGGAGCGCGGACAGCTCGTCGTACGCCCCGGAGCGCTCGCTGTGCCCGGAGAGGCCGCCCATGGTCCATGCCTGGAGCATGGTCGGTGGCGCGACCGCCCCTGGCCCTTCGTACGCCGGGTGGGCATCGCCCATGGCCTCGCACCAGTGCCGGATCATGGGCAGGTTGACCGGGTCCTTGCCGATCCCGGCGGTGGCGGCGGACTTCCCCTCGTAGGCGGCGAGCCGCTCGTAGAACTCGTCCGGCACCGCGCCCGGTGCCGCCTCCGTACCGCTCATCGCCGCCCCCTCCCCTTCATGCCGAGCCGCATCCTCGCGACGATCTCGCGCTGCACCTCGCTCACCCCTCCCCCGAAGGTGTTGATCTGCGCGGCCCGGTTCATGCGCTCCAGCTCGCCGCCGTCGAACTCCCCCGGCGATCCCGCTCGCACCGTCCCCGCCCCGCCCGCGATCTCCTGACATATTCGATACACCTCGACCGCCGATTCGGTTCCCGCGAACTTCACGCCGCTCGCGTCCCCCGGGGCCAGTCGGCCGGCCCCCACGTCCCCCACCAAACGCCAGTTGAGCAGGCGCGTTGCCGCCAGCCGGGCATGCGCTTCGGCGGCCCGAATCCGTATCCACGGCTCGTCAATGCGGCGCCTGCCCGTCACCAGATCGGGGGTACGCGCCCGGTCGAGCGCCGCCGCGAAAAAGTCCTCTGCCTGCATGCCGATCGCGGCGAGCGCGACCCGCTCGTGGTTGAGCTGCTCGGTGATCAGTCCCCAGCCGCCGTGCTCCGGTCCGACGAGGTTCCCGGCGGGGACCCGTATCCCGTCGTAGTAGGTGGCGGTCGTCGTCAGCCCGCCGACGGTCGCGATCGGGGTCCAGGAGAAACCGGGCGCGTCGGTGGGGACGAGGACGATGGAGATGCCCCGGTGCGGCGACGCGGCGGGGTCGGTGCGGCAGGCGAGCCAGATCCAGTCGGCGTTCTGGGCGTTGGAGGTGAAGATCTTCTGCCCGTCGATCAGCCAGTCCGCGCCGTCGCCCTCCCCGTCCCGTACCGCCCGGGTCCGCAGGGAGGCGAGGTCCGTACCGGCCTCGGGCTCGCTGTAGCCGATGGCGAAGACGGTCTCGCCGCGCAGGATCCGGGGCAGGAGGTAGGCCTTCTGCTCGTCGGTCCCGTACTTCATGAGGGTGGGCCCGACGGTGTTGAGGGTGACCATGGAGACGGGGGCGCCCGCCCGGTAGGCCTCGTCGAAGAAGACGAACTGCTCGTCGGGGCCGCGCCCCTGCCCGCCGTACTCCTCGGGCCAGCCGAGGCCGAGCAGCCCGTCGGCGCCGATCCGGCGGAGCAGCCGGCGCTGGGCGGCGGTATCGCCGGGGGGAGGCGGTCCTTCGGGCATCACCTCGCGGAAGTACGCGCGGAGTTCGGCGCGCAGCCGCAGCTGCCGCTCGGTCGGGGCGAGGTGCACGGCGACGGCCTCCCGTGGGACGACTGAGGTTTCTGACTGTCCGTCAGATTCAGGACCTCTGTCAAGGTCGGCGACCGTACGCCGACGACCGCACGCCGTGGGGCGTGCGGTCGCGGAAACGCGGGACGGCCCGCGCCCCGGTACCGAAGTACCGGCGCACAGGCCGTTGTTCACACCGCGGTCACGCCCCCCGTCGGGCCGGCTCCCGTGCTGCTGCCGACTACCACCACGGGAAGAAGTTCACCACCGCGTTCGACTGGTCGATGTGGGTGAACGCGGAGCCGTTCACGCTCGCCGTGTTGTTCTGGTTGGAGGCACCGGAACCGGTCGCCACCTGCTGCGTGGTGGTCGAGTTTCCGTTGTTGTCCCCGCCCACACCACTGCCGATGATCGTGGCGACGCTCGTGTTCGATCCGTCGTCCGCGAATCCACCGTTGTCGGCCTGGGCCACCCCGGTGAAGAGCGCGGCGGCAAGGGGCAGGGCGGCGGCAGCGGCGAGAACGCGGGCGGTACGGATGCTTGCCATGTCTGTTCCTCCGGGAACTGAAACTGATGCTGTGCACGGAACTGCTTCGAGAACTTCTCTGAACTACAGCCAATACCCAGGCAGTTGGCCGACCGCCTCGGTCGTTGTGCTCGACGTCGCGAATCCAGAGTTGCCCACCGAATCCCCGTCGAACCACCCCGGAGCGGCTTATTCCCCCGCAAGCGTGAGGACAGCCTGATAAACCCCGGCGAAGCGAGAACGGCGCAGCTCAGCCGGGCGACGGGCAGCGTGCGGCCGAAAGAATCCGGGCGCGGCAAGGGAGGAAGCGTTCCGGCAGATTTTCCGCCAATCCTTCTCTCGGAAAGACGGCCCGGCGAGTCCCGGCCACAAGGAATGCGAACGCATGGGCGACGCCCGGAGAGAAATTCGACGAATTGCCCTGCCGAATGCCCTACGGAAGATCCTGACTGCCGACCGCCGCCTCGAAGGCCGCATACGCCCCCGCGTCGAACAGCACGAACCGCACTTCCTCCACCTCGGTACGGGCCGCCCGTACGGTCTCCACCGCGATCCTGGCCCCGTCCTCCATCGGCCAGCCGTAGATCCCGGTGGAGACGGCCGGGAACGCGACCGTGCGGTCCCCCAACTCGTCCGCGACCCGCAGGGATTCGCGATAGCAGGAGGCCAGCAGCGCCGACCGGTCCTCGTCCCGCGACCAGACCGGCCCCACGGTGTGGATCACATGCCGGGCCGGCAACCGCCCCGCGGTCGTCGCCACGGCCCGGCCGGTCGGCAGCCCCTTGCCGTAGTGGGAGCGCCGCAGATCCTGGCAGGCGGCGAGGATCTCCGGCCCGCCCTTCCGGTGGATGGCCCCGTCGACGCCGCCGCCCCCGAGCAGCGACGAGTTCGCGGCGTTGACCACCGCGTCCGCCGCCTCGGCCGTGATGTCCCCCTGAACGAGCACGATCCGCACCACGACGAAAGCCTTTCCACTCCGGAACCAGCGAGGGACGACGGCGACCCGCCAGCCACGAACGACAGAACGGCCCCTGACTGTCGTTCCTGGTCAGGGGCCGTTCCACTGGCGGTGGGTGTGGGATTTGAACCCACGGTGACATCGCTGCCACGACGGTTTTCAAGACCGTTCCCTTAGGCCGCTCGGGCAACCCACCCTCGCCCCGGCCCACCTGGGGTGGAGCGGGCTACAGCGTACCGGCTGGGGAGCGGGGTGGGGCTGGGTCGGCCGGGGAGGGGGCCGGGTTAGAGTCCCTTGTTCACAAGATCTCCACATCTGAGTTTCGCGGCGTCCGCCGCGCGATTCCCGAAGGGTTGCAGGGTGCACGGGCCTGCTCACCGGGCTCGGCGTCGCCGGCATGCACTACCTGGGCATGGCCGCGGTCAGCGTCCAGGTCGACGACGCGTCGCACACGGCCGAGGGTTCCTCGCTCCTGAACGTGCTGCCGATGCTCGTCGGCCCGCTGATCTTCCTCGTCCTGGCCGCCGCCGTCGTGATGTTCGATCCGCTGCTGATCATGGGCGACGACGAGCCGCGCCGCCCGGCGCACCGGAAGGGCCCGCGGGCCGGCGAGTTCGGTGAGTTCAGCGCCTCGCGGATCGACATCGGGATATCAGGGTTATCGGGGATATCGGGGATGCCGTGAGCGAGGGGGCGTGGGATGCGCGGGAGGCGAGCACCGAGACCCTCGCCTCTTCCCACGGGTGGCGGTCGTAGACGCGCGCGACACCGCGCGTGAAAGGGGGAGGGGAGCACCTGGTGTCTGCCGGTGCTCCCCTCCCCCATTTCCCTGCCGCCGTCCCGTACGGTCAGCTGTCGCCCGTGCGTTCGCCCAGGGTGACGGTGGCCGTGGCCGTCTTGCCGTCGCGCTCGTAGGTGATCTTGACCGAGTCGCCCGGCTTGTGGGTCCAGATCTCGCTGATGAGCGCGGGGCCGCTGTCGATCGCGTGGCCGCCGAAGCCCGTGATCACGTCCCCGGCCTTGAGGCCGGCCTTCGCCGCCGGGCCGTTCGGGGTGACCGAGGCGGTGCCGCCGGATCCCTGGGCCGCGATCGTCGCGCCCTCGCCCTGCTCGGTCATGTTCACGGTCGCGCCGATCACCGGGTAGACCGGCTTGCCCGTCTTGATCAGCTGCTGTGCCACGTTCTTCGCCTGGTTGACCGGGATCGCGAAGCCGAGGCCGATCGAGCCCGCCTGGGACTGGCCGAAGCCGTTCCCGGTGGACTGGATGGCCGAGTTGATGCCGATCACCGCGCCGCTCGCGTCGAGCAGCGGGCCGCCGGAGTTGCCCGGGTTGATCGAGGCGTCGGTCTGCAGGGCGCTCATGTACGAGTTGCCGCCGCCCGAGCCGTCGCCCGAGGCGACCGGGCGGTTCTTGGCGCTGATGATGCCCGTCGTCACCGTGTTCGACAGACCGAAGGGCGCGCCGATCGCGATCGTCGAGTCGCCGACCGCCACCTGGTCGGAGTTGCCGAGGGGCAGCGGCTTCAGCCCCTTCGGGGCGTTCGTGAGCTTCAGGACCGCCACGTCGTACCCCTGGGCCCGGCCGACGACCTCCGCGTCGTACGTCTTGCCGTCGGAGAAGGTCACGGAGAGCGTGCCGCCCTCCGCCGCCGACGCCACCACGTGGTTGTTGGTGACGATGTGGCCTTCCTGGTCGTAGACGAAGCCGGTGCCCGTGCCGCCCTCGCTCTCGCTCTCGCCCTGCGAAGCGCCGGACTTCGCCTGGATCGTGACCACGCTCGGCAGCGCCTTCGCCGCGACCGCGGCGACCGTCCCCGGGTCGCGCTTGAACGAGGCCGGTGCCTCGCCCGAGGAGACCGTCGTCGAGCCGGTGCCCTCGTCGCCGCGCTGGGCCGCCCAGTAGCCGATGCCGCCGCCGACACCGCCCGCGACGAGCGCCGCGACCAGGACGGCCGCCACGATGCCGCCGGTCCGCTTGCGAGGTGCCTGGGGAGCGACGGGTACGGGCGGGACCGGCGCGCCCCAGGCCGGTACGGCCGGCGGCGGCGGGGGCCAGCCACCGGCCGCGCCTGCCGCCACGGGGGCGGGCGGCGCGGGAGCCGCGACGGTCGCCGGCTCGGGAGCCGGTGCGGGGGCGGGGGCGGGGGCCGCTGCCTGGGCAGGCGTCGGCGCCTCCGTCGTCACCGCCTCGGTCGGCGCCGCCGGCGGGGCCGGAGGTACGGGAGGCGTCGGAGGGGCGGGCGGCGTCGGAGGGGCGGACGGGGCAGTCGGGTCCGCCGGAACCGCCGTGCCCTCGTTCTCGGTGCTCACAGCTCGCTCTCCTCGTTGGCTGCTCGGTCACTGCGCGGAATGGTCGTGGGTGGTCGTGGGTGGTCGTGTCTGGCGCAGGGTGTCGTGACCAGCTTTTCCCACCGGGCGTCAGGCCACCGTAAGGCGGAGCTGTGCATCCGCGCCCCATCCTTTATATACGGGCAGAACGGACAGCATCCGGTGTGCTCGTCCCACCCCGCCAATGGCACCATGACGCCGTGACTCACGCACGGCAGCACCCGAACAGCGGACCCGTCCAGGTCGTCGCCCACCGCGGAGCCTCCGAGGACGCCCCGGAACACACCCTGGCCGCCTATGTGAAGGCCATCGAGGACGGCGCCGACGCCCTGGAGTGCGACGTCCGGCTCACCGCCGACGGCCACCTCGTCTGCGTCCACGACCGACGCGTCAACCGTACGTCGAACGGTCGCGGTGCCGTCTCCGCCCTCGAGCTCGCCGACCTCGCCGCGCTCGACTTCGGCGTCTGGAAGGAACGCGAGGAACGCGGCGAAGCCTCCGAGAGCCCCGACTGGGGAGACCCCGAGTACACCTCCGTCCTCACCCTGGAGCGCCTCCTGGAGCTCGTCTCCGACGCCGGGCGCCGGGTCGAGCTGGCCATCGAGACCAAGCACCCCACCCGCTGGGCGGGCCAGGTCGAGGAGCGGCTCCTCCAGCTCCTGAAGCGGTTCGGACTCGACGCCCCGGCCTCCAGCGACGACTCTCCCGTGCGGGTCATGAGCTTCTCGGCCCGTTCCCTGCACCGGATCGCCGCCGCCTCGCCGACTCTGCCGACCGTCTCCCTCACCCAGTTCGTCACCCCGCGGCTGCGCGACGGACGCCTCCCCGCGGGCGCGCGCGTGGCGGGCCCCTCGATCCGGATCGTCCGGCACCACCCCGCCGTGATCCTGCGGCTCCAGAAGGCCGGGCACCAGGTCCACGTCTGGACGGTGGACGAGCCCGAGGACGTCGAGCTGTGCGTACGCCTGGGTGTGGACGCGATCATCACCAACCGTCCCAAGCAGGTGCTCGCGCAGCTGGGCCGCGACTGAGCTCCTGCCCCATTCGTCACACCTTCCCCAGGGCTTACGGGGAGTGCACCGGCGCGTTCAGCGCGTACGCGATCGTCACGAGTGCGACACGCCACGCGCGTTGGCCGGTTTCCGGTCCAGTCCAGTGGGGCATCCACACGGTGGCGTGGGGCAAAGGAGGTCTCGGGGGTGGCGTTGGTGGTGGCACAGGAGGTGCCCACGTCGTCGAGCATGGCCGTACCCCATGGCCCTGCGGGCGTGGGTGAGGCGCGACACCGGATGCGGGACGAGCTGTACCGCAGCGGGGTGTCCGAATCGGTCGTCGACGACGCGGTACTGATCCTTTCGGAGCTGCTCAGCAATGCCTGTCGTTACGGCAGGCCGCTGGGACGGGCGGAACGGGGCGAGGGCGATGTCCTGGCGGCCTGGCGGGTCGACCCGGCGGGTGGTCTGCGGGTCGAGGTGACGGACGGCGGTGGTCCCACAAGACCCGTGCCGTCCACACCCTCGGTCACCGCACGCGGCGGACGCGGGCTGAACATCATCAGCGCGCTGGCCCAGGACTGGGGCGTACGGGACAGCGCGACCGGTGAGGTCACGGTCTGGGTCGTGGTCACCGAGGGGCACCGCCGCGAGGACTTCGCGGCGCGCGTCGGCGGCGGCTCGGGCTTCGACTTCCTCGATACGTACGACGATCTGGACTGACGCCGGGACACCCGGGCCGCGGTCCGACGTGCCTCGGACCCCGGTCCGGCGTGCCTCGGACCCCGGTCCGGCGTGCCTCGGACCCCGGTCCGGCATGACCCGGACCGGGGCGCATCGGACCGGCGCGCCTCGGGTGGGGCCGCGCCCCGCCTGAGGAGCGGCGGTGCCCTGTGCGGCTAGGCTCGCGCCCGATACAGCACGCACACAGCACCGCCGCGATCGGGAGAAAGCCACACCATGGCCAAGAAGCGCCCCCAGACGAAGGCCGGCAAGGCCGGCCAGGCACAGGTCACGAGCGGGGAGATCCCGGTCGTCGGCGCGCGCGAGCCCTGCCCCTGTGGCTCGGGCCGCCGCTACAAGGCCTGTCACGGCCGGTCCGCCTCGCACGCCGTGACCGAGCTCGTCCAGCGCCCCTTCGAGGGCCTGCCGGGCGAGTGCGACTGGGTCGCGCTCCGCGAGCTCGTGCCCGCCGCCACCGTGCCGCTCACCCTGAAGGGCGGGCTGCCCGAGGGCGTGCCGTCCGTGACGCTCGCGACCGTGCTGCCGATGGCGTGGCCCGCGCTGCGCCGCGACGACGGCTCCGTCCTCCTCGCCCTGCAGAACGACTCGTCCTCCGGCGACCTCGCGCGCGACCTCGCCGACACCCTCCAGCGTGCCCTGGAGACCGAGCCGGGGACCCCGGTTCCCCCGCGCCGCGTGCCCGCCGAGGGCCCGCGCCTGCAGGAGCTGCTCGACGCGGACGCCCCGTTCACGCCGGAGGTCCACACGGGCTTCGAGTTCTGGATCCCCGCGTCCGCGGACGGTGCCGACCCCGAGGTCGCCGCCTCCCTGGAGCGGGCCAACGCCGCCGCGATCCCGACGGTCAAGCTGACCGGTGTCGACTCCGCGTACTGGTGCGAGACCCCGGACAAGAACCACCTGCGCTGGGTCATGCCGCACCCGGAGGAGAAGCTCCTCGACGCGCTCGCCCGGCTCCAGGCCGGCGAGGGCACGTCCCTCGGCGCGGACACCCGGCTCGTCGGCTCCTTCCGCGCCCACGGTCTGATGGTGCCGGTGTGGGACCTGCCGACCTCCATGACCGCCGAGGAGTGCGAGAAGCCGGCCGCCGAGTTCGCCGAGCGGCTCGCCGGGGCGCTCGCCTCGGACGCCCCGCTCACGGCCGAGGAGCGCCGGGCGCGCGGCGGCCTCACGAACCGTCAGGTGACTCTCAGCTGATACCCCAGGTGGTATTGGTGACTGACAGACCGGCCAGTCGGTGACTTCCGCCACAACCCGGTCTGCGGGCGGGTAAATCCCTGTCCGAATAACCGAGATCGAATTTGCGAACAGCAGATCTCTTGTTACCGTTCTGGAAGCCCGGTCGCTGGTGCATCCCCCGTCGCCAGCGACCGGGCGTTTCCATGCCCGCCCCAGGCCGCGCCGGGGCGCCGGCGCTCAACTTCCTTCGGTGTCCGCCGTGTTGCTCCCCGACCTGAGCAGCAGCGGGGTACTTCCCCCTTCGCCGGTACCCGCGAATTCCGCAACCGCCGTATACGCCGTGGCCTTGCCCTGACCGCGTTCCCTGGGCGTTTCACAGGTTCCCGGTTCGTCCTGCGCCGCGACCGGACAACGTACGTGCACGGTCCGCCCGCCGGGCGCCATCAGGGTCAGAAACGCGTCGAGTTCCTGCCCTGTCGCGTTCCGGTAGTACGTACGCGCCCATGTGTCGGGACCCTCGGCCAGGACGCAGGTCTGCGCCTCGATGCCCTCGGGAGAGGCGAGTTCCGGCCCACACTTCGTGATCCGCTCGGGAGCCGCCGGAACAGCGGACGGCGTGGACGGCGCGGAGGGGGCGGAAGGGGCGGCGGAGGCGGGAGCCGGATCGGGGCCGGCCACGGCAGGCTCCGCCGTACGGGATCCGAGGCCCAGCCCCAGGTCCGGCAGCAGGCCCCCGTCCCCGGACTTCGCATCACCCGTGCCCGCGGGCCGTACAGGATCACCCGTCGGACCCGCCACCGCGACGATCGGCAGCAGGACGGCGACCGCTACGGCCGCCCCGAGTCCGATCATGCGGAGTTTCGCCGGGCTCATCACCGGACTCATGCGACCCACCTGCTCCTTCGCCCGGGATCTTCGACGGGTGGGGCGAACATATCGGCGGCCGGCGGGCGGCCGGTCGGCCGCGCGCCCGTTTCCCCTGCAAGTCGGGCCAGGACACACCCGTTCGGGTGAACGGTCACCCCGCGCCCGTACGCGGCCGGCCGTCAGTAGGTGAGCCGGCTCCCGCCGCCCGGCGTGCTCGTGCTCGCCTCGACCAGGGCGTCCACCACGGCCTCCACGTCCGGCAGCCACGGCCGGGCCGAGCCCGCCAGCGGCGCCCGCTCCCACCGCACCTGCCCGCTCCCGGCGACCGAGGGCGGCAGCAGCAGGTAGCCGCCCTCGCCGTGGAACCGCAGCGAACTGGGCACGCTGTCCTTCGCGTACAGCAGCTCGCCCAGCCGTTCGAGGCCGTACGGGGCGACGAGGATCGACCACCGCGTCGGTGTCGCCACCACCGGGCCGAGCCGCATGCCCATCGCGTCGAGCGCGGTCAGCGCCCGCGCTCCGGCCACCGCGGGCAGGCTCACCGCGCAGGGCGCGCCGCCGCCCGTGGCGAGGACCACCGGGGCCTCCGCGCGCCTGGTCCACCACCAGCGGATCATCCGCTCGTCGGTGGTGGCCGCGAGGAGCCCGGGGTCGTACGGGTGCGCGCCGGGCACCGCGCACGCGGGGTCGGGGCAGGCGCAGGCCGGCCCCGCGGCCGTGCTGGTCTTCGTCTTCAGGCCCACGCCGGGCAGGACGGGCCAGTCCCACTCCGCGAAGGTGACCGCCGCGTCGAGCCGGGCGGTCAGCACCTCGCGCCGGAGCCGGAGCCTGCGTCGCCTTCCTCGCCTCACGAGGGGTCCCAGGATTCCGAGGATCTCGCGCATGAGCGCTCGTTCCTTTCCGTTGAACGCCGAATCCACATCACACCATGTGCAGATCTCTTCACCGTGCGTATCAGCGCGTACAAGGTCGGTGGTGCGCCGCCCGCGCCGAAGCGGGGCCGACGGGCCAGGTATGAACCGGTTGAGCCAGGTCGAGCCGGGGAGGAACCGGTGGAGCAGGTCAGAACCAGGTGAAGCCAGGTCGGAACCAGGTCGAGCCAGGTCGATCCGTATCGGTGCCAGATCCAAGCCGGGTCAGAACACGTTCCCCGCCACTGGGGGACGGGCCGAGGCCTGCGGCACGTAAGACGCCGGGGTTCCACGGCACGTTCCGGGGCAGCTCCAACTGCCCCTGCCTGTCATCGAGTACGTACCCAGCACGCTCGGAATGACGCGCTTTCAAACGACGCCAGTCGACCGCAAAAGGTGCACACAGGGGGTAATTTTCAGCCAACTTCCCGCGTACTTCAACCCTTGCGTCCAAGCTCACGGACACCACAAGTCCCATGCGGACAATGCTGGACATCGCTCCTCCAGTGCGTGTACATGTGGATGCATCGAGCGGCGCAGAATGACATGGGGGTTTGCGATGCTATGGCGTCAAACGCACCGGTCGGAAAGCCGACTGACATGAGCGCCCCACACATGCCGAATGTGGCTGGAATCGATTCCACGGTTCCCTCTCCCCCGCACACTGCGGCGCCCCTTTCCGGGGTCCCCGCTGCGGCGACGCCCGTCGACGCGGCTCTCCCGCCCGGCGTGCTGATCCAGGACCGGCTGGCCGGCTGGGTCTCCGACCTCACGACCCTCCACGAACTCACCGAGCGCCTCATCAGGACCTCGTCCCTCGACGAGGCCCTCCCCGAGGTGCTCGGCGCCGGTGCGGCCCTCGTCGGCGCCCGCCGGGGCATGGCCGTCCTCGAACCCGCCGACGGCCTCGGCCCCGCCACCACCATCGGCCTCGGGCTCGCCCACGCCGAGCTCGGCACGATCGAGACCGTCCCGCGCGGCGCGACCAGCTACGGCCGCCTCCTCGACGGCCTCCCCGATCCCGCCGACCCGGCCCGCGTCCCCGATCCGATCGCCATCCCCGACGTCCGTACGGAGGAGGGCCTCGACCCGCGCCACCGCGAGGTCGCCGCCCGCCTCGGCTACGCCGCCAGCTACGCCCTCCCCCTCGCCACCGAGGAGGCCGGCCGGCTGGGCGCGGCCGTCTGGCTCTACGACGAGCCCGCCGAGCCCTCCGAACGCCAGCGCCACCTCATCGGGCTCTACGGCCGCTTCGCCACCGAGCACCTCGCCCGCCTCCTCCAGGTCGAGCGGGCCCGCGCCCAGGTCGCCACCGTCGCCGAGGAGCTGCTCCCCAGCCGCCTCCCCCGCGTCCCCGGCGTCCAGCTCGCCGCCCGCCACCGCACCGGCCCCCGGGGCGGCGGCGACTGGTACGACGCGCTGCCGCTGCCCGAGGGCGCCCTCGGGCTCGCCGTCGGCTCCGTCTCCGGGACCGGCCCGAGCGCGCTGGCCGCGATGGGCCGGCTGCGCGCCTCCCTCCGGGCGTACGCGGTGATGGAGGGCGAGGACCCCGTCGCCGTCCTCTCCGATCTGGAGCTCCTGCTCCGGCTCACCGAGCCCGCGCGCTCGGCGACCGCGCTCTTCGCGTACGCCGAGCCCGCGCAGCGCCGGATCGTCCTGGCCGGGGCCGGCCACGCGCCGCCGCTGATCATCGGCGACCACCGCACCGAGTTCGTCGAGACCTCGCTCTCGGCTCCGCTCGGGATGCTCTCCTGCTGGGAGGCGCCGAGCGTCGAGCTGTCCCCCGCCCCGGGAGAAACGGTGCTTCTCTACACGGACGGGCTGCTCCGCCGTACCGGCGACGCCATGGACCGGGCCTTCGCGCGGCTCCACGCGGCCGCTTCGAGCGTGCCGAAGGCGGACCGGGGCGACCCGGGCGCGATCGCCGACCACGTCCTGCGGACCCTGCTGCCGGACGGCCTCACCGCGGCGGGCACCGAGGAGGAGGACGTGGTCCTGCTCGCGGCCCGCTTCGAGTGAGCGGAACGTGACGCTCCGGTAATAGGCCTTCCGGCCCTGGGCCCCCTTCCGTACGACCGTACGATGGTGGGGGTTCAGTGTCGTACCAAGAGGAGGCAGACCCGTGGCCGAGGAGCTCACGCCGGAGACCCCGGAAGAGTCGACCGAAGAGCAGGCGATCAAGCAGCGGAAGAACGGCCTGTACCCGGGCGTGTCCGACGAGCTCGCCGAGAACATGAAGTCCGGCTGGGCCGACACCGAGCTGCGCGATCTCGCGCCCATCGCGCAGGCCGACAAGACCGCCGCGCGCCGTGCCGCGCTGTCCGCCCGCTTCCCGGGCGAGCGTCTGGTGATCCCCGCCGGACAGCTGAAGACCCGGTCGAACGACACCGAGTACGCCTTCCGTGCCTCGACCGAGTACGCGTACCTCACCGGCGACCAGACGCAGGACGGCGTCCTCGTCCTGGAGCCGGCGAAGAGCGGCCACGAGGCCACGATCTACCTGCTGCCGCGCTCCGACCGCGAGAACGGCGAGTTCTGGCTCGACGGCCAGGGCGAGCTGTGGGTCGGCCGCCGTCACTCCCTCACCGAGGCCGAGCAGCTCCTCGGCGTCCCCGCGAAGGACGTCCGCGAGCTGGCCGCCCACCTGAAGGAGGCCACCGGCTCCGTCCGCGCCGTCCGCGGCCACGACGCCGGCATCGAGGCGGCGCTGACCGACAAGGTCACCGCCGAGCGCGACGAGGAGCTGCGCGTCTACCTCTCCGAGGCCCGTCTCATCAAGGACGACTTCGAGGTCGCCGAGCTGAAGAAGGCCTGCGACGCCACCGCCCGCGGCTTCGAGGACGTCGTCAAGGTCCTCGACAAGGCCGAGGCGACCAGCGAGCGCTACATCGAGGGCACGTTCTTCCTGCGCGCCCGCGTCGAGGGCAACGACATCGGCTACGGCTCCATCTGCGCCGCCGGCCCGCACGCCACCACCCTCCACTGGGTGCGCAACGACGGCGACGTCCGCTCCGGCGACCTGCTGCTGCTCGACGCCGGCGTGGAGACCAACGAGCTCTACACCGCGGACATCACCCGCACCCTGCCCATCAACGGCCGGTACACCGAGCTCCAGCGCAAGATCTACGACGCCGTGTACGAGGCGCAGGAAGCCGGCATCGCCGCGGTGAAGCCCGGCGCCGCCTACCGCGACTTCCACGACGCCGCCCAGCGCGTCCTCGCCGAGAAGCTCGTCGAGTGGGGCCTCGTCGAGGGCCCGGTCGAGCGCGTCCTGGAGCTCGGCCTCCAGCGCCGCTGGACCCTGCACGGCACCGGTCACATGCTCGGCATGGACGTCCACGACTGCGCCGCCGCGCGCACCGAGGCGTACGTCGACACGACCCTCGCTCCGGGCATGTGCCTGACCGTCGAGCCGGGTCTGTACTTCCAGGCCGACGACCTGACCGTGCCGGAGGAGTACCGCGGCATCGGCGTCCGGATCGAGGACGACATCCTCGTCACCGACGACGGCAACGTGAACCTCTCGGACGCGCTGCCGCGCCGCTCCGAAGAGGTCGAGGCGTGGATGGCCGGCCTGAAGGGCTGATCTCCGCGATCACGCGTACGTTGGAGACGAAGGGCCCCCGCCGACCGACCGGCGGGGGCCCTTCCCCGTATCCGTACGTTCCTCTCGGGCTCAGGCCATCAGCAGGCTCAGGCCATCAGCAGGGACGGCCCGTCCTTCCACTTCAGGATCTTGTCGAAGCTGACCACCGCGCCGCCCCGGCCCGAGCGATTGCCGAACTGGACGTGATCAGCGAGCTCTTCGATCAGACGCAGCCCCCGGCCGTGCTCGGCGTCGTCCGAGGGGGCCGTCGGCGCCGTCTGAGCGCCCGGGAAGCCCGGGCCTGAGTCCGCGACCTCGATACGGCAGGTCTCGCCGTCCAGATACGCCGTCACCCGGTACGCCCTGCCCGTCCCGCCGGCGTCGCCGTCGCCGCCGTGCTCGACCGCGTTCGCACAGGCCTCGGTCAGCGCCACCGACAGGTCGTACGACACGTCGGGATCGACACCAGCCGTCTCCATCGTGCCCATCAGAAGCCGGCGGGCCAGCGGCACGCTCGCAGCCTCGCGCCGCAGATGCAGTGACCACCAGATGCTCATGCTCCAGCCTCCCGGCAGCGGCTCGACATACCGATACCTATTGCCGGACGGAACCCTTCGTAAGCCCCTGAAGGCGACAAGAGCGCTCGTTCGGCGGATGCACCACGCCGATACGCCGGTGTATGTCGCCCCGAAGACGCCCAAGAACGACCTTCCGGACCTGCCTCATGCCGGGCGTACGCCTGGTGCGATGATGGGCCCCGCCATGACTGCCCCCGCGCTCGCTCCACGGCTGCTGAGGGCCGCGGTGTTCACCGCGGTCTGTGTCGTGCTGTCCGCGCTGGGACACGCCCTCGCCGCCTGTGCGGGCATCGCGCTGTGGACCCTCGTCGCCGGTTTCCTCGGCGTCTTCGGGACCACCCTCCTCTTCACCGGACGCGAACGCTCCCTCGCCTTCGTCGTCGGCGCCCTCGCGGGCGGGCAGCTCGGCCTGCACATCCTCTTCAGCCTGGGGCAGCGCCCCCTCGCGCTGAGCTCCACGGCCGACGACGCGCTCGTGCGGATGGCCGCCAAGCTGGTCTGCGGAGCGGGCACCGGGGCCCTCAGCCCGGCCGACGCCGCCCGGGTCGTCGGCGACGCCGGGCTCGACCCGGCCACCGCCCACGCCCACATGGGGCACGCGACGGCCCCGGCCGCGGGGCTCCTGCCCGGACTGCCGATGCTCCTCGGCCATCTGCTCGCGGCACTCGCCGCGGGCTGGCTGCTGCGCCGCGGCGACCGGGCCCTGGTCCGGCTCGTCCAGCTCTCCGAGCAGGGGGCGACGGAGCTCGCCGAGTGCACCCTCGTGCGCTCGCTGCGGGCCACCCTCCGTCTCGTACGGAGCCTGCTCGCCGGGCTGCCCGCCGCCCCGCACGCCGGATCGCGGCGGCCGGCCCGTACGGCCTTCGACTCCTCGCCGCCGCCCGTGTTCGAGGCGCTCGAGGACACGGTGATCAGGCGCGGCCCTCCGGCCGCCGACTGCGTCCTCGCAGCCTGACGCGGACCGCTCACCAGGAGCGGCGCCGCGTACACCCGCACGCCTCGACAGGGGTACCGCCCCTCGGCGCGCCGGATCCCGCCGTCCTCCTCCGAGCCGGAGTGTCTTCTGCCATGAACGTTTCCCGTCCTGCCTCCTCGCGTCTCTCCGCCGCCACGCGTGTCGCCCTCGCCGGTGGCATCGCGCTCTCCTCCGTCGTGCTGCTGTCCGGCACGGCCTTCGCACACGTCAGCGTGCAGCCGCAGGGCGAGGCCGCCAAGGGCGGCTACGCGACCGTCAACATCAAGGTCCCGAACGAGCGCGACAACGCCTCCACCGTGAAGCTGGAGGTCAACTTCCCGCTCGACCACCCGCTGGCGTCCGTCATGCCGCAGCCCGTCCCCGGCTGGAAGGCCGAGGTGACGAAGAGCAAGCTCAGCAAGCCGCTGGAGCTGCACGGCAAGACGATCAACGAGGCCGTCTCCAAGGTCACCTGGACCGCCGACGGTTCGAAGATCGGCCCCGGCCAGTTCCAGCAGTTCCCGCTCTCCCTCGGCCAGCTGCCCGAGGACACGGACCAGCTCGTGCTCAAGGCCATCCAGACGTACGACAACAAGGAGGTCGTGCGCTGGATCGAGGAGGCGAAGGAGGGCGCGGACGAGCCGCAGAACCCGGCTCCCGTCCTGAAGCTCTCCGCCGCGAGCGGTGACCACCACGGCGCCGCCACCTCCCCGTCGGCCTCGGCCTCGGCTTCCGCCTCCGCTGACGAGAAGGGCGGGCACGACGACAAGGCCGGCGCCCACGAGGAGAAGACGGCCTCCGCCTCTTCCTCCTCCTCCGACACCACGGCCCGGATCCTCGGCGTCATCGGCATCCTCGTCGGCATCGCCGGCGTCGCCTTCGGCGTCCTCGCCGGCCGCCGCCGCTCGGCCTGACGCTCCCCCTTCCTTTTCCCTCCCTCCACCCGACCAGTTCGGAAAGAACCACCATGTCCGCAAAGAAGACACCCACCTCGCAGCCCGGGGACGGCACCGCCCGCCCCGGGCGGCGCACGCCGCTGATCGTCGCGGCGGTCGCGATCGTCGCCGCGCTCGGCATCACCGCGGCCGTCGGCCTCGGCGGCAACGACGACAAGGCCTCCGGCACGGGCTCCAGCTCGGTCGCCGAGGTCTCCGGCGTCGACGACTCCACCAAGGCCGCCACCGTCCTCGACCGGCCGTTCACCAAGCCCTCGCTCGTCCTCACGGACACCAAGGGCCAGAAGTACGACCTGCGCGAGCGGACCAAGGGCAAGGCGACCCTCGTCTACTTCGGCTACACGCACTGCCCCGACGTCTGCCCCATGACGATGAGCAATATCGCCATCGCCATGAAGCAGCTCCCCAAGGCCGACCAGGACAAGCTCCAGGTCGTCTTCGTCACCACCGACCCCGAGCGGGACACCCCGGCCGAGCTCGCCAAGTGGCTGCCCGCCGCCGGCGACCCCTCCTTCACGGGCCTCACCGGCGACTTCTCCGCCATCCAGGCGGGCGCCCGCTCGATGGGCATCGGCATCGACCCGCCGAAGAAGGAGAACGGCAAGGTCGTCTCCATGCACGGCGCCCAGGTGATCGCCTTCTCGCCCACCACCGACCAGGGCTACGTCCTGTACGGCGAGGACACGACCGTCGAGGACTACGCCAAGGATCTGCCGAAGCTCATCAAGGGGGAGAACCCGTGAACCGCCGCACCACCGCCCTGTCCGCCGCCGTGGCCCTCGCCGCCGCACTCGCGCTGACCGGGTGTTCGTCCGACAGTGACGAGCCCGAGCTGAAGGTCAGCGGCGCGTACATGCCGCAGCCCGTGATGGACATGGCCGGCGGCTTCCTCACCATCACCAACGACGGCGGTACGGCGGACAAGCTCACCTCCGTCACCAGCCCCCTCTCTGACGACGTCACGATCCACGAGACGAAGGACCAGAAGATGGTGGAGGTGAAGTCCTTCGACATCCCCGCGAACGGGGAGCTGAAGCTCGAACGCGGCGGCAACCACATCATGTTCATGGAGCTGAAGAAGAAGCCCAAGCAGGGCGAGAAGGTCAGCATCGAGCTCCACTTCGAGAAGTCCGGCCCCATCAAGGTCGACGTTCCCGTCGAGGCAGCCAACCACAACCCGCAGCAGCACTGAGCTCGTTGACGGAGTGACACAGAGATGACAACCACCGCCCCGCGCCTCGGTACCGCCGTGGCCCGGCTGCTGATCCTCGCGGCCGCGCTGCTCGGCACGCTGCTCGCCGGCGCCGCCCCCGCCTCCGCGCATGCGGCGCTCACCGGAAGCGACCCGAGGGACGGGGCGGTGGTCGCCACCGCTCCCAAGGAGGTCAACCTGACCTTCTCCGAGCAGGTCGCGATGAGCGCCGACTCGATCCGGGTCCTCGACCCGGCGGGACGGCGCGCCGACACCGGCGAGATACGCGACCTGTGCAGCGGCGCCGTCGTCCGGTACGGAGTCGGGCTCCGCGCCGGACTGCCGGACGGTACGTACACCGTGGCCTGGCAGACCGTCTCCGCCGACAGCCACCCGATCGCCGGCGCCTTCACCTTCTCCATCGGTGCCCCCTCCGCGACCTCCGTCGCGCTGCCCGAGCAGAACGCCGGCGGCGGACTCGTCGGCACCCTCTACGGCATCGCGCGCTACCTCTCGTACGCCGCCTTCGCCGTCCTCGTCGGCGGCGGCGCCTTCGTCCTGGCCTGCTGGCCGCGGGGGGCGGGCGTCCGCCCGGTCCAGCGGACCGTGGTCCGGGGCTGGCTGACCCTCACCGTCGCCACGCTGGCGATGCTCCTCCTCCGCAACCCGTACACCGGCTCCGGCGAGCTCTCCGACGCCTTCGACCTGGCGGGCCTGAAGTCCGTCCTGGAGACCAAGACCGGGGCCGCGCTCACCTCCCGTCTGCTGCTGCTCGGCGCCGCGGCGCTGTTCGTCGCGGTCCTCTTCGGCTCCTACGCCCGCCGTACCGACCCGAAGGAGAGGAAGGACCTCGCCTTCGGCCTCGGCCTCGGCGGCACGGTCGTCGCCGCCGGGATCGCCGGTACCTGGGCGCTGGCGGAGCACGCGTCGACCGGCATCCAGCCCGGCATCGCCATGCCCGTCGACATCCTGCACCTGCTGGCCGTCGCCGCCTGGCTCGGCGGACTCACGGTGCTGTTCGTCGCCCTCTACCGGACACCCTCCGTCGAGCGCTCGGCGGTGGAACGCTTCTCGAAGGTCGCCTTCGGCTCCGTGGTCGTCCTCGCGGCCACCGGCCTCTACCAGTCCTGGCGCCAGGTCGGCTCCTGGTCCGCACTGACCGGCACCCGCTACGGGCAGCTGCTGCTGGTCAAGATCGGCCTGATGGTCGTCCTCCTCGGCATCGCCTGGATCTCACGCCGCTGGACCCAGCGCCTCGCCGACCCGACGCCCACCGAGGAACCGGTCGCGGAGGCCGAGGCAGCGGAGGAGGCCGAGCTGGCGGAGGAGGCCGAGGCGGCCGAGGTCCTCGTCGGCGCCGCGTCCGAACCCGACCCCGAACCCGACCCCGAGCCGGACCCCGAGCGGGCCGCTCAGCTCGCCCGGCAGCGCGCCGCCGTGGCCACCGCCCGCCGCAAGCGGGAGCGGGATGCCGACCCCGAGCGGGCCGGCCTTCGCCGCTCGGTGCTGACCGAGGCCGCCGTCGCCATCGTCCTCCTCGCCGTGACCACCGTCCTCACCTCCACCGAGCCCGGCCGCACCGAGGAGGAGGCCGGCCGCACCGGCTCCACCGCCGGCTCGGCCGCCGTGCCCGACCGTCCCGTCGACATCCGGCTGCCCTTCGACACCGGCGGCGTCGACGGCAAGGGCGTCGTCCGTCTCAGCCTCGACCCCGGCCGCACCGGCGCCAACGCGCTCCATGTCTTCGTCGAGCGCCCCAACGGCAAGCCTCTGGACGTCCCCGAGATCAAGGTCGCCTTCACCCTGGAGGCCAAGGACGTCGGCCCGCTGCCCGTCGCCCCCGACCGCATCCAGACCGGACACTGGAGCGCGAACGGCGTCCAGATCCCGATGCCCGGCGAGTGGAAGATCCAAGTGACCGTCCGCACCTCCGACATCGACCAGACCACCATCGACAAGAACGTGAAGATCGGCTGACCCTCGTGACCGAGAGCGACAACAGCGGCAACAGCGACAGCCGCGGCGACAACACCCCCGTGGACATCTCCCGGCGGCGCCTGCTCGGCACCGTCGGCGCAGCGGGCGCGGCCGGACTCGTCATCGGCGCGGCCAGTGGCGTCGGGATCTCCTCGGCGGTGTCGGGCGACGACACCACCGCCGGCTTCGGGGCCGGCGGGCCGCAGGCCCTGACCTCCGTCGGCGCGACCGAGGTGATGTTTCACGGGAAACATCAGGCCGGTATCACCAACCCCCTCCAGTCCCGCGGCCATCTCATCGCCTTCGACCTCGCCCCGGGCGCCGGGCGCAAAGAGGCCACCGCCCTGCTGCGCCGCTGGTCGGCCACGGCGAAGGCGCTGATGGCGGGGAAGGCGCCGGCCGAGGACACGGGCATCGCGCTCGACGCCGGGCCCTCCTCCCTCACGGTCACCTTCGGCTTCGGCCGTACCTTCTTCGACCGCACCGGACTGGCCGCCCGACGCCCCACCCAGCTCGACCCGCTGCCCGCCTTCTCCTCCGACGCCCTCGATGCCCGGCGCTCCGAGGGCGACCTGTGGGTGCAGATCGGCGCCGACGACGCCCTCGTCGCCTTCCACGCGCTGCGGGCCGTCCAGAAGGACGCGGGCGACGCGGCCCGGGTGCGCTGGCAGATGAACGGCTTCAACCGCTCGGCCGGTGCCACCGCCCAGCCGATGACCGCGCGCAACCTCATGGGGCAGGTCGACGGCACGGGCAACCCGAAGCCCACCGAGCCCGACTTCGACCAGCGGATCTTCGTCCAGACCGGCGCCACGGGCGCCCAGGAGTGGATGGCCGGCGGTTCGTACGCGGTGGTGCGGCGGATCCGGATGCTGCTCGACGACTGGGAGAAGCTGCCGCTGGACCGGCAGGAGCAAGTGATCGGCCGCCGGAAGTCCGACGGTGCCCCGCTCAGCGGCGGCACCGAGACCACCGAGCTCGATCTGAACAAGGTCGGTACGGACGGCATGCCGGTGATCCCGGCCGACGCCCACTCCCGGATCTCCGCCCCCGAACAGAACGGCGGGGCGGCGATGCTCCGCCGGCCCTTCTCCTTCCACGACGGGATCGGCCCGGACGGGACACCGGACGCCGGACTCCTCTTCGTCTGCTGGCAGGCCGATCCGCTCCGGGGATTCGTCCCGGTGCAGCGCAAGCTCGACCGGGGCGACGCGCTGTCCCGGTTCATCCGGCACGAGTCGAGCGGCCTCTTCGCGGTCCCGGGCGGCCCCGCCGAGGGCGAGTACGTGGGCCAGCGGCTCCTGGAGGCGTAACCGGCCGAGATGTCGTCCAAGCGGGCGGCCCCCGCGCCCGGCGACCATTAGGGTGACGGTATGTCCGCCACCCGGTTCACGTATCTCGGTCCCGAAGGCACCTTCACAGAGGCCGCGCTGCGTACGCTGCCTGAGGCCGCGACCCGGGAGCTCGTCCCGATGCTCTCGGTCCCGGCCGCGCTCGACGCCGTACGGAACGGGGAGGCCGCCGCCGCGCTCGTACCGATCGAGAACTCGGTCGAGGGCGGGGTGACCGCGACGCTGGACGAGCTGGCCTCCGGCGAGCCGCTGATGATCTACCGCGAGGTGCTGCTGCCGATCGCCTTCGCGCTGCTGGTGCGGCCCGGGACCAAGCTCTCGGAGATCAAGACGGTCACGGGTCATCCCGTGGCCCAGCCGCAGGTCAGGAACTGGCTGCGCGCGCACCTGCCCGATGCCCTGTGGGAGTCGGCCGCGTCGAACGCGGACGGGGCTCGGCTGGTCCAGGAGGGCCGGTTCGACGCCGCCTTCGCGGGCGAGTTCGCGGCGGTGACCTACGGTCTGGAGCCGCTGGTCAAGGAGATCCACGACGCGGAGAACGCCGAGACGCGGTTCGTGCTCGTGGGCCGGCCGGCCCGCCCGGCGGCTCCGACCGGCGCGGACAAGACCTCGGTGGTGCTGTGGCTGGGTGACGATCATCCGGGTGCCCTCCTCGAACTGCTCCAGGAATTCGCGGTGCGCGGGGTGAACCTGATGCTGATCCAGTCCCGGCCCACGGGAGCGGGGATCGGGAACTACTGCTTCGCCGTGGACGCCGAGGGCCATATCTCGGACCGCCGGGTGGGCGAGGCGCTGATGGGGCTCAAGCGGAACTGCCCCAAGGTGCGCTTCCTCGGCTCGTACCCGCGGGCGGGCGTCGCGGTGGGGGACGTGTCGGCGCTGCGGCGCGGGACGTCGGACGGGGACTTCACGGCGGCCTCCGACTGGCTGGCGAGGGCCCAGGACGGTCGGGCCTGACCCGATACTGACCGACCGCTCCCGCCGCCGGGGGCGGTCGTCCACAGGTACGAACAACTAGTCCTACCTGCATACTTTTCAGTTACCCACAGAGGTTATCCACAGGGCTCTGCTCGACCTGGGGACAAGTCGACATCACAATCCGACATGGTCGACAAATCACCCCAGCTACCTTCAGCCGCGCCCGAGCCGTCCACAGTGCGCCGATGACGCATCCGTCAGCGCGTTTCCGCGGATCAACTCTTTGGAGCGAGCAATTCCCACCCGAATGAGTGGGCAAATGGCGTTTGATCACGGAATTGCCAGGCCCGCCGCGCGGAATCCCCGCGATCTTCCCCGTAGTCCACAGAACTTCCGCACAGCCTGTGGATAAGTGAATGCGGTGGCCCGTGATCCGCTTTTCCCTGAGCGGCAATTCGGGCAAAACAACACGCGCGACCTTATGCGGTGGGGGCGCGCAAGCGGGCACCGGTAGCCTGGTGGGGTGATTGACCTTCGCCTGCTCCGTGAGGACCCCGACCGTGTTCGCGCCTCCCAGCGCGCCCGTGGAGAGGACGTCGCGCTCGTCGACGCCCTGCTCTCCGCCGATGAGCGGCGCAGGTCGTCCGGCGTCCGCTTCGACGAGCTCCGATCCGAGCAGAAGGCGCTCGGAAAGCTGATCCCCAGGGCCACGCCCGAGGAGCGCACCGAGCTCCTGCAGAAGGCCGAGCAGCTCAAGACTGACGTCAAGGCCGCCGAGGCCGAACAGAACGAGGCCGACGAGACGGCCAAGCGGCTCCTGCTCCAGCTCGGGAACATCGTCCACACGGACGTCCCGGTCGGCGGCGAGGAGGACTTCGTCGTCCTGGAGACGCACGGCACCATCCGCGACTTCGCGGCCGAGGGCTTCGAGCCCAAGGACCACCTGGAGCTCGGCGAAGCGCTCGGCGCCATCGACGTCGAGCGTGGCGCCAAGGTCTCCGGCTCGCGCTTCTACTACCTGACCGGCGTGGGCGCCCTCCTGGAGCTCGCCCTGGTCAACGCGGCGATCGCCCAGGCCACCGAGGCCGGCTTCATCCCGATGCTGACCCCGGCGCTGGTCCGCCCGCGCGCCATGGAGGGCACCGGCTTCCTCGGCCAGGCCGCGGAGAACGTGTACCACCTGGAGAACGACGACCTCTACCTGGTCGGCACCTCCGAGGTCCCGCTCGCCGCGTACCACATGGACGAGATCATCGACGCGGACAAGCTGCCGCTGCGCTACGCCGGCTTCTCCCCGTGCTTCCGCCGCGAGGCCGGCACGTACGGCAAGGACACCCGCGGCATCTTCCGCGTCCACCAGTTCGACAAGGTCGAGATGTTCTCGTACGTCGCGCCCGAGGACGCGGAGAACGAGCACAAGCGGCTCCTGGACTGGGAGAAGCAGTGGCTGACCGCTCTGGATCTGCCGTTCCAGGTCATCGACGTCGCCACCGGTGACCTCGGCGCCTCCGCCTCCCGCAAGTTCGACTGCGAGGCGTGGATCCCGACCCAGGGCAAGTACCGCGAGCTGACCTCCGCCTCGAACTGCAACAGCTTCCAGGCCCGCCGCCTCTCCGTCCGCATGCGCGACGAGCAGGGCGGCAAGAAGACCGTGCAGCCGCTGGCCACCCTGAACGGCACGCTGTGCGCCGTACCGCGCACGATCGTGGCGATCCTGGAGAACCACCAGCTGCCCGACGGCTCGGTGCGCGTGCCCGAGATCCTGCGGCCGTACCTGGGCGGGCGCGAGGTCCTGGAGCCGATCGCCAAGTGAGCCCCTTCCCCTACCGCCTGGTGGCGACGGACCTCGACGGCACGCTGCTGCGCGCCGACGAGTCCGTCTCCGGCCGCACGCGGGACGCGCTCGCCGCCGTGACCGAGGCGGGCGCCGCGCACATCGTCGTCACCGGCCGGGCGGTTCCCTGGACGCGGCACATCCTCGACGACCTCGGCTACGAGGGGATCGCGGTGTGCGGGCAGGGCGCGCAGGTCTACCACGCCGGTGAGCACCGGCTGCTGACCTCGCTCACCCTGGACCGGCAGCTCGCCGGGCTCGCGCTCTCCAAGATCGAGGCGGAGATCGGCCCGCTGGCGCTGGCCGCCAGTCGCGACGGTCTGGAGGGCGAGGTCCTGATGGGCCCCGGCTACCAGGTCCACGAGGGGCGCCTGCCGTACGTCCCGTACGAGGACCCTGCGGAGCTGTGGGCGGCGCCGCTGACCAAGCTCTACGTCCAGCACCCGGAGCTGAGCGACGACGAGCTGACGCGGATCGCGCGCGAGACGGTCGGCGGGCTCGTGGACGTCGTCATGGCCGGGCCGGGGATCGTGGAGATCCTCCCGCTCGGTCTGAGCAAGGCGACGGGGCTCTCCCTGGCCGCGCGCCGGCTGGGCGTGAAGGCCGCGGAGACGATCGCCTTCGGCGACATGCCGAACGACATCCCGATGTTCGCCTGGGCGGCCCACGGTGTGGCGATGGGCAACGCGCATGAGGAACTGCAGGCGGTGGCGGACGAGGTGACCTCGTCGAACGAGGAGGACGGCATCGCGGTCGTCCTGGAGCGCCTGCTGAGCGCCTGAGCTTCCTGGACACCGAAGAAGGCCCGCTCCCCTCAAGGGAGCGGGCCTTCGACGTTCACGGCCTCGCACGGACGTACACGTACGCGCGCTCGAAGCGGCCGCTTCCGGGAGATCCCCCGTTTCCCCCGCACGACTAGTGTGCGCCGGTGCGCTGTTCGGGAGCGACTGGTTTTCCTCGGGTCAGCGGATAGCAGGCGAGCCCGATCGCCAGGGAGATCGCGTGGCCGAGATCGGTGTACGTGCGGCCGGCCACCAGCGGCACGAGGAAGAAGGCGACGGCTCCCGCGAGGTAGAACCAGCGCCAGGGCCGGGGCAGCCGGTAGGTCAGGATGCCCACGGAGGCGGCGAGCCCGTAGCTGACCCCGATGTCGACGACGTGCGCCATGCTGCGCGGCACGTCGTGGTCGCGGATGGCGTCCAGGACGACCTGCTGGCTGATGAGGGTCGCCGCGATGTGCGCCGTGGCCACGGTGAAGAGCCACTTCGGCGTGCCGAGCCACCGCTCCACCGGGGCGTGGAAGAGCTCGAAGAGGACCGCGTAGAGCAGCAGGTCCGCCGGGTCCTCGATCCAGAACGCGCTGCCGAGCAGAGCCCGCGCCGGGTGGTGCGCGAGCTGGTGGAGGTTGCTGCTGTTGCGGTGGAGGAGATAGCTCTCCAGGCCGTCGGGCGAGAGCGCGATGACGAGGCTCGTGATCGCGATGACCAGCAGCCAGACATGCGTACCGGGTGACGAACGCACCCACGACCTGATCGGTCGGGATGGTTCGCCACCCGGAGAGGCGTCGCTGTCCGGGGATTCTCTATTCGGCACCTTTCAGTGCCTATCACCCGGAACCGTGAGAAACCTTAGAAATTGATCATGTGTCCGGCAATGCCGTGGATCGCTTCCTTCACGGCCTCGCCCAGCGTCGGGTGCGCGTGGACGTTCCGCGCGACCTCGTGGACCGTGAGGTCCCACTGCTGGGCCAGCGTCAGCTCGGGCAGCAGCTCGGTGACGTCGGGGCCGATCAGGTGGGCGCCGATGATCTCGCCGTGCGTCCCGTCGGCGATGATCTTGACGAAGCCCGTGGCGTCGCCGAGGCCGTGTGCCTTGCCGTTCGCGACGAACGGGAACTTGGCGACCTTGACGTCGAAGCCCTTCTCGCGGGCCTGCGCCTCGGTCCAGCCGAAGCTGGCGATCTGCGGCTGGCAGTAGGTCGCGCGCGGGATCATCGGGTAGTCGAGCTCCATCGTCTCGGCGTCCCCGATGGTCTCGGCCGCGATGACGCCCATGGCCTCGGCCGTGTGCGCGAGCATCAGCTTCGCGGTCACGTCACCGATGGCGTAGATGTGCGGCACGGAGGTGCGGCAGCGGCCGTCGACGTCGATCGCGCCGCGCTCGGTCAGCGCGACACCGGTGGCCTCCAGGCCGTAGCCGGTGACGTTCGGGGCGAAGCCGATGGCCTGAAGGACCTTGTCGGCCTCCAGGACCTTCTGGGCCCCGTCCTTGCCGGTGACGGTGACGCGGACCTGCGGGCCGGACTCGTCGATGGCCTCGACACGGGTGGAGGTCAGGACGTCGATGCCGAGCTTGCGGTACTGCTTCGCCAGCTCCTTGGAGACCTCTTCGTCCTCCAGCGGGGCGATGCGGTCGAGGAACTCGACGATGGTGACCTTGGTGCCGTAGTTGTTCAGCACGTACGCGAACTCGATGCCGATCGCGCCGGCGCCGGCGATGACGATCGACTGCGGGGCGTCCTCGGCGAGGATCTGCTCCTCGTACGACACGACGCGCTCACTGCGGGCGGTGCCCGGCAGCAGGCGCGGGGTGGCGCCGGTGGCGATGATGCAGTTGTCGAAGGTGATCGTCTCCGAGGTGCCGTCGGCCTTGGCCACCTGGAGGGTGTTCGCGTCGAGGAAGGTGCCCCGGCCGTCGAACTCGGTGATCCCGTTCTTCTTCATGAGGAAGTGGACGCCCTTGACCCGGCCGTCCGCGACCGAGCGGCTGCGGCGGAAGGCGTCGCCGTAGTCGAAGGTGACACTGCCGTCGACCTTGATGCCGAAGGTCTTCGCCTCGTGGTTGAAGATGTGGGCGAGTTCGGCGTTGCGCAGCAGCGCCTTGGTGGGGATGCAGCCGACGTTCAGGCAGACACCGCCCCAGTACTTCTCCTCGACGACCGCGACCCGCTTGCCCAGCTGGGCGGCGCGGATGGCGGCGACGTAGCCGCCGGGGCCAGCTCCGAGTACGACGACGTCGAAGCGGTCTGACATGACTGACTCCCGAGGGTGGTGAGGGTGTTCGGTCCGCGTACGGCCCCACAGTAGTCCGGTGTCCCCCACATGGTCAGTTGTAGGATGACTGGGCAACCGGGCGAATAGAGGGGTCGTAACGGCATGGCGCTCAAGGCGGCGGGGCGGACCTCGCTGGTGGACTCCGTCGTGGAACAGCTGCGTGCGCAGCTCGCGGACGGGGAGTGGGCGGTCGGCGACCGCATCCCCACCGAGCACGAGCTCGCCCAGCAGCTCGGCGTGGGCCGCAACACCGTCCGCGAGGCGGTCCGGGTCCTCGTCCACGCCGGTCTCCTGGAGTCCCGGCAGGGCAACGGCACCTTCGTCAGGTCGACCGCCGATCCTGCCGCCGTGCTGTCCGGGGTGCGCCACGCGGGCGCGGCGGACGTGATCGAGCTGCGGATCGCCCTGGAGGCGGAGGCCGCCCGGCTCGCGGCGGTGCGCCGGGACACCCACGACCTGGTGCGGCTGCGGGCGGCCCTCACCACCCTGCGAGAGGAGGGTGACCGGGACGCGGACGCGGACCTCGCCTTCCACCTGGCGGTCGTGGGCGCGACGCACAACGCGGCCTTCGTCGAGGTGTACCGCTTCTTCTCGGCGCAGGTGCACGAGGTGCTGGTGGAGGCGCTCGGCGACCGGGAGATGCCGCCGGTCGACATGGACACCCACGAGGCCCTGGCGGCGGCGATCGAGGCGGGCGACCCGGAGGAGGCGGAGCGTCAGGCGCGGGAGCTGCTGCGGGTGCCGATGGAGGCGGTCGTGGCGCTGACGGACGAACAGAAGCGGTCGGGGAGCGCGGGGAAGACGGGGGAGAGCCGGTGAGCGGGGAGATACGGACGCCGGATCATGCCCCGGTGGGCGTGCTGGTCGACGCCGAGGCCGGGGCCGATGCCGGGGCAGGGGGCGGGGCAGGGGCCGGGGGCCTCGCCTCAGCCGAGGGCGTGGCGGCCCGGCGCGCGCTGCTCGCCCACCCGGCGGTGCTCCTCGTCGGGATCGTGCTGGCCTCGCTGAACATGCGGGCCTCGCTGGCGAGCGTGGCGCCCCTGGTGGGCGAGATCTCCACCGCCCTCGGTCTGTCCTCGACGGCGAGCTCGCTCCTCACCTCGGTCCCGGTGCTCTTCCTGGGCCTGGGCGCGCTGGTCGCGCCGTGGCTGGGGCGCCGCTTCGGCGCCGAGCGGGTGCTGTTCGCCGCGCTCCTCCTGCTCGCCGTCGGCATCCTCGCGCGCGTGCTGCCGTCCGTGTACGCGCTCTACGGCGGCGGGATCCTCGTCGGCACCGCGATCGCCCTGCTCAACGTCCTGATGCCCAGCCTGATCAAGCGGGACTTCCCCGACCGGGCCGCGGCGATGACCTCCGTCTACACGGGCGCGATGATCGCCGGCGCGACGGTGGCGGCGGCGGCCGCGGTGCCGCTCGAGGAGACCCTCGGCGGCGGCTGGAAGGCCTCGCTCGGCGTCTGGTCGCTGCTCGCCATGGTCGCGGCGGTGGCCTGGCTGCCGCAGGTGCTGATCGCCAGGGGCCGTACGGGCCACGGGGTACGGGCCGTCCCGGCCGGCGACGCCCGACCGGTGAGCCTCTGGCGCTCGCCGCTGGCCTGGCAGGTGACCCTGTTCATGGGCATGCAATCGGTCTGGACGTACGTGCTGATCGCCTGGATGCCGACGATCTTCACCGACCACGGGATGAGCCGCTCCACGGCCGGGGTGGTCTTCGCCTTCAACACCCTCACCCAGATCGTGGGCGCCTTCGCGGTGCCGCTGCTCGCCGGCCGGACGCGGAGTCAGCGGCCGCTGATCGTCCTGGTCACGGCGCTGGTCGCGGCCGGTTACGTCGGTCTGCTCGTCGCGCCGGTCGAGGGCGCCTGGCTCTGGTCGGGCGTACTCGGCGTCGGCCAGGGCGGTGCGCTGGGCCTCGCCCTGACCCTGATCGTGCTGCGCTCGGGGGACGCGGCGACCGCGTCCCGGCTGTCCGGGATGGCCCAGTCGGTCGGCTATCTGCTCGGCGCGGCGGGTCCGCTGGCCGCCGGCGCCCTGCACCAGGCCACCGGCTCCTGGACCCTGCCGATCGCCCTGGTCCTGGGCGTCTGCGCGGTGGCCCTCGCGGTGGGTCTCCTCGCGGCCCGGGACCGGGTGGTCTGAAAGGGGCGCGGCACGGCTCCGGGAGGGCCTCCCGGAGCCGTGCGACGACCTTCGGAGTCGTACCGACTCCGCATGGTCCCGGGGCCTACTCCTCGCCCGCCAGGGTCAGCGTCCGCAGCTTGTGGCCGGCGAACCAGGTCGCCACGACCGTGACCGCCACGAGGAGGACGGTCGCCGTGGTGAGACCGACCTCGGAGTCGATCAGACCGTCACCGGTGACCTTCTCCGCGAGGGCGAGCGACCACTGCTGGACGCTCAGGGTCTTGGCGCCGGAGATCAGGGAGCCGAAGAGGGTCTCCCAGACCAGCGCGTAGACGAGGCCGATGACCACCGCGTGCCGGCTGACCGTGCCGAGCAGCAGGAACAGCGCGCTGTAGGCGATGGAGGCCACCAGGGCCGCCACCGTGTACGCGATCGCCACCTGCTGGCCGTTGCCGTTGAGGACGAATCCGGCGATGAACGTCGGCACCGCCGAGAAGACCATGGTCACGGCGATCGCCACGATGAGCTTCGTGAAGATGATCGAGGACCGCTTCACCGGCTTGGACAGCAGGTAGACGATCGAGCCGTCGTCGATCTCCGGCCCGATCGCGCCCGTCCCGGCGATCACGCCGATCAGCGGCACCATCGTGGCCAGCGCGAAGCCGCCCAGGACGTCGGCGGCGACCTGGTCGTCCGCGCCGTTGAAGGCCCGGACCGCCGCCGCGATGAGCACCAGCAGGGCGGGCAGCAGGAAGAGGATCAGCGCCCGTCGGCGGCCGAGGAGTGCCCGGTAGGTGAGCCGGGCGACTGTGGGGTTGTACATCGGTCAGGCTCCTTTCAGGCCGCGACGAGGTACGAGAAGACCGATTCGAGGGACTCGTCCGAGGGCGAGACCGTCAGGAGGCGGATGCCCTGGTCCTTCGCGACCCTGGGCAGCAGCTCCGTGAACCGCCCGAAGTCCACCGCCTGGACGCGCAGTCCGCCTTCCACCTGGTCGACCTCGATCCCGGCCGTGGACGGGTCGGCGATCAGCGCGGCGGCCAGCGCCCGGTCGTCGCTGGAGCGGACGAGATAGCGGTGCGGCCGGTCCGTCATGAGCCGGCGGATCTTGCGGAAGTCGCCGGAGGCCGCGTGCCGCCCGGCCACGATCACCTCGATGTGGGAGGCGAGCTGCTCGACCTCCTCCAGGATGTGCGAGGAGAAGAGGACCGTGCGGCCCTCCGCGCCCATCCGCCGCAGCAGGTCCATCAACTGCATGCGCTGGCGCGGGTCCATGCCGTTGAACGGCTCGTCCAGGAGGAGCACGGACGGCTCGTGCACGAGGGCCGAGGCCATCTTCACGCGCTGCCGCATGCCCTTGCTGTACGTGGAGATCTTGCGGTCCTGGGCGTACTCCATCTCGACCGTGGCGAGGGCCGCCTGGGCCTCCTTGTCGCCGAGGCCCTGGAGCTCCGCGTTGGCCACGACGAACTCGCGACCGGTGAGGAAGTCGTACATCGCCTCCCGCTCGGGGACGACACCGATCTGGCGGTAGACGGACTCGTTCCCCCAGATCTTCTGCCCGTCGAGCGTGACGCTGCCGGTGGAGGGGTCGAGGAAGCCGCCCATCATGTTGATCAGGGTGGACTTCCCGGCGCCGTTCGGTCCGAGGAGGCCGGTGACGCCCGGGCCCACCGACATCGTGACGTCGTTCACGGCCACGACGTTTCCGAACCAGCGGGAGACGTGGTCGATGTGGAGGGTTGTCACAGCCCGACCTTTCGGTAGCGGCGCATCAGGATGCCGTACGAGCCGGCGATGAGCGCGAGGACGACCAGCACGTAGACCACGCCGGCACCGGTGCTCGGACCCCCGAGTTCGGGGAAGCCCGGAGGGGCACCCAGGAAGGCGCTCTGCACGCCGTCGATGAGGGTCATCGGCGAGAAGAGGCCGAGCCACTGGATGGCCCCCTCGTTCTCGGTGGCGAAGGCGATGCCCATGAGGGTGGAGACCGCCCCGTACGAGACGGTCAGGACGGCGATCACGGCGGCGACGCCGAAGCCGCGGCGCGGGGTGAGGGCCGCCATGACGAGGCCGATGCCGCCGAAGAGCACCGAGAGCAGGGCCACGGAGACGAGCCCCTGGCCGAACATCTTGGTCTGCTCGGCGAAGTCCATCTTGGCGAGCAGCGAGCCGATCCAGAGGATCAGCAGCGGCGAGGCGGTCAGGATGAAGAGCGCCGAGGCCATCGCGCCGAGCTTGGCGAGGACGTAGTCCGCGCGCTCGATCGGGCGGGAGAAGTACAGCGGCACCGTCCGGAACCGGAGGTCCCGGGAGACGGACTGCGGTGCCTGCGAGGCCAGGTAGATGCTGATGACGACCTGGAGGTAGATCGCGTACTGCGTGTACTCGATCGACAGCTTGGACTGCTTCCCGACCACGGCGACCGCGACGAGGATCAGCGCCGGGACGCACATCACGGCGAAGAGGAGCATCGGCAGCACCTTCGACTTGGCGCTGCGGCCGAGGCCGTAGGCACCGCGCAGGGACTGCGAGAAGAGCGACCGGCGCGCGTAGGCCCGGCCGAGGCGCGGGCCGTCGTAGGACCGGTAGCCGATGTTGTGGATCTGCGTCGTGTCGGGAGCGGCCTGGGAGGGGTGGGGCAGCTGGGTGCTCATCGGGCCGGCACCTCCTCGTGCCGCGGGGGCGTCTCGGGCCGGAAGACCTCGGCGATGTGGTGGCGGCGCTGCTCCATGCGGACGAGACCGAGGCCGAGACCGGCGACGGTGTCCCGCACGAGGTCGTACGTCTCCTCGCCGGCCGCCTCCAGGAGCAGGATGTGGCCGGCGCCCGGCAGACCGTCCTCCACGCCCGCGTGGAGGGTGACGCCGGCGTCGGTGAGGGCCGCGCGGAGCGCCCCCGTGCCGTCGGGGTGGGTGTCGGAGTCGGTGACCTCGACCGCGAGCGTCGTTGTGGTCCGGGTGAAGTCGCTGGTGGAGCTGGAGCGGAGCAGCTGCCCGCCGTCGATGACGACGACGTGGTCGCAGGTGCGCTCCAGCTCGCCGAGGAGATGCGAGGTCACGAGGACGGAGATGCCGAAGTCGGTCCAGACGCGGCGGATCAGTCCGAGCATCTCGTCGCGGCCGACCGGGTCGAGGCCGTTGGTCGGCTCGTCGAGGAGGACCAGCTTCGGGTCGTGGACGAGGGCCTGCGCGAGCTTCACCCGCTGCTTCATGCCCGTCGAGTAGCCGCCGATGGGGCGGTAGCGCTCCTCGTACAGGCCGACGTGACGGAGGGTGTCGGCGGTCCGCTCCCGGGCGGCGGTCGCGGGCAGGCCCGACATCCGCGCCATGTGGACGACGAACTCGGTGGCCGAGACGTCCGGGGGCAGGCAGTCGTGCTCCGGCATGTAGCCGACCTGCTCACGGATCTGCGCGCCGGAGGTGCTGACGTCGAGGCCGAGCACCTCGGCGCGGCCCTCCGTGGCGGGGGCGAGTCCGAGCAGGATTTTGATCATGGTGGACTTGCCGGCTCCGTTGGCACCCACGAGTCCGGTCACACCGGGCCCGATGTCCAGGGAGAGCCGGTCAAGAGCGGTCACCCGGGGGAACCGCTTGCTGAGGCTTTCGGTCGCGATCACAGTCACAGTGACGACGGTAGTGGTGTGCGCCACAGCGGTCGTCAGCCCAACGGCTCGATCCTTCTCCGACCAGAGGAGTACAAGCCCGTAAGGGGGTCGCGACGAAAGTCGTTTTCCACAGGCTGCTGTCCGACCCCTTGACTCAGCCGCCGGGCATTGTCACATTCATCGGTGTCAAGTTACGGACGCGTAGTGCGATCGGGCGCTCACACGGGACGGCGGATGGCATGGGCTCAGCAGTGACAGGCGAACTCTCCGCGGAGTTGCGGGGGTTCAGGGAAGTGCAGCGGCTCTCCTACGAGTGCGCGGAAGCCGTCGCGGCGCAGCTCAAGCCGGGCGTGACCGAGCGCGAGGCCGCCCGGATGCAGCGGGAGTGGCTGTACGAGCGCGGGGTGCGGGACTGGTTCCACCGGCCGTTCGCCTGGTTCGGGGACCGCACGGCCTTCGTGGACTTCAGGATCCCCCTGCAGTTCTTCCCGACGAACCGCCGCCTGGAGGCGGGGATGCCGTTCATCCTCGACATGGCGCCGGTCTACAAGGGCCACACCGCCGACATCGGCTACAGCGGCTGCCTGGGCCTCAACCCCCTGCACGACAAGCTGCTCGCCGACCTCCGCGACCACCGCGAGCTGATACTCCGCGAGGTCCGCGAGCGCCGTACGCTGCGGGAGATATACGAGGACGTGGACCGGCTCATGGTCCGCCAGGGGTACGCGAACCGGCACCGGGCCTACCCCTTCGGCGTCATCGCCCACAAGATCGACCGGGTGAAGGAGCGCCGCTGGTCGCCGACGCTCTTCGGCTTCGGCACGCAGGCGATCAAGGGCTTGGCGAGCGACGCGATCCACGGCCACCGGGACGGCTGGTCGCCGCTCTGGTCGCCGTACACGTTCTCCGACCACCCGCCCGTGCCCGGGCTGTGGGCGGTCGAGCCGCACCTCGGATTCCGGGGTACGGGCGCGAAGTTCGAGGAGATCCTGGTCGTCACCGACTCGAAGGATCCCGAGCAGAGCGCGTTCTGGCTGGACGACGATCTGCCGCACGTGCGGCGCTGGAACGAGGGGGCGGTCTGATGGCGGGGCTCAAGGGTGTGCGGGAGCGCTGGGTCCGTACGGGCGGGGTCGAGCTGTGTGTCGCCGAGCTCGGCGACACGGACCGGCCGACCGTGGTGCTCGTGCACGGCTACCCGGACTCCAAGGAGGTCTGGTCGGAGGTCGCGGCCCGGCTGGCCGAGGAGTTCCACGTGGTGCTGTACGACATCCGGGGCCACGGCCGGTCGACGGCTCCGGCCCCTCTCCGCGGCGGCTTCACCCTGGAGAAGCTGACGGACGACTTCCTCGCGGTCGCCGACGCCGTCAGCCCGGACCGGCCCGTCCATCTCGTCGGCCACGACTGGGGCTCGGTGCAGTCCTGGGAGTTCGTCACCGTCCCGCGCACCGAGGGGCGGATCGCGTCCTTCACCTCGATGTCGGGGCCGAGCCTCGACCACTTCGGGCACTGGATCAAGCAGCGCATGGCCCGGCCCACCCCCCGTCGCGTCGGGCAGCTCCTCGGCCAGGGCGCCAAGTCCTGGTACGTGTACATGCTGCACACGCCGGTGCTGCCGGAGCTCGCCTGGCGCGGGCCGCTCGGCAAGCGCTGGCCGAAGATCCTGGAGCGGGTCGAGAAGGTCCCGGCCGGCGACTACCCGACACCCTCGCTGCCGAGCGACGCGGCGCACGGCGCCTGGCTCTACCGGGACAACGTCCGCGCCCGTCTCGGCAGGCCGCGCCCCGACGCGTACGCGCACGTGCCCGTGCAGCTGATCACGCCGACCGGTGACGCCTTCCTCTCCGAGCGGCTCTACGACGACCTGGGCACCTGGGTGCCGGACCTGACCCGGCGCACCCTGCCCGCCAAGCACTGGGTGCCGCGCACCCGGCCGGACCAGCTGTCCGCCTGGATCGCCGAGTTCGTCCGGGCGAACGAGGACCCGGCGACCGGAGCCTCGGGTGCTCGCCGGCCCGTCGCGGCGACGGCGCCGAGAAGCGGGGTGAAGCCGGAGTACGCGGAGCGGTTCGGCGGGCAGCTGGTCCTGGTGACCGGGGCCGCCAGCGGCATCGGGCGGGCCACCGCCTTCGCGTTCGCGGAGGCCGGTGCCCGGGTCGTGGCCGTGGACCGGGATGCCGAGGGCGCGGGCCGTACGGCCGAGATGGCCCGGCTCATCGGCGCTCCCGAGGCCTGGAGCGAGACCGTCGACGTCGCCGACGAGCAGGCGATGGAGAAGCTGGCCGCGAAGGTGGCGAGCGAGTATGGGATCGTCGACGTCCTGGTCAACAACGCGGGCATAGGGCTCACCGGCTCCTTCTTCGAGACGACGAGCGAGGAGTGGAAGCGGGTCCTGGACGTCAACCTGTGGGGCGTGATCCACGGGTGCCGGATCTTCGGCGCGCAGATGACCGCGCGCGGCCAGGGCGGTCACATCGTCAACACCGCCTCGGCGGCCGCCTTCCAGCCTTCTCGTGCCCTGCCCGCGTACAGCACCTCGAAGGCCGCCGTGCTGATGCTCAGCGAGTGCCTGCGCGCCGAGCTGGCCGACCAGGGCATCGGGGTGTCCGCGATCTGCCCCGGCATCGTCAACACCAACATCACCGCGACCACGCGGTTCGCGGGGGTCACGGACGAGGCGGAGGAGACGCGGCGCCAGAAGAAGGCGTCCCGGCTCTACGGGCTGCGGAACTACCCGCCGGAGAAGGTCGCGGACGCGATCCTGGGGGCGGTCCTGCACGACCGGGCCGTCGTCCCGGTGACCCCCGAGGCCCGGGGCATCCACACCCTGTCCCGGCTGAGCCCGGGCGTGCTGCGGGCGTTCGCCCGCTGGCAGCCGCCCGCGTAGGCGGGTCGCGCCCTCCGCGTCTGCCGGACGCGGAGGGAACGGGGGAGGGAACGGGGGAGGGACGGGGGAGGGACGCGCGGTCGTACGATCCCTCCCAGGAGGGGCCCCGCGGCGACGGGGTGCGGAAAGCGGGGGGTGGGAGCGGGTTTGTCCGAGCAGTCAGCACAGCCGGAGTACCGGATCGAGGATCTCGCGCATCACAGCGGTGCCACGGTCCGGACGATCCGCGCCTACCAGGACCGCGGTCTGCTGCCCCGCCCCGAGCGGCGCGGCAGGTCCAACGTGTACGGGGACGCTCACCTCGCCAGGCTGCGCCAGATCGCCGACCTCCTCGACCGCGGCTACACCCTGGCCTCGATCAAGGAGCTCCTGGAGGCCTGGGACACCGGCCGGGGCCTCGGCGGGGTACTCGGCCTGGTCGCGGAGGTCCACGGGCCGTGGACGGACGAGGAGGCGGCCCGGATATCCCGCGCGGAGCTGGACGCCCGCTTCGGCGGCAAGCCCGACGAGGACGCCATCCGGGAGGCCGTAGAGCTCGGCGTACTGGAGCGGCTTCCGGACCGCGAGGCGGAGGAGTACCTCGTACCGAGCCCGCAAGAGCTCGCCGTGGCCGTCGAGTTGTACGCGGCCGGGGTGCCGCTTCCGGCAATCACCGGGCATCTGCGGGAGCTTCGCGACCAGGTCGAGCACATCGCCTCCCGTTTCCTGGAGTTCACGACCGAGCACGTCTTCGCTCGCTATCTGGAGCACCGGCCCCCGACGGACGCGGACGCGGCCGAGGCGGCGACGATGGTGCGACGGCTCCGGCCGCTCGCCCAGCAGACGGTCGATGCCGAACTGGCTCGGGCCATGCGCCTGTTGGCGACCCGGCACCTCCAGCTCCATCTCTCGCCCGACGCGCCGCCTGCGAGGGACGACGAGCCCCGCTCGGTGGGTCTGCCCGCCGGGACGATTCGGGCCGTTCAGAATCTCGTTGGCGCGGAGGGTGTCGCGGCGTTCATCACTGCCGCCACGGAACGCGAAGTCCATAAAAGGACATTGGACACGCTTGCCTCAACTCAGCAGATATCCAACCAACTTACCCAATAGGCCTTAAATGGCAGCCGCGTTGTCCACAGAATCGCCAACTAGCCTGTGGATAACCTACTTTGGCTGTGGATCAAACATGTCCGCTTCAATTCATCGGAGAACAATGGACGAACGACGCACGGTGAAGGTGTCGAAGTACCTCTCCAAGCATCTGCGTCACCAGCCCGAGCGCATCGGCCTCGTCCTCGACACGCAGGGCTGGACCGAGATCGACACGCTCCTGCGGGCAACGGCCGCGCATGGCTTCCCGATCACCCGCGAGGAACTCGACCACGTCGTCGCGACCAACGACAAGAAGCGCTTCGCGATCGAGGGCACCCGCATCCGCGCGAGCCAGGGCCACACCGTCGAGGTGGACCTGGACCTGCCGGTCGCCGAACCGCCCGCGTACCTCTACCACGGTACGGTCGCGGACCGGCTTGCCGCGATCCGGGCGGAAGGCCTGCGCCCCATGGCCCGCCACCACGTGCACCTCTCCCCCGACCGGGAGACCGCGACCCGGGTCGGCGCCCGGCGCGGACGGCCGATCGTGCTGAGCGTCGACGCCGGCGCCATGCATCGCGCGGGACACGTCTTCCACGTCAGCGCCAACGGGGTCTGGCTGACCGACGCCGTGCCTCCGGAGTTCCTCCGCCTGCCCTCCTGAGACCGGCCGCCCCCTGAGCCGAGCGGCTGAGGCATGATCACCCCCATGGCACACCCGCACCTGCCCACCACCGAATCGGCCGTCACCGCGATCCGCGAGATCGCCCAGGAGTTCCACCTGGAGATGACGGTGACCGACGACATCGGCGCGGACCAGACCTCCCGGCGCACCTCCGCCGGCGCGTTCGCCGTCCTCGACCCGGACGGCTCCCTGCCGCACGAGGCCTACGTCGAACTGGGCGGCTCCCCCTCGCTCAGCGTCCAGCTCTTCCCCGAGGACGACGCCAGGATCGTCGTGGACGGTATCGAGTTCGCCGACGTGCCCCGCGACGCGGTCCCCGCCTTCCTCCGCTCCGTCCTCGGCGGCCTCGCCCATGTGAAGGGCCGGTTCTTCCCGCCCGGCTGGTGGCTGGTCGTCCCGCTCCCCGGCGACACCACGCACAAGGAGCTCATCCCGGGCAGCTCGCTCACCCCCTGGATGAACCGCCGCGTCCGCTGATCCTCCGCGGACCGCCGAGGCTCAGCGCATCACATCGTGGTCAAGCGGGCTCGGTGTAACCGAGCTCTCCCAGACGAAGTCTCAGCCGTACCGCAGCGGCCTCGTTCTCCCTCTCCAAGTCCGTGATCGAGGCCGCGTACCGGTCGCCCCACGAGCGATACGCATCGACAAGTCCTTGTCGTTCCGTAGCGGCAAGCCTCTCCACACGAGAGCGGAGATCGTCACCAAGGACATCGAGCACCCGCTCGCGCGCCAGATCCTCAGGAACGTACGAAGGCCGTTCGTCGGTCGACGCCCACCGGTCGATCAGCCCAGGAAATCCTCGATTGTCAAGACTCCTGAGGTCGTTGTGCCGATCCGACCACCAAGCTGCGAAGACACCCGCCAGTTGATATCGGTCCAGAATGCCGGCAGGCAGGAGTTCCTCGCGGAAGGAAGCCATGAGCCGGGGGCGCAGCATCAACAGTCTGCCGGTGCCCGCAAGCTCGGCGATGAGGTACTCGGTCTCCCTCCACCATGACCGGCAGCGGTCGCCGAAGTCCCGCTCGCGGGCGGCGCCCAGGTCAGGGATGCGGGCTGCGGTCGCCTCGAAGCCCTCACCAAGGAAATCGAGGTACGCGGAACCCCGCGTCCTGAACAGGTCGGCGAGGTCGACGCCGAAAACGCGGAACCTCTCCGCTTGCGCATCGACCTCGCTTCTAGGCACACCACCAAACAACGCCGCACGGACATCAAGAAGCTGCTCGGCCGGCGGACTGGCGTCTACATAGCGCCGAATATTGAGATTGAAGTCGTTCTCCGCGATCTCATCCAGCGAGACCACTCGCGAGAAGCCAGGAATGTTCGCCCATTCACGGAAAGCACCCACGATCTTCTCTACGTTCTGCGGCTCCAGGCGGTTCTGGGATCGCCCCGTGACTACCTCGTGCTCGGCGTTGATGAACAACACCTGACCACGTTGTTCCGCTGGGGTTCCGTTCTCGCCCCGGAGCACCAGGATGCAAGCTGGGATGGACGTTCCATAGAAAACATTCGGTCCGATGCCGATCACGGCTTCGAGCCGGGAAGCCTCGACGATTCCGCGACGGATGTCCGCCTCTACCCCACCTCGGAAGAGCACACCGTGCGGGGTGACCACCGCGCCGATGCCACCCGGTCGGAGTGTGGCCAGCACATGCTGGACATTCATCAGATCGGCCTTCTTGCCCTGCCCAGGTGTCCAGCCGTATCTCATCCGCTCCGGATACCTCACCACCTTCTCGGAATAGTTCATCGAGAAAGGAGGATTGCTCAGCACACAGTCGAAGCGTCTCAGGTGCCCGTCCGCCATCACGTGCAGGGGGTCGCTCAACGTGTCCCCGCAGAGCACCGAACTGTCAACGATGCCGTGTAGCAGAAGGTTCAACCGGGCCGTAGAGCAGGTCGCGGCGTTTACTTCCTGCCCGAAGAGGGCCAGATGCGTACCGGCCCCGACGTGCTCGTCAACGTACTGTCTGGCCTGAACGAGCATGCCTCCCGAGCCAGCAAAGGGATCGTAGACCGACTGTCCCTCCTGCGGCCGGACCAGATGCACCATCAACCCGACCACAGAGCGGGGTGTAAAGAATTCCCCGCCACGCTTCCCAGCACCGTCGGCGAACGAGTTGAGGAGAATATCGTATGCACGACCGACCACGTCACCGGACTCCAGATCGTTGTCACTCAACGAAATCCGGTCGAATTGGTCGATCAGTGCTTTCAAATCAGCACGGCCCAGCCTTCTGTCGAAGTCAAGAGCTTCGAATACACCTTTCAGTACCTCTGGGTTACTTCGCTCGAGTTCCCAAAGAGCTTCGTTGAGGACGTGTCCCAGCGCCTTACCCTCGTAGCCGGTGATGTGGGACCAGTGCGCGCGCTCGGGAACTCGAAGGATCCCCGGCTGGTCAGAGACCCGCTTGAGGACCAGCATCCCGGAGATGATGTCACGATACTGAGGTTCGTCCATCTTTCCGCGCAATACGTCAGAGGCGCGGAAAAGGGCACGCTCTAGACCGACAGAGGTACGGAGGGTCATAGGTGGCTCGTTCCTTGAATCAGCTCTTCGAAGATAGCCGGCCTGAGTGCTTCCAATCGGTCGGCCAGCTGCCGCTGAATCTTGATCCGGGCATCGATATCGGCCAGGGCTTGGACAACAGCGTGCTGGCGAGGCAAGGGTGGGACGATGACCAGCAACTCGCTCAGCATCGCCGAATTAAGCGAAGGAACTGTGCCCGGGAGGGACTTCCCCAGCATGGCCCGCTGCACGGACGGATCAGACAGGTACGACACGAGGTATTCGGGCAGGACAAACTCACGCTGCGGCCTGATACGGAGACAGGAAGAGCCGTAGAACCACGTGGCGTGCTCTGCCTCGATCAGCGCCAGCCGCCCGAGTGCCCCCTGCCGCACGACGAGAAGGTCGCCTGCTCGCAGCGCGAAGCGGGCGAGCCGTTTGGCCTCGCTCCACGGCACCCGTCGCAACCGCCTCGTGTCCACGGTGTGGTGGTCGGTGAGATCTGGGGGCGAGATCACCGGCACACCGTCAGGCCCGTCGTTCAGGCTGTCCAGCAACGACCCCGACGGGCCGGCTGTCACCTCGCAGAGATTCCCGAGCGGCTGCTCAAGGTGCGCCGAGGGTGCGTCACCTACTCGCACAGCGCCTCCGTCCTTTATGTCCGCATAGCAAATTTGTCGACTTCTGCGAGGTGGGGGAACCGCACACGTGTGGCTCCCCCACCTCACACTCGGGCTAGTCAGACAGTACGCAGCCAGCCCCGCATCACGGTCCGCACCAGTTCCTCCGCCACGACGGTCAGCAGAGCGGTGGCCACGACGGCCAACGCCACCGCGCCGTGCCCCATGAACGCCGCGCACACCACGACCACCACGGTGATCCCCAGGAGAATCTGCACAGCCCTCCTGGCCCGGGGCGGCAGGAACCATGCATCATGGACATTGACAATCCTCACAGGGTCGTCCTTTCTGTCACGCGCTTCGCGCGGTGACGGTTTTTGCTGCGCCGCCCTGCCGGGCCTGCAAACCATGCGGGGCGGTGCGGCGTCTACGGTTGACTGTTCTCTTAGCGGCGCAAGCAGGAAGCGACGCCCCCCCAGCCACCAAGCACGCGGCCCGAGCACGCCCGAGCTTCGATAGCCAAAGCATACACACCGTCAGACTGCGAAGCTAGCTTCGCAGTTGACTGCCTGTGGGCAGCTCGTGGTCAAAGGCCGACCCGTCCATCGGACCGCCGTAGGCTCGGGACCATGAGCCTGCGTCTGAGCACCGTCATCCTGCCCATCGACCGGTGGCACGAGGGAGGCCGCGAGAAGTGGCGGCGCGCCGAGGAGCTGGGGTTCCACACGGCGTACACCTACGACCACCTCTCCTGGCGCACCTTCCGCGACGGCCCGTGGTTCGGCGCGCTGCCCACCCTCACCGCCGCGGCCACGGCGACCGAGCGGCTCCGCCTGGGCACGCTCGTGACCTCACCCAACTTCCGCCACCCCGTGACCCTCGCCAAGGAGCTGATGTCGCTCGACGACATCTCCGGGGGCCGGATCACACTCGGCATCGGGGCCGGCGGCAACGGCTTCGACGCCACCGCCCTCGGGCAGGAGGCGTGGACGCCGAAGGAGCGGGCCGACCGGTTCGGCGAGTTCCTGCCACTGCTCGACCGTCTCCTCACCGAGGAATCGGTGACGGAGCGGGGCACCTTCTACTCGGCGGAGGAGGCCCGGAACATCCCCGGCTGCGTCCAGCGTCCGCGACTGCCGTTCGCGGTGGCGGCGACCGGGCCGCGCGGGCTGAGGCTGGCCGCCCGGTACGGGCAGGCGTGGGTGACGACCGGCGACCCGAAGATCTTCGAAAACGGCACCCCGGAGCAGTCGGTGGAGGCACTGCGCGGCCAGGTCGAGAAGCTCGGCAAGGCATGCGCCGAGACCGGCCGGAACGTGGCCGAGCTCGACAAGGTCCTGCTCACCGGCCTCACCCCGGACCGTGGTCGCCCGCTGGAGTCGCTGGACGCCTTCGTCGACTTCGCCGGCACCCACCGCGACCTCGGCTTCACCGAGATCGTGATCCACTGGCCGATCCCGGACTCCGGCTTCGCCGCCGACCAGGCCGTCTTCGAGAAGATCGCCACCGAGGCCCTCTCACAGCTGGGCTGAGCCGCCCGCCACGGTCGTACGCCCCGCCGGGGCCTGAGGTCAGGGCACGCGCCGGGCGTGCCCGCGCCACAGGGCGAGCAGCACCGGTGAGCCGGTCGGCGCGGGCCGTCCGGGGCACACGTCGAAGTGGCTGACCCGGCAGGTGTCGGACGGTACGGCGGGGCCGAGGTTGACCGCCGTACCGTCGCCCGCCACGCGCCAGCGCCGGCCCGCCGGAACCACCCGGGCCGGCAGCTCCCCCGGCTCGATCATGACCCAGCGCCCGCGCACCGTCCGGTGCCACGCGGCGCCGGCTCCGCACGCGCCGCAGGTCGCGGGCGACGAGCTCCGCGCGTCCGGCACTGCCCTCCCGGTGCGGGCCGCGTGCGTCACGGCCGCGGTCATCCCCGCCAGGACGTCGCCCACCAGCACCGGATCACGCGCCGGATGATCCGATCCGGCCCGCTCACAGCTCCCGCAGAGCGCCATCCCGAGACTCGCTATCCATATGCCGTACGGCGCACCGCAGGCCTCGCACTCGTCACACCGCCGGCCCGAGACCATGCCCCACCCCCTGGAGATGCCGTCAGCTCTCCTGGAATCCTCCCCACCCTCGCCAGGAACCGAACGAGCGTTTTACGGCCAGATCAGGACGCTCCGGGACGGGTCGCGCCACCGAATTCGCCTACTCATATGTGCACCTCCTCGCACGCCCGTGCGTCCGGTGCGGAACAATGGTGCGGTGACCTCTCCCCCCTCTCCGCGTTCCTCCGCTCCCGCGGCCCCGGCGACCCGGCTGATCGCCACCGACCTCGACGGCACGCTCCTGCGCGACGACAAGTCCGTCTCCGAGCGCACGATCGCCGCCCTCGCCTCGGCGGAGCGGGCCGGTATCGAGGTCTTCTTCGTCACCGGCCGGCCGGCCCGCTGGATGGACGTCGTCAGCGACCACGTCCACGGCCACGGCCTGGCCATCTGCGCCAACGGTGCCGCCGTCGTCGACCTCCACTCGGGAGGCACGTTCCTGGAGGTCCGCCCGCTGGAGCGGCCGGTCGCCCTCGACGTCGTACGGGCGCTGCGCGCCGCCGCGCCCGGGACCTCCTTCGCGGTCGAGCTCACCACCGGCATCCACTACGAGCCGGACTACCCGCCGTTCTTCCTCGACCCCGGCGCCACCGTCGCCACCGCCGAGAAGCTCCTCTTCGAGGAGGCTCCGGGCGCCGCCGCCCCGGTGCTCAAGCTGCTCGCCCAGCACCCCGAGCTCGACCCCGACGCGTTCCTGGCCCTGGCCAGGGAGGCCGCCGGCGAACTGGCCTCCTTCACCCGGTCCAGCCCCACGGCTCTCCTGGAGGTCAGCGCCCTCGACGTCTCCAAGGCCTCCACCCTGGCCCGGTGCTGCGCCGAGCGCGGCATCTCGGCCGAGGAGGTCGCCGCCTTCGGCGACATGCCCAACGACATCGAGATGCTCAACTGGGCCGGCCGCTCGTACGCGATGGGCAACGCCCACCCCGACGTGATCGCCGCCGCCTCCGGCCGTACGGTCGGGAACAACGAGGACGGGGTGGCCGTCGTCATCGAGCGGCTCGTGGCGGAGGCGCTGGACGCGCGGCGGGACACCCCGTAGCCACACCCCGTCGTCAGAGCGGGGCTTCCCACACCACCGTCGTGCCGCCGCCGTCCTCCCCGAGGCCCGGCCCGCACCAGCTCGCGCCGCCCAGCGACTCGGCCCGCCGCGCCAGGTTGCGCAGACCGCTGCGCCGCCCGCCCTTCGGGATGCCGACGCCGTCGTCCGCGACCGAGAGCCGCACCCCGGCCGAACCGTCGGGCAGCGTGACCGTGGCGTCGACGACCACCTCGATGCGGCTCGCCTCCGCATGCCGGAAGGCGTTCGAGAGGGCCTCGCGCAGGGCGGCGATGAGGTTCTTGCCGGTGAGATCGCCGACCGCCGAGTCGATCACGCCGAGGAAGCGGTGCGCCGGCTTGAAGCCGAGCGGCACGGCCGCCATGTTGATCTCCCGCAGGACACGGGTGCGCAGCCCCGACGGGGCCTCGGCAGGACCCTGCTGAAGCGCGAAGATCGCCGTACGGATCTCCTGGATGGTCACGTCCAGCTCGTCCACGGCCTTGCCGACGCCCTCGCGTACGGCCGGCACGATCGACTTCCGCTGGGCGCTCTCCAGCATCATGCCGGTGGCGAAGAGTCGCTGGATGACCAGGTCGTGCAGGTCACGGGCGATCCGGTCACGGTCCTCGAACACGGCGAGACGCTCCCGGTCCCGCTGTGCGTCCGCCATCATCAGCGCGAGCGCCGCCTGTGAGGCGAACTGCGTGGCGAGCGTCCGCTCCGTCTCCGTGAACGGCCGCCCGCCCCGCACCCGGGGCGTGGCGAGCGCGCCGAGGACCCGGCCGCCGCTCTGCAGCGGCAGCATCATGCTCGGGCCGTACGCGGACGTCAGCCGGCTGATCATGCGCGGGTCCGTCGAGGCGTCCGCCACGAAGACCGCCTCGCCCTCCAGGAGCTGTTCGACCACGGCGCTCTCGGGCGGGATCACGACGCCCAGCGACTTGGTGGCGCGGGGCGAGGAGACGGCGACGATCTCCAGGCCCCCCTCCTCGGCGGGCAGCAGCACGATGCCGGCGTCCGCGTCTGCGAGTCGGCGCGCCTGTTCGGCGACGACCGCGAGCGCGTCGTCGGCGTCGCCGCCGGAGAGCAGGGCCGTGGTGACGGCGACCGAGCCGTCGATCCACCGTTCGCGCTGCCGGGCGGCCTCGTAGAGGCGGGCGTTGCCGATGGCGATGCCCGCCTCCGTGGCGAGCACCCTGACCATGTGGACGTCGTAGTCGTTGAACTCGCCGCCGCCGTGCTTCTCGGCGAGATAGAGGTTGCCGAAGATCTCGCCCTGGACCCGGATGGGGACGCCGAGGAAGCTCCGCATCGGCGGATGCCCCGGCGGGAAGCCGGCCGCGCGCGGATCGGTGGACAGGTCGGCGAGGCGGATGGTCTGCGGGTCGCGGATCAGCGCGCCGAGCAGCCCGGCGTGGCCGTCGGGGAGATGCCCGATCCCGCGGGCCACGTCCTCGCCGACGCCGAAGGTGACGAAGTCGGACAGTCCCTTGCCCTCTTCGTCGACGACCCCGATCGCGGCGTAGCGGGCGTCGGCGAGTTCGGCGGCGGTCTCGCAGATCCGGTCGAGGGTGGAGTGGAGTTCGAGCCCCGTACCGACCGACCGCATGGCCTCCAGGAGCTGCGGTACGCGGGCGGTGAGCTCCGTGGACAGCCCCTGGAGGCTGCGCGTGGCCCGAGTGGCGGCTTCCAGGGGGTCCGAGGCGTCGGACGCGGCGGCGGTCATGAGCCTGAGCCTAGTTAGTCCTATTTGGCGAGAAAAGTCGGCCGATGGCCTACCGTCCCGCTCATGCCCCCGACATGGCCCCGCTCATGCCCCGTCATGCCCCTGACGCGGCCCGGCTCGGCCCGGCGCCGACGACGAGCAGATCGGTCTCCCGCTCCTGCTCCAGCATCCGACGCAGCGGGCCCTCCGCCTCCGCCAACTCGGCGTACGGGCCACGCTGCACGGTCCGGCCCTCGGCCAGGACCACCACCTCGTCGACGGCGTCGAGCCCGTGCAGCCGGTGGGTGATGAGGACGGTGGTGCGGCCCTCCGTGGCCCGGAGCAGGTCGTCGGTGAGCGCGTCGGCCGTGGCCAGGTCGAGGTGCTCGGCCGGCTCGTCGAGCACGAGGACGGGGAAGTCGGCCAGCAGGGCGCGTGCGAGCGCGAGGCGCTGCCGCTGGCCGCCGGAGAGCCGCGAGCCGTGCTCGCCCACGAGGGTGTCGAGCCCGGCCGGGAGGCCGTTCACCCAGTCGAGCAGCCGGGCCCGGCGCAGCGCGTCGCGCAGTTCCTCGTCGCTCGCCCCGACCTTCGCGAGCCTCAGGTTCTCCCGGACGGAGCTGTCGAAGATGTGGGCGTCCTGGGCACAGAGTCCGACGAACCGCCGGACCGCGTCGCCGTCGAGCTCCCAGGCGGGCACGCCGCCGATCCGGTACATGCCGTTCTCCACGTCCAGGAACCGCAGCAGCACCTGGGCGAGCGTGGTCTTCCCGGAGCCGGAGGCACCGACGACGGCGACCCGGCGACCGGCCTCCAGGGTGAGCCCGAAGTCGGCGAGCGCCGCGCGGTCCTGCCCGGCGTGCCGGGCGGAGAGCCCCGTCAGCTCCAGTGGGAACGGGTTCGCCGGGGGAGTCTCGGGCCTGGCGGGCTCGTGTACGGGGACGGGGGCGTCGAGCACCTCGAAGACGCGCTCGGCGCTGTGCCGGACGCGCTGCCGGTACTGGACGGCGAGCGGCAGGCCGGTGACGGCCTCGAAGGCGGCGAGCGGTGTCAGGACGACCACGGCGAGGGCCACTCCGTCGAGCCGCCCGTCCCGTACGGCCTGGACGCCGACGAGTGCGGCGGCCGCGACCGTCAGTCCGCAGACCACCGCGGAGAGACCGGCGCCGAGCGCGGTGGCCGCGGCCTGCCGGGAGGCGATGGAGGTGAGGTGCCGGTCGGCGGTCCGGGTCCGCTCGACCCGGCCGGGCAGCGCGCCCGCGACCGTCAGTTCGGCGCAGCCGCGGAGCAGGTCGGCGACGGCGGTCGCGAGGGCGCCGCGTGCGGGGGCGAGCCGGCGCTCGGCCCGGCGGGCGAAGGCCCCGCCGACCGCCGGGACGGCGACACCCGCGACCAGCAGACCCGCGGCGAGGACGGCCCCGGCCTCGGGCAGCAGCCAGGCGGTGAACCCGGCGGAGGCGACGCCCACGACGAGGGCGGCGCCCACCGGGAGCAGCCAGCGAAGCCAGTAGTCCTGGAGCGCGTCGACGTCCTGGACGAGCCGGGAGAGGAGGTCTCCGCGGCGGGTGCGACGCAGCCCGGCCGGGGCGATCCGCTCCAGGCGGCGGTAGACGGAGACCCGGAGCTCGGCGAGCATCCGGAGCACGGCGTCGTGCGAGACGAGCCGCTCGGCGTACCGGAAGACGGCCCGGCCGATGCCGAAGGCGCGCGTGGCGGTGACGGCCATCATCAGATAGAGCACGGGCGGCTGTTCGGAGGCCCGGGAGATGAGCCAGCCGGACACGGCCATGAGTCCGACGGCGGAACCGAGGGCCAGGCTCCCGAGCAGGAGGGCAAGCGCCATGCGTCCCTTGAGCTCACCGGCCATGTCCCGGACCCGCCCGAGCAGCGACCGCCCGGAGCCCGTTCCGGCTCCCTCGTCGGCCACGCCGACCGCTCCGGCGTCCGGTCCGCCGCTCACGGCCCCCTCCCCACCGGACCGATCCGCCGAGTCCGATCCCGCCGCTTCCACCTGGCCGCGCGCGCCGACCGGACCCGCCACGCCGACCGACTCCGACTCGGCCGAACCCGCTTCCCGGGCCGCCGTCGGAATCAGGCTCACCACCCGGTCCGCGACCGCGAGCAGCGCCGGACGGTGGACCACCAGCAGAACCGTCCGGCCGGCCGCGAGACGCCGGACCGCCTCGACGACGCCCGCCTCCGTCTCGCCGTCCAGCGCGGCCGTCGGCTCGTCGAGCAGCAGCAGCGGCCGGTCCGCCAGGAACGCCCGGGCGAGCGCCAGGCGTTGCCGCTGGCCCGCCGACAGCCCGGCACCGTCCTCGCCGAGCGGGGTGTCGAGCCCCTCGGGAAGCCCCGCGACGAACCCGTCCGCCCCGGCATCCCGCAGGGCTTCCCGTACCGCCTCGTCGGAGGCGTCCGGGCGGGCCAGACGTACGTTCTCGGCGATCGTCCCCGCGAAGAGGTACGGGCGCTGCGGCACCCAGGCGATCCGCGACCGCCAGCCCTCCAGGTCCAGCGTCGCGAGGTCCTCGCCGCCGACCCGGACGGAACCGCCCTCCTCCGGTGCCACGAAGCCGAGCACCACGTCGAGGAGCGTCGACTTTCCGACGCCGCTCGGACCGACCAGGGCCACCGTCTCGCCGGGCTCGACCGTCAGCGTCGCCGCGTCGAGGGCCGGTTCGGCGCGCCCCGCGTGCCGCACGGTCACCCGGTCGAGCTCCAGCCGCACGGAGCCCGGAACCGCCCCCGTACCGCCCTCGCGTACGGGCTGCTCCAGGACCTCGAAGATCTCCTCCGCCGCCGCGAGTCCCTCGGCCGCCGCGTGGTACTGCGCGCCCACCTGCCGCAACGGGAGGTAGGCCTCGGGCGCCAGGATCAGGATGACGAGCCCGGTGTACAGATCGAGCTCACCGTGGACGAGCCGCATGCCGATGGTCACGGCGACGAGCGCGACCGACAAGGTCGCGAGGAGCTCCAGGGCGAAGGAGGAGATGAAGGCGATCCGCAGAGTGCGCATCGTCGCCTGCCGGTACTCCGAGGTGATCGCGCGGATCGACTCGGCCTGGGCCTTCGCCCGGCCGAAGATCTTGAGGGTGGGCAGCCCCGCCACGACGTCCAGGAAGTGGCCGGAGAGCCGGGAGAGCAGCTTCCACTGCCGGTCCATCCGCGCCTGCGTGTACCAGCCGATGAGGATCATGAAGAGCGGAATCAGCGGCAGAGTGACGACGATGATCGCCGCCGAGACCCAGTCCTCGGTGACGATCCGGGCGAGGACCGCCACCGGTACGACCACCGCGAGGCCGAGCTGCGGGAGGTAGCGGGCGAAGTAGTCGTCGAGCGCGTCGACGCCCCGCGTCGCCAGCGCGATCAGCGAACCCGCCTTCTGGCCGCTCAGCCACCCGGGTCCGAGCGCGGCCGCCCGGGCGAGGAGCCGGCCGCGGAGCTCGGACTTGACCGCCGCACTCGCCCGGTGGGCGGCGAGCTCGGTCAGCCAGGAGACGACCCCCCGCGCCACCGCGACTCCCGCGAGCAGCAGCAGAGAGGTGGTCAGATCGGAAACCGCCAGGCCCTTCTGGAAGGCCCCCACCACGATCTCGGCGATGAGCATCGCCTGGGCGATGACCAGCGCCGCCCCGGCCAGACCGAGCACGACCACCGCCGCAAGGAAGAAGCGGGTGGCCCGGGCGTACCGGAGCAGACGCGGATCGATCGGTTTCACGTGAAACATGCCCCTCTAGTGAGCTCGTGCGTCGGTCGGCTGGTGAGCGTCGGCGATGTGCTGCGTACCGATGCGCTTACGGAACACCCAGTAGGTCCAGCTCTGGTAGAGCAGCACCAACGGGGTCGCGATCGCCGCGCACCAGGTCATGATCTTGAGCGTGTACGGGCTCGACGACGCGTTCGTCACGGTAAGACTCCACTCGGGGTTGAGCGAAGACGGCATGACGTTCGGGAACAGCGCGAGGAAGAGCATCGCCACCGCGGCGGCGATCGTCACACCCGAGAGCGCGAACGACCAGCCCTCGCGCCCCACCTTGATGGCACCGATGGCGCCGACCAGGGCCACCACGGCGATCAGCATCGCCGCGAGGCTCCAGCTGTCCCCCGTGTCGACCTGGGTCCAGATCAGGAAGACGAGCGCGAGCACGGCCGCGACCAGGCCCAGCTTGAGTGCGAGCGCCCGGGCGCGCACCCGGATGTCACCGATCGTCTTGAGCGAGGCGAAGACCGCGCCGTGGAAGGTGAAGAGGGTGAGCGTGACCAGACCGCCGAGGAGCGCGTACGGGTTGAGGAGGTCCCAGAAGGTGCCGACGAACTCCATCTCCGCGTCGATCTTCACGCCCCGGACGATGTTGCCGAATGCCACGCCCCAGAGGAACGCCGGGATCAGGGAGGTCCAGAAGATGGCCTGCTCCCAGTTGCGCTGCCAGTTCTCCTCGGGCCGCTTCGCCCGGTACTCGAAGGCGACGCCCCGGACGATCAGACAGACCAGGATGATCAGCAGCGGCAGGTAGAAGCCGGAGAAGAGCGTCGCGTACCACTCGGGGAAGGCGGCGAAGGTCGCGCCGCCTGCGGTGAGCAGCCATACCTCGTTGCCGTCCCAGACGGGACCGATCGTGTTGATGAGGACCCGCTTCTCGGCCCGGTCGCGGGCGAGCAGCTTGGTCAGGACGCCGATCCCGAAGTCGAAGCCTTCGAGAAAGAAGTAGCCGATCCAGAGGACGGCGATGAGTACGAACCAGACGTCGTGGAGTTCCATGCCTCGTTCTCCTGAGCCTCAGTACGAGAAGGCCATGGGGCGGTCGGGGTCACGGGAGTCCCCGCCGATCTTGGTGGGCGGGTTGAGGTCGTCCTCGGTGAGCTCCGGCGGTCCCGCCTTGACGTACTTGACGAGGAGCTTGACCTCGATCACGGCGAGAACGGCGTAGAGGGCGGTGAAGATGATCATTGAGGTGAGCACCTCACCCTGGGAGACACCGGGGGAGACCGCGTCCCGGGTGCGCAGCACGCCGTAGACGACCCAGGGCTGACGGCCCATCTCGGTGAAGATCCAGCCCCAGGAGTTGGCGATGAGCGGGAAGCCCATGGTCCAGAGGGCGACGATCCAGTACCACTTGGTGAAGCGCGGGCTGAGCGCCTTCCGCTTGAACAGGACCAGATTCGGCACTTCGTCCTCGCCGGTCCGCATCCCCGGCGCCAGCATGAACTTCTTGCGGGTGAGCCAGAGACCGAGCATGCCGATGCCCAGGGAGGCCATGCCGAAGCCGATCATCCAGCGGAATCCCCAGTACGCGACGGGGATGTTCGGCCGGTAGTCGCCGGGGCCGAACTTCTCCTGCTCGGCCTTGTTGATGTCGTTGATGCCCGGGACGTACGAGGTGAAGTCGTCGTTCGCGAGGAAGGACAGGAGTCCCGGGATCTCTATGGCGACCTTGTTGTGGCCCTTGTCGACATCGCCGTAGGCGAAGATCGAGAAGGGCGCGGGCGCCTCGCCGTCCCAGAGCGCCTCGGCGGCGGCCATCTTCATGGGCTGCTGCTTGAACATGACCTTGCCGAGCAGGTCACCGCTGATGGCGGTGCCGAGGCCGGCGATGATCAGGGTGATCAGGCCGAGCCGCAGCGAGGTCCGCATCACCGGGATGTGCTTCTTGCGCGCCAGGTGGAACGCGGAGATGCCGACCATGAACGCGCCGCCGACCAGGAAGGCCGCCGTCATGGTGTGGAAGAACTGGGTGAGGGCCGTGTTCTGGGTGAGCACCAGCCAGAAATCGGTGAGCTCCGCCCGGCCGCGCTCCTCGTTGATGCGGTACCCGACGGGGTGCTGCATCCAGGAGTTCGCCGCGAGGATGAAGTAGGCGGAGAGGATGGTGCCGATCGACACCATCCACATGCAGGCGAGGTGGATCCGCTTGGGCAGCTTGTCCCAGCCGAAGATCCACAGGCCGATGAACGTGGACTCGAAGAAGAAGGCGATGAGCGCCTCGAAGGCGAGCGGGGCACCGAAGATGTCGCCGACGAAACGGGAGTAGTCGGACCAGTTCATGCCGAACTGGAACTCCTGCACGATGCCGGTGACGACACCCATGGCGATGTTGATCAGGAAGAGCTTGCCCCAGAACTTCGTCGCCCTGAGGTACTTCTCCTTCTCGGTCCGCACCCAGGCCGTCTGGAGACCGGCGGTGAGGGCGGCGAGGGAGATCGTCAGGGGGACGAAGAGGAAGTGGTAGACGGTGGTGATGCCGAACTGCCAGCGCGCCAGAGTCTCTGGCGCAAGAGCGAGGTCCACGTCGTTTTCTCCTTACTCGCCGTGGTCACATCGGCAGTTTGCCCTGTTAATCCCACCAATTAGGGGACGAACCGGGACACGCTTGTGAACGCGTTCACATTCACAAGCATTATGGCTCATACGAAATTCGTACCTTCAGTCGGGGTCCCTCTACCGAAGGTCACCTCTTCCCAGGACCTTCAACATATTGTTGAATCCGGGCATGACCCTTCGGATACGCATCTTCTGGCCGGCCGGACACACCACGGCGACCCTTGAGGAAACCCCCACGAGCGCGGCGCTCGCGGGGGCTCTCCCGATCTCCTCCACCGCCCGGACCTGGGGCGAGGAGGTCTACTTCGACACTCCGGTCTCCGTCCCCGTCGAGGACGGCGCGCGCCAGGTCGTGGAACCGGGCACGGTGGCCTTCTGGACGGACGGCGACGCGCTCGCCCTCCCCTACGGCCCGACCCCGATCTCGCGGGGAGACGAGTGCCGGCTCGCGAGCCCGTGCAATCTGCTGGGCGCGCTGGACGGCGACCCGCGGATCCTGGCCACCGTCAGGGACGGCGACCCGATCCGCGTGGAGCTCGTCGCCGGCCGCTGATCAGCCCTGCTCGCGGAAGCCCTCCGCCGCCTTCAGGAACAGGTCGTTCGCCTCGGTCTCACCGATCGTGACGCGCACGCCCTCGCCCGCGAACGGCCGCACCATCACGCCGTGCCGCTCGCACTCCGCCGCGAAGTCCAGCGTCCGCTCGCCGAGCCGCAGCCAGACGAAGTTCGCCTGGGTGTCCGGCACGGTCCAGCCCTGGGCCACAAGCCCCGCGTGGACCCGCTCGCGCTCGGCCACCAACGAGCCGACCCGGCCGAGCAGTTCGTCCTCGGCCCGCAGCGAGGCCACCGCCGCGTCCTGCGCCAGCTGGCTGACCCCGAACGGGACCGCCGTCTTGCGCAGCGCCGCCGCCACCGGCTCGTGGGCGATCGCGAAGCCGACCCGCAGCCCCGCCAGGCCGTACGCCTTGGAGAACGTACGCAGCACGGCGACGTTCGGCCGGTCGCGGTAGAGCTCGATGCCGTCCGGGATGTCACCCCCTTCACCTGGGGTGGAACGGACGAACTCCCTGTACGCCTCGTCGATGACGACCAGGACGTCGGAGGGCACCCGGTCGAGGAAGCGCTCCAGCTCGGCCCGGCGGACCGCGGTGCCCGTGGGGTTGTTGGGGTTGCAGACGAAGATCAACCGGGTCCGGTCGGTGATCGCCGCGGCCATCGCGTCGAGGTCGTGCACGTCGCCGTCGGTCAGCGGCACCTGTACCGAGGTGGCACCACTGATCTGCGTGATGATCGGGTACGCCTCGAAGGAGCGCCAGGCGTAGATCACCTCGTCGCCCGGGCCGGACGTGGCCTGGAGCAGCGACTGCGCGACCCCGACCGAGCCCGTGCCCGTCGCGATGTGCGAGACCGGCACGCCGAAGCGGTCGGCGAGCTCCTGCATCAGGCCCGTGCAGGCCATGTCCGGGTAGCGGTTGAAGTTCGCGGCGGCGGCCAGCGTGCTCTCCATGACCCCGGGCAGCGGCGGATAGGGGTTCTCGTTGGACGACAGCTTGAAGGCCACGGGTCCGCCCGCGGCGGCCGGCTTGCCCGGCTTGTAGGTGGGGACGCCGTCCAGCTCGGCGCGCAGCTTGGGGCTGCCGGTGCTCGTCCCGCTGGTCTCGCTCACAGTGTGGCCTCCTCGGCCGTCCGTACCGCCAATACTCCTCACCTTATGAGGATTCGCCTCCGCTGCGAATGGCCTGTGGACAACAGGAGGGACACGCTGTGGACAGCGCTCCCGATCCCTCCCGCGGCGAGCCCGTGGAGAGGGGGAGCGCGAGCCCGGGTGGCGCGCGCCGGTGGCGGGCGCCGTGGCGCGCATCCCCCGTAGAGGTGAGTTGAGACCTCTTCGAGACCTCGCCCCTTCGCCAGGCCTATGCCGTTCGGCAACCCTAGGTCGCATGGAAGAACCCTTAACTGCCTTGGATTCCTTACCTATTGACCGTTTTCGATCATGCAGAAACGTGCCTGTCAATGCCTGCATATGCGACCGTCCCGACCGCCCCTCATCGCCCTACTATCGGCTCGCCATGACAGCAGCAGGGAAGCACCAGGTGAGCCGGGCACAGACCCGGGGAAGCCGGCAGGGCCGGGCAGGCATCCGGGACGTGGCCGCCGCCGCCGGGGTCTCCATCACGACTGTCTCCGACGCGCTCAACGGCAAGGGCCGACTCCCGGACGCCACCCGCCGCCACGTCCGCGAGGTCGCCGACCGGCTGGGCTACCGCCCATCCGCGGCGGCCCGCACGCTCCGTACGGGCAAATCGGGACTCATCGGCCTGACCGTGACCACGTACGGGGATGAACCTTTCACCTTCACCGAATTCGCATACTTCGCGGAGATGGCCAGAGCAGCCACATCGGCGGCACTCGCCCGGGGCTACGCCCTGGTCATCCTCCCCGCCACCTCCCGCCATGACGTCTGGTCGAACGTCGCCCTCGACGGCACCGTCGTCATCGACCCCTCCGACCACGACCCGGTCGTCACCGAACTGGTCCGGCAGGGCCTCCCCGTCGTCTCCGACGGACGCCCCGCCGGCACCCTTCCGGTCACCGCCTGGGTCGACAACGACCACGAAGCCGCCGTCCTCGATCTGCTCGACCACCTCGCCGACGCCGGCGCCCGCCGCATCGGCCTCCTCACCGGAACCACCACCGACACGTACACCCGCCTGTCCACCACCGCGTACCTCAACTGGTGCGAGCGGGTCGGCCAGGACCCCGTCTACGAGTCTTATCCGGCGCACGATCCGTGCGCGGGCGCCGTCGCGGCCGACCGGCTGCTCGCCCGCCCGGACCGACCCGACGCCGTCTACGGCCTCTTCGATCCCAACGGAACCGATCTCCTCGCGGCCGCGCGCCGCTACGGGCTGCGCGTCCCGGAGGACCTGCTGCTGGTCTGCTGCAGCGAGTCCACCGTCTACGCCACCACCGAACCGCCCATCACGACGCTCTCGCTCAAGCCACGCAGGATCGGCACGGCCGTCGTCCAGCTCCTCATCGACGCCATCGAGGGGATCGATACGGACGGTCCGGTTGAGCAGGTGATACCGACCGAACTCATCGTCCGCACGTCCTCGCAGCGGCGCTCGCCGCGCACCACGGTCAGCCCGCCGCGCTCACCCGCGAAGGACTGACCGAGGCTCACCGACACCGCCGCCCCGCCCCTGCCCGTGGGCCGGGGCGGCGAAACCGAGCACCGTACCGGCCTCAACCCTGGACTGGACCTTCTCAATTCGGGCGAAACAACCGGTGAACCCGGAGTGGACCCGGATTCACCACCCCTGGTGCGTCACACAGGAGGACCCTCATTCCTATGATGGGCGGACGACATCGTGGGCCACCCCGACCAGGCCGGTCCACGATGTGCAGGGCATCGCGACGGTGGTGGAGGGGTCCATGACTCAGGGGGCCGGGCAGGAGCCCGTGGTGCGCACGGCGACATTGCGCGACTTCCGCGTACCGCCGTACGCCCGGGTGCCCGTACAGGGCCACGCCGCCGAGCCGACGTCCGCGGATCAGCTGCCGACGCCCGCGCCGGCCGCCGAGCACCTTCCGCCGGCTGAGCCGGCTGCCGAAGCACCGGCCGAGGCGCCGGTCACGACACCGGTCGCGACACCGGTTGCCCCGCCCATGCCGGCCACCGCGCCCGCGCGGACCGTCGAGGCAGCACCGAGCGGGTCGCTCCCCGTCGTCGGCGCGCCCCTGTCCGCCCCCGCCGATCCGACCCTGCTCCTGGGCCGCCGTGTCGCCCCCGCGTACACCGGCGTCACCACCAGCACCACCGGCTCCTCCATCGTCTCGGTCGCCACCGGCCACCCCGGCAGCGCCTTCCCCGAAGGAGGCCTGCCCGAGGGCTACACCCCGACCGAGCGCGACCTCCCGATCATCAACCGCGGCGACACCGTCCAGGTCCGCGTCACCCCCGACGCCGCCACCGCGCCCGACCCCGCCGCCACGACCGGCGACGGCCCCGGCCCCCTCTACGTCGTCGGCGACGTCCACGGCTACCTCGACGAACTCGTCGCCGCCCTGCGCGCCCAGGGCCTCGTCGACGAGAACGGCGGCTGGGCCGCGGGCAACGCCCGGCTGTGGTTCCTCGGCGACTTCACCGACCGCGGTCCCGACGGCATCGGCGTCATCGACCTCGTCATGCGCCTCTCCGCCGAGGCCGCCGCCGCCGGTGGCTACTGCAAGGCCCTCATGGGCAACCACGAGCTGCTGCTGATCGGCGCCAAGCGCTTCGGCGACACCCCGGTCAACTCCGGGGCGGGCACGGCCACCTTCCAGGCCGCCTGGCTGCTCAACGGCGGGCAGAAGCACGACATGGACCGGCTCCAGGACGTCCACCTCCAGTGGATGTCCCGGCTCGACGCCGTGGTCCTGGAGGACGACCACCTCCTCCTGCACTCCGACACCACCGCGTACCTCGAATACGGCGAGACCATCGAGGACGTCAACGAGACGGTCCACGAGATCCTCAACCGGAGCGACGCCGACGAGGTCTGGGACGTGTTCCGGAAGTTCACGAAGCGCTTCGCGTTCCGCGACGAGGGCGGACCGCAGGCCGTCCAGGAGCTCCTCTCCACCTACGGCGGCAGCCGGATCGTGCACGGCCACAGCCCCATCCCGTACCTCCTCGGCCAGGTCGGCACGGAGGAGAGCGAGAACGGCGGCGGCCCGATCGTCGACGGACCGCATGTGTACGCGGACGGTCTCGCGATCGCCATGGACGGCGGCGTGACCATGGCCGGAAAGCTGCTGGTCGTCCAACTCCCTCTGAACGGCTGACGCATAACCCTGCGCATCCGGGGAAGTCGATTTCCGGAAACACTCTGTCAGCCCGTGGCGTCACCGCAATACCATCGGACCATCCGTAGCAGGCTCTCCTCCGTTTCCGCCCGACCAACCGTTCTCCACGGCTGATCCGGGCCTGCGGAGCATCGGGGGATGCACATGAACGTGGCTCCGTACCTGCTGACCGAGGATCGCGCCGAGTACGAGCGGGTCCTCGACGACGCACTGAGCACCGCCCACGCACGTCCGGATCTCGCCGGAGTCGGGACCCGGCTCACGGTCGGACAACTACGCTCCATGGCCCTGAACGCGACAGCGCTGATCACCACCGCGGCGTCCAGCGAGTACGACCACTTCGTCAAGGTCCGCGAGCAGAGCCGCGTCGCGGTCGCCACCCGCATACCCGCCCCGCAGGACGGCTCCGGCGCGGGGATCGTCGCGATCGTCACCGTCATGGTGCCCGTCCTCGCCGGGTCGGCCGCCTTCATCTTCCTGCTGGTCGGCGCGCTCCTGCACGCGATCGCGCCCACCGTGGTGTTCGGCGCGACGCTGCTGACGGCCGGCCTGGTGTTCGGCGCGGTCGCCGCCGCGGGCCTGCTCTGCGCGGCCGCCGGACTCCTCCGGACCGCCCTGCGCAACAGCCCGACCGCGACGGTCAGCGCCGGTGCGCCCGCCACCACGGCGGACGACGAACTGTCCCGCGCTCGCGAGGCCTGGCGCCTCGCCCTGCTCGAACGCGGCGTCGTCCCCTTCCTCCGCGACGCCCTCGCCGCGATGGACCGGGACGACGGCACGCCCAGCTGAAGGCGGCACCGCCACCTGACAACGGCACCGGCCCGCGACTCCCCCGTGGGTCGCGGGCCGGTGCCTGTTCGGAAGCCTGCGTGATGCCGGCCCGGAAGCCGCCGCGGTCAGTCCGCGAGCGGCAGGTAGACGCGGTTGCCGGCCTCCGCGAACTCCTTCGACTTCTCCGCCATCCCGGCCTCGATCTCCTGCTGCGTGCCGCCGTGCTCACGCCGGATGTCCTGGGAGATCTTCATCGAGCAGAACTTCGGACCGCACATCGAGCAGAAGTGCGCGGTCTTCGCGGGCTCCGCCGGCAGCGTCTCGTCGTGGAACTCGCGTGCGGTGACCGGGTCGAGCGCCAGGTTGAACTGGTCCTCCCAGCGGAACTCGAACCGCGCGTCCGAGAGCGCGTCGTCCCACTCCTGCGCGCCCGGGTGGCCCTTGGCGAGGTCCGCCGCATGGGCGGAGATCTTGTACGTGATGACGCCCGTCTTCACGTCGTCCTTGTTGGGCAGGCCCAGGTGCTCCTTGGGCGTGACGTAGCAGAGCATCGCCGTGCCCCACCAGGCGATCATCGCCGCGCCGATGCCGGAGGTGATGTGGTCGTAGGCGGGCGCCACGTCCGTCGTCAGCGGGCCGAGCGTGTAGAACGGCGCCTCCTCGCAGATCTCCTGCTGGAGGTCGATGTTCTCCTTGATCTTGTGCATCGGGACGTGACCCGGGCCCTCGATCATCGTCTGCACGTTGTGCCGCTTGGCGATCGTGTTCAGCTCGCCGAGCGTACGCAGCTCCGCGAACTGCGCCTCGTCGTTGGCGTCCGCGATCGAACCGGGGCGCAGACCGTCGCCGAGCGAGTACGTGACGTCGTACGCCGCCAGGATCTCGCAGAGCTCCTCGAAGTTCGTGTAGAGGAAGTTCTCCTTGTGGTGGGCGAGGCACCAGGCGGCCATGATCGAGCCGCCGCGCGAGACGATGCCGGTCTTGCGGCGCGCGGTGAGCGGCACGTACGGCAGGAGCACGCCGGCGTGCACCGTCATGTAGTCGACGCCCTGCTCGGCCTGCTCGATGACCGTGTCCTTGTAGATCTCCCAGGTCAGGTCCTCGGCCCGGCCGTCGACCTTCTCCAGCGCCTGGTAGAGCGGCACGGTGCCGATCGGCACGGGGGAGTTGCGCAGCACCCACTCGCGGGTGGTGTGGATGTTGCGGCCGGTGGACAGGTCCATGACCGTGTCCGCGCCCCACTTGGTGGCCCAGGTCATCTTCTCCACCTCCTCCTCGATGGAGGAGGTGACGGCGGAGTTGCCGATGTTGGCGTTCACCTTCACCAGGAACCGCTTGCCGATGATCATCGGCTCGATCTCCGGGTGGTTCACGTTCGCCGGGAGCACCGCGCGGCCCGCGGCGATCTCCTCCCGTACGACCTCGGGGGAGACGTTCTCCCGGATCGCGACGAACTCCATCTCCGGGGTGATCTCCCCCCGGCGGGCGTACGCGAGCTGCGTCACCGCCTGGCCGTCGCGGCCGCGGCGCGGCAGGCGCGGGCGGCCGGGGAAGACGGCGTCGAGGTTCTTGAGCCCGCCACCGCGCGGTGACGTGTGCTTGATGCCGTCGTCCTCGGGGCGGACGGGACGGCCCGCGTACTCCTCGGTGTCACCGCGCGCGATGATCCAGTTCTCGCGCAGCGGCGCCAGGCCACGCCGTACATCGGTGTCGATGGTGGGGTCGGTGTACGGACCGGACGTGTCGTACAGCGTCACGTCCTTGCCGTTGGTGAGGTGCACCTGACGGACCGGGACCCGGAGGTCGGGGCGCGAACCCTCGACGTAACCCTTGTGCCAGCCCGGCGTGCGGGTGCCGTCGACGGACGTGCCGTCCTGGTCGGAGGCAGGCGTGCGTGCATCCTGAATGGTCATGAGACCGATCTCCCTACGCCGGCATTACCCGGTAACAGGTTCGGCGGTCGGCGCAGCCTCCTCCCGTACGTGCGTACGGTGATCAGCGCCCTCTCAGCCCGGTGCTCCGAGCTCCCGCGTGTGCAAAGGTGTCACCACGCTAGCGTCATCCCTGGCGTGCTGAACAGTGGGCCCCCACCGTTCTTGCGATGATCGGTCGGTGACTTCCCCCCAGCAGCCCCCCGAGCCGCACGGCCACGTCCCCGGTCCCGACCACGGGCACGGGCACGATTCCGGCCCCTCCCATGGGCACGGGCACAGCCACAGCCACGGCCCCGCAGCCCCCGTCTCCCGGCATCTGCGCAAGGTCATCGCCGCGGTCCTGATCCCCTTCGCCACCGCCGTCGTGGTCGGGCTCGCGGTCCTGTGGCCCGGCGGCGCTCCGGCGCACGAGCGCACCGGGGTCGGCTTCGACCGGCAGACCGAGCAGGGCACGGTCGTCTCCGTCGAACAGATCGACTGCAAGGACGTGAACGCCGCCCAGGTCCCGCCGACGGGCGACACGTCCACACCCGAGGGACGCGAGGCGGTCGAAGCCCAGCAGGGTCAGTGCGAGAAGGCGACGGTCGAGGTCACCAGCGGCCCGGAGAAGGGCCGTACGTTCACCGAGATCGTGCAGCCCGACGCTCCGCGCCAACTGCACGAGGGGCAGGGCGTGGTGGTGGCGTACGCCCCGGACGCCCCCCGCGACCTCCAGTACTCCGTGACGGACGTGGACCGGAAGCTCCCGATGGCGCTGCTCGCCGGGATCTTCGCCGTCGCGGTCGTGGCCGCCGGCCGGATGAAGGGCTTGATGGCGCTCGTCGCGCTGGTCGCGAGCTTCGTGGTGCTGACGTTCTTCATCCTCCCGGCGATCCTGGAGGGCTCGAATCCGCTGGTCGTGGCGGTGGTCGGGTCGAGCGCGATCATGCTGATCGCGCTCTACTTGTGCCATGGGCTCTCGGCCCGCACGTCGGTCGCGGTGCTCGGCACACTGATCTCGCTGCTGCTGATCGGACTGCTCGGCTCGCTCTTCGTCGGCTGGGCCTCGCTCAGCGGCAACACCGACGACAACACCGGCCTGATCCACGGCCTGTATCCGGACATCGACATGTCCGGCCTGCTGCTCGCCAGCATCATCATCGGTTCGCTCGGCGTCCTCGACGACGTGACCGTCACCCAGACCTCGGCGGTCTGGGAGCTGCATCAGGCAGACCCGCGGATGGGGCCGCGCGCGCTGTACCGGGCCGGGATCCGGATCGGCCGCGACCACATCGCCTCGGTCGTGAACACCCTGGTCCTCGCCTACGCGGGCGCCGCCCTGCCGCTGCTGCTGCTCTTCTCGATCGCGCAGAGCAGCATGGGCACGGTGGCCAACAGCGAGCTGGTCGCGGTGGAGATCGTCCGAACGCTGGTCGGTTCGATCGGTCTGGTCGCTTCCGTGCCGCTCACCACGGTCCTCGCGGCGCTGGTGGTCTCCGCCGACCGGCCGGGAGCCGACGCCGACGGGAAGCCCCGGGCGGCGGCGGTACGGGGCGGTCGGCGCCGCCGCGCGAAGTAGGGATTCCGGGTGTGGGCTGGTCCGTCCCGCACTCCCGCACCCCGTACTCCGCGTCCCGTCCCGTTCTCCGGTGTACCCCGTCGCTGTGCCGACGGGGTCTCAGCCGGCGTTCTCCTCTGCCAGAATCCGGCCGAGTGCCGCCTCCAGGTTGTCCTCGAAGTCGCCGAGTGTCCGTTCCTGACCAAGCGGAACCAGCTTGTCCGTGCGGTCGAGGAAGGCGACCAGCGGCGGCGCGCTGGCCCGGAACAGGGCGCGGTCGCCTCCCACCTGAAGCCGGATGGAGACGTCCGAAAGCCCATCGGGGTCCGTCGGGGCGATGTGCACGTCCCCGTCCCCGCTCGGCTTGTTGATCCCGTCGAGCAGCAGTTCCCTGCCGAACGCCCAGGTCACGGGCGCGTCTCCGGGGAGGTGGAAGGTCATCCGCACCGCGTAAGGATCCCGGGTCTCGTATCGCAGCTCGACTGGGATCTTGAAGCAGAGCTCCTCGGAGACGAGGAAGCTCATCAGGACCTCGGCCTGAACCGACTCTCGCATCATGTACCCCGCAGTAGATGAAGCAGTTGTGTAAACACAGCTGCTGAAAGCTGTGACCGAAACGGCCAGGAATGATCCCCCGTGGCCCTCTTGACGCAATCGTGCTGTAAGCGCTAGCAGATCACAAGGAGTGATTTTTCAGATACTGATAGAGAACGCGAGCGAACTGAAGAGCCTCCCGATCTCCGTACGTAGCCGCTCGACTGCTGGGAGCAACCGTTCTTCCTGGTGAAGGGGGAGGGAAATGGCCATCGCGGCCGCCGCGGAGCCCGCTGTGATGGGAATGGCGGCACAGACCGTGCCGAGTGCATATTCCTGACGCTCTACCAGGGGCTCCATTCGCCCCAAACCGCCCAAACGATCCAAAAGCACACGCCGGTTACGCACCGTGTACGGAGTGATTGCTTCCACCGGATGGCGGTCGAGGTGGTCTTGACGAGTTTTCAGATCGAGTTGACTCAGCAGGCACTGCCCGATGGCGTGCGCGTGCGCGGTCTCGCGGAAGTCGGCCCACTCCTCCACCGCGGGGGCCGAGGGAGTGTCCGCGACAGCGACGAGCTCGATCTCGCCCTCCCGATAGAGGGCGAAGTACACCGGCACACCGATCTCGTCCCGCCAGCGGGCAAGGGAGTCTTCGATCTTGATGCGACGATTCTGCACAGCTCCGCCGCCGGCCAGTCGGACGGCGGCGTCGCCCAGGACGAACACACCCTTCTCGCGGCGTAGATAGCCCTCGTGCGTCAGGGTGCGGAGCAGGTGGTACGTGGTGGGCAGCGGAAGGCCCGTCTCGCGGGCGAGCTGTTTGGCCGGGGCGCCATCCGCATGGGAGGACACGGCCTCCAGAAGTCTCAGCGCCCGCTGCACCGAGCCGATCAGGGTAGGTGCAGCAGACTGCGTAGCCGTGGCCAAAGGTCACCCCCAGGCGTGACGACGGATGCCATGCATCCGCCCGCGGGGGCCGCCCCCGCGCGCCCGCCGGGCCTGGGAAACCGCTGGTCAGTACGGCGGTCTACGCCCGTAGTCCCCAACACGGCGGAGGGATTCCACTCTAGTGGCAGCCTTTGAGGCCCTGCCCGGATTCCAGCCCCGCGTTCCCCCGGGCGGGCTAATGCCCGCCATCGGTTCCCTACGGCTCCGCGGCTTGTGCTACCAGTCCTCGCGCGACCCGGTGGAGTTCTTGAACTTCCGCACGACGTAGACGAGTCCGGCGACGAGGGCCACGAAGAGCAGCACCTTGAACAGCACCGCGACCACGAAGGTCAGGACGCTGGTGATCAGTCCGCCGAAGACCAGCAGGACGAGAGCGGGTATGGCGACCCACTTCACCCACCAGGGCATCCCCGCGAGAATCTCTTGTACGGCCATGGTCCTACCTCGCTCTCGAAGATCTGTTCCGCGCATTCCGCGCCGAACACCCTCAAGGCTAGGGGCGGAAAGCGGCCCACGGGGGCCACGGGGCCCCCGCTCTCCCCTGATCCGTCCCCTAGGGGGTCGCCGGCCTCCGCATCGGGGCCGCCACCGCCGCCTCGGGCCTCAGCCCTCCGGCGGGGAGAAGACCACCATGACCCGCAGGTCCTCGCTGATGTGGTGGAACTTGTGGGGCACCCCGGCCGGCACGTAGACCACGCTGCCGCGCGCCACCTGGGTCGTCTCCTCCCCTACCGTGATCGCCGCACGGCCGCTCACCACGAAGTAGACCTCGTCCTGGCCGTGCGGCTGCTGCGGGTCGAGCGCCCCGGCGTCCAGCGCGTACAGGCCCACCGACATGTTCCGCTCCCGCAGGAACTGGAGGTAGGCGCCCTGGTTCGCGGCGCGCTCCGCTTCCAGTTCGTCCAGCCGGAATGCCTTCATCGCCTGTCAGCCCCTGCCCTTGGCCCGATCATGTCTGCCACGATCAGACACATGAAGAATTTTGTAGTCAAGACGCTCGCGAACGCGGGCGCCCTGGGAGTCGCCGTCTGGGTGCTCTCACCGGACATCACCCTGACCGGTGAGAGCACCGGCAGGCAGGCCCTGACCCTCATTCTCGTCGCCCTGGTCTTCGGGCTCGTGAACTTCTTGGTCAAGCCGATCGTCAAACTGCTGACGCTGCCGCTCTTCATCCTGACCCTCGGCCTGATCACCCTGGTGGTCAACGCCCTGATGCTGATGCTCACGTCCTGGTTTGCCGACCTGTTCGACCTCAGCTTCCACGTGGACGGCTTCTGGACCGCCGTCGTCGGCGGCCTGATCATCTCCGTCGTCTCGTGGGCACTGAACGTCGTGCTCCCCGACGGTGACTGAGCCGGCGACCGTGCCCTATCGCGTGTGCTTCGTCTGCACGGGCAACATCTGCCGCTCGCCGATGGCCGAGCACGTCTTCCGCCGGCGGGTGGAGGAGGCCGGCCTCGGCGGGGCGGTGGAGGTCGACAGCGCGGGGACCGGCGGCTGGCACGAGGGCCACGGTGCCGACCCGCGCACGGTCGCTGTCCTGGACGAGAACGGCTACACCTCCGCGCACTCCGCGCGCCGGTTCCAGGCCTCGTGGTTCCCCGCCCTCGACCTGGTGATCGCGCTGGACGAAGGGCATCTGCGGGAGCTCCGGGCACTCGCCCGCACCCCCGAGGAAGCGGCGAGGATACGGCTGCTGCGTTCTTACGACCCGGCCGCGGGGGACGCGCTCGACGTCCCCGACCCGTATTACGGGGGCCGGGAGGGCTTCGAGGAATGCCTGGAGATGGTGGAGGCCGCGAGCGGGGGACTGCTCGCTGCCGTACGTGCGGAAATGGAGGAACGGACAGCGTGACCGACCAGGCAAGCGACCCCGGCCGGCGGACGGCCGGCGTACTGGGTGACGGCACCCTCGCCGTGCGGGCCGGGCTCCCCGCGCCCGTGAAGTACGAACCGACCCTGCCGGGCCCGGTCTTCGCCGCGCACTTCCATCTGCCGGGCGAGCCGACGGGCGGCTACGCGTACGGCCGCGACGAGAACCCCACCTGGACCCACCTGGAACGGGCCATCGGCGAGCTGGAGGCACCGGGGGAGCAGGGCGTCGAGACTCTGGTCTTCGCCTCGGGCATGGCCGCGATCTCCGCTGTCCTCTTCTCCCAGCTGAAGGCGGGCGACGCGGTGGTGGTGCCCACCGACGGCTACCAGGCCCTGCCGCTGCTGCACGAGCAGCTGCGGGCGTACGGCATCGAGGTCCGCACCGCGCCGACCGGCGGCGACGGGCAGCTCGCCGTCCTCGAAGGCGCCCGGCTGCTCTGGATCGAGACCCCGTCCAACCCCGGGCTCGACGTCTGCGACATCCGGCGTCTGGTGCGCGAGGCACACGCCGCGGGGGCGCTCGTGGCCGTCGACAACACCCTCGCCACCCCGCTCGGCCAGCGGCCCCTGGAGCTGGGCGCGGACTTCTCCGTCGCCAGCGACACCAAGGGCATGACCGGGCACGGCGACATCCTGCTTGGGCACGTGAGCTGCCGGGATCCGCTGCGGGCGGCGGAGGTACGGCGCTGGCGCAAGGTGGTCGGCGCGATCCCCGGCCCCATGGAGGCCTGGCTCGCCCACCGTTCGCTGGCCACCCTCCAGCTGCGGATCGACCGGCAGTGCTCCACCGCTCTGTCCCTCGCGCGCGTACTCGCCGAGCGCGACGACGTGACCGGGCTGCGATATCCGGGGCTGCCCGGCGACCCGTCGCACGCGGTGGCGGCCCGGCAGATGCGGCGCTTCGGCCCGGTGGTCTCCTTCGAGCTGGCGGACCGGAAGCGGGCCGAGCGGTTCCTCGAAGAGCTGCGACTCGTGGACGACGCCACCAGCTTCGGCGGCGTGCGCTCCACGGCGGAGCGGCGGGGGCGCTGGGGCGGGGACGCGGTCGCGGAGGGCTTCATCCGCTTCTCGGTGGGCGCCGAGGATCCGGAGGACCTGATCGCCGATGTCCTGCGGGCCCTCGACGAGGCCGGAGCAACCGGCTGAGTCCGTCGTGGTGGCAGGGACCGGTTCCTACCACGCCCGGCCGGCAACAGGCGCACGGAACGGGGCGCTCCGAGCCTCCCCCCTCGTGGCTCGGAACGCCTCGGTTCCACGCGCGGAGACCGCCTGAACAAGGCTAGTTGACTGTGCGTCAGTGTCCAATCACGGTAGCGACAGAGACCTATCGACTTATTTATAGTTGGACGGTCCTGAGGCGCAGTCAGCCGACCGCCTGAGTCGAACGGCCGCACGGCCGGGAGGGGGCGGACATGGATCTGGCTCTGCTGCGCACGTTCGTCGCGGTGCACCGGGCCGGCTCCTTCACCCGCGCCGCCGCGCTCCTGGGACTGTCCCAGCCCGCCGTCACCAGCCAGATCAGGACCCTGGAGCGGCAGTTGGGGCGGCCGCTCTTCCTCAGACAGGCGCGCGGGGTCACGCCGACCACGATCGGCGACGAGCTCGCTCACCGTGCCGCGCCGCATCTGGACGCGCTGGTCGAGATCGCCGAGACCGGGCTCGACGAGGAGAGCGGCGTCCGCACCCTCCATATCGCCGGGCCTCCGGAGTTCACCGCGCTCCGCGCGCTGCCCGCGCTCACCCCGCTGGTCGGCCAGGGGCTCGCGATCCGGGCGACCTTCCTCGGGAACGCGGAGGAGATCCTCGACGGGCTCGCGGCCGGCCACCATGATCTGGCCCTCACCACTGCCCGCCCCCGCGGTGGTCTCTTCGTCGCCACCCCGCTCTGCGACGAGGAGCACGTACTGGTCGCGGCCCCGCGCTGGGCCGCCCGGCTCGCCCCCGAAGTGCTGCTCCGCAAGGGGGCGGTGGTCCTGGAACAGCTTCCGGTGGTCGAGGTGCACGAGTCGCTGCCGTTCGTCTCCCGCTACTGGGCCGCCGTCTTCGAGACCAAACCGGCGGCGGCAGCGACAGTGATCGCCCCCGACCTGCGAGCCGTACGGGATTCCGCGGCCTCCGGTGCCGGTCTTGCCGTCCTGCCGCGCTATTTGTGCGAGGAGGCCTTGGAGCAGGGGCGGCTCGTGGCGCTGCTCGACCCTGCGGTGCCTCCGCTGCGAACGTACTTCCTGGTGGTGCGGACCGGGACGCTCGCGCTCTCGCACATCGCGCGGGCGCACGAGGGTTTGTTGCAGGCCGCAGGGGACTGGTGAGTTTCAGGACACCGCGTACGGGCCATTTTCTTCCCATGACCGAACGGCCCGTGATCAAGCGCACCGCACGCGCCATCCTGCTCGACGGGGACGACCTCGTCCTCATCAAACGCACCAAGCCGGGGATGGATCCCTACTGGCTCACGCCCGGTGGTGGCGTGGAGCCTTCCGACACCACCGTCGTCGAGGCCCTGCACCGCGAGGTGCTCGAAGAGCTCGGCGCCAAGATCACCGACGTGGTGCCCTGCTTCGTCGACACGATCGAACACATCGTCGACGGCGGGGTCTCCGGGGTGAAGGTCCAGCACTTCTTCGTGTGCCGGCTCGGCTCCATGGACCCCTCCCTGCGACACGGCCCCGAGATCGACGAACCGGTCGGCGAGTACGAGATCGTCCGGGTGCCGTTCAGCCGGGTCGGCATCGCCGCCGTCCATCTCGTCCCTCTCTCCCTGCGTCACTACCTCGACGGCAACATCGAAGGAGTTCGCGCCATGCACGCCCCCGACCTGGGCTGATCACTGTTCGCCGGGGTGAGCTCGCCACTCGCGGTGGTGAGCTCGGCCAGGAAGTCGTGCCGGATGCGGTCCGACGGCACCCCTGCTCCGCGCAGGGCGTCGACCCCGCGGCGGACCATGCCGAGCGGGCCCGAGAGGTAGGCGTCGCGCTCCTCCCAGCGCCCGTAGCGGCAGACGGCGTCCGGGAGCCGCCCCTGCTCCTCGGTGACCGGGTGGACGGAGAGCCAGGGGAAGGTCTTCTGGAGCCGCAGCATCGTGTCGATGTCGTAGAGGTCGTGACCGCTGCGCGCCCCGTAGAAGACGTCGACCGGCCGCCGGTCCCCGTGCTCGGCGACGTCCTCGACCAGGGCCTTGATCGGCGCTATCCCGGTGCCACCGCCCAGGCAGAGCAGTCCGCTGTCGGTGGAGTGGTCGACCGTCATGGAGCCGGCCGGCGGGCCGAGGCGCAGGGTGTCTCCGGGGCGCGCTCTGTGGACCAGTGCGTTGGACACCCAGCCTGCCGGGACCGCTTTGATGTGGAGGGCGAGCAGCCCGTCGGGCCGGGGCGCCGAGGCGAAGGAGTAGTGGCGCCAGATCCGTGGCCACCAGGGGGTCTCCAGCGTCGTGTACTGCCCCGCCAGGAAGGGGTACGGCTGATCGGGCCGGAGGGTGACGACGGCGACGTCGGGGGTGCGGAGATCGTGGGAGACCACCTCGGCCTGCCACCACGCGGGCGCGCGCTCCTCGTTCTCCGCCGCCGCGTCGATCATGATCTGGGAGATCGTCGTGTACGTACGGACCCAGGCCGCCTCGGTCTCCTCGCCCCAGCTCGCCGTGGCGTACCGGACGAGCGCTCCGATCAGGGCCTCGCCGACGGCCGGGTAGTGGGCGGCCTGGGTGCCGTACTTGCGATGTCCCTTGCCGAGGTTCTCCAGATACGCGGTGAGGACGGGTACGTCGTCCAGGTGCTCGGCCGCTGTCAGGAGGGCCTTCAGGAGCCGGTCCCGCTGGGTGTCCATGGCCGCGGGGAACATCTCGCGCAGCTCGGGGTTCCGGACGAAGAGCAGGGCGTAGAAGTACGAGGTCACCTGGTCGGCGACGGGTGCGATTTCCGCCAGCGTCCGGCGGACCAGAATCGCGTCGTGGGAGGCCTCTCCGGGTATTCGGGCCTCCGTCCCGTCCGTCGTGCTGGTCGGAGCATCCATCATGTGCCTCGCCTCGCGCTGGCCGGCTTCCGTGCCCGCAGCATGACATTTCCGGGCACCGCTTCGGACGGAAAGCGGAGTTCTCGGTCCATAGGGCCGGGTTTCCGGCTAAGCTGCGCGGTTTCGGACGAAGCTGTAGGCCTCTCGCAGGTCCCCTCCGGTGTAGCTGTGGCGGGAAAGCCCGGCGAGATGATGGTCCGCGTTCACGGCCACGGTGTCCCGCACGATCGCGAAGAGCTCGGCGTCGGACATCGAATCCCCGTAGGCCACGCAGTCGGCCCATTCCATGCCGTACTCCGCGCAGAGCTCCCGAGCGATCCGTACCTTCCCCGCCGCGTCGAGGATGCCGGGCCGATGGATCGGCTCCGTGAAGGGGACAGCAGGCCAGCGTGACCCGTGCACCGTGTCGACGCCCCAGTCGAGAAGGCGGTCGACGAAGAAGTCGGGCGAGAGGGAGATGACCGCACAGCGCTCACCCCGGGCCCTGATGTCGGCCCAGACCTCGCGGATGCCCGTCAGCCAGGGCGCGCCCTCGAAGGCCGCGGCGACCTGCTCCGGGGTGAGCGTGGCCCAGAGCTCTCGGGCCCTCACGGCGAACTCGTCCGGAGTGAGCCCCCGCAGAAACCCCTCCTCCAGTGCGGCGATCTCCTCCGCGAGGCCCAATTGCCGGGAGATCTCCACGGCGGCGGCCGAACCTCTGATCAGCGTGCCGTCGAGGTCGAAGAGGTGCAGTCTGCTGTGTCGGGATTCCGTGGATTCACTCGGTTTCACGTGAAACATCGTCCGTATCCCAGGGGCTGGAATCAACGCTTCCCGGGTAATCGGCCGGATCTCGTAAACCGGTGGACGGAAGATCACTGCTTCGGTCAGCCTGAAAGGCATGCCGACTTCCCCCTCAGCTCTCGCTCAGCTCCCCATCCGGCGCCTCACCGCGGACGACCTCCTCGCCTGCGCCGACCTCTCCGAGAACCGGGGGTGGCTGCGCGAAGAGCACAAGTGGGGCCATCTACTGACGGCGGGCACCGGCTACGGCATCGACGACCCGTCCGGCACGGGGCTGGTCACCTGCTGCGTGGTCACCTCGTACGGCCAGGAGCTCGCCGCGATCGGCATGGTGCTCGTCGCCGAGGCGTACGCACGCCAAGGGGTGGGACGCCGGCTCATGCAGCACGTCCTGGCGGAGGCGGGTGACACCCCGCTGACCCTGTATGCCACCGCCAACGGCCAGCCCCTCTACGAGCAGCTGGGCTTCATCGAGACGAGCCGGTCCGAGATGGTGCGCGGACAGTTCAGCTTCACCACGCCCGCACCGGACGTCCCCGTCCGCCCGGCGACCGCCGAGGACCTCCAAGCGATCGTGCGCCTGGACCGCGAGATCTTCGGCCTCGACCGCACGCACATCCTCACGCGGCTGCCCGCGTTCGCGGACCACCTGCGGGTCGCGGAGGAGGACGGCGAGATCATCGGCTTCGCGGCGGCCTGGCCCAACATGGACACGCATGTCGTCGGGCCGCTGATCGCCAAGGACCCGGCCACGGCCCAGGCGCTGATCGCCTCCCTTGCCGCCGCCACCGACCGGCCTCTGCGCACGGACATCGACGTACGCCACACGAAGCTGCTGAGCTGGGCGAAGGAAAACGGCATCGACTCGATCACCACCACCGCCGTGATGGTTCGCTCCCTCCCGGACCTCCCCGGCGACTGGCGCCGGCGCTTCGCCCCCCTGACCGTCGCGGCGGGCTGACCTCCGTTTCCCCTCGGCACCCGGGCAGATTTACTTGCAGACGCGCATTATTGCGCCGCATCGTCTACCCTGGTTCGTGAGCCGCTCCGGCGCCGAGGAGAGACCGAGGAGAGACCATGACCGCCACGGACCCCGCACTGACCGCGCTCTCCCAGCGCTGGTGCGCCCTCTCCCTGCTGCACGGCAGGATCGAGTCGCACATCGAGCGCGCCCTGGAGTCCCGGCACGGTCTGAGCGTCCGCGAGTACTCGCTCCTCGACGTCCTCAGCCGCCAGCACAGCGGCCCCGGCGGTCACCTCCAGATGAAGCAGGTCGCCGACGCCGTCGTGCTGAGCCAGAGCGCCACCACCCGGCTCGTCACCCGGCTCGAGGACCGCGGCCTGCTCACCCGGTACCTCTGCGCCACTGACCGGCGGGGCATCTACACCGATGTCACCGAGGCCGGCCAGAAGCTCCTCGAAGAGGCCCGTCCCACCAACGACAGCGCGCTGCGTGAGGCCCTCGACGAAGCCGCGAAGAACCCCGAGCTGGCGCCTCTGGTCCAGGTCGTGGAGGGCGTGGGCGTCACCGTCTGACGCGGGGGAAAGGCGGCGGCAGCGGAGGAGCGTGCGTACGCTGCGGAGCATGAGCGATCTTGACGTACGCCCTGCCGTCGCCGCCGATCTCCCGGCCATCGTGGCGATGCTCGCCGACGACCCGCTGGGTGCGCAGCGCGAGTCCCCCGACGACCTCTCCCCGTACCTCGCCGCTTTCGAGCGCCTCGCGAGCGATCCCCACCAGCACGTCGTCGTGGCGGTCCGCGGGGAGAAGGTCGTCGGGACGCTCCAGCTGACGGTGATCCCCGGACTCTCCCGCCGGGGGACCACCCGCTCGATCATCGAAGGCGTCCGCATCCACGCCGACGAGCGCGGCAGCGGACTCGGAACACAGCTCATCGAATGGGCCGTCGAGGAGTCCCGCCGCCAGGAGTGCGGACTGGTCCAGCTGACCTCCGATGTCACGCGTACCGACGCCCACCGCTTCTACGAGCGGCTCGGCTTCGAGGCCTCCCACGTGGGCTTCAAGAAGAACCTCTGAGGCCACCCGGCGGACGGACAGCGCGCCGGCCGGCGACCCGGCGCGCTGTTTCACGTGAAACACGAGGTGGAGACCGCAGAGGCAACCACCAGGCGGACGGCTCAGAGGCCGCGCCAGCCTGCCTCGTCCACCCCGCCCGGCACCGCGTCCCCCGGCTCGTACGGCTCCCGGGTGAAGACGAAGGACCCCAGGTCGAGGTGGCTCACGCTGCCGTCGGGGCGCCGCACCACCCGGAGCGTCTCCCCCTCGTAGTAGCCGTTGAGGCCGACCCAACCGCCCTCGGGCAGCGCACGGAAGCGAGCCCGCCGCCCGGCTCCCCTCAACGGCTCCAGCACCACGGAACGCTCGGGCCCGAGCCGGAGCCCGTAGGAGTACGTGCCCCAGTACCAGGGCCCCGTCAGGGAGAGCAGCTCCTCATCGGCCTCGGCCTCCGGAAGGGGGCGCCAGGGCTCCGGGAACTTGGGCTCGGCGTCCGCCACGATCCGCACGAGATCGGCCGCCACGGCTGCTGTCAGCGGGCCGGACGTGGCATTGGCGAGAGCGATCCCCGCCAGTCCGTCCTCCACGCTCACCCACAGACAGGCGACGAAGCCCGGCAGCGAGCCGGTGTGCCCGATCAGGGTCCGGCCGTCCCTGCGCAGCAACTGGAGACCGAGCCCGTAACTCCCCTCCCAGTCACCCTCACCGGCGGGGGAGGCCGGAGCCCGCATCTCCTCCACGGAGGCCGCCACAAGCACCTGCTCGTCGCCCGCCGTGAGGAACACGGCAAACCGGCCGAGGTCCGCTGCCGTCGACCACAGCTGTCCGGCCGGCGCCATCAGCCCCAGGTCCTCGGACGGCTCGGGCAGCATCACATCGGCCCAGGGATGCACCGCCCAGCCACCCGTGTGCGGGGCGACCGGGTCGAGCGTCGTACGGCTCATCCCCAACGGCTCCAGGATCTCGCGCCGCAGCACCTCCTCCCAGGAGACCCCGCGCAGCTCCTCGACGAGCGCACCGAGCAGGGTGTAGCCGGGGTTGGAGTAGTGAAAGCCGCGCCCCGGGGTCCGGAGGGAGGGCCGCTCCCCCAGGACGTCGGAGAGCTCCGGCCGCAGCGTGGCGGAGGACCGTTCCCACCACTGGCCGGGTGTCTCGGCCGCGAGGCCACCGCTGTGGCCGAGGAGCTGAGCGATCGTCACCTCGCCGACGCTCGTCCCCTTGAGGTGGCGCTCCAGTGGATCGTCGAGGTCGATCAGTCCCTCGTCCCGCAGGCGCATCACCAGCACGGCGGTGAACACCTTGGTGAGGGAGCCGATCCTGAACTGCGTGTCGGCATCCGGCGCGTGCCCGTCCACGCAGCTGCGCGAACCACTCCACACCAGCGCTCCGTCACGGACCACCGCCCCGACGAAGGAGGGCGCGCGCCCTTCGGACTGGGCGACCGCCACGCGGTGCAGCAGAGCCCGCTCGGTACCGGGCAGCAAGGCGTCGAAAGATGTCGTCATGGAACCCATCCAACGTGATGTCACATCCGAAGCTTCCCGATCCGTCCCATGAACATCACCGGATCGGATCGGAAGGGAGCACGGACATGAAGGTTCTGCTGGCAGGAGCGAGCGGCGCACTGGGCCGGAGCGCCACCCGGCAGCTGACCGCCGCCGGCCACGAGGTCGCCGGGCTCGGCCGGGGCACCACGAACACGCTGCGCGCCGACCTCCTGGACGCCGACGCCGTCCTCAGCGCCGTGGACGGTCTCGCCTTCGACGTCGTCGTCCACGCGGCGACCGCGCTCAAGGGCGAGTCGATGGCACGCCACCAGAGCATGGTGCCGACCAATGCCCTGCGGACCCGGGGCACGGAGAACCTGCTCGCCGCCGCCCGCGCGACCGGCGCCCGCCGGTTCGTGGTCGAGTCGATGATGTTCGGCTACGGCTACGGCGACCACGGCACCGGCCTCGTCACCGAGGAGAACACCCCCTTCGGCCCGCGCGGCACCACCACGTGGCTGGAGCGCCACGTCGGCGCCATGCGCACCAAGGAACGCATGGCCTTCACCGCGGAAGGACTGGAGGCGATCAGCCTGCGGTTCGGCTTCTTCTACGGCTCCGGAGTCACCGACGCCGACGTGCTCCCCCTCCTGCACAAGCGCTCCCTGCCCGTGGTCGCCGACCACGGACGCGCCCTCTCCTGGGTGGACGTCGACGACGCGGCACGGGCCGTCGTCCTGGCCGTCGGGAGCGGCACCCCGGGCCAGGCCTACAACATCGTCGACCGCACCCCGCTCCCCTTCGGCACGCACGTCCAGGAGGTCGCCGCGGCCTTCGGGGCTCCCAAGCCCCTGCGGGTCCCGCTCTGGCTGCTCAAGCCGGCTCCCCTGGTCCACACCTGCATGACCAGCCAGCTGCGCCTCGACGCGAGCAAGGCCGAGCGGGAACTCGGCTGGTCGCCCACCCACGCCGACAGCCTGACGGGTGTCCGGGCCCTCGCCTCCGCCCACCCCGCTGCGGCCTGAGCGGAGCAGTGCGAGGGGAGCGGCGCGCTGTCAGTGGTGGCTGTGACCATGGCGCGTATGGAGATCTTCGAATGGGGGCCGCTGCTCAGGCTGTGGAGCGAGGAATGGCTGGAAGCACGGGCCGCGGAGGACCCGGAGGAGTTCCAGGATCTGGACGAGGACCTCGTGCAAAACCGCTGGCTGGGGTTCGCCCCGGCGGATCCGGCACGGCTCGCGGCTCTGGACGAGCGGGTCCGAGGGCTCGGGATCGAGGTGCCGCTGCCTCCGTCCTTGCGCGCGTTCCTCGAAACGACCGACGGCTGGCGGCACGCGGGCGGCTTCGTCTACCTGTTGGCGGGCGCGGAGGGCATCGGGTCATACGGAGATCCTCACGACCTGCAGCCCTTGTACGAGGAGTACCTGGACGAGGACCCGCCCGAGGAGGAGGTGCTCCTCGCCGGCATGTGGGGCCGGGCGCTCCAGCTTTCCCTCGACTCGGACATGACCGACGTGCTGCTCGACCCGGGCGACGTGGGCGCCGACGGCGAGTGGGCGGTGTATGTCCGTCACGGGTGGGGCGGTGAACGACCCAGCCGCTACGCCTCGTTCCGCGTGTTCATGGGGGACATGTACAAGGAGTTCTACCGGGCGGCGCTCACGCCGGCTTCGAGAACACCGTGACCCGGGAACGCGACGCCATGGTGGAGACGGCCCGGCTGGCCTGTCCGAGAGGTGAACTGGACGAGGCTCTCACCCTCTTCGGCGAGGCGCTGGATTTCGGCAGGCCTCGGGCCGGCCTGCTGACCTCGCAGCTCCGGGCACTGCTCGACGGGCACGGCTGGGTGCCGGTCGACCCGCGCATGGACGATCCGCTGTACGCGGGCGAGGTGCTGCCCCTGAAGGTGCGCGACCATCTGCGCGACCGCCACGGGCACGACGACTCCGTACTGGGCCCCGCGACCGAGGAGTACGCGGAGGACAGGGAGCGGGCCAGAGCCGTTCTGGAGCAGCTGAGGCAGCGCACCTACGAGTACACCTCACCGGGCCCCTTCGGGCTCGCGGTCACCGAGGCCAGGGAGCTGGCGCGCTGGGGCGACACGGACGGCGCCTGGCGGGTCCTCGCGGCGGCGGTCCCGCGGTGGGAGCCGTACACGGTGGACCACGTGGCGCCGTTCGGCCTGCTGGCGGATCCGCTGCTCGGGCCGGTCATCACACCGGAGCGGGGCCGGCAGTTGCTGACCACACCCCGGGCGCCGGTCAGGGCGCGGCGGCGCCCGCGCCCATCGCTGAGGCAGAGCCGGGGACAGGGACGGGGACGGGGACAGCGCGCGACGGGCTCGGGTGGCTGACACGTGCAGGCCTCACGAGCGGACTGCGCCGGGACCCGTACCGGTTCGTCCTGGTGGAAGGCGTACCCCCTGAAGAGCTGGCCGAGCGGTTCGGCACGGGACCCATGGAGCCGGTGGCGAGCGAGACCGACCTCTGGCGGCTGGAGGCCGCGGCCCGGCGAAAGCGCGCCTTCCCCAGGGCGCGGATCGGCGCCCTGAACGGCTGGAGCTTCGCCTTCGAGTCGGCCCACTGGCTCGGCTTCGACCCGGCCCGCCTGATCGCCCCCGGCCCCGATCTGTCGCACGGCACCCGCGCCCTCACTGTCTGGTGGGAGCCGGGCCTCTTCCACTTCGCGTGCGCCGAGGACGGCGAGCAGCGGTACGTCTTCACGGTCCATGAGACCGACCGGCACCGGACCGGCATCCTCCCCGCCGCGCTCGACCCCGACCGGCTGTTCCCGGACCCCTTCGGGCCCGCCGTCGACCGCTCGGACGAGGGCCACGCCCTGGACGCGATCGCGGAGGCGTACGGCGTCTCGCTGCCCCGGTTCGCCCTCGACCAAGGCAGACTGCACACGATCCCGACCCGGCAGTGGACCAGACCGCCGGAGCCGCCGGAGCCCGGGACGCCGCCGTATCTGACGTTCACGCGCACGCGCAGGTAGGCGGGCGGCCTGTGGGGTCTCGTACTCGGCTTCATACGGCGCGGCTGCGAGCGTGGGTATCGGGCGGGTGTTCCACGGTCGGCCATGCGCGGTCGTCCACCGTCAGGATTGGCTCGCCCAGCACGGTCGCCGGGGTTGTGCCGATGAACTCCATGACGTCCCGATGCAGATGGGACTGGTCGTAGTCGCCGCCGTCCGCCGCGACTCGGGCTGCGCCTTCACCCGCGACACGTCGTCGAGGGACACCAGGGAACCGGCCAGATCGGCCGGAGAGGCGCCCAGAACCGCACCTGCGATCACTGGGGACAGGCGCACCTGCACGCACCGCATTCCGCGCGGGATACCAGGTCCCGCAAGAACTCGTCGACGAACTGCGCGGCATGACCTACCGCGCGCTCACCGCGGCGATGCAGGCGTCCATCGCCTATCTGAACCAGCGTGCGCTCCCGGATCGGCTGATGGCCCTCGGCAAGCCATTGCAGGTGATCTTCGGCGACCAGGACCGCAGATGGCGCCCCTCGTCCGCAGCCGACTACCACGTCGTTCCGGGCGCGAGAGTCGAGTTGCTGCCCGGTGCCGGCCACACACCCATCCTGGAGGATCCGCCGCGGACCGCCGCGCTCCTCCTGTCCTTCGCCGAGATCTGAGAGCCCACGCGGCCTCCGGTCAGGTCTGGGCCATGTCCACGAAGCGCGAGTAGTGGCCCTGGAAGGCCACGGTGATCGTGGCCGTCGGGCCGTTACGGTGCTTGCCCACGATGATGTCCGCCTCGCCGGCCCGCGGGGACTCCTTCTCGTAGGCGTCCTCGCGGTGCAGCAGGATCACCATGTCGGCGTCCTGCTCGATCGAGCCGGATTCACGCAGGTCGGAGACCATCGGCTTCTTGTCGGTGCGCTGCTCGGGACCACGGTTCAGCTGGGAGAGCGCGATCACTGGCAGCTCCAGCTCCTTGGCGAGGAGCTTGAGGTTTCGCGACATGTCGGAGACTTCCTGCTGACGGCTCTCCTGCCGCTTGGAGCCGCCCGACTGCATCAGCTGGAGGTAGTCGATGATCACGAGCTTGAGGCCGTTGCGCTGCTTGAGGCGGCGACACTTCGCCCGGATCTCCATCATCGACAGGTTCGGGGAGTCGTCGATGTACAGGGGCGCCTGGGAGACGTCCGGCATGCGGCGGGCGAGCCGCGTCCAGTCCTCGTCGGTCATCGTGCCGGAGCGCATGTGGTGGAGCGCGACCCGGGCCTCCGCCGAGAGCAGGCGCATCGCGATCTCGTTGCGGCCCATTTCGAGGGAGAAGATGACGCTGGGCAGGTTGTGCTTGATGGAGGCCGCCCGGGCGAAGTCCAGGGCGAGGGTCGACTTACCCATGGCGGGACGGGCCGCGATGATGATCATCTGGCCGGGGTGCAGTCCGTTGGTGAGCGAGTCGAGGTCGGTGAAGCCGGTCGGCACACCGGTCATCTCACCGCTGCGGGAGCCGATCGCCTCGATCTCGTCGAGGGCCCCCTCCATGATGTCGCCGAGCGGCAGGTAGTCCTCGGTGGTGCGCTGCTCGGTGACCGCGTAGATCTCGGCCTGCGCCGAGTTCACGATCTCGTCGACGTCTCCGTCGGCCGCGTAGCCCATCTGCGTGATCTTGGTGCCGGCCTCCACGAGGCGGCGCAGGACGGCGCGCTCGTGGACGATCTCGGCGTAGTACGAGGCGTTGGCCGCAGTCGGTACCGACTGGACCAGGGTGTGGAGGTAGGAGGCGCCGCCGACACGGGTGATCTCGCCGCGCTTGGTGAGTTCGGCGCCGACCGTGATGGGGTCGGCCGGCTCGCCCTTGGCGTAGAGGTCGAGGATCGCGGCGTAGACGGTCTCGTGGGCGGGCTTGTAGAAGTCGTTGCCCTTGATGATCTCCACGACGTCCGCGATCGCGTCCTTGGAGAGCAGCATGCCGCCCAGGACGGACTGCTCGGCGTCGAGATCCTGCGGGGGAACTCGTTCGAAACCGGAGAGTCCGCCGTCCCACGGGCCGTCGTTGCCGCGCTCTTGCTGGTCGTCCCGCCCGCGGCCCCGGCCGCGTCCTTCTCCTCGGGTACGGGTGGGCAGCCGGTCGCTCGGTCCGCTGTCGGCCCAGGGGTCGTCCATGGGCTCGGGAACGCTCACCAAGCACCTCCTCCCGTCCGCTCCGCGGACCTCGCCGTGCCACTCTTTCTTACGCCACGGCCTTGATCAACGAGTGGCTTTGCGACCGCTGCTGGCGCGTCGGGTGCCGGACCACGGTAGGCCCGCGAGGAGCGTCAGCCAATCTGGTTATCCACAGGGCCTGTGGGTGAACGGCCAGATGCTGTGGAGAACTCCCCGGATCCTGTGCACGGAGCGGGGGACAGCCATGTGGACAAACTCATAGCACCCCCATCCTCACCCACCTGACCTGCACCTTTTCCATCCACGGCCTGTGGGGGAGAAAAAGTTCTCCCCCTGGACCAAGATCAGAACAAACGGCCCACACCCGAAGCCCCGCGCCATCGTAAAGTAATGGTCTCTGGCTCATTGCATCTCTTACCTGTGGAAGATTAGATTGACCCCATGATCCAGGCCCCCGCGACCTCCAAGGCCGTCCGTCGGCAGCACGACCGCGAGATCGTCTCCCTCGCCCTGCCGGCCTTCGGCGCTCTCGTCGCCGAGCCGCTGTTCCTGATGGTCGACAGCGCCATCGTCGGCCACCTCGGCACCCCCCAGCTCGCGGGTCTCGCGATCGCCGGCGTTCTGCTGTCCACCGCCGTCAGCGTCTTCGTCTTCCTCGCCTATGCGACCACGGCGGCCGTCGCCCGGCGCGTCGGCTCGGGCGACCTCCAGGCCGCCATCCGGCAGGGCATGGACGGCATCTGGCTCGCCCTCCTCCTCGGCGCCGCCGTTGTCGCCCTGACCCTGCCCACGGCGCCTTGGCTCGTCGACGTCTTCGGCGCCTCCGACACGGCCACCCCCTACGCCGTGACCTATCTACGGATCTCCAGCCTCGGCATCCCGGCCATGCTGGTCGTCCTGGCCGCCACCGGCGTCCTGCGCGGCCTCCAGGACACCCGTACGCCGCTCTACGTGGCCATCGGCGGCTTCGCCGTGAACGGGGCGCTCAACATCGGACTGGTCTACGGCGCCGGCCTGGGGATCGCCGGATCGGCCTGGGGCACGGTCATCGCCCAGTGCGGCATGGCCGCCGCCTACCTCGTCGTGGTCGTACGGGGTGCCCGGCGCCACGGCGCCTCCCTCCGCCCCGACGCCACCGGCATCCGGGCCTCCGCCCAGGCGGGCGTCCCCCTCCTGGTCCGTACGCTCTCGCTCCGCGCCGTCCTGATGATCGCCACCGCCGTCGCGGCCCGCATGGGTGACGCGGAGGTCGCCGCCCACCAGATCATCCTGTCCCTGTGGAGCCTGATGGCTTTCGCCCTCGACGCGATCGCCATCGCGGGTCAGGCCATCATCGGCCGCTATCTCGGCGCGAACGACGCCGACGGCGCACGCCAGGTCTGCCGCCGCATGGTCCAGTGGGGCGTGCTCTCCGGCGTGGTGCTCGGCGCGCTCCTCATCGTCGCCCGCCCCTTGTTCATCCCGCTCTTCACCGGCGACACCACCGTCCAGGACACCCTGCTCCCCGCCCTGCTGGTGGTCGCGCTGTCCCAGCCGATCTCCGGTGTCGTCTTCGTCCTCGACGGAGTCCTCATGGGCGCGGGGGACGGTCCCTATCTGGCCTGGGCCATGCTGCTGACCCTCGCGGCCTTCGCCCCGGTCGCCCTGCTCGTTCCGGCCCTCGGTGGCGGCCTGACCGCCCTCTGGTGGGCGATGACCCTGATGATGACGGTCCGGATGATGACGCTCTGGCTGCGCGCACGCTCCGGGCGCTGGATCGTCACAGGCGCCACACGCTGAACGTTTCACGTGAAACGGCGGAAGGGCCGCACCCCGAGGGGTGCGGCCCTTCCTCACTGCTGAGCGCAGAGCGCCAGCGGCAGCGTTACGCGGCGACGATCTCGACGCCGAGCTTCGCGGCAACGTCGGCGTGCAGACGCACGGACACCTGGTGCGAGCCCAGGGTCTTGATCGGCGAACCGAGCTCGACGCGACGCTTGTCGACGTCGGGGCCACCCGCGGTCTTGATCGCCGAGGCGATGTCGGCCGGGGTCACGGAGCCGAAGAGGCGGCCGGCGTCGCCGGAGCGAACGGCCAGGCGCACCTTCGTGCCCTCGAGCTGGGCCTTGATCTCGTTGGCCTGCTCGATGGTCGCGATCTCGTGGATCTTGCGGGCGCGGCGGATCTGCGCCACGTCCTTCTCGCCACCCTTGGTCCAGCGGATCGCGAAACCACGCGGGACCAGGTAGTTGCGAGCGTAGCCGTCCTTGACGTCGACGACGTCGCCGGCGGTGCCGAGGCCAGAGACCTCGTGGGTCAGGATGATCTTCATTTTTCGGTCACCCTTTCCTTATCGCGCTGTGGACGTGTAGGGCAGCAGCGCCATCTCACGGCTGTTCTTGACGGCCGTGGCGACGTCACGCTGGTGCTGCGTGCAGTTGCCGGTGACGCGGCGGGCACGGATCTTGCCACGGTCGGAAATGAACTTCCGCAGCATGTTCGTGTCCTTGTAGTCCACGTACGCGGTCTTGTCCTTGCAGAACGCGCAGACCTTCTTCTTAGGCTTGCGCACAGGCGGCTTCGCCATGGTGTTTCTCCTGTGTGATCAAGAAGTGGGGATACGAGCTGCTTCGAGGGCGTGTGCCCTAGAAGGGAGGCTCGTCCGAGTAGCCGCCGCCGGAGTTCCCACCCCAGCCGCCGCCTCCGCCGCCCTGCTGGCCGCCGGAACCGCCGGAACCGCCAGAAGGAGCACCGGTCGCCCACGGGTCGTCGGCGGGAGCACCGCCGCCACCCTGCGGGGCACCGCCGCCGGAGTTTCCACCCCAGCTGCCGCCACCCTGCTGCTGGCCACCGCCGCCGTAGCCGCCCTGACCACCGCGACCAGTGGTCTTGGTGACCTTGGCCGTGGCGTTCTTGAGGCTGGGGCCGACTTCCTCGACGTCCAGCTCGTAGACCGTGCGCTTGACGCCCTCACGGTCCTCATAGGACCGCTGCTTCAGCCGGCCCTGCACGACGACGCGCATGCCTCGCTGAAGCGACTCGGCGACGTTCTCCGCCGCCTGACGCCAGACCGAGCAGGTGAGGAAGAGGCTTTCGCCGTCCTTCCACTCGTTGGTCTGACGGTCGAAGGTGCGGGGGGTGGACGCGATACGGAACTTCGCGACCGCCGCACCGGACGGGGTGAAGCGCAGCTCGGGGTCGTCGACAAGATTGCCGACGACCGTGATGACGGTCTCGCCTGCCATGGGGGAACCTCTCGGCGGGATTGCTTCTGGCTGCTTGTAGCTACTCGAACCCGATGACCTCTGAGCTAGAAGCTCAGTGGGTCTCGGGGCGGAGGACCTTGGTCCGGAGGACCGACTCGTTCAGGTTCATCTGGCGGTCGAGCTCCTTGACGACCGCAGGCTCGGCCTGCAGGTCGATGACCGAGTAGATGCCCTCGGGCTTCTTCTTGATCTCGTACGAGAGACGACGACGGCCCCAGGTGTCGACCTTCTCGACCTTTCCGTTGCCCTCACGGACGACGGAGAGGAAGTTCTCGATCAGGGGGGCGACAGCGCGCTCCTCCAGATCGGGGTCGAGGATGACCATCACCTCGTAGTGACGCATGTGGAACCCACCTCCTTTGGACTCAGCGGCCACGGTCGTTCCGTGGCAGGAGGGTCGTGATGCGTAAACAACGGTATCCGCCACCACTGACAATCCCCCTCGACGAACGAGGGGCACTGTCGAGATCCAGGACGGACCCAGGGCAGACACCGGTGCAGACCGTACAGAGTACCTGCACATCGGCCTGCGGTTGAAATTCACCGGTGAGGGGACGCAATCTGTACACATCGGATGTCGGCGGCGCTAAGATGCGCCGCCGTCCGGCAGGCACGCCAGGAGGTGCCCCCATGGCACAGGCAATGCGACCCGACCCCGGCCATTCCCTCTTCGCGACCGACGGCAAGCCACACCCGCTCCAGGACACGCTGCTCGCCGTGACGCTGATCCTGGGCGTGCTCTCCTTCGTCACCGCCCAGTTCCACAGCCTCCACCTGCTGAGTTCCTGGTCGGGGCTGATCGGCATCCTGACCGGGGCCTACGGACAGTTCATCTCCGTGACGACCCGCGAGCGCTTCGCACTGGTCGTCGGCCTCGGCCTGGCGGCGGTGGGCTTCTACCTCGGCATGGCGCACGGCGGTCTGTTCGGAGGCGTCATCAGCGGCTGAGTCCGGCGGCACGTCAGGGCGGGCCCAGCGGCACGTCAGGACGTACACGCCCATCCGGGGCGCTCCCCGGTCACAGTAGGCTTCGGCGCGAGAGCCGGAGCCCCTGACCGATGGGGACACACCTGCCGAGGAGCGCCCCGCATGAGCCTGACCCTGAGGACCATCAGCCGTGAGCAGCATCTGGGATTCATCCAGAGCCAGCCCGCGGCGAGCCACTGCCAGGTCCCGGCGTGGGCTGACGTGAAGACCGAGTGGCGCTCGGAGAACCTCGGTTGGTTCGACAAGAACGGCGAGCTCGTCGGTGCCGGTCTGGTGCTCTACCGTCAGCTCCCGAAGATCAAGCGCTACCTGGCCTATCTGCCCGAGGGCCCGGTCATCAACTGGCACGCGCCCAACCTCGACGACTGGCTCCAGCCGATGCTGGCGCACCTCAAGCAGCAGGGCGCGTTCTCGGTGAAGATGGGCCCGCCAGTCGTCATCCGCCGCTGGGACGCCGCCGCCATCAAGTCCGGTATCCAGGACCCGGACGTGAAGCGCCTCAAGGACGTCGAGGCCACCCACATCGAGCCGCGCGCCTTCGAGGTCGCGGACCGGCTGCGGAAGATGGGCTGGCAGCAGGCCGAGGACGGCGGCGCCGGCTTCGGCGACGTCCAGCCCCGCTACGTCTTCCAGGTCCCGCTCGCGAACCGCTCGCTCGACGACGTCCTCAAGGGCTTCAACCAGCTGTGGCGCCGCAACATCAAGAAGGCCGAGAAGGCCGGCGTCGAGGTCGTCCAGGGCGGCTACGAGGACCTGGCCGAGTGGCAGCGCCTCTACGAGATCACGGCCGTCCGCGACCACTTCCGGCCGCGCCCGCTCTCGTACTTCCAGCGCATGTGGACCGTCCTCAACAACGAGGACCCCAATCGCATGCGGCTCTACTTCGCACGCCACAACGGCGTGAACCTGTCCGCCGCGACCATGCTCGTCGTCGGTGGCCACGTCTGGTACTCCTACGGCGCCTCCGACAACATCGGCCGCGAGGTCCGGCCCTCGAACGCGATGCAGTGGCGGATGCTGCGCGACGCCTACGCGATGGGCGCGACCGTCTACGACCTGCGGGGCATCTCGGACTCGCTCGACGAGACCGACCACCTCTTCGGGCTCATCCAGTTCAAGGTGGGCACGGGCGGCGAGGCCGTCGAGTACGTCGGCGAGTGGGACTTCCCGCTGAACAAGCTGCTCCACAAGGCGCTCGACATCTACATGTCCCGCCGCTGAGCGGCGTCGCTTCGGCGACGGTTCCGTAGTCTCGTACATATCTTTGATACACCGCTGCCACCAGAAAGGTTCCGGGCCGGCCATGGCGCTCTCCCTCTACGTCGACACCGCTCGCTGGCGCGCGCACCAGAAGACCGTCATCGACCAATTCCCCGGTCTGATCCCGGTCTGCAAGGGCAACGGCTACGGCTTCGGGCACGAGCGCCTCGCCGACGAGGCCGCCCGCTTCGGCGCCGACATGCTCGCGGTCGGCACCACCTACGAAGCCGCGCGCATCAAGGACTGGTTCAGCGGCGACCTGCTGGTCCTCACCCCCTTCCGACGGGGTGAGGAACCGGTTCCGCTGCCCGACCGGGTCATCCGCTCCGTGTCCTCCGTGGACGGCGTCCACGCCCTGGTGGGCGCCCGCGTCGTGATCGAGTGCATGAGCTCGATGAAGCGGCACGGCGTCCACGAGGAGGAGCTCCAGCAGCTCCACGCCGCGATCGAGGACGTACGGCTCGAGGGCTTCGCCCTCCACCTCCCGCTGGACCGCCCGGACGGCACCGACGCGGTCGAGGAGGTCATCGCCTGGATGGACCGGCTGCGGGCCGCCCGTCTGCCGCTGCACACCATGTTCGTGAGCCACCTGCGGGCCGAGGAACAGGCCCGGCTCCAGCAGCAGTTCCCGCAGACCCGGTTCCGCGCGCGGATCGGTACCCGGCTCTGGCTGGGCGACCACGAGGCCACCGAGTACCGGGGCGCCGTCCTCGACGTGACCCGGGTCGCCAAGGGGGACCGGTTCGGCTACCGCCAGCAGAAGGCCGCGTCGGACGGCTGGCTGGTCGTCGTCGCCGGTGGCACCTCGCACGGCGTGGGTCTGGAGGCCCCGAAGGCGATGCACGGCGTCATGCCGCGCGCCAAGGGCGTCGCACGGGCGGGTCTGGCCACGGTCAACCGGAACCTGTCGCCCTTCGTCTGGGCGGGCAAGCAGCGCTGGTTCGCCGAGCCGCCGCACATGCAGGTGTCGATCCTGTTCGTCCCCTCCGACGCCCAGGAGCCCCGCGTCGGCGACGAGCTCGTCGCGCATCTGCGCCACACCACGACGCAGTTCGACCGGCTCGTGGAGCGCTGAGCCGGTCGAGCACGTTCACCCCCGGGGGCCCGGTTCCGATTCCGGTTCTTCCCCGGGGGTGCCTTGTTCCACCTCTCCGACCGTGCCCCACTGCACGCGCGGCCCCTCAACCGCCGGTGCGGCGTGCCGGGCCGGGTGCGCCGCTCTGCCCGTGACGAAGACGTCCTCGGCACCGTCCAGGACGCCTCCTGAGGGGTCGTCCGAGCCGTCCTGCCGGACCGGGTCCTTCTCGGGCATGAGGATGTCGCGTACGACCATGACGCACAGGTACAGCGTGCCGAGCAGGTGCAGGACGATCGCGAACTGGTAGCCGTCGACCGGCAGTCCCTGCTTATTGCCGCTGTTCATGAAGGCCAGGTACATCCAGATGCCCAGGAAGTACATGACCTCGCACGCCTGCCAGATCAGGAAGTCGCGCCAGCGCGGCCTGGCGAGGGCCGCGAGCGGGACGAGCCACAGCACGTACTGCGGCGAGTAGACCTTGTTGGTCAGGACGAACGCGGCGACGACCAGGAAGGCCAGCTGGACGAAGCGGGGCCTGCGGGGAGCGTTGAACGCCAGGAAGCCGAGGGCGACCACCGCGATCACCATGAGCATCAGCGCGTACAGATTGGCCTTGTCCGGCGTGATCGAGGTGCCCGTCCGCTGGCTGACCAGCAGCCAGACCGAACCGAAGTCGACGTTCCGGTCACGGCTGAAGAGATAGAACTGCTTCCACCCCTCGGGCGCCATCAGCATCACGGGCAGGTTCACGACCAGCCACGCGCCGGCCGCGCCGAGCACGGCCGTCCCGTACTCGCGCCACTTCCCCGCGCGCCAGCAGAGCAGCAGCAGCGGGACGAGCAGCAGTATCGGGTAGAACTTCGCGGCCGTGGCGAGGCCGAGCAGGATGCCGAAGCCGAGCGGCCGGCCGCGCGACCACAGGAGCACCGCGGCGGAGGTCAGCGCGACGGCCAGTATGTCCCAGTTGATCGTCGCGGTGAGCGCGACGGAGGGCGCCAGGGCCACCAGGAGACCGTCCCAGGGGCGGCGCCGGTGCGTACGCGCCACACAGACCGCGAGGACGGCCGCGCAGACCATCAGCATGCCCGCGTTGACCATCCAGAACGTCTGCTCGCGATGGTCCATGGTGCCGCCGCCGGGCGTCAGCCAGGCCGCGACCTCCATGAAGAGACCCGTCAGGACCGGGTACTCCAGGAACGGTATGTCGCCGCTCAGCCGGTCGAAGTAGGGCACCAGACCATCGGCGAACCCGCGCCCGGAGAAGAGATGCGGGATATCCGAGTAACAGGCGTGGGTGTACTGGGAGGTGGTGCCCCGGAACCAGGCCCAGTTGTAGCAGGGCAGTTTCTGCACCATGCCGAGGGCGAACATCCCGATGGCCACGAGGGCGATCACCCGCACCGGTGTGAACTGACCGGCGCCGGTCAGGGCACGGCGGCCGAAGGGACCGCCGATCAGCTCGCTGCCCGCGGCGGCCACCTCGTCCCGGTGGGTGGGGATGACCGCCGGCGGGCCCTGCGGCCGGTCCTGCGGCTCGCGCGTCTTCTGGAGGCTCGGCATGGGGGACATCCTGCCGTACGTCCCTGGGAAAACGGCGAGGGCCGCCGCGTCCGGCCCGTACGGAAGGTACGGACGGACGCGACGGCCCTCACTGCGTGCGCTGCTCTCGTGGAGGCGCGGCCGGGATCAGGGGGTCCAGGCCCCGTCTCCGTCTCCGCCGCCTCCGCCGCCGGGCCCGCCGTTCCCGTTGCCCGGGTCCTCCGTCGTCGCCGACCCTGTCGGTGTCGGTGCCTCCGTCGTGGTCGGCGCCGTGGTCGTCGGCTCACCGGTGTTGCCACCCGGGTCGCCACCCGGGTCGTTGCAGTCCCAGTCGAAGACAGTGCAGGTCGTCTTGCCCGGCTTCGGCGACTTCGTCGGCGTGGTCGGGGGAGTCGTCGTCGGCGTGGCCGGGGGAGTCGTCGTCGGCGCCGTCGTCGTCGGCGTGGCCGAGGTCTCGGTGGGCGTCGGGGTGGGCGTCGGCGACGGCGTCGGGCTGGTGGCGCCACCGCCGAAGACGGGCTCGGCGTTCTCCAGCTTCTCGGGCTCGGGGAACTTCACGTCCGGCATGCCCGCGACGGCGTCCGTCATGTAGTCGTTCCAGATCTGCGAGGGGAACGACGAACCGTGGATCGTGTCCCGGTTACCCGTGCCGTACATCTTCTCGAACTCGCGGTTCTTCTTCGTCTCGTCGTCGTCGAAGCGGTACATGTCGATGGCGGTCGACAGCTGCGGGGTGTAGCCCACGAACCAGGCCGACTTGTTGCCGTCGGTCGTACCGGTCTTGCCGGCGACGGCACGGCCCGGGATCGCGGCCTTGCGGCCGGTGCCCTCCGGGTCCTCCACGACGGACCGGAGCACGTCGGTGACGTTGCTGGCGATGGCGGACGAGAAGGCCTGCTCGGTCTTGCCCTTGTGCGTGTAGATGGTCTTGCCGCCCTTGACCACCTTCGTCACCGAGAACGGCTCGTTCTGCTCGCCGTTGTTGGCGAAGGTGGCGTAGGCGCCGGCCATCCGGATCGCGCTCGGGCTGGAGATACCGAGGGAGAAGGAGGGCACCTCACCCTTGACGAGGGAGTCCTCACGCAGACCGGCCCTGACGGCGGCGTCACGGACCTTGTCGATGCCGATGTCCATGCCGAGCTGCACGTACGGCGAGTTGGCCGACTTGATCATGGCCCGTCGAAGGGTCATGGAGCCGTAGCTCTCGTCGCCGTCATTGGTCTGCAGCCACCCCTCCCCCTTCTCGTCCTCCCAGATCTCGCCGTCGTACTTCCGGATCTTCAGCTCGTTCTTGCCGGAGTAACGGCTCTTGTCCGGGTCCACGATCTTGCGGGAGGACTCGTCCTGCACGGGGCCGAGTCTCTTGTCCCGGACGCCGTCCTTCATCGCGGCGGCCAGCACGAAGGGCTTGAAGGTCGATCCGACCTGGGCACCGGTCGTGTCGGCGTTGTTGGTGAAGTGCTTGGTGGCGTCCTGGCCGCCGTAGATCGCGACGAGCTCGCCGGTCTTCACGTCGACCGAGGCGCCGCCGAACTGGACGTTGGTGTCCGTCTTCGGCCGCTTCTCCGGGTCGATGTGTTCGTCGTAGACCTTCTTGACCGATTCCTCGAGTGCCCTCACCTTCTTCTTGTCGAAGGTGGTGTAGATCTCGAAGCCGCCGCGCTCCAGCTCCTTGGTGCCGATGCCCTCGGTGTTGTTGTTGATGAAGTTCGCCTTGGCCGTGCTGACCAGGTAGCCGATCTGACCGGTCAGCGCCGCGTCCTGCTTGCGCTTCTGGACCTTGGGGAACGTCGTGTACTTGGCACGTTCCTCGGCCGTGATCTTCTTGTCCTTGACCATCTCGTCGAGGATCCAGCTCCACCGCTTGGTGGCACGGTCGAGGTTCTTCTGGGGCGTGGCCTCGGGGTCGATCTCCGGGTAGCCGGCCGGGTCGTAGTACGTCGCGCCCTTCAGCACTGCGGTGAGCAGCGCCGACTCACTGGCGTTGAGGTGCTCGGAGTCCTTGTTGAAGTACGCCCGAGAGGCGGCCTGGATGCCGTAGGCACCACGCCCGTAGTACGCGGTGTTCAGGTAGCCGGCCATGATGGCGGGCTTCTTGGTCTCGTTGCCGACCTTCATGGAGATGAAGAGTTCCTTCACCTTCCGGCTGAGTGTCTGCGACTGGTCGTTGAGGCGGTTGTTCTTCACGTACTGCTGAGTGATCGTCGAACCGCCCTGGGTCTCGCCGCCCTTGGCCATGTTCCACACGGCACGGCCGATACCCATCGGGTCGATGCCCGAGTCGGTCCAGAAGGTCTTGTTCTCGGCCGAGACCACGGCCTCCTGCATGACCCTCGGGATCTGCTCGATGCCGACGATCTGGCGGTTCGTACCACTGCCGGTCGCGACCATGCGCGAGCCGTCGGCCCAGTAGTAGATGTTGTTCTGCGAGACCGCGGTCGCGTCCTCCTTCGGGACGACCACGTTGGAGTACGCGAAGACCGCGCCACCCATCAGCACGCCGACGAACAACAGGAACGTGCCCGTCACGAGCCGCCACGAGGGCATCCAGCGACGCCAGCCGTACTTGTCGTGGCGCGGGTAGTCGATGATCCGCTTCTTGCCCGGCGGACGCCCGCCGGAGCCGCGGCCCGGACCGCTGCCGCGGCCGCCACCACCACCGCCGCGCCGCCCTCCACCGGGACCGGCAGGACCACCAGGGCCCCCGGGGCCGGCTTCGGCCCCCCTTCGGCGGCCACCGCGCTGCGCGGCCCGTCGGGCCTCCGCGCGACCGCCGTAGGGACGCGACTCCTCCCCATGGGAAGAGGGCGGCCCGTACGAGGCCGAAGGGGCCCCCCTACCGACATCCTGGGCCGGGGCCGACCTGCGGCCCACCGGCTGCTGGGCAGCGCGCCGTGCCGCCGCACGGCCACCTGTCGGCGGCTCCTGCGACGGCATTTTGCGACGATGCTCGCTCATCGAACGACTACTCCTCGGGCAGGCGTGTACGCCTGGAAGCGGCAGTTGAGTTCCGGTCCCCCCGAAATGCGCACGGACGGAACCCATCGGAGGCCCCTCCGTACCGCAGCCGGTCACCCGCAGCACTGACGCCCCGCGGCATCGCTTGGTTCCCGGTGGTCTGCATGCCGCACAGACTACGCACGGCCAAAACCCACGTAGGGCCCGAGTTCACCCCAAATCAGGCAACTCGATCGCTGTGAATTGACGATGTGACGCCGGTCACGGCGGTCCCACTTGTCGAGACAGTGCGGCCGTTCTATCGTGCTGATGTATCGAGTCGATACATCAGCACGGCATAAGGGTCCCGGGAAGCGGAGGAGGCGACGGATGAGCAGGCGCTCAGGCATCCTCGAGTTCGCCGTTCTCGGCCTGCTCCGCGAGGCCCCGATGCACGGGTACGAGCTGCGGAAGCGCCTCAACACCTCGCTGGGGGTCTTCCGGGCCTTCAGCTACGGGACGCTGTATCCCTGCCTCAAGACGCTGGTCGCCAACGGCTGGTTGATCGAGGAGCCGGGCAGCGCTCCCGAGGACGCTCTCGCCGCTTCACTCGCAGGACGCCGGGCCAAGATCGTCTACCGGTTGACACCGGAAGGTAAGGAGCACTTCGAGGAGCTCCTCACCCACACCGGCCCCGACGCCTGGGAGGACGAGCACTTCGCCGCCCGCTTCGCCTTCTTCGGTCAGACCGAGCGCGAAGTACGGATGCGGGTGCTCGAAGGCCGTCGCAGCCGGCTGGAGGAGCGTCTGGAGAAGATGCGCGCCTCCCTGGCCCGGACCCGCGAGCGACTCGACGACTACACGCTTGAGCTGCAGCGCCACGGCATGGAGTCCGTGGAGCGCGAGGTGCGCTGGCTGAACGAGCTCATCGAGAGCGAGAGGGCGGGACGGGATCAGCGATCCGGTCCCGACGCCCCCGCTCTGCACGACAACGATTCTGGAGAAACGGGCGGCCTGCCCCGGCACGGGGGCAGTACCCGGCCGGATCCGTCCGACGACACCGCCAAGTGAAACCCTGCGCACAGCAGGGCTTCCACGATCACAACAGGGAGCAACCGGAAATGGGTTCGGTTCGCGTAGCCATCGTCGGCGTGGGCAACTGCGCCGCCTCGCTGGTCCAGGGCGTCGAGTACTACAAGGACGCCGACCCGGCGGCCAAGGTGCCCGGCCTGATGCACGTCCAGTTCGGCGACTACCACGTCGGTGACGTCGAGTTCGTCGCCGCGTTCGACGTCGACGCGAAGAAGGTCGGCCTCGACCTCTCCGACGCCATCGGCGCCAGCGAGAACAACACCATCAAGATCTGCGACGTCCCGAACGCGGGCGTCACGGTTCAGCGTGGTCACACGCTCGACGGTCTCGGTAAGTACTACCGCATGACCATCGAGGAGTCCGCCGAGGAGCCGGTCGACGTCGTCCAGATCCTCAAGGACCGCCAGGTCGACGTTCTCGTCTGCTACCTGCCCGTCGGTTCCGAGGACGCTGCGAAGTTCTACGCGCAGTGCGCCATCGACGCCAAGGTCGCGTTCGTCAACGCTCTCCCGGTCTTCATCGCCGGCACCAAGGAGTGGGCTGACAAGTTCACCGAGGCGGGCGTCCCGATCGTCGGCGACGACATCAAGTCGCAGGTCGGCGCGACCATCACGCACCGCGTGATGGCGAAGCTGTTCGAGGACCGCGGTGTCCGTCTTGAGCGCACCATGCAGCTCAACGTCGGCGGCAACATGGACTTCAAGAACATGCTCGAGCGCGACCGCCTCGAGTCCAAGAAGATCTCGAAGACGCAGGCCGTCACCTCGCAGATCCCGGACCGCGAGATGGGCGAGAAGAACGTCCACATCGGTCCGTCGGACTACGTGGCCTGGCTGGACGACCGCAAGTGGGCGTACGTGCGCCTCGAGGGTCGCGCCTTCGGTGACGTTCCGCTGAACCTGGAGTACAAGCTCGAGGTGTGGGACTCCCCGAACTCCGCGGGTGTCATCATCGACGCCCTGCGCGCCGCGAAGATCGCCAAGGACCGCGGCATCGGCGGCCCCATCCTCTCCGCGTCGAGCTACTTCATGAAGAGCCCGCCGGTTCAGTACTTCGACGACGAGGCCCTGGCCAACGTCGAGAAGTTCATCAAGGGTGAGGTCGAGCGCTAAGCGCCACACGCTTGTCGAAGAGGGTCCCCGCGGCGCTGCCCGGGGGCCCTCTTCGTATGTGAGTCTTGCTGCCATGTCCGTCGTACGTGATCTGCGCGTACTCCTGCGCCTGACGAACTTCCGCCGCCTGCTCGCCGTCCGGCTGCTCTCCCAGTGCGCCGACGGCGTCTACCAGGTGGCCCTGGCCACGTACGTCGTCTTCTCCCCCGAGAAGCAGACCTCGCCCACCGCCATCGCCTCCGCCATGGCCGTGCTCCTGCTCCCGTACTCGCTCGTCGGACCCTTCGCCGGGGTCTTCCTCGACCGCTGGCAGCGCCGACAGGTCTTCCTGTACGGGAACCTCCTGCGGGCCCTGCTCGCCTGCGGGACCGCCGTGCTGGTCGTCGCCTCCGTCCCCGACTGGCTCTTCTACGCCTCCGCGCTCTCCGTCACGGCGGTCAATCGCTTCGTGCTCGCGGGCCTCTCGGCCGCGCTCCCCCGCGTCGTCGACGAGGAACGGCTGGTCGTGGCGAACTCGCTCTCCCCTACGGCCGGCACCCTCGCCGCCACGCTCGGAGGCGGTCTGGCCTTCGGCGTCCGGCTGATCGCGGACGACTCCGACGCGGTCGTGGTGGCCTTCGGCGCGGCTCTCTACCTCCTGTCCGCCCTCGCCTCCCTGCGGATGCCCCGGGGGCTCCTCGGACCCGATCCGGAGCTCGTTCCCCAGCGGCTCACCTCCTCGCTGGCCTCCACGGCCCGGGGACTGGCCGAAGGGCTGCGGCACCTGGCCGAGCGTCGGCCCGCCGCCAGGGCGCTGACCGCGGTGGCCCTGATGCGCTTCTGCTACGGCGCCCTGCTCGTCACCGTCCTGATGCTCAGCCGCTACGCCTGGAGCACCACGGAGTCCGAAGGCCTGGGCCTCCTGGGGATCGCCGTCGCCGCTTCGGGGGCCGGGTTCTTCGCAGCGGCCGTCCTCTCCCCCTGGGCGGTGGGACGACTGGGCCCCTTCGGCTGGATGACCCTGTGCGCGGGGCTCGCCGCCGTCCTGGTGCCGACGCTCGGCCTGTTCTTCGACCCCGCGCCCTTCCTCGTCGCCGCTTTCGTCCTCGGGCTCATCACCCAGGGAGCCAAGATCGCGACGGACACGGTGGTGCAGACGACCGTGGACGACGCCTACCGAGGCCGGGTGTTCTCCCTCTACGACGTGCTGTTCAACGTCGCCTTCGTCGGGGCAGCGGGCATCGCGGCGCTGATGCTGCCGCCGGACGGCCGCTCCCCCCTGCTTGTCGTCCTCGTGGCAGCGGTCTACGCGGCGATCGCGCTGGCGCTGCGAAAGGAACGCACGGAGGGGTGATGTTTCACGTGAAACACCACCCCTCTGCGGCATCGCCGCCTCGGTCACGATCGGGTGGGTGTTTCACGTGAAACACCTACCCGATCTCCCCGACTCGTCTCAGCCGCGCGCCGCCCACCACTCCTTGAGTGCGGCGATCGCCTGGTCGTGCTCCATCGGGCCGTTCTCCAGCCGGAGCTCCAGCAGGAACTTGTACGCCTGACCGATGGCCGGACCGGGTCCGATACCGAGGATCTCCTGGATCTGGTTGCCGTCCAGGTCAGGACGGATCGCGTCCAGCTCCTCCTGCTCCTGAAGCTGGGCGATGCGCTCCTCCAGGCCGTCATAGGTGCGGGAGAGCGCCGACGCCTTGCGCTTGTTACGGGTGGTGCAGTCCGAACGGGTCAGCTTGTGCAGCCGCGAGAGCAGCGGTCCCGCGTCGCGGACATAGCGGCGCACCGCCGAGTCGGTCCACTCGCCGTCCCCGTAGCCGTGGAAGCGGAGGTGCAGCTCGACCAGCCGCGAGACATCCTTGATCATCTCGTTGGAGTACTTCAGTGCGGTCATGCGCTTCTTGGTCATCTTCGCGCCCACCACCTCATGGTGGTGGAACGAGACCCGGCCGTCCTTCTCGAAGCGACGGGTGCGCGGCTTGCCGATGTCGTGGAGCAGGGCCGCGAGGCGCAACACCAGGTCGGGGCCGTCCTCCTCCAGGTCGATCGCCTGCTCGAGCACGGTCAGCGAGTGCTCGTAGACGTCCTTGTGCCGGTGGTGTTCGTCGCTCTCCAGACGCAGCGCGGGCAGCTCGGGCATGACGTGGTCGGCGAGACCCGTGTCCACGAGCAGGCCGAGGCCCTTCCGGGGGTGGGCCGAGAGCAGCAGCTTGTTGAACTCTTCCCTGACCCGCTCGGCGGAGACGATCTCGATCCGGCCGGACATCTCGCGCATGGCCGTGACGACCTCGGGTGCCACCTCGAAGTCCAGCTGGGCGGCGAACCGCGCGGCCCGCATCATGCGCAGGGGGTCGTCGGAGAAGGACTCCTCGGGCGTGCCCGGCGTCCGCAAAACCCGGGCGGCAAGGTCTTCCAGGCCGCCGTACGGGTCGATGAACTCCTTCTCGGGGAGGGCCACGGCCATGGCGTTGACGGTGAAGTCACGCCGGACGAGGTCCTGGTCGATGGAGTCGCCGTAGGAGACCTCGGGCTTCCGCGAGGTCCGGTCGTACGCCTCGGAGCGGTACGTCGTGACTTCGATCTCAAAGCGCTGATCAACATCTCCGACGCGGGCGTCCTTCTGGCAGCCGACTGTCCCGAAGGCGATCCCGACCTCCCAGACGGCGTCGGCCCACGGGCGGACGATCTTCAGGACGTCCTCGGGGCGGGCGTCGGTGGTGAAGTCCAGGTCGTTGCCGAGCCGGCCGAGCAGGGCATCCCGTACCGAGCCGCCGACCAGCGCGAGGCTGAACCCGGCCTCCTGGAAACGGCGGGCAAGGTCGTCGGCGACAGGGGACACACGCAGCAGTTCGCTGACCGCGCGTCGTTGCACCTGGCTCAGTGCGGTCGGGGTCTCTTCGTTGGCGTTCGGCACAACAGAAAAGGGTACGTGCCCCGGTCCACCGCGACGTCCTCGTTTTCCCGCGGAACGGGCACGCGGCCCCATCGGCTGGAGCAGTCCCCGGCACTTGCCCCCAGCGTGCCTCGTTACCATGCCTGGACACAGCAACCGGGAACCATCGACACCACTGGCACCACAGACAACGACGAGGATGGGCGAACGCGTGGGCGAGGCGGCAGACATTCAGGGAACCGGTCCCTCACCTGCCCGCCGCTGGCTGCGGCGCACCATCACGGTCGCCGTCGGCGCGCCGCTCCTCGCTGGTCTGCTCCAGGCCCCGACCGCCTCACCGGCGGACGCCGCGGAGGAAGCCACCGTCTCGAAGACCGTCGATGTGTCTCTCGACACGCTGTCCCCGAGCGCCCCGGTGGACGGTGACACCGTCACCGTCTCGGGGACGGTCACCAACCGGGGAAAGAAGACGATCACCGACGCGACCGTGGATCTGCGGGTCGGCCCGATGATGACGAGCCGCAGCGAGATCGACCAGGCGTCGGACCGCACCGGCTACCGGAGCGACAGCGACCCCGCTCCGCTCGACGAGTCCCCCACCGTCAAGATCCCCCGCCTCGGCGCCGGGCTCAGCGCGGACTTCTCCCTCTCGGTCCCGGTCTCCGAACTCGGTCTCGACGAGTTCGGCGTCTACCAGCTGGGCGTCTCGCTCACCGGCCAGACCTCGGACCTGCGCTACGACCGGGTGCTCGGCATCGAGCGGACCTTCCTGCCTTACCAGCCGGAAGCCACCGAGAAGAAGACCCAGCTCACCTACCTCTGGCCGCTGATCTCCTCGGCCCACGTCTCCGCGGAGACGGCCACGGACGATCAGCAGACCCCGGTCTTCGAGGACGACGCCCTGGCCGCCGAGCTGCGTCCGGGCGGCCGTCTGGAGCAGATGGTCTCGCTCGGCAAGGACCTGCCGGTGACCTGGGTGATCGACCCGGATCTGCTGGCCACCGTCGACGCCATGGCCAACGGCTACCGCGTCAAGGACGGCACGGTCCACGTCCCGGGCAAGAACAAGGCCGTGGCCGAGCAGTGGCTGAACGAGCTGGAGACAGCGGTGCAGGGCCGCAAGATCGTCGCCCTGCCGTTCGCCGACCCCGACCTCGCTTCCCTGGCCCATCGCGGCAAGGACGTCCCGGGCTCCCTGGGACACCTCCAGTCGGCGACCTCGCTCGCGGCGATGACCGTCGAGACCGTCCTCCACGCCCAGCCTTCCACCGACTTCTCCTGGCCCGTGGAAGGGGCCGTCGACCCCTCGATCGTGGCCGTCGCCACCTCTGCCGGCGCGAACAAGGTGATCGCCCGCAGCGACAGCGTCCGCGACGACCTCCCCTACACGCCGACGGCGGCCCGCCCCCTCGGCAACGGCAGCACCACGGCCGTGGTGAGCGACGAGCTCCTGTCCACCGCCTTCGAGGGCGACATGGTCCGCGCGGAGAAGTCCACCCTCGCGGTCCAGGAGTTCCTCGCGCAGTCGCTCGCGATCACCCTGGAACAGCCGGAGCAGCAGCGCAGCGTCGTGGTCGCCCCGCAGCGGGTGCCGACCGTCTCCCAGGCGCAGACGATGGCGAACGCCATCCGCGGGCTGTCCGCCAAGCGCTGGAGCAATCCGATCGAGCTCCAGGCGGCGGCCGCGGCCAAGCCGGACCCGGACGCGTCCACCACGGTGCCCAGCGGTTCCCGGTACCCGAAGCAGCTGCGCGACCGGGAACTGCCCGTCCAGACCTTCCGTGACATGAAGACCACCCGTGACGAGCTGGACGACTTCAAGATCGTCCTGACTCTCCCGGACCGTGTCGTGACCCCGTTCGGCAACGCGATCAGCCGTGAGATGTCCACCTCCTGGCGCGGTCAGGCCAGGGCGGCCGCGGTCTACCGGAACGACGTCCTGAAGTACCTGCAGGACCTCACCGAGGGCATCCAGCTGGTCGACAAGTCGGACCTCACGCTGTCCGGCCGCAGCGCGACGATTCCCGTGACCGTCCAGAACAAGCTCCTCCAGGGCGTGGACGACCTGGTCCTGCGCCTCACCTCCGGCAACGGGAACCGGCTGGAGCTGAACGGCCGGCGGTACGCCGAGCTCCCCGTGAAGATCAACGCCGGGCACAGCCAGTCGGTGAAGTTCGACGCTTCGGCCAATGTCAACGGCCAGGTCCCGATGACCGCCCAGCTCTACACCGTTGACGGCACCCCGTACGGGCAGCCGATGACCTTCAACGTCAAGGTCTCCGAGATCACCGCCACGGTGATGCTCGTCATCGCCGGCGGCGTGCTGCTCCTCGTCCTCGCCGGCGTACGGATGTACAGCCAGCGCAAGCGGGTCGCGGCCAGGAAGGCGGAGACGGAAGCCGACGAAGCCGAAGCCGAGGAATCCGGAACCGAGGCCGAGGAATCCGAGGCGGGTACGGAGACGGAGCCCGCGCCGGAGACGGAGGACGTCGAGGGCGGTGAACCCGAGCAGCCGAGTGACCCGACACCGGACACCGGGTCCGAAAGCGGCGACCCGTCCGGCCCGGGTGAGAAAGTGGACCGTTGAGCGATGTCGTGGCCGGTCGGCCGGGGACGATGAGGTGGGGTAACCATGAACGCGCCGTACGACGGTGACCGCGGCCAGGGCGCGGGCGGCACCGCGCCGTCCGGTGGGACGCCCGCGGCACCCCCCGGTTCCGGGTACCCACCGGTGCCGCCTTCGCCTCAGCAGGGTGTCCACGACCCGCACGGGCAGAACCCTTACGCGCAGAACAACCCGTACGCCCAGGACCCCTACGTCCAGGACGCCTTCGCCCACGACCCGTACCAGGCCCAGGACCTCTCCGCGCAGGACCCGGTGACCGAGGCGCTCTACGACCGCGCCGCGCACCCGCCGCCCCCGCCCGGTACCTACCAGGAGCCTCAGCCGCTCTACCAGCAGCCCGCCGCGCCCCAGCACGCCCCGGACCCCCGCGTGTGGGCGCAGACTCCGGCGCCCGAGCCCGACGGCCCCTCCCGTCACCTGCCGTACGGCGACGACGCCCGCACGGTGCAGTTCACCGGCGTCGACGACCTGGTGACCCGCGCCGGCGAGGAGCAGCCCGAGCCGGACGCGTTCGCGCACCTCTACCGGGACCAGCAGACGCCCGGCCAGGTACCGCCGCCCGCCTCGGAGGCGGACCCCATGCCCGTTCCCGCCCCCACGCCGAAGAAGTCCGGCCGCGCCTCCGGGCTGCTCAAGTCGAGTGCCGTGATGGCGGCCGGCACCCTGGTCTCCCGGCTCACCGGCTTCGTCCGCAGTCTGGTGATCACCGGCGCGCTCGGCGCCGCACTCCTCGGTGACACCTTCACCATCGCCTACACCCTGCCGACGATGATCTACATCCTCACCGTCGGCGGCGGCCTCAACTCGGTCTTCGTCCCCCAGCTCGTCCGCTCCATGAAGAACGACGAGGACGGCGGCGAGGCCTACGCCAACCGCCTGCTCACGCTCGTGATGGTGGCACTCGGCCTGATCGTGGTGGCGGCCGTCTTCGCCGCGCCGCTGCTGGTCCGGCTGATGTCGAACACGATCGCCGACGACGCCGCCGCCAACAGCGTGGCCGTGACCTTCGCCCGCTACTGCCTGCCCACGATCTTCTTCATGGGCGTGCACGTGGTGATGGGCCAGATCCTCAACGCCCGCGGCAAGTTCGGCGCGATGATGTGGACGCCGGTCCTCAACAACATCGTCATGATCGTCACGTTCGGCCTGTTCATCTGGGTCTACGGCACCTCCGCCGAGTCCCAGATGGGCGTCCAGACCATTCCCGACGAGGGCATCCGCCTGCTCGGCATCGGCACCCTCCTCGGGCTCGTCGTCCAGGCCCTGGCGATGATCCCGTACCTCCGCGAGACGGGCTTCCGCTTCCGGCCCCGCTTCGACTGGAAGGGCCACGGGCTCGGCAAGACGGTGAAGCTCGCCAAGTGGACCGTGCTCTTCGTCCTCGCCAACCAGGCGGGGGTCCTGGTCGTCACCCAGCTCGCCACGGCCGCCGGTCAGGAGTCGGGGAAGAACGGCGCCGGCTTCCTCGCCTACTCCAACGCCCAGCTGATCTGGGGCATGCCGCAGGCCATCATCACCGTCTCCGTCATGGCCGCGCTGCTGCCGCGGATCTCTCGCGCCGCCCACGACAACGACCCCGGCGCCGTCCGCGACGACATCTCGCAGGGCCTGCGGAACTCGGCCGTCGCGATCGTCCCGGTCGCCTTCGCCTTCCTGGCCCTCGGCGTCCCGATGTGCACCCTGCTCTACGCCTCCAGCGGCGTCGAGGCCGCCCAGAGCATGGGCTTCATCCTGATGGCCTTCGGCCTCGGCCTGATCCCCTACTCCGTCCAGTACGTCGTGCTCCGCGGCTTCTACGCCTACGAGGACACCCGGACGCCGTTCTACAACACGGTCATTGTCGCCGCCGTGAACGCGGCCGCCTCGGCCCTCTGCTACGTCCTCCTGCCCGCGCAGTGGGCCGTCGTCGGCATGGCCGCCTCCTACGGACTCGCCTACGCGGTCGGCGTCGGCATCGCGTGGCGCCGCCTGCGCAACCGCCTCGGCGGCGACCTAGACGGCACGCATGTGATGCGGACCTACGCGCGGCTCTGCATGGCCTCCGTACCTGCGGCGATCGTCGCCGGCGCCGTCGGCTTCGGACTGCTGAAGCTCCTGGGCGAAGGCGCCCTGGGCTCGCTCGTCGCCCTGTTCGTAGGCGGAGCAGTCCTCCTGGGAGTCTTCTTCGTCGCGGCCAAGCGCATGCGGATCGCGGAGCTGAACACCCTGGTCGGCATGGTGCGCGGACGTCTGGGACGCTGATTCGATGTCCCCGCACAACCATCGGCGGGGACCGCGTGTCGTGCATAGCGTCGGACTGTGGGCACAATTGGCATGGCTGTTGGATGTGGCGCAACGGATGGGGAGGCAGGACGACGGTGGCGGAACGTAGCACGGCTGCCGTCGACGTGGCCGACAACAGCGGTGACGACCCGCTGACCGCCAAGGCGGACAAGGCCGCGACCGACGGGGTGGCGGAAACGCAGAAGACGGCGGCGACGACCGCCGAGGCCACGGAGAACAAGGCGGTCGAACGAAAGAGCGGCGAACAGCCCTCCATCACGGCACCGGAACTGCACAGCGGCCACAAGCTGGCCAGACGATACCGGCTGGAGGAGTGCGTCACCCGTCTGGACGGGTTCAGCAGCTGGCGTGCCGTCGACGAGAAGCTGCGGCGTGCCGTCGGAGTCCACCTCCTGCCGGCCGATCACCCCCGGGCCCGCTCCGTCCTGGCCGCGGCCCGTTCGGCGGCGCTGCTCGGCGACCCCCGGTTCGTCCAAGTCCTCGATGCCGTCGAGGAGAACGACCTCGTGTACGTCGTGCACGAGTGGCTGCCCGACTCCACCGAGCTCACCGCGCTGCTCGCGACCGGCCCGATGGAGGCGCACGACGCCTACCAGCTCGTCAGCCAGGTCTCACAGGCCATGGCCGCCGCTCACCGCGAGGCCCTCGCGCACCTCCGGCTCACCCCGAGCGCCGTCCTGCGCAGCTCCACCGGCCAGTACCGGATCCGTGGTCTCGCCGTGAACGCGGCTCTGCGCGGCATCACCGCCGAGCGCCCGCAGCGCACCGACACCGAGGCGATCGGTGCCCTGCTGTACGCGGCGCTCACTCAGCGCTGGCCGTACGACAGCGACGCCTATGGGCTCTCGGGCCTCCCCAAGGGCGTGGGGCTCCTCCCGCCCGACCAGGTCCGGGCGGGGGTCCACCGCGGCCTCTCCGAGATCGCCATGCGCGCCCTCGCCAACGACGGGGCCACCGCGTCCCGCCAGGAGCCGCCCTGCACGACGCCGGACGAGCTCGCCAAGGCCGTGGCCGCGATGCCCCGCGTCAAGCCGCCGGAGCCGACGTTCCCCACCCCGCCCGACTACCAGCGCACGACGTACCAGCAGGGCACCTACGGACGCCCCCAGGCACGTCCCGCCGCCACCCAGCCGGTCATGGTGCCGCCGGCCCCGCTCCAGAGCCGCACGGGCACGGCCTTGAAGTGGGCCGTCTCGGCCCTGCTGATCGCCGCCCTGGGCCTGGGCAGCTGGCAGATCGCCGACCGGCTCCTCGACCAGGAGCCGACCACCAAGACGCCGGTCACCTCCCCCACGGTCGACGAGAAGCCCAAGCCGCCCAAGCCGATCTCCATCGTGTCCGCCCAGGACTTCGATCCGCCCCCGCAGGGCAACGGCACGGAGAACCCCCAGGCCATACAGCTCGCCTACGACGGCGACCCCAACACCTACTGGCACACCGTGAACTACCGCGGTGTCGGCTTCGCCAACCTGAAGTCGGGCGTGGGTATGGTCCTCGATCTGGGCACGGCCCAGAAGATCAGCTCGGTCGACCTGTCGTTCCTGGGCAGCACCTCGGTGGAGCTCCACACCGCGCCCTCCGACGCCTCTTCGGCACCGTCCACACTCGACGGGTTCACGACGCAGGCATCCGGCATCGGCAGCAACGTGACCCTGAAGCCCACCGAGGCGGTCACGACCCGCTACGTTCTGGTCTGGCTGACGGAACTCCCCGCCAACGACGGGGGCTACCGCGGCAAGCTGGCCGAGATCAAGATCTTGGGCTGACCACCGCACGGGGAGGGGCTCACCGTTGGACGCTCCGATAGACGAGACCACAGGCGATCAGGAGCTCTTGGCGCGCCATGTCGCCGGAGACCCGGACGCCTTCAGTGAGCTCGTGCGGCGTCACCGCGACCGGCTGTGGGCGGTGGCCCTGCGCACCCTGGGGGACCGCGAGGAGGCCGCCGACGCCCTCCAGGACGCCCTGCTGTCCGCCTTCCGGGCCGCCCATACCTTCCGGGGCCAGTCGGCCGTCACGACCTGGCTCCACCGCATCACGGTGAACGCCTGCCTCGACCGGCTCCGCAAGACCGCCTCCCGCAGAACCTCACCCGTCGACGACACCGACCGCTTCGAGCAGCTCCTCGACCCCCACGAGTCAGCCGAGGCCCCCATGGAGCGCCAGGATCTGCACCGGCAGCTCCTGGCGGCCCTCGCACAGATCCCCGAGGACCAGCGCGCCGCACTCGTCCTCGTCGACATGCAGGGATACCCGGTCGCGGAGGCGGCACGTATCCTCGGCGTTCCCACCGGAACCGTGAAAAGCCGTTGCGCGCGGGGACGGTCTCGCCTCCTCCCGATGGTCACTCATCTGCGCGCCGACACAGTGGGTAACGAGGCCGTCGAAGGGGGAAGGAACCGGACGCCGGGGACATCCGTCCCACCGGTGCCGGGGCCGACGGACACCGGACCGACAGATCCAGCTGCTGTGAAGGGCGGAGGTGGGCGCGCGTGACTTCCACGACCGGCAAGGCCGACACGACACAGCACCCGGACGTCTCGGAGATCTCCGATCTCACCGAGGGACTCCTGTCACCGAGCCGCTCCGCGGCCGTACGCCGCCATCTGGACGGCTGTCCCCTCTGCGCCGACGTCAGGACCTCCCTGGAGGAAATCCGGGGCCTCCTGGGCACGCTGCCCGGGCCGCCCCGGATGCCCGCCGAGATCGCCGGCCGGATCGACGCCGCGCTCGCCGCCGAAGCCCTTCTCCAGGCCACCGCGCCGGACAGCGACAGCCCCGTTTCACGTGAAACATCGCGTCCCCGCACCGAGCCGGTCCCCTCCGGCGCGCCTTCCCCCGCGGAACGCCCTGCGGGCCGCCCCAAGGCGGCCACTGGCCCCGGTCGCCCCGGAAAGCCTCGGCGGCGCCGGATCGCGCTCGTCTCCACACTCGGCGCCGCCTTCGCCGCCGCCGTCCTCGGCATGAGCCTCTTCCTCAGCCAGGGCGGTGGACCGACCGCCGGGAGCACGCAGGGCGCCAAGCTGGCAGACGCCAGCGCCGTGGCCCCCTTCTCCGGGACCCCCGTCGAGGAACGCGTCCACACGCTCCTGGGCGAGGAAGCCGGCGTGGCCAAGACGCCTCAGGGAGTCGGCCCCGAATCGATGTCCGCCGAGAGTGCCACGACCGCCAGCCCCCAGCGGAACCGGGACAGCGCCGTCCCCGCCTGCGTCCTGGCCGGCACCGGCCGTACCGACGCCGTGCTCGCCCATGAGCGGGGCGAGTACCAGGGGACGCCCGCCTATCTCCTCGTTCTGACGGACCCCGCGGACAGCACCCGCGTCCAGGCCTTCGTCCTCGACGCCTCCTGCGCCGAACGGTCCACAAGCACCGGAAGCCCTGCGGCCGATCTCCTGCTCAGCGAGACGTATCCACGCTCCTGATCTCGCTCTGTGCCTCGGCCACGTGCCGCGCGGCAATCTCGGGAATGCATGCCCCGTAGGATCCGTTGGGTGGGGTGAGAGTGACCGAGACAACCGCCCCCGTAGGCAGTGGCAGTCTGCAGAGACGAGGAAGTAACCCGTGAGCGACGTCCGTAACGTGATCATCATCGGCTCCGGGCCCGCGGGCTACACCGCAGCGCTCTACACGGCCCGAGCGTCGCTGAACCCGCTGGTCTTCGAGGGCGCCGTCACCGCCGGTGGCGCGCTGATGAACACGACCGAGGTCGAGAACTTCCCCGGATTCCGTGACGGCATCATGGGCCCGGACCTGATGGACAACATGCGGGCCCAGGCCGAGCGCTTCGGCGCCGAGCTGGTCCCCGACGACGTCATCGCCGTGGACCTGACCGGCGACATCAAGACCGTCACCGACACCGCCGGCACCGTGCACCGCGCGAAGGCCGTCATCGTCACCACAGGCTCCCAGCACCGCAAGCTCGGCCTCCCCAACGAGGACGCGCTCTCCGGCCGCGGTGTCTCCTGGTGCGCCACCTGCGACGGGTTCTTCTTCAAGGACCACGACATCGCCGTCGTCGGCGGCGGTGACACCGCGATCGAGGAGGCCACCTTCCTCTCGCGCTTCGCCAAGTCCGTCACGATCGTCCACCGCCGCGACACCCTGCGTGCCTCCAAGGCCATGCAGGAGCGCGCCTTCGCCGACCCGAAGATCTCGTTCGCCTGGGACAGCGAGGTCACCGAGATCCACGGCGAGCAGAAGCTCAGCGGTCTGACCCTGCGCGACACGAAGACGGGCGCGACCCGCCAGCTGCCCGTCACCGGCCTCTTCATCGCCGTGGGCCACGACCCGCGGACCGAGCTCTTCAAGGGCCAGCTGGAGCTGGACGACGAGGGTTACCTGAAGGTGGCCGCGCCGTCGACCCGCACGAACCTCACGGGCGTCTTCGGTGCGGGCGACGTCGTCGACCACACCTACCGTCAGGCCATCACGGCCGCCGGTACCGGCTGCTCCGCCGCGCTCGACGCCGAGCGCTTCCTGGCCGCCCTCGCCGACAGCGAGAAGCTGGCCGAGACCCCCGCGGTCTGACCCTCGTCCTTCCTGACTCCACACCCCGCGAAAACAAGGAGGCCGCCGTGGCCCTGAAGACTGTGACCGACGCTTCCTTCGAAGAGGACGTCCTCAAGAGCGACAAGCCCGTCCTGGTGGACTTCTGGGCGGCGTGGTGCGGCCCGTGCCGCCAGATCGCCCCGTCGCTGGAGGCAATCGCCAAGGAGCACGGCGAGCAGATCGAGATCGTGAAGCTCAACATCGACGAGAACCCGGGCACGGCCGCCAAGTACGGCGTCATGTCCATCCCGACGCTGAACGTCTACCAGGGTGGCGAGGTCGTGAAGACGATCGTCGGCGCCAAGCCGAAGGCCGCCATCGAGCGCGACCTGGCGCCGTTCCTCGAGTCCTCGAACGGCTGACACGCTCTCTGTTTCACGTGAAACATGAAGCGTGAAACACGAACGGCCCGCCCCTCAAGGGGCGGGCCGTTCTCATGCCCCGGTACTAGAGCGGCCGCAGAGCGGGCTCTTTCTGTACGGCGCCGAGCAGCCGGTCCAGAGCCATCTCGACGTCCTCCTTCCAGGAGAGCGTCGTCCGGAGCTCCAGCCTCATCCGGGGAAAGGCGTGATGTGGCCGGACCGTCTTGAAGCCCACGGCCAGGAGGTGCTCGGCCGGCAGCACACAGGCCGGTTCCTTCCACCGGGCATCGCCGAACGCCTCGATCGCCTTGAATCCCCGCCTCATCACGTCCTTCGCCACGGTCTGCACGACCATCCGGCCCAGCCCCTGGCCCTGGTACTGCGGCATGATCCAGGCCGTCATCAGCTGGACGGAGTCAGCCGCCACCGGGCTGGTCGGGAAGGCCGTCGACCGCGGCACATAGGCCGGGGGAGCGTAGAGGACATAGCCGACGGGCACGTCGTCCACGTAGACCACCCGCCCGCAGGAACCCCACTCCAGGAGGACCGCCGAGATCCAGGCTTCCTTCTCCGCCTCCGGACGCCCCGCCTTCACGGCAGCCTCTCCACTCACCGGGTCGAGCTCCCAGAAGACACAGGAGCGACATCGCCGGGGAAGATCCGGAAGGTTGTCCAGCGTGAGCGGTACGAGCCGACGCCCCACGGTTTCCCCTCGCTTCCCTCGCCCTTGAGCACGGATACGCTTCTCAGAATCGTATCGACCGGGCGATCAGGGGGACACCGCTCGCAGGCAAAGGGCGGGTCGGGCTCCGGTGAAGACCGGAACCCGACCCGCCCTGGGCAGCCTCAGCGCAGCGGCAGCGTCAGCCCTGCTCGCTCTGCTCGGTGTTCTTGTGGTCCATGACCTTCCCTTCGCCGGGCGCGAGGGTCGAGAGGATCCGGTCCAGATCGTCTATCGAGGCGAACTCGACGACGATCTTTCCCTTCTTCTGCCCCAGGTCGACCTTCACCCGGGTCTCGAAGCGGTCCGAGAGCCGGGACGCGAGATCGGTGAGTGCGGGAGAGACACGCCCCCCGGCGCGGGGGCCCTTCGGCTTGACCGCGGCGGGCTCCTCGGAGCCCATGAGGCTCACGATTTCCTCGACGGTACGCACGGAGAGACCCTCGGCGACGATCCGGTAGGCCAGCTGGTCCTGGGCCTCCGAGTCCTCCACGCCGAGCAGGGCTCGCGCGTGACCGGCGGAGAGCACCCCGGCGGCGACCCGCCGCTGCACCGGCGGTGAGAGACGCAGCAGACGCAGCGTGTTGGAGATCTGCGGGCGGGAACGCCCGATCCGCTCCGCGAGCTGATCATGGGTGCAGCCGAAGTCCTTGAGCAGCTGCTCGTAGGCGTGAGCCTCTTCGATCGCGTTCAGCTGGGCCCGGTGGAGGTTCTCCAGGAGGGCGTCCAGGAGCATCTTCTCGTCGTCGGTGTCCCGGACGATCGCCGGGATCCGTTCAAGGCCGGCCAGCTTCGATGCCCGCAGACGACGCTCACCCATGACGAGCTCGTAGCGCTCGTCATCGACCTTGCGCACCACCACGGGCTGGAGCAGGCCGACCTCCTTGATGGAGACGACCAGCTCCGCCAGCGCGTCCTCGTCGAAGACCTCGCGCGGCTGGTGCCGGTTGGGAACGATGGCTTCGACCGGAAGCTCGGTGAAGTAGGCCCCACCCTGAATCTCCGGCAGAACCACCTCCTCGGCCTCGCTCCACGACGCCGACGCGTCGGGGGACGGGCTGCTGTGCGGAAGCGTCGCCAGCTTCGCCGCGGCCACGCCCCGCTCCGCGGACAGCCCGGAGGCGACGCCGGGGGAGGTCGCGCCCACCCCGATACCGACCGCCGGAACCTTCTGTTCCTGGGGAGCGGCGGGGATCAGCGCACCGAGCCCACGTCCCAATCCCCTAGGTCGCTTGCTCACTGGATCCCCTCCGACATGCTGCGCTGGTTGTTCTGGTGCCCTGTATGGGCGTGCTGCGGGTCGTAGTGCAGGGCAGCACCCCGCAGGGCGATCTCGCGGGCGGCTTCCAGATACGACAGGGCACCGCTGGAGCCCGGGTCGTACGTGAGAACCGTCTGGCCGTAACTCGGTGCCTCCGAGATACGGACGGACCTCGGAATGCTGGTCCGCAGCACCTCCTCGGCGAAGTGGGTGCGCACCTCGTCGGCGACCTGGGAGGCGAGCCTCGTCCGGCCGTCGTACATGGTGAGCAGGATCGTCGAGACGTGGAGCTCGGGGTTCAGATGGCCCCGGACCAGCTCGACGTTCCGCAGGAGCTGGCCGAGCCCTTCCAGCGCGTAGTACTCGCACTGGATCGGAATCAGCACCTCGGCCCCCGCCACCATGGCGTTGACCGTGAGCAGGCCGAGTGAGGGCGGGCAGTCGATGAGGATGTAGTCGAGCGGCTGCTCGTAGGCCTGGATCGCCCGCTGCAGACGGCTCTCACGCGCCACCAGCGACACGAGCTCGATCTCCGCACCGGCGAGATCGATGGTGGCGGGGGCACAGAAGAGGCCCTCGACGTCCAGGACCGGCTGCACCACCTCGGACAGCGGACGGCTGTCCACCAGCACGTCGTAGATCGAGGGGACCTCGGCGTGGTGGTCGATGCCGAGCGCCGTGGAAGCGTTGCCCTGCGGGTCCAGGTCGATGACCAGGACCCGGGCACCGTGCAGGGCTAGGGAGGCGGCAAGGTTGACCGTCGTGGTCGTCTTGCCCACGCCGCCCTTCTGATTGGCGACCACCATCACGCGCGTCTGGGCCGGTCGGGGAAGTCCCTCACCGGCACGACCCAGGGCTTCTACTGCCAGTTGGGCAGCACGACCAATGGGGGTGTCGTCCATCGGGGGCAATGTTTCACGTGAAACATCCTCCCCCACCGATTCGGTTCGGGGACCGGGGACCGGATCGGTCATCGGTCCCGCGATGTTGGCGTCGGACCGCAAGGATTCACTCTCCTCGGCTTCAGGCTCGCGATGAGCAGAGCCTGCCATGCTTTCGGGGTCGTGAACCAGCGAGGTCGGTGGTTCTGTGGGTGAATCCACCTCTGTGGACAACTCCGTAACCCTCGCGAGTGGCTTCACGCGGGGCTTACGGTCCCGGGGCGTGGCAGCCGCGCGGCCGCGGCTGATGATCCCCTGCAGCAGGGAGCGACGTTTCACGTGAAACACCATGCCCCTGCTGCCCGGTCGGAGCCGTTCGACACTCCGAAATGGTACGTATGCGACGCTCAGCGGCGTCGACGGGTCTTGCTCGTCCGGGCTGCCTTGGCTCGCTTGGCCGCGAACCGCACACCACCCGGGCTCTCGCCGACCTCCACCCGCACGACCGTGGACAGCGGATCGACGATCCCCTCACCCACGTGCAGCACCGAGGTCTCCACCACACCGAGCTTGGAGAGTGCGGCGCGAGCGCCGTTGAGCTCCTCCTCCGCGGTGTCGCCCTTGAGGGCCAGCATCTCGCCGTACGGGCGGAGCAGGGGAACACCCCAGCCGGCCAGCCGGTCCAGCGGTGCCACCGCGCGAGCGGTCACCACGTGGACAGGTGTGATCTTGTCGAGCATCTCCTCCGCTCGGCCACGGACCACGGTCACGTGGTCGAGGCCGAGCAGCTCGACGACTTCCTGGAGGAAGTTCGTCCGGCGCAGCAGCGGCTCCAGGAGGGTGATCTTGAGGTCGGGCCGGACCAGAGCCAGCGGGATACCGGGAAGACCGGCACCCGAGCCCACGTCGCAGACCGTGACGCCCTCGGGGACGACCTCCGAGAGGACGGCACAGTTCAGCATGTGCCGCTCCCACAGCCGCGGGACCTCGCGCGGGCCGATCAGGCCGCGCTTCACACCCGCGTCCGCGAGAAGCTCCGCGTACCGCACGGCCTCCGGGAAGTACTCACCGAAGACTGTCCGCGCCTGCTCCGGGGCCTCCGGGAGCTCCGCTGCCTCCGTCACGGGAACCGTCCTTCCGTACCGCACGCAATCCCTGCGAGCGCACTGTGGTGGCTGACTATCAGGCTGACAAAGATCGGCCCCGCCTGCGAACAGACGGGGCCGACACTACGAGAGAGATCAGGCCGGAAGTACGACGACGAAGCGCTGCGGCTCCTCGCCCTCGGACTCACTGCGCAGACCGGCGGCGGCGATCGCGTCGTGCACGACCTTGCGCTCGAACGGGGTCATCGGGTCCAGCTTGACCGGCTGGCCGCTGGACTTCACCTCGTCCGCAGCCTTGGCGCCCAGCTCTGCGAGCTCAGTGCGCTTCTGGGCGCGGAAACCGGCGATGTCGAGCATGAGCCGGCTGCGGTCACCGGTCTCACGGTGCACGGCCAGGCGGGTCAGCTCCTGGAGAGCCTCCAGGACCTCGCCGTCGCGGCCGACGAGCTTCTGCAGGTCGCGGCTGCTGGAGTCGCTGACGATCGAGACCGCGGCGCGGTCCGCCTCGACGTCCATGTCGATGTCGCCGTCAAGGTCGGCGATGTCGAGGAGACCCTCAAGGTAGTCGGCCGCGATCTCACCCTCCTGCTCCAGGCGGGTCAGGGTGTCGCCACCCTCGGTGGCGGCGGAGGTGATGCCTTCCGTCACGGACGGTCTCCTTCTTACTTCTTGGACGACGGGTGCTTGGGCCGCTGCTGGCCCTTGCGCTGACCGGACTTGCCCTGGCGGGAGCCTCCGGAGTTGGCACGGGGGCGCGCGGGCTTGTCGCCCTGCGCCTGGTCCTTCGCCTCGTCCTTCGTCTCGGCCTCGGCGTCAGCCTCAGCGTCGGCCTTCGCCGATCCCTGCGGCTTCTTCTCCAGCGACGTGGTCGCCTGCTCGGCGGCCGGCTCGGAGCCTTCCTCGGCGTCCTTCGCCGCGGCCTGCTGCGCTGCGGCGGCCTGGCGCTGAGCCTTGGTCTGGCGCTTGGGCTGCTGCCGCTTGGCGGCGCCGCCGCCCTCGGCCTCGGCCTCGATCGTGTCGCTCTTGATCACAGTGCCGTCGGCCTGGGCCGCGAAGCCGGCCTTGGTCAGGCCCGAGAAGAAGCGGCGCTCGTTCTCGTTGCGATCGCTGGTGGCCTTGGCGACGATCATCTTCACGATGGTCTTCCGGCGACGACCGCGGACCTCACCGTGGGCGGTGATGCTCTTCAGCAGACGCTGGAGGTAGGAGTCCTGGGCCTTGCTGCCCGGAGTCGGGTTCTGGTTGATCACGTACATCTGCTGGCCCATGGTCCACACGTTGGTGGTCAGCCAGTAGACGAGAACACCGACGGGGAAGTTGATGCCCATGACGGCGAAGATCACCGGGAAGATGTACATGAGCATCTTCTGCTGCTGCATGTACGGGGTCTTCACCGAGAGGTCGACGTTCTTCATCATCAGCTGGCGCTGCGTGAAGAACTGCGAGGCCGACATCAGCACGATCATGATCGCGGTGACGATGCGGACCGAGGTGATCGACGCGTCGAGAGCGGCGACCGCGGCGGCGCTGTCGGTGAACTTCGAGGCCAGCGGGGCACCGAAGATGTGTGCCTGACGGGCGCTGGCAAGCAGCGGGCCGTCGATGACACCGATCTCCTTGCCCGAGGCGATCGAGGAGAGCACGTGGTAGAGGGCGAAGAAGAACGGCGACTGCGCCAGGATGGGAAGGCACGAGGAGAGCGGGTTGGTACCCGTCTCCTTGTACAGCTTCATCATCTCTTCGGACTGACGCTGCTTGTCGCTCTTGTAGCGCTCCTGGATCGCCTTCATCTTCGGCTGGAGCGCCTGCATGTTCCGCGTCGACTTGATCTGCTTGACGAACAGCGGAATCAGACAGATACGGATCAGCACCACGAGGCACACGATCGACAGGCCCCAGGCCCAGCCCGTGTCAGGGCCGAAGATCGCCCCGAACAACTTGTGGAACTGGACGATCACCCATGAGACAGGTGTGGTGATGAAGCTGAACAGACTGGCAATCGTGTCCACTAATCAGGCTCCTTGAGCATTGGGCGAAGTCTCGGCGGCCGGGCTCGTCTCGGCGGTGGACCCGCCCTTGTCGCCGCGCAGCGCGTTCCTCAGCATTTCGTGCCAGCGAGGGCGCTTCCGCGGGGGGACATGGTCCACACCGCCGGGCGACCACGGGTTGCACCGCAGGATGCGCCAGGCGGTCAGGGCAGTGCCCTTGATCGCGCCATGCCGGTCGATGGCCGTGAATCCGTAGTGGGAACACGACGGGTAGTACCGGCAGACAGGCCCCAGAAGAGGGCTGATCGTCCACTGGTACAGCTTGATGAGAGCCAGCAGCGGGTACTTCATCGCGCGCCCCCTCCCAGCAACCGCTGAAAAGCGGCGTCCAGGTCTCGGGCCAGCTGTGCGTGATCGGCGTCACCGGCTCCGGGCAACGCCCGTACGACCACCAGGCTACCGGGGGGCAGCTCGATGAGACGGTCGCGGAGAAGATGGCGCAGGCGACGCTTCACCTGGTTGCGTACGACCGCGCCGCCTACGGCCTTGCTCACGACGAAACCCGCACGCGTCGGGGGAGCGCTCTCCCCAGGCGCGTGCGGGTCCGTTGCACCGCTGCGTAGGTGGACGACGAGGAGCGGGCGACCGGCCCGGCGACCTCGGCGTACCGCGGTTGCGAAGTCCTCGCGCCGCCTCAGCCGATTCTCGGTAGGCAGCACGTCATGACCTGTTTAAGTGGATCAGGCGGACAGGCTCGCGCGACCCTTGCCACGGCGGTTCGCCAGGATGGCGCGGCCGGCACGGGTACGCATGCGCAGGCGGAAGCCGTGGGTCTTCGCACGACGACGGTTGTTCGGCTGGAAGGTGCGCTTGCTCACTCGGGGGCTCCAGAAATGATTCGGGTGGTGGCGGGACATCGCCTGGCTGTCACCGTGCGCCCACGAGTAGCTCGTAACGCCCGATAGCACCGCTTCGCGACCACAGATCGTGGTCTTTGCCCATCGGAGGCAGGCGGCAGCAGCCATCGACAACTCGACCTGGTCACGGTACGCGCGGCTACGCCATCCGGTCAAACCGACCTGTCGCCATGGTCCATTATGCACAGGCTGTGGACAACAACTTGAACCACGTCAGCCGCCCCGACTACCGTGGGGAGACTCCACAGTCTTTTCCCTTCTGTCCTCACCTGTCCTCAACGGACCCGTCCTCACGGACTTCGACCCACCGTCCCCCGAGAACCACACCATCGTGGGACCTGCGAGAAAGCGTGCCCCGTGGCTGACGTACCTGCCGATCTTGCCGCAGTGTGGCCACGCGTCCTCGAGCACCTCCTGGGCGAAGGGCAGCAGGGGATCGAGGCCAAGGACAAGCAGTGGATCGAGCGCTGCCAGCCGCTGGCCCTGGTCGCAGACACCGCTCTCCTCGCCGTGCCCAACGAGTGGGGCAAGCGCGTCCTCGAGGGCCGGCTGGCCCCGCTGATCAGCGAGACCCTGAGCCGTGAGTGCGGACGCCCGATCCGGATCGCGATCACCGTCGACGACTCCGTCGGCGAGCCGAGCCCGCCCGCGCCTCCCGCTCAGCAGCCTCGCTACGACGAGCGCCCGCAGCACGAGCCGTACGAGAAGTACGAAGGCTACGGTCACCGTCCGATGCCCGACGACGGGCTGCCCACCGCGCGCCCGGCCTACCCGGACTACCAGCAGCCGCAGCGCCCCGACCCCGGCTCCTGGCCGCGCACCCAGGAGGACCTCTCCTGGCAGCAGCCGCGGCTCGGCGGTTACCAGGAGCGGGCGCCGTACACCGGCCCGGAGCAGTCCCGGCAGTCCCGCTACGACGAGCCTCCCCGGGGATACGAGCAGCCGCAGCGGCCCGAGCGCGCCGAGCTGCCCGACCCGCAGGGCCACGGTGCCCGCCCCGGCCCCCGGCCCGGCGGCGGTCCGGTGCACGGCGGTCCCGGTCCCTCCTCCTCCGGGCAGGGCTCCGGCGCGCCGGGTGAGCAGCACGCGCGGCTGAACCCCAAGTACCTCTTCGACACCTTCGTCATCGGTTCCTCGAACCGCTTCGCGCACGCCGCCGCCGTCGCGGTGGCCGAGGCGCCGGCGAAGGCGTACAACCCGCTCTTCATCTACGGGGAGTCGGGGCTCGGCAAGACCCACCTGCTGCACGCCATCGGCCACTACGCGCGGAGCCTCTACCCGGGCACGCGCGTGCGGTACGTGAGCTCCGAGGAGTTCACCAACGAGTTCATCAACTCGATCCGCGACGGCAAGGGCGACGCCTTCCGCAAGCGCTACCGCGATGTGGACATCCTGCTCGTCGACGACATCCAGTTCCTCGCGAGCAAGGAGTCGACGCAGGAGGAGTTCTTCCACACGTTCAATACGCTGCACAACGCGAACAAGCAGATCGTGCTCTCCTCGGACCGGCCGCCCAAGCAGCTGGTGACTCTGGAGGACCGGCTCCGCAACCGCTTCGAGTGGGGTCTCACCACCGACGTGCAGCCGCCCGAGCTGGAGACGCGCATCGCGATCCTCCGCAAGAAAGCGGTGCAGGAGCAGCTCAACGCCCCGCCGGAGGTGCTGGAGTTCATCGCCTCCCGGATCTCGCGGAACATCCGTGAGCTGGAAGGCGCGCTGATCCGGGTGACGGCCTTCGCGAGCCTCAACCGGCAGCCGGTGGACCTGGGGCTCACCGAGATCGTCCTCAAGGACCTGATCCCGGGCGGCGAGGACAGCTCGCCGGAGATCACCGCCCCCGCGATCATGGCGGCCACGGCCGACTACTTCGGGCTGACGGTGGAGGACCTCTGCGGATCGTCGCGCAGCCGGGTCCTGGTGACGGCGCGGCAGATCGCCATGTACCTGTGCCGTGAGCTGACGGACCTGTCGCTGCCGAAGATCGGCGCGCAGTTCGGCGGCCGCGACCACACGACGGTGATGCACGCGGACCGGAAGATCCGTGCCCTGATGGCGGAGCGGCGCTCCATCTACAACCAGGTCACCGAGCTCACGAACCGCATCAAGAACGGCTGACGGACCGCCGCGACAGCAGCGGCGGAAGGGCGCCCCGGGACACGTCCTGGGGCGCCCTTCGGCGTTCTCGCACCCCGTGCCGGGCCGCCCTTCGGCGTTCTCGCACCCGCTCCAGGGGCGCCCCTGTTCGCTGTGCACAGCTGTGTACGAGCGCGAGGTGTTCGATTACTCCGTTCCGGTGGCGGGTTCTCCACAGATTGGGGGATGATCTCCCGTCCACAGGGTGGGGACTGTCGAGTTATCCGGATCGTGTCCACAGGCCCGGCTGGTGACAGTTCATCACCCCAGGTCAGACCCATGGGGATTTGTTGGCAACTTCTTTCCACAGCCTGTGGATGAAACTTTCGTCCACAGGGGGCCCGGAAAGTTGTCCACCGGCTGCCCACAGGGGGCTGCCGGTTGCCCACAGCTTCTCCACACCCCTGTCCACTGTTCGGCAACGAATCGCCCGTCCTCACCGCGTCGAGTGAAAGCCGTCACACCAAGGGAGACGGTTGGGCTGTGGGGAACGTGGGTAAAGCTGGGGACAGCGCTGGGGAGAACTCCCCATGACCTGTGTACCGGGTGTGCAGAACTTTTCGGTGTCCACAGAGAACCCTGGTTTTCCACGGGTTCCACCCACAGGGTCGGTGGACAAAAAAACGGGTCTGACCTGCGAAAACGACGTTATCCACCGTTTCCACAGGCCCTACTACTACTCCCACTTAGAGTTAGCTAGGAATCCGCTTCGAAGTGGGGCCTGTGCACAACTCGCCGCCGGAGCTCCGACGCGCCCTCGTCGCGACTTGACCCCGAGCAGCAACGAGTGTCGGCGGCGTACGTCAGACTGGTTCCCTCAGTCGACGATGAGCCAGCAACAAGCAGGAGGCGGTTCCGGTGAAGATCCGGGTGGAGCGCGACGTACTCGCCGAGGCGGTGGCCTGGGTGGCCCGCAGCCTCCCGGCCCGTCCGCCGGCGCCCGTACTCGCGGGCCTTCTCCTGAAGGCCGAGAACGGTGCCCTGAGCTTCTCGAGCTTCGACTACGAGGTCTCCGCCCGGGTCTCGGTCGAGGCCGAGGTCGAGGAGGACGGCACGGTCCTCGTCTCCGGCCGGCTGCTCGCCGACATCTGCCGCGCCCTCCCCAACCGTCCCGTGGAGATCTCCACAGACGGTGTACGGGCGACCGTGGTCTGCGGCTCCTCCCGCTTCACCCTCCACACCCTGCCTGTGGAGGAGTACCCGGCGCTGCCGGAGATGCCCACCGCGACCGGCACCGTCCCCGGTGAGGTCTTCGCCTCCGCCGCCGCCCAGGTGGCCATCGCCGCCGGCCGTGACGACACGCTGCCCGTCCTCACCGGTGTGCGCATCGAGATCGAGGGCGACACGGTCACCCTGGCCTCCACCGACCGCTACCGCTTCGCGGTCCGCGAGTTCCTGTGGAAGCCGGAGTCCCCGGACGCCTCCGCGGTCGCCCTGGTGCCCGCGAAGACCCTCCTGGACACCGCGAAGGCGCTCACGAGCGGCGACACGGTCACGCTGGCGCTCTCCGGCTCCGGCAAGGGCGAGGGCCTGATCGGTTTCGAGGGCGCGGGCCGCCGCACCACGACCCGGCTGCTCGAAGGCGACCTGCCGAAGTACCGCACGCTCTTCCCCACGGAGTTCAACTCGATCGCGGTGATCGAGACCGCGCCCTTCGTCGAGGCCGTCAAGCGTGTGGCCCTGGTCGCCGAGCGCAACACCCCGGTCCGGCTGAGCTTCGAGCAGGGCGTGCTGATCCTGGAGGCCGGCTCCAGCGACGACGCACAGGCTGTGGAGCGTGTGGACGCGCAGCTGGAGGGCGACGACATCTCGATCGCCTTCAACCCGACCTTCCTCCTGGACGGCCTGAGCGCGATCGACTCCCCGGTCGCCCAGCTCTCCTTCACGACCTCCACCAAGCCGGCGCTGCTCAGCGGCAAGCCCGCCCTGGACGCCGAGGCGGACGAGGCCTACAAGTACCTGATCATGCCGGTGCGGCTCAGCGGCTGACCTGCTCGTACGGGGTCGTCGCCTGAGCGGCTGACCCCACAGGTGTGCATCCGGGGCCGGGCGTAGGCTCGGACCCGGGTAAACCGCACACGACGCTTAAGGAATCTCTGATGGAGCTCGGTCTCGTCGGTCTCGGCAAGATGGGCGGCAACATGCGCGAGCGCATCCGCCGCGCAGGCCACACCGTCATCGGATACGACCGCAACCCGGACCTCGCCGATGTCCACAGCCTCGAAGAGCTTGTGGGCAAGCTCAAGGGTCCGCGGGTCGTGTGGGTCATGGTTCCGGCCGGTGCCGCGACCCAGTCCACGATCGACGAGCTGGCCGCTCTCCTCTCCCCCGGCGACATCGTCGTGGACGGCGGGAACTCCCGCTGGACCGATGACGAGAAGCACGCCGAGGAGCTCGCCGCCAAGGGCATCGGGTTCGTCGACTGCGGCGTCTCCGGCGGCGTCTGGGGCCTGGAGAACGGCTACGCGCTGATGTACGGCGGCTCCGCCGAGGACGTGGCGAAGGTCCAGCCGATCTTCGACGCGCTCAAGCCCGAGGGCGAGTTCGGCTCGGTCCACGCGGGCAAGGTCGGCGCCGGCCACTTCGCGAAGATGGTCCACAACGGCATCGAGTACGCGATGATGCAGGCCTACGCCGAGGGCTGGGAGCTCCTGGAGAAGGTCGACTCCGTCACCGACGTGCGCGAGGTCTTCCGCTCCTGGCAGGAGGGAACGGTCATCCGTTCCTGGCTGCTGGACCTCGCGGTCAACGCGCTGGACGAGGACGAGCACCTGGACCAGCTGCGCGGCTACGCATCGGACTCCGGCGAGGGCCGGTGGACCGTCGAGGCCGCCATCGACAACGCCGTACCGCTGCCGGCGATCACCGCGTCGCTGTTCGCACGGTTCGCGTCCCGTCAGGACGACTCCCCGCAGATGAAGATGATCGCCGCACTGCGCAACCAGTTCGGTGGCCACGCGGTCGAGACGAAGAAGTAATCCACAGGCTGTGCACCCCGCGGTGCACAGCCGCCGGGGGAAGAAGGTCGGCGCCCACCATGCACGTCACGCATCTCTCGCTGGCCGACTTCCGCTCGTACGCCCGGGTCGAGGTTCCGCTCGACCCGGGCGTCACCGCGTTCGTGGGCGCGAACGGCCAGGGCAAGACCAATCTCGTCGAGGCCGTCGGCTATCTCGCCACTCTCGGCAGCCATCGCGTCGCCTCGGACGCCCCGCTGGTACGGATGGGCGCGGAGCGCGCGGTCATCCGGGCGGCCGTCACCCAGGGCGAGCGCTCCCAGCTGATCGAGCTCGAACTCAACCCCGGCCGGGCCAACCGCGCCCGTATCAACAGGTCCTCGCAGGTCAGACCGCGTGACGTACTGGGCATCGTCCGGACCGTGCTGTTCGCGCCGGAGGATCTCGCCCTGGTCAAGGGCGACCCCGGTGAGCGACGCCGCTTCCTCGACGAGCTGATCACCGCGCGGACACCGCGCATGGCGGGCGTGCGCTCCGACTACGAGCGCGTCCTCAAGCAGCGCAACACGCTCCTGAAGTCGGCGGCGATGGCACGGCGGCACGGCGGCCGGGGCATGGACCTGTCCACGCTCGACGTCTGGGACCAGCACCTCGCGCGCGCCGGGGCGGAGCTGCTCGCGCAGCGCCTCGACCTCATCGCCACCCTGCAGCCGCTCGCCGACAAGGCGTACGAGCAGCTGGCGCCGGGCGGCGGACCGATTCTGCTGGAGTACCGCCCCTCCGCGCCGGGCGCCGGGCACACCCGCGAGGAGCTGTACGAGCAGATCGTCGCCGCGCTCGCCGAGGTACGGAAGCAGGAGATCGAACGGGGCGTCACGCTCGTCGGACCGCACCGGGACGAGCTGCTGCTCAAGCTCGGCGACCTGCCGGCGAAGGGGTACGCGAGCCACGGGGAGTCCTGGTCGTACGCGCTGGCCCTCCGGCTCGCCTCGTACGACCTGCTGCGCTCCGAGGGCAACGAGCCGGTCCTCGTCCTCGACGACGTCTTCGCCGAGCTGGACGCGCGCCGCCGCGAGCGGCTCGCGGAGCTGGTGGCGGGCGGCGAGCAGGTCCTGGTGACCGCGGCGGTGGACGACGACGTGCCGGGGGTCCTCGCGGGGACGCGGTACGAGGTGGCCGGCGGGACGGTGGAGCGGGTATGAGCGAGCAGCCGCCCCTGGGCGCCGGGGCGCCGGAACAGCCGGAGGGACCCAAGGTCCCCGAGGCCTCGGGCATCGACCTGGCGCGGGTCGCGCTGCGCGCGGCCAAGGAGCAGGCGAAGGCGCGGGGCGCCGCCGCCCAGCAGAAGAAGCAGGCCCGGCGCGGGGGCGGGCTGCGTTCCGGCGCGCGCGCCGACGGGCGCGACCCGATGGCGCTCGGCGCGGCGATCAACCGGCTGATCACCGAGCGCGGGTGGGAGACACCGGCGGCGGTCGGCGGCGTCATGGGGCGCTGGCCGCAGATCGTCGGCGAGGACCTGGCGAAGCACTGCGTACCGCTGAAGTTCGACGACGAACCGGACGCGCGGGTCCTCACCGTGCAGTGCGACTCCACGGCGTGGGCTACGCAGCTGCGGCTGCTCGCGCCGCGGCTGGTGGCCCGGCTGAACGAGGACCTCGGGCACGGGACTGTGCGGGTCATCAAGGTGTTGGGGCCTGGGGCGCCGCGGCGGGCGTACGGGCCGTTGCGGGCGCCGGGGTCTGTGGGGCCCGGGGACACGTACGGCTAGAGCGCCGGGCCGCCGGGTTCCCTGGCGTGCGAGGCCCCCTGCGGGCCCCGCTCTCGTGGTGCGGGTCCGGGAAGAGGGCGCCGTGCGGGTGGCGTTGTGCCCACCCTCCCCCAGAGGGGGGACCCCCAGCCCGGGCGGAACGCATGCCCACAACGTGGCTACCGGATCCCCACAACGCGCAACCACTCGAAGCGCTAGGTGGCCGTCAGAGGGCTCTGGGGGGCCTGTCTGGATATGGGGAGTCGTCTCGGGTCCGCTCAGGGCGGCACATGCGGACTCAGGGACCGGCAAACCCCCATGAGTGTCGGCGCTACCGGTAGACTGGGAGACAATCCCGCCACCCTGCGGAACAAGTCGAACGACGCAGCCGCTCCCGTATGCCCGGAGAACGGCCTGTGCTGTGCCAGAAAGGGCGCTTCGTGGCCGATTCCGGCAACCCCAACGAGAACAACCAGTACACCGCCAGCAACATCCAGGTCCTTGAGGGCCTGGATGCGGTGCGCAAGCGCCCTGGCATGTACATCGGCTCGACCGGCGAGCGCGGTCTGCACCACATGGTGCAGGAGGTCGTCGACAACTCGGTCGACGAAGCCCTGGCCGGCCACGCCGACACCATCGACGTGACGATCCTGCCCGACGGCGGCGTCCGCGTCGTCGACAACGGCCGTGGCATCCCGGTGGGCATCGTGGCCTCCGAGGGCAAGCCGGCCGTCGAGGTCGTGCTGACCGTGCTGCACGCGGGCGGCAAGTTCGGCGGCGGCGGCTACGCCGTCTCCGGCGGTCTGCACGGTGTCGGTGTCTCCGTCGTGAACGCCCTTTCCACCAAGATCGCCGTCGAGATCAAGACGGACGGCCACCGCTGGACGCAGGACTACAAGATGGGCGCCCCGACCGCGCCCCTCGCGCAGCACGAGGCGACCGAGGAGACCGGCACGTCGGTCACCTTCTGGGCCGACCCGGACATCTTCGAGACCACCGAGTACTCCTTCGAGACGCTCGCGCGCCGCTTCCAGGAGATGGCCTTCCTCAACAAGGGCCTCACCCTGACGCTCACGGACGAGCGCGAGTCGGCGAAGGCCACGGTCGGTGCGGACGACCCGGAGGCGGAAGCCGCAGAGCCGGCCGCGCGCACGGTGAAGTACCACTACGAGGGCGGCATCGTCGACTTCGTGACGTACCTCAACTCGCGCAAGGGCGAGCTGATCCACCCCACCGTGATCGACCTGGAGGCGGAGGACAAGGACAAGGCCCTGTCCCTCGAGGTCGCGATGCAGTGGAACAGCGGCTACAGCGAGGGCGTGTACTCCTTCGCCAACATCATCCACACCCACGAGGGCGGCACGCACGAGGAGGGCTTCCGTGCGGCGCTGACCTCGCTGATCAACAAGTACGCGCGCGACAAGAAGCTGCTCCGCGAGAAGGACGACAACCTCACGGGCGACGACATCCGCGAGGGCCTGACGGCGATCATCTCGGTCAAGCTGAGCGAGCCGCAGTTCGAGGGCCAGACCAAGACCAAGCTGGGCAACACGGAGGCGAAGACCTTCGTCCAGAAGGCGGTCTACGAGCACCTCAACGACTGGCTCGACCGCAACCCGGTCGAGGCCGCGGACATCATCCGCAAGTCGATCCAGGCCGCCACCGCGCGCGTGGCCGCCCGCAAGGCGCGCGACCTGACCCGCCGCAAGGGCCTGCTGGAGTCGGCGTCGCTGCCGGGCAAGCTGTCCGACTGCCAGTCGAACGACCCGGTCAAGTGCGAGATCTTCATCGTCGAGGGTGACTCCGCCGGCGGCTCGGCCAAGTCCGGCCGCAACCCGATGTACCAGGCCATCCTGCCGATCCGCGGCAAGATCCTGAACGTCGAGAAGGCCCGGATCGACAAGATCCTGCAGAACACCGAGGTCCAGGCGCTGATCTCGGCCTTCGGCACCGGTGTGCACGAGGACTTCGACATTGAGAAGCTCCGCTATCACAAGATCATCCTGATGGCGGACGCCGACGTCGACGGTCAGCACATCAACACCCTGCTGCTGACCTTCCTCTTCCGCTTCATGCGCCCGCTGGTCGAGGCCGGTCACGTCTACCTCTCGCGACCGCCGCTCTACAAGATCAAGTGGGGCCGGGACGACTTCGAGTACGCGTACTCGGACCGCGAGCGGGACGCGCTCGTCGCGCTGGGCAAGCAGAACGGCAAGCGGATCAAGGAAGACTCGATCCAGCGCTTCAAGGGTCTCGGCGAGATGAACGCCGAGGAGCTGCGCGTCACCACCATGGACGTCGAGCACCGCGTACTCGGCCAGGTCACCCTGGACGACGCGGCCCAGGCCGACGACCTGTTCTCGGTGCTGATGGGCGAGGACGTCGAGGCACGGCGCTCGTTCATCCAGCGCAACGCCAAGGACGTTCGCTTCCTCGACATCTGAGTCGGTCTCAGCTGACCGTACGAAAGGACTGACGACCAGCAATGGCCGACGAAAACACTCCCGGCACCACCGAAGAGCAGGAGCCTGTGCTGCGGATCGAGCCCGTCGGGCTCGAGACCGAGATGCAGCGCTCGTACCTCGACTACGCGATGTCCGTCATCGTGTCCCGCGCGCTGCCCGACGTACGGGACGGCCTCAAGCCCGTCCACCGTCGCGTGCTGTACGCGATGTACGACGGCGGCTACCGGCCCGAGAAGGGCTTCTACAAGTGCGCCCGCGTCGTCGGTGACGTCATGGGTACGTACCACCCGCACGGCGACTCCTCGATCTACGACGCGCTCGTCCGCCTCGCCCAGCCCTGGTCGATGCGCATGCCGCTGGTCGACTCCAACGGCAACTTCGGTTCCCCGGGCAACGACCCGGCCGCCGCCATGCGGTACACCGAGTGCAAGCTCATGACGCTGTCGATGGAGATGCTCCGGGACATCGACGAGGAGACCGTCGACTTCCAGGACAACTACGACGGCCGCAACCAGGAGCCGACGGTCCTGCCGGCCCGCTTCCCGAACCTGCTGATCAACGGCAGCGCCGGTATCGCGGTGGGCATGGCGACCAACATCCCGCCGCACAACCTCCGCGAGGTCGCGGCCGGTGCGCAGTGGGCGCTGGAGCACCCCGAGGCCAGTCACGAGGAGCTCCTCGACGCGCTCATCGAGCGGATCAAGGGCCCGGACTTCCCGACCGGCGCGCTCGTCGTCGGCCGCAAGGGCATCGAGGAGGCGTACCGCACGGGCCGTGGCTCGATCACGATGCGCGCGGTCGTCGAGGTCGAGGAGATCCAGAACCGCCAGTGCCTGGTGGTCACGGAGCTTCCGTACCAGACCAACCCGGACAACCTCGCGCAGAAGATCGCCGACCTCGTGAAGGACGGCAAGGTCGGCGGCATCGCCGACGTCCGCGACGAGACGTCGTCCCGTACCGGTCAGCGCCTCGTCATCGTGCTCAAGCGCGACGCCGTCGCCAAGGTCGTGCTGAACAACCTCTACAAGCACACCGACCTGCAGACGAACTTCGGCGCGAACATGCTGGCGCTCGTCGACGGCGTGCCCCGCACCCTCTCGCTCGACGCGTTTATCCGCCACTGGGTGACGCACCAGATCGAGGTCATCGTCCGCCGGACGAAGTTCCGGCTGCGGAAGGCCGAGGAGCGCGCCCACATCCTGCGCGGTCTGCTCAAGGCGCTCGACGCGATCGACGAGGTCATCGCCCTCATCCGGCGCAGCGACACGGTCGAGGTCGCCCGCGGCGGCCTGATGGACCTCCTCCAGATCGACGAGATCCAGGCCAACGCGATCCTGGAGATGCAGCTCCGCCGCCTCGCGGCCCTGGAGCGGCAGAAGATCGTCGCCGAGCACGACGAGCTCCAGGCCAAGATCAACGAGTACAACGCGATCCTGGCCTCCCCGGAGCGCCAGCGGTCGATCGTCAGCGAGGAGCTCGCGGCGCTCGTCGAGCGCTTCGGCGACGACCGCCGGTCCAAGCTCGTGCCCTTCGACGGTGACATGTCCATCGAGGACCTGATCGCCGAGGAGGACATCGTCGTCACGATCTCCCGCGGCGGCTACGTGAAGCGGACGAAGACCGAGGACTACCGCTCGCAGAAGCGCGGCGGCAAGGGCGTGCGCGGGACGAAGCTGAAGCAGGACGACATCGTCGACCACTTCTTCGTCTCCACCACCCACCACTGGCTGCTCTTCTTCACCAACAAGGGCCGGGTCTACCGGGCCAAGGCGTACGAGCTGCCGGACGCCGGCCGGGACGCGCGCGGCCAGCACGTGGCCAACCTGCTCGCCTTCCAGCCGGACGAGCAGATCGCCCAGATCCTGGCGATCCGCGACTACGAGGCCGCGCCGTACCTGGTGCTCGCCACCAAGGCCGGCCTGGTCAAGAAGACCGCGCTGAAGGACTACGACTCGCCCCGCTCCGGCGGTGTCATCGCGATCAACCTCCGGGAGACCGAGGACGGCCGTGACGACGAGCTGATCGGGGCCGAGCTGGTCTCGTCCGAGGACGATCTGCTCCTCGTCAGCAAGAAGGCGCAGTCGATCCGCTTCACGGCCACGGACGACGCTCTTCGCCCGATGGGACGTGCCACGTCGGGCGTCAAGGGCATGAGTTTCCGCGCGGACGACGAGCTGCTCTCGATGAATGTCGTCCGGCCCGGTACGTTCGTCTTCACCGCGACCGACGGCGGGTACGCGAAGCGCACCCCCGTCGACGAGTACCGCGTCCAGGGCCGTGGCGGCCTCGGCATCAAGGCCGCCAAGATCGTGGAGGACCGCGGCTCGCTCGTGGGCGCGCTGGTGGTCGAGGAGACCGACGAGATCCTCGCCATCACGCTGTCCGGCGGTGTGATTCGTACGCGAGTCAACGAAGTCAGGGAGACCGGCCGTGACACCATGGGCGTCCAGCTGATCAACCTGGGCAAGCGCGATGCCGTCGTCGGCATCGCACGGAACGCCGAGGCCGGCAGCGACGACGAAGATGTCGACGACGACGCCGAGGGCGTCGTCGAGGCGACCGAGGCCGCAGTGGTCGAGGCCGAGGCAGTCGAGGGCACGGAGCCCTCGGCCGGGGAGCACGAGGAGTAAGAGCGTGAGTGGAGCCACGGGCGCCGGATCGGCGGCCGCCGGAGCTTCTGCTGGTGCTGGAGCGAACGGCGCCCGTGGCCCCGCCACGGACTCCCAGGGGGTTGCGGTGACGGATACCCGGGGGCAGCAGCCCTCGTACGAGACCTACAGCGGGCCTCTGCCCGGCGAGCGCGCGGGTGCGCAGCAGCCGGGCGGCCCGTACCACCCGCCGCAGGCGTACGGCGCTCCGGCGCCGGGCGGCCAGGCGGGCGGTCCGGCAGGCGGGACACTGGGCGGCCAGACGGGCGCCGGTGCCGTGCGCCGACCGCGTACGGGGGCACGCACCACGCCCCGTACGCGCAAGGCGCGGCTGCGGGTGGCGAAGGCCGATCCGTGGTCGGTGATGAAGGTGAGCTTCCTGCTCTCCATCGCGCTGGGCATCTGCACGGTCGTCGCCGCCGCGGTGCTGTGGATGGTCATGGACGCCATGGGCGTCTTCTCGACGGTCGGCGGCACGATCAGCGAGGCCACGGGCTCGAACGAGTCCAACGGCTTCGACCTGCAGTCGTTCCTTTCGCTGCCGCGGGTCCTGATGTTCACCTCGGTGATCGCCGTGATCGACGTGGTCCTGATGACCGCCCTGGCGACGCTGGGCGCGTTCATCTACAACCTGTCGGCCGGTTTCGTCGGCGGTGTGGAGCTGACGCTCGCCGAGGACGAGTAGGACGTGTGGGGCCGACCCGGGAACGGATTTTGGGACTGGCCCCCACGTGCGCTAATCTTCAGGAGTCAGCGCGCGGGACACACACCGCAAGCGCGGCGGGGCTATAGCTCAGTTGGTTAGAGCGCATCCCTGATAAGGATGAGGCCACAGGTTCAAATCCTGTTAGCCCCACAGTTCAGATCGACCCGGACGGTTCAACCGTCCGGGTCGATTTGTTTGTGGCAGGTTTGAAGTCCGCACAGGTCACCGATCGGTATCGGTCGATGTGTAGAGTGGGCGTCAGAAGTCTCCTACGTCAACGAAAGACGAGGTCGCGCGGTGAAGAAGCTTCTCCTGGTCGCACTGGCCGCCATCGGCGGGCTCCTCGTGTACCGCCAGATCCAGGCGGATCGCGCCGAGCAGGATCTGTGGACGGAGGCGACCGACTCCGTGCCCGCAGGTTCGGGTGTCTGAGACGAAAACCGTCTGTGGGTGGAGCCCCGGCCGCGCGTGAGCGGGCCGGGGCTTTGCTTTGCCTGAGCGAACAATTTGCTTGCTTGAGTAAAGGGGAGAGGCGCGTGAAGACGCAGGCCGGCATCGGACGCATCGGCCGGAGAGCGGGGGCCCTGATCGCGACGGTCGCGGCAGTGGGCGCGGTGACGGCGCTGCCGGGCCAGGCACGGGCGGCCGACGGGGGCGCGCTCCCGCCGTACGCCTTCGACGGCACGGCCCAGCAGGTCAAGGGCGCCGCTTCGAGCTCGGACGCGGAGCAGCTGAAGACCGGGCAGACCTACCGGGACACGCTCAAGAAGGACGGCAAGATCTATTACCGCGTCGACCTCGACGACAAGCTCAACAGCTACGTCTCCGTGGTCGCCGTGCCGAAGCCCGGGGGCAAGGTCGAGTACGGCGACGGCTTCAAGGTGAGCATGCAGGACGGTTCCGGCACCGACTGCGGCTACCAGCAGGTGTCGTTCTCCTCGGCCGAGTACACGCGGCCGCTCGCCGGGTACGCCCGCCGCATCATCGATCCGGACAGCTCCAGCTGCCAGAAGGCGGGCGCCTTCTACGTGCTCGTCGAGCGCACGTCGAAGCCGACCTCGGCCCCGGACGACTGGGAACTGGAGATCCGGCACCTGTCCGAGCCGGGCCTGAAGAAGGCCGGCCCGACCGAGCTCCCCGAGGCCTGGTCCTCCGCCACGCCCCCGCCGCCGACGGGCGGTCCGCAGAAGCGGCAGGGCGGCGCCGGCTTCCACGACGCCGTCTCGCTGACGCAGGGCGAGTGGCGGTCCGACATCCGGCCCGGTCAGACGCTCTTCTACCGGGTGCCCGTCGACTGGGGGCAGCAGCTCTTCGCCACCGCGGAGCTGGGCAGCAGCGCCGCCGCGGACGAGTACGTCAGCTACGCGTTGGTGCTCTCCCTCGACAACCCCGCGCTCGGTCACGTCGACGAGAACAGCGGAAGCTACGACGGGAAGCCCGCGACGCTGGCGCTCGACGCACAGCGGCCGGTGGCGCACGAGAACCGCAGCTCGTACAACGACGCCACGAACGGCATGCGGTTCGCCGGCTGGTACTACCTGTCGGCCACGCTCAGCCCCAAGCTCGCCGAGGAGTACGGGGACAAGCCGGTGCCGCTGACGCTGCGCGTGAACGTCACGGGGACCGCGAAGCCCGGGCCCGGGTACGACGGGGACCCGGGCCCGTTCGCGGTGACCGCCGACGACAAGGAGGCGGCGGCGAACGGCGCGAGCGGAGCGGCGGCGGCCGAGGGGAACGGAGCCATGCGGCTCGTCGCGGTGGCCGGCATCGGCACCGGGAGCGTGCTGCTGCTCGGGCTCGGCGCGTGGACGCTGGTGGCGCGGAGGCGGGCGGCTTAGAGCGGTTGGGCGGGGGTTGGGCGGTTGGGCGGTTGTAGAGCCGCGTAGGACCCCGTGAGGGCCCCTCAGGGCGGCTCAGGGCGGCTCAGGTCTGGGTCAGGGCCCAGAAGCCGACCGCGAAGCAGACCAGGGCGAGCAGCAGGACCGGGACCGTCACCTTCGGGGGCGGTCCCGGTCGGCGTACGGGGGCCGGGGGCGCGGGTTCCGCGCGGTGCGCCGGTGCGGTGTGCTGATCGGGAACCTGAACGGGGTGAGCGGTGTATGGATGAGTAGGGGCCTGTCCATACGGTGCTCCGGCCGTGGGGGCCTGGTCGAAGGAGGGGGTCGGGTGCGTGACCGGCGGAGGCAGGTGGAAGCTGCCCGTCTCGGAGGGGTTCGGCATCGGCGCGTGCGCCGGGGCTGCCGCCGACACGGGCTGCTGGTACTGGGGCTGGTACTGGGGCTGTGCGGGGTGTTGCTGAGGCGGTACGGGCCCGGTGGGCCCGGTGGGCCCGGTGGGCGGCACGCCGGGCGGCGTCGGTACGGCGTCGGTGGCGGTGGCGTGAGTGCCGGGGGCTGCCGGTCCGCCGGGACTCGCGGGGCCGGTCGGGCCCAGGGGGCCGAAGCCGGCCGGCAGCGGGCCGATCTGGTCGAAGATCTCGACCGGAGGCTCGTCGGGACGCGGCTCGGGCAGCATCTCGGCGGCGGCGTCCAGCGCCTTGCGCGCGCCCGTGGCGGTCCGGAAGCGGGCCTGCGGATCGGGCTGGAGCAGCCCGGCGAGCACCTGCCACAGCGGCTCCGGGATGCCCTCGGGGGCGCTCGGAGTGCCGTACGTGAGGAAGTGGCCGACGAGGGCCTGGGAGTCCGGGCTGCGGCCCTGGAGCAGATAGAGCGCGACCAGGCCGACGGCGAACAGGTCGGCGGTGAAGTCCGGCTCGGCACCGAGGAGTTGCTCGGGCGCGAAGTAACCGGGCGTTCCCACCACGTAGTTGGTCTCGGTGAGCCGGGGCTCACCCTTGCGCATGGAGATGCCGAAATCGGACAGCCGCAGGTGCGGCCGCCCGGTTCCGGTGACGTCCAGAAGGATGTTGGCGGGCTTGATGTCCCGGTGGACGACGCCCTCGGCGTGCACCGTGGCCAGACCCGAGAGGAGCTGGTCGAGCAGGGTGCAGACGAAGCGGGGCGGCAGCGGGCCGTAGTCCCCGACGACGTGCGCCAGCGAGCCGCCGGCGACCAGGTCCATGGTGAAGAGGACCTTGTCGTCGTCGGCGGCCCAGCTGGCCGGGGCGAGGACGTGCGGATGGTCGATCCGCATCGCCTGCTCGCGGACGAAGCGGAGCAGCGTGTGGGCGTCGCTCTGCTGGAGCACCTTGGCCGCCACGTACCGGCGCCGCCGGTGGTCCCAGGCGCGCCACACCGCGCCCGCCCCGCCCCGTCCGATCGGGTCGATCAGCTCGTACCGACCAGCGAAGACCTCACCCATCGCGCTGCGCCCGCTCCCCGTCGTGTCGTGTCTCCCCGGGACCGGCCGACCGCCGGTCCCGTGTCAGTTCTGGTGCGACTCGTAGTGCGCGACCGCGTCCGCGGTGCGCCCCGCGCCGTACACCCGGAGGAACTCTGCCAGTTCCGGGTGCGCCGGGGCGAGGGAGTCCGCCGCGTCGATGATGTCGCCCGCGGCGGCCACCGACCGCAGCAGGGACTGGATCTCGCGGACCACGCGGCGCACGGTCGGTGCGCCGGAGCCGGTGGCGGTCTGGGCCGTGCTGGTGAGGACGGAGCCGCCCTGCGACTTCTTGACCTCGTCCATCCGGTCGGTGGCCTCGGCGGCGCTGACGCTGCCGTCGGCGACCTGGACGGCGAGCTCCTGGAGAGCCTGGACGCGCTGGACGACGGCCGGGTTGCCGATCTTCGCCCGCTGGCCGCTCATCAGCTGGGACAGCATGGGCGCGGACAGCCCGAGCACGGCCGCGAGCCTGGCTTGATTAAGCCCGAGATCATCGATCAGCCGACGGAAGAGCGCCCCCAACGGCTCCCCGTACCAACTGCGCTGAAGCTCTCTGGCTCTTGCCGTGGCTTCCTGCTGCGCTGCGTCCATTACTTCTCCCCATCCCTTAGGTTCGCCACTGCGAACCTCGATCAGCATCTTACGGAGAGTGGTCGTGGACCGGGAGTCCCTATCCTTTTGCCGGACATGGGGGGAGACCCGGTACGCTGTTCTCGTTCCGGGGCCTTAGCTCAGTTGGTAGAGCGCTGTCTTTGCATGGCAGATGTCAGGGGTTCGACTCCCCTAGGCTCCACCTGGATGCACCCCCTTGATCAGCGGAGACGCGATCAAGGGGGTGTTTTTTGTGCCCGTTTCCGGTGGGGGTGACCGCGTGCGGGGGCAGTGAGCGTTCGGCGCACAGGAGGATCGCTGCGCCCGTCAGGACCATCAGCGCGAGGACGGTCCACAGCTGCCACTGCCCCGCGTCGAGGAGGAACCCCAGGAGCATGGGCGCGAGGGTGCGGCAGGCGGACCAGGACAGTTGGTAGACCGACAGGTACCGGCCCCGCAGGTGGTCGGGTGCCGCCTGGACGGACAGGCCCTGCGAGGGTGCGGAGTGGACGAGTTCGCCCGCGGTGTAGAGCACGGCGACCGCGAGGACCGCGGCGAGGGCGTTCGGGCCGCTGACGAGCCGGGGGAGCAGGGCGAAGGCGACGAAGGAGAGTGCGAAGACGACCGCGCCGAGCGCGGCCGCCCGCGGGCGGCTGCCGCGCAGCGTCAGGCGGGCGGCGGGGACGCCGAGCCCGGCGACCAGGACGGTGTTGACCGCGAAGACGATGCCGGCCAGGGCGTCGGGCAGGGCGACGTCCCGGGTGAGGAAGACCGGCAGGGCCATGGCCTGGGTGGTGTAGCCGAAGGCTATGAGGAAGTTGGCCGCCGTGATGAGCAGGTAGGGCCGGTCGGCGAGGACCTGTCGGTACCCCTCGCGTGCCGCTGGTCGCGCGGTGCCGCCGCGGACGTTCGGGATCCTGCTCACCAGGAGCGCGGCGCAGGCGAAGACCACGGCCAGGGTCTCGGAGGCGACGACGAAGCCCGCGGTGCCGTTCCACACGAGCATGCCGGCGGCCGCGAGGCTGCCGCATCCCATCCCGGCGTTGCGGAGGCTGCGGTCCCAGGCCAGGAGGCGGTCACGCTCGGTGCCCCGCGCGAGGTCGCCGATGAGCGCGTGCTGGCTGGGCGAGGAGGCCCACATGCCGACCGCGACGACCAGGGCGATCGCCAGGAACGCGGGGTAGGACGCGGCGAAGGGGTAGGCCGCGAAGCCGGCCGCGCGCAGCGCGAGTACGCCGATGAGCACTCGTCGGCCGCCGAACCGGTCGATGAGGATGCCAGCGGCCGGCATGAACGCCAGCGCGCAGAGCCCGGCGATCGTCAGGCCCGTGCCGATCGATGTCAGGGACAGGCCGGTGAGCGAGTGGAGGAACAGCATCGTCAGCGGCACGTAGATGCCGTCGCCGATCGACCCGGCCAGGCTCGCGGCGACGAGGCGGCGGCGCGTGGATCTCTCTCTCGTGGATTTGTCTTCCATGGAAGATTTTTTATCATCCGTGGAAGATAGAGTGAAGGGATGCAGGCAGACGCCATCGCCGCCATCGTCGACCAGTGGCGACGCGAGCGACCCGATCTGGACGCGACGCCGATGCTCGTCATCGGCCGCCTCTTCAGGCTCACCGACGCGCTGGACCAGCTGCTGCGCCCGCCGTTCGCCGCCGCGGGGCTGGGCAGCGGCGACTTCGACGTCCTCGCCGCCCTGCGGCGGTCCGGTGAGCCCTACGCGCTGTCCGCGGGCGAACTCAGCCGCACCGTCCTGGTCACGACCGGCGCGATCACCAAGCGGGTCGACCGGCTCGAGCAGCGTGGTCTGGTGGCTCGGACCGTCACGGAGGCCGATTCGCGCGGCCGCCTCGTCACGCTCACCGCGGCGGGCGTCGCGCTGACCGACGAGCTCATCGCCGTCCACCTGGACAACCAGCGCCGGCTTCTGGCCGGGCTCGGCGAGGACGAACAGGCGGCGCTCGCGGATCTGCTGGAGCGACTCGCTCTCGGGCTGCCCCCGGCGGGTGGCTGAGGAGGCTTTCGGTGAGAGGCCCTGGGGCGTCTAGAGGTCGGCGAGGGTGCTGTCCACGGTGTCCAGCAGGGCCTGCCGGTTTCGCTGGACGCGGCCGAGCACGCGCAGTCCGTAGTACGTGCTCTGGACACGGCGGGCGAGGGCGCGGAGGTCGCCGGTGGAGCGGATCTCGCCGCTGTGGCGGCCGGCGGCGAGGATCGCGTACAGCTCGTTCTCGACCCGGTCGAAGCTGCGCTGTACGGCGTCCCTGACGTCCTGGTCCGGGCCGGAGGCCTCGACGGCGGCATGGATCGCGAAGCAGCCGCGGCCGTCGGCCTCGTCGAGGTCCGCGTCGACGGCGTGGAGCATCATCGCGCGCAGGCGGTCCTTGACGGGGCCGGGGCCCTGGAGCAGTGCGACCTGCTCGGCGGTGCGGGTCTCGTAGTAGCGGTGGAGGGCGCGGAGGTAGAGCGGGCGCTTGCCGCCGAAGGCGTTGTAGAGGCTCGACGGCCCGAGGCCCGTGCTGTCGCAGAGATCGCGGGTCGACGTGCCCTCGTAGCCGTGCCGCCAGAACGTCTCCATGGCCGCGGTCACGACACGCTCCTCGTCGAACTCTCGCGGCCTGGCCATGCTCCCACCCTAAGACGTCCGCCCCCGGGGTCAGGAGGCGGTGGCGACCGCTTCGATCTCGATCAGCCAGGCGGGGTCCGCCAGCGCGGCGACCTGGACGAAGGTCTCCGCGGGGAAGGGCGGGGCGTAGTGCTTCGCGCGGAGGGCGGCGAAGGCCTCCTGATGGGAGGGGGAGAGGTCCGTGGCGAAGACGGTGAGCTTCACCAGCCGGTCGAGGCCGGAGCCGGCGTTGGTCAGGACGGTGGACACGTTGGCCAGGGCCTGGGCGGCCTGCGCCGCGAAATCGCCGTGGCCGACGGTGGTTCCGTGTGCGTCGATCGGGGCTTGTCCGGAGGTGAAGACCAGGCCGCCCACCCGGATGCCGAGGGAGATGCCGGCCTCCTCGTACCAGTCGGGGTCCGCCGTGACGCGGACGCGGGTGAAGGGCGGAGGGGAGGTCGGTGTCATGGCGGCTGCTCCTTCTGTTCCTTCGGTGAACCTGCGTTGACCCTTCGTCAGGTGGACCGTAGCAGGTTTTGGAGCGATCGATTCAGAATGAGTGATGACGGGGGTGCTTTCGGGGCGGTTGCCTTCTTTCCCGTCGTCCTGGTCCGTCAGTGCGCGTCGGGGGCGAGCTCCCGCAGGACCGCGATCCCCTCGTGGGCCAGCGCCTCCGCGTGCCTGTTGCCCAGCCTCCGGGCCAGTTCCAGGGCCTGGCGGTGCAGCCGCAGGGCCTCGTCGGGGAGGCCCGCGAGCCGGCAGGTCTCGGCGTAACCGTCCAGGAAGTGGATCTTCCAGTGCTCCTCGAAGACCTCGTCGAGCAGCGCGAACGCCTCCCGGTGACTGGCCAGAGCCTCCTCGTACCGCCCCATCTGCCGCAGCGCGACGCCCCGGCAGTTGAGGCACCACGCCTGGTTGTGGAGGTGCCCGTCGTCACGGGCCACCGCCAGCGCCCGCCCCAGGTGCTCCACCGCCTCCTCGGGCCGATCGGGCGCGACGGCCACACCGAGAGTGATCCGGGCGGTCAGCGCGGGCGGCCAAGTGGGGTCCGTGTGGGGGATGCCCAGCACCTCCCGGGCCCGCCGCGCCGCCTCCTCCCGGTGGCCCAGCTGGAGCATCGCCCAGGCCTCCGACGCGGCCGCGTGGGCCGCACCCGTCGGGCTGCCTGCCTGCTCGTACAGCTTCCCCGCCAGCCGGAAGAGGTCGAGCGGTTCCTCGACGTGTCCCGCGTCCCAGCTCAGGTAGCCGCGGCGCAGGGCCAGTTCGGCCTCCGCCCGGGTGTCCCCCGCGCGGGCCGCCTGCACCTCGGCCGCGTCGTACGAGGCGGTGGCCTCCGCCATCCGGCCCGCGTTGTAGCGCGCGAAGCCCAGGTCGCTGTACGCCTCGGCCAGTTGCAGCGGATCCCCCAGGCGCTCGGCGGCGGCGAGCGACCGCTCGAAGAGGTAGTTGAGGTGGGACGTGCCGCAGCGGCGGGCGAAGTACGCCCGCAGGAAGCGCGGCAGCTCGCACACGTGCGTGTCGGCGCCGACGGCGGCGGCCGTCTCGAAGGCGGCCAGGAGGTTCCCGTACTCCGTGACGAGCCAGCCGAAGGCCGCGTTCTTGTCCGCGAACCGGGGCAGCACGGCCGGCGGCACGCCGGCGGAGGCAGGGCGCCCGGGCGCCAGGTACGGCATCGCGGCGTCGGCCGCCGCCGTCGCGTGGACGTAGTAGTCCAGTACGCGGTGCAGGGCCCGCTCCCGCGCGGGCGCCGCGTCCTGCTCCGCCACGGCCCGGCGCGCGTGCTGGTGCACCAGGTCGTGCAGCCGGTAGCGGCCCGGCGTCGGCTCCTGGACGAGGTGCGCGTCCACCAGGTCCTCAAGGGACGCCCGCGCCTCGCGCAGCGGCAGGTCCGCGAGGGCCGCCACCACGTACGCGTCGAAGGATTCCCCCGGCAGCAGGCCGAGCAGCCGGAACAGCCGGGCCCGGGCGCGGTCGAGCTGCCGTACGGACATGGCGAACGCCGCACCGAACTCGGCGTCGAACTCGCTCGCGCCCTCGCTCGCACCCTCCGACATCCGCTCGACGAGGATCCCCACGGTCCAGCCCGGCCGGTGCCGCAGCCGTGCCGCGGCCAGCCGCAGGGCGAGCGGCAGCCGGCCGCACAGCCGCAGCACCTCGGCGGCGGCCTCCGGATCGCGCGCGAGCCTGCTGTCGGGGCCGCCCGGGTCGCCGCTGGCGCGGGCCAGCAGCTCCGCGCTCTCCGCCGGGCTCAGCACGTCGAGCGAGACCGGGGGCACCTCGTCCAGCCCGAGGAGACGGTTGCGGCTCGTGATCAGGGCGACGGACGGCCCGGCGCCGGGCAGCAGCGGGCGGACCTGGTCGGCGTCGGCGGCGTTGTCGAGGACCACGACGACCCGGCGGCGCGCCAGCTCCGACCGCCAGCAGGCGGCCAGCTCCTCGACGCCCTCGCGCGGGACCTTCTCGGAGGGGACGTCGAGCGCGGCGAGCAGCATCCGCAGCGCGGAGTCGGGGTCGAGCGGCGGCCGGCCCTCGGTGAAGCCATGGAGGTCCACATAGAGCTGGGCGTCCGGGAAATCGGCGGCGAGGCGGTGCGCGGCGTGGACCGCGAGGCAGGTCTTGCCCACGCCCGCCATGCCGTCGACGGAGACCGCCCGGTGGCTCTCGACGGCCGCGAACACGGCGGCGAGCCGCTCCTCGCGCCCCGTGAAGTCGGGCACGTCGCGCGGCAGGTCGTTGCGGGGCAGCGGCCGGATCTGCCGACTGCTCTTCGGGGGCGGGGGCAGGGGGTTCGAGGTCCGCTCCCACAGCGGCCGCAGGGGGCGGGGGTCCCGCTTCACCAGGCGGCACAGGGCGACGACCGCGGGCCAGGGCGGCACGGTCCGGCCGTTGAGGTAGCGCGAGAGCGACGAGGAGCTGAGGCCGGTGTCCCGCGCGAGGGCCCGTACGCCGAGCCCGGACAGCTCGTGGAGCAGGCGCAGCCGGGCGGCCAGCTCCTCCTGCGGGTCGGCGCCCGAGGCTCTCGCGTGTGAGTCGGCCGGTCGTGCGTCCATGGTTCCCCCGTCTTCGTGTCCTGCTGTGGTGCTGTGATCCCGTCCCGCGCGGGGCGAAGTCTTCCGATCCAACTCGCCGCAGGTCAAGGCTGTTTCACCTGTCCCACGGTGTCCCACCGCGATGGCCGCGGCGGGCGGAACGGGCTGTCATGGAGTCACGCCCCGAGGGAACGGGGCACCGACCCGGAAGAGGTGAAGAGGTGCGGAGCGAACCGCGGTCCCGTATGAGGAACCCCGTCGCCGTGCTGCCCGCCGCGACGCGGCCCGTCCAGGAACTCCTCGACGCCGTGCGCTCCGGAGGCGTGGACGGGCAGACGCTGGAACTGATCCACCTGCGGATCAGCCAGATCAACGGCTGCGCCGCCTGCGTCGACGGCGGCGCCAGGACGGCCCGTGCGGCCGGCGTGAGCGACGAGCGGCTGGCCGCGGTCGCCGCCTGGCGCGAGGCCCCGTACTTCACCGCGGCGGAGCGGGCGGCCCTCGGGCTCGCCGAGGCCGCGACGCGGCTGGCGGACCGGCCCGACGCGGTCACCGACGAAGTCTGGGACACGGCCGCCACCTACTACGACGAGAAGCGACTCGCCGCGATCATCCTCATGGTCGGCGTCACCAACCTGTTCAACCGGCTCAACGCCACGACCCGGCAGATCGCCGGCGCGTACCGCCCGTAGCCGCATCCGTACCAGTAGCTGTACCCGTACCCCGTACCCCGTAGCCGCATCCGATTCCGTACGAGAGCAAGGAAGTCCGCCATGACGAACACGCAGAAGCCCGCCAAGAAGACCGCCGCGGCCGAGACGAAGACCGAGGAATGGACGGCGGAGGAGCGGAGCGCGATGAAGGAGCGCGCCAAGGAAGTGAAGGCGTCCGCGCGCCGTGGATCGCGCGCCGACAAGGCGGCGGAGGAGGAGGCGGCCGTGGTCGCGAAGATCGCCGAGATGGAGGGCTCGGACCGGGACATGGCCGAGCGCGTCCACGCCGTGGTGAAGGAGAGCGCCCCCGAACTCGCGCCGAAGCTCTGGTACGGGATGCCCGCGTATGCCAAGGACGGCAAGGTCGTCTGTTTCTTCCAGAGCGCGCAGAAGTTCAACGCGCGGTACGCGACCTTCGGCTTCAACGACGTGGCCAACCTCGACGACGGCACGATGTGGCCGTCCGCCTACGCCCTGAAGGAGCTGACCGCCGCCGACGAGGCGCGGATCGCCGAGCTGGTGAAGAAGGCGGTGAGCTAGCCCGCCGGGGCCGGGAGGTGGCCACTGATCCGTACGGGTGGTGTTCATCGGAAGAACTGCGCGGCGGTGGCGTCGTTCCGCGGGAATCTCGGGTCGCATCCACATCATGTGGAAAGTACGTAAAGCGCGCAACCCGAAATGAACCATCTGAGAACGTCACGAAAGTGAGAGATCATGGCCACCGCCAAGGTCAAGCAGTTCTGGACCGCCTTCATCTCCGTCCTCTTCGCCCTCCTCGCCTCCGTCGGCCTGGCGAGCACCGCCACCGCGGCCCAGCAGCCCGCCGTGCAGCAGCCCGAGGAGCCCGTCGGCTCTGCCTCCGCCGCCGCGGTCCCCGCCGCCGGGGAGCGTGCCCTCGTCTCCGTACCGGCACAGCGGACGCATCGGTGGCCGCTCGCCGGTGACCGCTCCCTGCCGCCCACCATCAAGCAGCGCATCGGCGCCGAGGCCCACGGCTCCTCCCCCTCCGTACGCCACCGCCACGCGGGTGGAGCGGCCGAGAGCGACCCGGCCGCGCTGACGGAGCTGGCGCTCGCCGCGACGGCGCCGGCGGCGGGCGCGTAGGACGCGGGGAGCCGACGTATGCGTACGCGCACTCCCCGCGCCTGTGGAACCGCGAGATCCTCAGAGCAAGACCCTCAGACCTCCTCCAGACCCTCCAGACCCTCCAGACCCTCTAGGCAATCCAGACCGACCGACCGCAGTGGTCAGCGACGCTCGTCGCGCTCCGCATCGGCAGCGGCCTCGGCGTCAGCTTCCGCCTCCGCCTCCGCCTCGATCTCGGCATCAGCCTCGATCTCGGCCTCGGTCTCCTTGTACTGCACCTCCGGATCGAGGAATCCGTTACTGCCGTCGACGGACGACAGCGTGGATCCCTCACCTACCTCGGTAGGAGCGGGCGGCTCGACCAGCCAGTCGGGATTGGCCTGCTTGTCCCACCACTTCCAGGCGGCGAAGACGCCGCCGGCCACCAAGCCGAGGACCACGAGTCCCTTGGCGAGGCGTCCGGCCCTGGCCCGCCGCTCGTGCTTCCTCACGATCTTCTGAATGTCCTTCGGCGTCACCTGCCCGCGCAGCGCGGCCCAGGCGGCGGTGGAACGCGACCCGGCCTCCTCAAGGACGGGACCGGTCGCGGCGACCGCGTGCTCGACACGCGGAACGGTGTAGTCGGTCGCCTGGCGGGCGGCCGAGCGGGTCATGACCGCCGCGCGATGCGCGGCCGCGTCGACCCGCGGTGGTACGTGCGGTGCGACGTACGAGGCGTACTGCGCACGCGCCTGTGCTCGGGCCTGTCGTGTGGCCTTGGAGACCTTCGGCGCGATCCGCACCCGCGCCTCGTGCGCGTAGTACGTGGCCTGGTCCCTGGCCGTTTCGGCGTACGGCGCCACCACTTCCGCGGCGTGCAGGACGCTCTCCTTCGCCGAATCTGACGCGGCGCGCACGCTGTCCATGCGGGTCACGGGATTCCTCCTCCTCGGTGGCGACGATGTCGGTTTTTCACCTTTCCATCCTTTTCGGAATCATGCCCGTCGGATCGGGGTCCGGCATGCGGGGCGGGCATCCGGGGCATGCGGAGCGGTGATCCAGAGCGTGTGGCGCGGTGATCCAGGGCATGCGGAGCGGGCATCCGGGGCATGTGGGGCCGTGATCCGGGGCATGCGAGGATCGGTCACGCCAGAGACAGACGTGACATGACGCAACACGACACGACGTGGACGGAAGGCGACCGTGGCCGAGCAGCTGTACGCGATCCTCAAGACCAGCCTGGGTGACATCGAGGTCCGGCTGATGCCGTTCCACGCCCCGAAGACGGTGCGCAACTTCGTCGAACTCGCCTCCGGCGAGCGCGAGTGGACGCACCCCGCCACCGGCACGGTCTCCTCGGATCCGCTCTACGACGGCACGGTCTTCCACCGGGTCATCAAGGGCTTCATGATCCAGGGCGGCGACCCGCTGGGGAACGGCACGGGCGGACCCGGGTACGAGTTCGCCGACGAGTTCCACCCGGAGCTCTTCTTCGACCGTCCGTACCTGCTGGCCATGGCCAACGCCGGCCCGGGCACCAACGGCTCGCAGTTCTTCGTCACGGTCGGCGCCGCGACCTGGCTGAACCGGAAGCACACCATCTTCGGCGAGGTCGCGGGCCAGGAGAGCCGGAAGGTCGTGGACGCGATCGCGGCGGTCGCGACCGACCCGCACACCGAGCGTCCGCTCCAGGACGTGGTGATCGACTCCGTGGTGATCGAGAAGCGCTGAGGCGAAAGTGACGGAAGGGACGCAAGGGAAGGAACCTCCCATGGACCCGCAGTCCGGTCTGCCCCGCTGCTATCGCCACCCGGAGGCCGAGACCGGCATCCGCTGCGCCCGCTGCGACAAGCCCATCTGCCCGCAGTGCATGATCTCCGCCTCGGTCGGTTTCCAGTGCCCTGACTGTGTGCGCAACGGTTCGGGAACCGGCCATGCCGCCGACGCCAACCAGCCCCGGACGCTCGCGGGCGGCCGGGTGGCGGCCGACGACCGTCTGGTCACCAAGATCCTCATCGGGATCAACCTCGCGGTCTACCTCATGGTGCTGCTGTTCGGGGACCGGCTCGTCGACGAGCTCGTGCTCATCGGCTACGCCTACATGCCGGCCCTCGGCGAGTTGGTCGGGGTCGCGGACGGCGAGTGGTACCGGCTGCTGACGGCGACCGTCCTCCACCAGGAGGTCTGGCACATCCTCTTCAACGTGCTGGGCCTGTGGGTGATCGGCGGGATCGTCGAGCCCGAGCTCGGCCGGATCCGGTACACGGTCCTGTGCGTGCTCTCCGGGCTCTCAGGCTCCGTGCTCGCCTATCTCGTCGCCGCACAGAACCAGCCCTCGCTGGGCGCCTCCGGCGTCGTCTACGGCCTGATCGGCGCCTGGGTCGTGCTGGCCCGCCGCAAGCGGCACGACATGCGGCCGGTGGTCCTCTTCGTGGCGCTGTCGCTGCTCATGACCTTCACCCGTCCGGGGATCTCCTGGGAGGCCCACGTCGGCGGTCTCGTCGCGGGCGTCCTGGTGACGTACGCGCTGTTGCACGCGCCGAGGGCGCGCAGGGACCTCGTGCAGTACGGGGCCTGTGGACTGGTGCTCCTGCTCGACCTGGGGCTGGTGCTTGCCCGATCCGCTGCGCTCACCTGAGCGCAGGGGGCTGTGGACGAGCTTTTCTTCGAGCTTTCCCCAGAGTTATCCACAGTGTGTGGCGGCTCACCCCCGCACTGTGGGGAAACACTGCACCCCTCGCCTCTGACCTGGTGTTTCTCCAGGGAGGCGAGGGGTGCGGCACGTTCTACGGCAGGTGATCGCGCTCACAAAGCGGTCATACCGGCGTCAACCTCGTCCAAGTTATCCACAGATCTTCGTAAGTTATCCAGTGCTGTGTACAACGCTGTGGATAAGTTCAGGGGAGAGCTTGACGAGCCGCCGGTCCAGCCGATAAATCGCGGGCTTTTTCGCTACTTCGCTACTTCGCTACTTCCACTGCGTGGAGACACCGAAGCCCGCCGCGATGAAGCCGAAGCCCACCACGATGTTCCAGTTGCGGATCGCCTCGATCGGCATCGAACCGTCGGTGACGTAGAAGACCACGATCCACACCAGCCCGATGGCGAACAACGCCAGCATCACGGGGGCCACCCAGCTGTGGTTCGTCAGCTTGATGTTGGTGGCCTGCTTGGCAGGCGTAGGCGTGAAGTCGGCCTTCTTGCGGATACGTGACTTCGGCACGAGGGACTCTCCTGTCGATGCGCTGCGTGACCGCGCAGGGAACTGTGGCTGGCGCCGGGATGTGACGTAGGAGGAAGACTGCGTCCCCCGGGCGTCCGTTAGCGTAGTGGTTCCGCGGCACCGAAGGGGATCAGGGTACGTTGAGCAATTCCGCCGACACTCCCACAGGGCCGGGCCGCACCACGAGGTGGCGCCCCGTCCGGGTGCTCACCCTTGCCGTCTTCGCCCTCGCCGGACTGATCTTCGTCACGAGTTTCAACACCGCCAAGGGCACCAACATCCGCACGGACGCCTCGCTGCTCAGGCTCTCCGACCTCATCGAGGAACGCAGCCACAAGAACGCCGGGCTCGACGAGTCCACCGCCGCCCTCCGCTCCCAGGTCGACGGCCTCGCCGCCCGCGACGACGGTTCCACCCGTGCGGAGGACGCGAGGCTCGACGCCCTCGAAGCGACCGCGGGGACCAAGGAGGTGTCCGGCTCCGGCCTCACCGTCACCCTCGACGACGCCCCGCCCAACGCCCAGGCGGCCCCGGGCTACCCCGAGCCGCAGGCGAACGACCTCGTCATCCACCAGCAGGACCTCCAGGCCGTCGTCAACGCCCTGTGGCAGGGCGGCGCCAAGGGCATCCGCGTGATGGACCAGCGGCTCATCTCCACCAGTGCCGTGCGCTGCGTCGGCAACACCCTGATCCTCCAGGGCCGCGTCTACTCGCCTCCGTACAAGATCACGGCCGTCGGCGACCGCGGGAAGCTGAGCAAAGCGCTCACCGAGTCCCCCGCCCTCCAGAACTACCAGCTGTACGTCAAGGCGTACGGGCTCGGCTGGAAAGTCGACGACCACAAGGCGGTGACTCTGCCCGGCTACTCGGGCACAGTGGACCTCCACTACGCGAAGCCGGTGAGCTGACCGGAGGGACTGCGGGGAGGGGCGCGTGGGCGGCTTGCGTCTCGTCGTGCGGACCTTCAGCGAGCTGTGCCTCACCGTCGGCACCCTGATCGTCCTCTTCGTCGTCTACGTCCTGTACTGGACCGGTGTCCAGGCCGAGAGCGCGAGCGCCGGCCAGATCGACACCCTCCAGCGGGCGTGGGCGGACGCACCGCTCGCACCGCCGCCCGCGCCGGGGTCCTCATCCCCGCCGCCCGCCCCCGAGACGCGCCCCTACGCCCCCGGCAAGGGGATCGCCGTCATGTACGTCCCCCGGCTCGGCAAGGACTGGAAGTGGCCCGTCCTCGAAGGCACCGGCCCGGGCGTCCTGAAGAAGGGCCTCGGGCACTACGCGGCCACGGCACGCCTCGGCGCGACCGGGAACTTCGCCGTCGCCGGCCATCGCCGCACGTACGGCGACCCCTTCAAGGACTTCCCGCGGCTGCGCCCCGGCGACGCGGTCGTCCTCACCGACGGGACCACGTGGTTCACGTACCGGATCGACCGCGGCTCCTACAGGACCCTGCCCACCGACGTCGGGGTCGTCGCCCCCGTACCGAAGCCGCTCAGGAAGAACGCGGCCGGCTACGACGGGCCAGGCCGCTACCTCACCCTCACCACCTGCGAGCCCGAGTGGGGCAGCAGCCACCGGCTGATCGTCTGGGCGCACCTCGACGCCACGCAGCCGGTGACCGACGGTCGTCCACAGGCTTTGGGCAGCTGACCCCCCACAGCCCCCTCGCCCCGTACTCTGGTCCCCGTAACGAACGGAAGGGGCGGTCGACGTCATGTACGGCTGGATCTGGAGGCATCTGCCGGGCAACGCGTGGGTGCGGGCACTGATCTCGATCGTGCTGGTGCTCGCGGTTGTCTACGCCCTCTTCCAGTACGTGTTCCCCTGGGCGGAGCCCCTGCTTCCGTTCAACGATGTGACGGTGGACGGCCAGTGAGCGCGCGAATTCTCGTCGTCGACAACTACGACAGCTTCGTCTTCAACCTCGTTCAGTACCTCTACCAGCTCGGTGCCGAGTGCGAAGTCCTCCGCAATGACGAGGTCGAGCTGAGCCACGCACAGGACGGCTTCGACGGCGTCCTGCTGTCGCCCGGGCCCGGCGCGCCCGAGCAGGCCGGGGTCTGCATCGACATGGTCCGGCACTGCGCCGCCACCGGCGTGCCCGTCTTCGGCGTCTGCCTCGGCATGCAGTCGATGGCCGTGGCGTACGGCGGTGTCGTCGACCGCGCGCCCGAACTGCTGCACGGCAAGACGTCCCCCGTCACGCACGAGGGGAAGGGCGTCTTCGCAGGCCTCCCCTCGCCCTTCACGGCGACCCGCTACCACTCGCTGGCCGCCGAGCCCGCCGCCCTGCCGGCCGAGCTCGAGGTCACCGCGCGGACCGAGGACGGCATCATCATGGGGCTGCGCCACCGTGAACTGCCCGTCGAAGGCGTCCAGTTCCACCCCGAGTCGGTCCTCACCGAGCACGGCCACCTCATGCTCGCCAACTGGCTGGAGCGGTGCGGCGACAAGGGGGCGGTCGGCCGGTCGGCGGGGCTCGCGCCGGTGGTGGGCAAGGCCGTCGCGTGACGGCGGGCTCGCCGTGGTTCCGGGACGCGGGAGGCCCGGGGCCCGAGCCGATACCCGTGGACCCGTACGGGCAGGGGGAGCAACTCCCTTACGAGCCGACGGCGTACGAGCCGACGGCGTACGAACCGTCGTACGAGCCCGTGTACGAGGCTCCGGCTGTCCCCGCGTACGAGGGTCCGTACGAGCCGCCGTATGAGGCTCCGTACGAGGCGGCCTCTCACGAGCCCGCGTACGCGTCGTACGCGCCGGAGGAGCCCCCACAGGCCCCACCGGCCCCACGGGACGAGACGGTGGCCCTGCGGGCCGTGGAGACGCCTCAGACGCCTCAGACGCCTCAGGGGCCCGGACGGGCCGAGCGGCGCCGCGCGGCCAAAGGCGGCAGAGGCAAGAGCCGCGGCAGCGCCGCCCCCACCGCCACCACGGGGACGGCCACCGAATCCCGCCCTCTCTCCCGCGTCGAGGCCCGCCGCGCAGCCCGTGCGGCCAAGGACAGCGTCGGTGTCGTCGCCAGCCGGATCATCGGCGAACTCTTCATCACCTTCGGCGTCGTCATGCTGCTCTTCGTCACCTACCAGCTGTGGTGGACGAACATCCGCGCCGGCCAGCAGACCGACCGCGCCAAGGAACAGATAGAGGACACCTGGGCGAAGGGCGACAGCAAGCCGGAGGCCTTCGAGCCCGGCGAGGGCTTCGCCATCATGTACATCCCCAAGCTCGACGTCGTCGTGCCCATCGCCGAGGGCATCAACAAGACCAAGGTCCTCGACAAGGGCATGGTCGGCCACTACGCCGACGGCAAGCTCAAGACGGCCATGCCGTCCGACAAGCAGGGCAACTTCGCCGTGGCCGGACACCGCAACACGCACGGCGAACCGTTCCGGTACGTCAACCAGCTCAAGCCCGGCGACCCGATCGTCGTCGAGACCCAGGACGCGTACTACACCTACGCGATGGCGAGCATCCTGCCCCAGACCTCGCCGTCGAACGTCGCGGTGATCGACCCGGTCCCGAAGGGCTCCGGCTTCACCAAGCCCGGCCGGTACATCACGCTGACCACGTGCACGCCCGAATTCACCAGCACGTACCGCATGATCGTCTGGGGCACGCTGGTCGAGGAACGCCCGCGCAGCAAGGGAAAGCCCGAGGCACTCGTAGGCTGAGACCCCACACCTCCGGACGGGACGACGGGACGACCTAGTGGCACGCGCGCGCAACCGGATCGCCGGGATCATCAGCGTCTTCGGCGAACTCCTCATCACAGCGGGTCTGGTGCTCGGACTCTTCGTCGTCTACTCGCTGTGGTGGACCAACGTCCTCGCCGACCGCGCGGCCGACCAGGACGGCGCCCAGGTCCGCGACCGCTGGGCCGACGGCCCCGGCGCCCTCGACACCAAGGACGGCATCGGCTTCCTGCACGTGCCGGCCATGAACAACGGCGAGGTCCTGGTCAAGCAGGGCACCACCCCCGGCATCCTGAACAACGGCGTCGCCGGCTACTACACCGACCCGATAAAGTCCGCCCTCCCGCAGGACAAGAAGGGCAACTTCACACTGGCCGCGCACCGCGACGGGCACGGCGCGAAGTTCCACAACATCCACAAGCTGAAGACCGGCGACCCGATCGTCTTCGAGTCCAAGGACACCTGGTACGTCTACAAGGTCTACAAGACGCTGCCGGAGACCACGAAGTTCAACGTGGACGTCCTCCAGCCCGTCCCGAAGGAATCCGGCGTGAGCAAGCCGGGCCGCTACATCACGCTGACGACCTGCACCCCGATGTACACCTCGGACTACCGGTACATCGTCTGGGGCGAACTGGAACGCACGGAGAAGGTCGACCGCGACCGCACCCCGCCGGCGGAGCTGCGCTGACGTTCGGCCGACGAACGACCGAGCCCCGGCATCCCAAGGATGCCGGGGCTCGGTCGTGTCCAGGTGCACGAGTACGGGTGCGGGTACGGGTGCGGCCGTCAGTCGAAGAAGCCGCCGCCGCCGTTGTCGTTCCCGCCCTGGTCTCCACCCTGGTCTCCACCCGGGTTGCCACCCGGGTTTCCGCCTTGGTCGCCAACGGTGCCGCCCACGGTGATGATGGTCACCGGAGTGTTGGGGTCGACCATCGAACCCGGTGCAGGGTTCGAGGTGATCACCGTGGCGTCCTCCTTGTCGGAGCCCTGCTGGACGACGTTCGTCAGGCCCATGCCCAGAAGCAGGTCCCTGACCTCCTTGAACTGCTTCGTGGCGATGTCCGCCGGGATCTGGATCTGGGTCACCTGCGGGCCCTTGGAGACCTTCAGCGTGATCTGAACGTCCTTCGGCTGGTCCGTGCCGCCCTGCGGGGTCATGTCGACGACCGTGCCCTTGGGCAGGTCGCTGTCCACTTCCTCTTGGTTGATCTTGTTGAAGCCGACGGCGTTCAGCTGCTGGACCGCCTGGTCGTAGGTCCGGCCCTTCTGGTCGGGAAGCTCGGACAGCATCTGCTTCGCGACGGTGATCGTCACCTCGGAGTTCTTCTCCGCCTTGGAACCAGAGGTCGGGTCCGTACGCAGGACCGTGCCCGGGTCCTCCTGGGACTCCTCCTGCTCGACCTTGACCTCGAAGCCCTTGTCCTTCAGGGTCTGCTCGGCGCGCTCCTGGGACTGCTCGATGACGTCCGGGACCTCCACGAGGGGCGCGCCCTCGGAGACCCACACCTGGATCGTGCTGCCGGTGTCCATCTTCGCGACGTTGTCCGCGACCGGGACCTGGCGGCAGATGGAGCCCTTGGGCTCCTCGCAGCGCTCGGTGCCGGCCTCGACCGCCTTCACCTGGGCGTTCGTCGCGAGACCCTCCGCTGCCTTCAGCGGCTGACCGACGAGCTGGGGGACCGTGACCTGCTGGGGCCCCTCCTTCTTGTCCATCAGCGAGACACCGATGAAGATCGCGCCGACAAGCACCAGGATGCCCGCGAGAACCAGCAGGATCGTCGAGGTGTTCGACTTCTTCTGGCCACCGCCGCGACGACGGTCCGGACGGTCGTCATAGCCGTAGCCACCGTCGTCGCCGTTGACCGGGGGCATCATCGACGTCTGACCGGCCGGGTCGGCCTGGCGCAGAGCGGTCGTCGGCTGGTCCTCCGGGTAGCCCCCGTAGCCCCCGCCGTACGCGGGCGCGCCGCCCATGCCCATCCCCATGCCCATCGCCGCGGCGGCCGCGACCGGCTGACCGTCGAGGCAGGCCTCGATGTCCGCGCGCATCTCGTCCGCCGACTGGTAGCGGTAGTCGGGGTCCTTGACCAGCGCCTTGAGGACGATGGCGTCCATCGACGGCGTGATCTCGGGGTCGAAGTTGCTCGGCGGCTGCGGCTCCTCACGGACGTGCTGGTACGCGACCGCGACCGGAGAGTCGCCGATGAAGGGCGGACGGACGGTGAGGAGCTCGTACAGCAGGCAGCCGGCGGAGTACAGGTCGGACCGGGCGTCGACCTGCTCGCCCTTGGCCTGCTCCGGGGAGAGGTACTGGGCGGTGCCGATCACGGCGGCGGTCTGGGTCATGGTCATGCCCGCGTCGCCCATGGCGCGCGCGATGCCGAAGTCCATGACCTTGACCTGGCCGGTGCGCGTCAGCATGACGTTCGCCGGCTTGATGTCACGGTGCACGATGCCGGCGCGGTGCGAGTACTCGAGCGCCTGGAGGATGCCGACCGTCATCTCGAGCGTGCGCTCGGGCAGCAGCTTGCGGCCCGAGTGCAGCAGCTCGCGCAGGGTCGACCCGTCGACGTACTCCATCACGATGTACGGGATGGAGACCCCGTCGACGTAGTCCTCGCCGGTGTCGTAGACCGCGACGATCGCCGGGTGGTTCAGCGAGGCGGCGGACTGTGCCTCACGGCGGAACCGGGCCTGGAAGGACGGATCGCGGGCCAGGTCGGCCCGCAGCGTCTTCACGGCGACGGTGCGGCCGAGCCGGGTGTCCTGGGCGATGTACACCTCGGCCATGCCACCACGGCCGAGCACCGAGCCCAGCTCGTACCGGCCGCCGAGGCGACGCGGCTCTTCCATAGCTAATCCAGCCCTCTCCGTCTGTCCCGACCGCACCCATGGGTGGTCCGGCGGTGTGTGCTGTTCGCGCATACGCTACCGGCCCCTGGACGGCGTTCCGCTCGGGGCCGGTAGCTGATACCTGACCGGTACCTGGTTCGTACCGTCTCGGTGGTTCGTACCGTTCCGGGATCAGCCCCGGCTCTTGAGAACCGCCTTCATGACGTCCTTCGCGATCGGGGCGGCCAGGCCGCCACCGCTGATGTCCTCGCGGTTGGTGCCCTCGGAGTCCTCGACGATCACGGCCACGGCGACCGGGGAGCCCTGGTCGGTCTTGGCATACGAGATGAACCAGGCGTACGGACGCTTGGCGTTCTTCTCGCCGTGCTGGGCGGTACCCGTCTTGCCGCCGACCTTGACGCCGTCCATGTTCAGGTCCGCGTTGCCGCCGGTGCCCTTGGAGACGACGTTCTCCATCATCTGCTGGAGCTTTTGGGCGTTCTCCGGGGAGACCGGCCGGCTCATCTCCTCCGGGTCGTTCTGCTTGATGACGTCGAGGTTCGGGGCGACCAGCTTGTCGACCATGTACGGCTTCATCAGCTTGCCGTCGTTGGCGATCGCCGCCGTGACCATCGCCATCTGGAGCGGGGTGGTCGCGGTGTTGAACTGGCCGATGGAGGAGAGCGCGTTGCCGCCGCGGTCCATCTGCTTGTCGTAGACGGAGGCGGCGGAGCGGACCGGAGTGAACTGCTCGGCGTTGAAACCGAACTTCTCGGCCATCTCCACCATCTTGTCGCGACCGACGTCGTCACCGAGCTTCGCGAAGACCGAGTTGCAGGAGATCCGCAGCGCCTCGTTGAGGCTCGCGTTGGCACAGCCGCCCGAGTGGTTCTTCATCGGGACCGTGGAGAGCGGGATCTTCCAGCCCTCGGGGGTCTCGGTCGCCGCGTTGATGTCGGTGACCTTGCCGGCCTCCAGCGCCGCGGCGGCGGTGACGACCTTGAAGACGGAGCCGGGCGGGTAGATCTCGCGGATCGCGCGGTTCTGCTTCGGCTTGTTCTTGTCCTTCTCCAGCGCGACCCAGGCCTTCTCGTCCTTGCCGGAGTAGCCGGCGAACGAGCTGGGGTCGTACGAGGGGGTGGACGCGAGCGCCAGGATCTTGCCGGTGGACGGCTCGATGGCGACGACGGCGCCGGTGTTGTTCCCGAGACCCTTGTAGGCGGCCTTCTGCGCGGCCCCGCTGAGGGTGGTGACGACGTCGCCACCCTTCTTCTTCTCGCCGGTGAACATGGCGAGCGTGCGGTCGAAGAACAGCCGGTCGTCGTTGCCGGTGAGGATGCCGTCCTCGATCTTCTCGATCTGGTTGGCGTCGTAGGCCTGCGAGGCGTAGCCGGTGACCGGGGCCCACATGGGGCCGTCGGTGTAGGTGCGCTTGTACTTGAAGTACTCGTCCTTCGAGTCGACGGAGCCGGTGATCGGCTTGCCGTCGACAATGATGTTTCCGCGCTCGTTCGCGTACCGCTCGATCCGGACACGGGTGTTCTTGGGATGCGAGGTCAGCTCGTCGGCGCGGACGAACTGTACCCAGTTGTCCCGCAGGAGCAGGGCGAGGATGAGCAGGCCGCAGAAGATCGCGACCCGGCGCAGCGGCTTGTTCACGGACGGACCACCTGGGTCATCTCGGCGTCGGGGGACGGGGCGGGCGCGGGCGCCGGACGGCGCGCCGTGTCGCTGATCCGGATCAGGATGCCGATCAGTGCCCAGTTGGCGATCACTGAGGAACCGCCGTACGCGAGGAACGGCATGGTCATACCGGTGAGCGGGATGAGCCCCATCACGCCGCCGGCGACGACGAAGATCTGGAGCGCGAAGGCGCCGGAGAGGCCCATCGCGAGCAGCTTGCCGAAGGGGTCACGGGCGGCGAGGGCGGTGCGGACACCGCGCTCGACGATCAATCCGTAGAGGAGCAGGAAGACCATGACGCCGGCCAGCCCGAGCTCCTCACCGACCGTGGCGAAGATGAAGTCGGAGTTGGCGGCGAACTGGATCAGGTCCGAGTTGCCCTGGCCGAGACCGGTGCCGAGGATGCCGCCCGAGCCGAAGGACATCAGCACCTGCGTCATCTGGTCGCAGGCGTTCAGCATGTTCTGGTCGGTGGCCGTCTCCAGACAGCCGAAGGGGTCGAGCCAGGCCGCCACACGGGACTTCACGTGGCTGGCCGTGGAGCCGACGACCGCCGCACCGGCGACTGCCATCAGCAGACCCATGACGATCCAGCTGGTCCGCTCCGTCGCCACGTACAGCATGATCACGAAAATGCCGAAGAACAGCAGCGACGTACCGAGGTCGTTCTCGAAGACCAGGATGAGGAGGCTGACCGCCCAGATCGTGAGGATCGGGCCGAGGTCACGGCCGCGCGGCAGGTAGAGCCCCATGAAGCGGCGGCTGGCCAGGGCCAGAGCGTCCCGCTTCACCATCAGGTAGCCGGAGAAGAACACTGCCAGGACCAGCTTGGCGAACTCGCCGGGCTGGATCGAGAAGCCGCCGATGCGGATCCAGATCTTGGCACCGAAGACATCCGCGCCGAGGCCCGGGACCAGCGGGAGCAGCAGCAGGATGAGCGAGACCACCATGGAGATGTACGTGTAGCGCTGCAGGACGCGGTGGTCCTTCAGGAGCAGCAGCACGCCCACGAACATGGCGATGCCGATCGCCGAGTACATCATCTGGCTTGGCGCGTCGGGGCTGAAGGTGCCGTAGCGGCGCATCGACGTGGCGATCAGCCGAGGCGACTGGTCCAGCCGCCAGATCAGTACCAGGCCCATGCCGTTGAGCAAGGTCGCCAGGGGCAGCAGCAGCGGATCCGCGTACGGGGCCCACTTGCGCACCACGAGGTGGGCGACGGCAGCGAGCAGCGCCAGGCCGAGTCCGTACCCCAGCATGCCGGCCGGGACCTTGCCGTCCATGGCCAGGCCCACGTTGAGGTACGCGAACACCGGGATGACGACGGCGAACGCGAGCAGCGCCAGCTCGGTGTTGCGGCGGCTCGGCGCCTCGATCGCGCCGATGGTGGTCGTGTTGGTGACAACGCTCATGGTGGTGAAAGGCCCCCTACGGGTGCTTACTGCTTGCCGCAGTTCGAGGCCAGCTTCTGCTCCTCCGCGGTGAGGGTGGGACCCGGGGACGGAGCGGCTGTGGTGGGCTTGGAGTCAGGGGTGGCAGTGCCTTCCGGCGTCTCGGCCGGCGGCTTGCTCGCCTGGTCCGCGGCCTTCTCGGCGGCGGCGCGGCGCTGCTCGGTCTTCTTGCAGGCCGAGGCCTGCGCCGCCAGCTCGGAGATCTTCGTCTCGGCCTTGCCGAGGTTGCCGCCCGCGATCGTGTCCTCGACCTGCTTCCGCTGGTAGGCGGGGAGGTACTTGAGTTCGATCTCGGGGTGGTCCTTCTCGACCTTAGACAGCGAGACCCAGGCCAGGTCCTGGCTGATGCCCTGGTAGAGCGCCACGTGCTGGTCCTTGGAGCCGACGAAGTACTGCGTCTGCGTCCACCGCCAGCCGCCGTAGAGCCCGCCGCCGACGACGGCGAGGGCCAGGACGAGGAAGAAGGAGCGCTTGAGCCACTTGCGGCCCGTGCGCGGCTTGACGAAGTCGTCGTCCGTGTACGACTCGAAGGAGCCCTGCGGCGGCATGCCGCCGTAGCCGTGGTCGTCGCCGCTGCCGGGCGGACCGAAGCCGCCGGCGGGCGGCTGCTGGTGCGGGGCCGGGCGGCCGAGGCCGGAGGCGCGGCCGGCGGGGGTCTGCATCGCCCCGCCGTCGTTCAACTGGGCGGCCTGGTTCTCGGCGACCGCGCCCACGATGACCGGGGTGTCGCTGAGGTGACCGGCAAGGGTGTCGCCGCCGTCGACGTCGAGGACGTCGGCGATGATCACCGTGATGTTGTCGGGGCCACCGCCGCGCAGCGCGAGCTGGATCAGCTCCTGCACGGTCTCCTGCGGGCCCTGGTAGCTGGCGAGCGTGTCCTCGAGGGTCTGGTGGGAGACCACGCCGGACAGGCCGTCGGAGCAGATCAGATAGCGGTCGCCGGCCCGGACCTCGCGGATCGAGAGATCGGGTTCGACGTGGTCACCGCTGCCGAGCGCGCGCATGAGGAGCGAACGCTGCGGGTGGGTGGTGGCCTCTTCCTCGGTGATCCGGCCCTCGTCGACGAGGCGCTGGACCCACGTGTGGTCCTGCGTGATCTGGGTGAGGACACCGTCACGGAGCAGGTAGGCGCGCGAGTCGCCGACGTGCACGAGGCCGAGGCGCTGGCCGGTCCACAGCAGGGCCGTGAGCGTCGTGCCCATGCCCTCGAGCTGCGGGTCCTCCTCGACCATCATCCGCAGCTGGTCGTTGGCGCGCTGCACCGCCGTACCGAGCGAGGTGAGGATGTCGGAGCCGGGGACGTCGTCGTCGAGCGTGACGAGGGTGGAGATCACCTCGGAGGAGGCGACCTCACCGGCGGCCTGGCCGCCCATGCCGTCGGCGATGGCGAGCAGCCGGGGGCCGGCGTAGCCGGAGTCCTCGTTGCCCTCGCGGATCATGCCCTTGTGGGAGCCCGCGGCGAAACGCAGGGACAGAGTCATGCGCACCTGCCCTGTCGACGCTGCATCGGGGTACAGCCGGTCTCGACCCACACTGCCCACCCTCCGGTCGCTCCGCTCATTGTCGTACTACTTCCGCAGCTCGATGACGGTCTTGCCGATGCGAATCGGCGCGCCCAGCGGAACCGGAGTGGCGGTGGTGAGGCGGGTCCGGTCGAGATAGGTGCCGTTCGTGGACCCGAGATCCTCGACGATCCACTGGCCGTCCCGGTCCGGGTAGATCCTGGCGTGCCGGCTGGACGCGTAGTCGTCGTCCAGCACGATCGTCGAATCGTGCGCCCTGCCCAGCGTGATCGTCTGGCCCTGGAGGGCGACGGTGGTGCCGGTGAGGGTGCCCTCGGAGACGACCAGCTTGGTCGGGGCGCCACGGCGCTGCCGCCCGCCCGCAGTGGGCTGCTGCCCACGCTGCTGCGGCGGCGCGGCGGCCTGCTGGCGCGCGTTCTGCTGCGGCCGGGCGTCCTGGCGCCGTGAACCGCGCTGCGTCACCCGCGTTCCGAACAGGTCGCTACGGATGACCTGGACGGCCACGATGACGAACAGCCACAGAACGGCCAGGAAACCCAACCGCATGACCGTCAGGGTCAGCTCTGACATTGCCCCCGCTTCACCCTTCGGCTTGCCGGTAAACGATGGTGGTACTACCCACGACGATCCGCGAGCCGTCGCGGAGCGTAGCGCGGGTGGTGTGCTGCCCGTCCACCACGATGCCGTTGGTGGATCCCAGATCCTGGATCGTCGAGGGCGTTCCGGTCCGGATCTCGCAGTGCCGGCGGGAGACGCCGGGATCGTCGATCCTCACGTCCGCGTCGGTGCTGCGGCCGAGGACCAGGGTCGGGCGGGAGATCTGATGGCGGGTGCCGTTGATCTCGATCCAGCGGCGGACCTGGGAGCCTGCTCCGGCCCCGGAGCCCGTGCCGGGCATGGCCACGGGGCCGCCCGCCGGGCGTCCCGCGGCTGCCGTGGGCCGCTGGCCGGGGGCGCCGGGAGGAGGCGAGGCGGGCATGGGCGGGGCGCCGGCCGGGGGGTACCCGTAACCGCCGCGGCCCTGTGCCTGGCCCTGCTGCTGGTGGGGCTGCTGCTGTCCGGCCGCGGGCGGCTGCGGCTGTGACGTACTCGACGCGAGGGTGCGGCTGCGCACCCGGTAGAGACCGGTGTCGAGGTCGTCGGCCTTCTCCAGATGGACCTTGATCGGGCCCATGAAGGTGTACCGCTGCTGCTTCGCGTAGTCCCGGACCAGGCCGGCGAGCTCGTCGCCCAGCTGACCCGAGTAGGGGCTGAGGCGCTCGTAGTCCGGCGTGCTCAGCTCCACGATGAAGTCGTTCGGGACGACGGTCCGCTCGCGGTTCCAGATCGTCGCGTTGTTGTCGCACTCGCGCTGGAGCGCGCCGGCGATCTCGACGGGCTGGACCTCGGACTTGAAGACCTTGGCGAAGGTGCCGTTGACCAGACCTTCGAGGCGCTGCTCGAATCGCTTCAGGACTCCCATGGGGCACCTCCTCCGTCGTTGTCGTCCTGGTACTGCTTACTGATCGTATCCACGCGTCGGGAAATCGGCTGGTTCCCCTTCTCTGCCCTGTGGACGAGTGTCACCTCTCACAGACCTTTCCCCCGGATCGTAGAGGTGGCCTGTGGACAGTGTCCCGCACCCGGCGGAGGGAGCGGCGGTGGGACGGGGGGTCCGGCCCCGGAGACCGAGTGCGGTCCGTCACCTTCCTCCCGTCTCCTTCCGTTCCACCCGTTCCCTCCCTTCCACCTGTTCCGCCCGTTCCATCCGTTCCATCCGTTCCACCCGGTCCTTCCGTTCCATCCCTTCGTTCCGTCTCCTTCGCTTTCCTGTCTCCCCTTCCTGTCCTTCCCCACTCGTTCCCTTCGGGGTCTCTCTCAGGCCTCCCTCTCTCCTTGTTCTGCGGGCGTGGGGGCGAAACAAGGGATGTGAATCCACGGTCTGCGACGTGCTAATCTTCAGATGTCGCCAGGCGCTCGCACCGAAAGGTGAGAGGGCAGGGAGGCCACCAATGCGCGGGTGGCGGAATAGGCAGACGCGCTGGATTCAGGTTCCAGTGCCCGAAAGGGCGTGGGGGTTCAACTCCCCCCTCGCGCACCAGACGAAAGCCCCGTAGGTCATCGACCTACGGGGCTTTCGCGTGTGTATCGCGGAATGTGAGCCTTCCCACGTCGGGTCCGGGTCGGGGTCGGGGTCGGGGTCGGGGAGTGGGTCCGGGGGCCGGGGTGCAGGGCGGGCCCGAGGTCGCGACTTTTGTCGTCGCGGGGCGAGACGAAAGACGGACGTCCGCGGGTGGGGTCGCTGCCTAGGGTGCGAGCGTGGACGTTATGTCGAAATCGGGGGACCCGGGCGCGAGCGGGAACGAGACCGGGAAACAGGTAGTGACGGGGACGGGGACGGGGCTCAGGGCCGGGATCGGGGTCAGGGTCGCCGCTTGGTGGGGATGGTTCGCCGTACCGGGACAGTGGTCGCGGCGCAGGACCGCCGGCGAGATCTCGCTCGCCGTGGTCGTCGCTCTGCTCGCCGCCGGGAGCGAGGAGCTCCTGGGCGGTGAGGGCTGGCGGCTGGCCGGGGTCGCCGCCGGTGCCGCCGTGCTGTCGCTGCTGCGGCGCAGGCTGCCCGCGGGCGTGCTCGTCGCCGCCGCGGCGCTCGCTCCCTTCCTGCCGGGATTCGGGCCGCTGCTGATCGTGGTCAGCTGGTCGGCCGGCCGGTACATCGCGGGCGCCGGGCGGGCGCTGGCCGCGTTCATGGCCGCCTTCGTCCTGGACGTCGGGGGGACGCTCCTGGAGACCTGGGACCGGCAGCGGCTGCTCACGGTGGCCTTCCTCGCGACCCTCTACTACCTCGGCACCACCCTGGCGCCCGGGCTCGCCCACCGTTACTGGACCCAGCGGCGGACCCTGTTGCACGCCCTCCAGGAGCGCAACGCCCAGCTGCTGCGGGAGCGGACGATGGTGGCCTGGCAGGCGCGGCTGCGGGAGCGGCAGCGGATCGCCCAGGACATGCACGACAGCCTCGGGCACCAGCTGGCGCTGATCGCCGTGCACACGGGGGCCCTGGAGGTGGACCGGGAGCTGAGCGAGCGGCAGCGCGAGGTCGTCGGAGTCCTGCGGAACGCCTCGGTGACGGCGATGCACGAGCTGCGGGAGGTCGTCGGCATATTGCGCGACGGGATCGAGGCGACGGGAGGAACGGCCTCGGCGCCCGCGCGGGCCGGGGACGAGACGGGGCGGGCGGCGCGGGGGACCGCCGGCATCGAGGGGCTCGTGGTGGCGGCCAGGGCGGCCGGAACCACCGTCGGGCTGAGCCGGCTCGGGGAGGAGCGGTCACTGGCACCGGCCGCGGACCACGCCGCGTACAGAATCGTGCAGGAGGCGCTGACCAATGCCTACAAGTACGCGCCGGGGGCGCCGATCGCCGTCGAGCTGCGGTACGAGCCGGACACCTTCGTCGTGGAGGTCCTCAACGAGGCGTCGGCGGGCGGCCCGGCCAAAGACGTGGTGAGCGGCGGACAGGGGCTGACGGGACTCGCCGAGCGCGCGCGGCTGGTGGGCGGCATGTGTCACGCGGGTCCGGCCGACGGAGGTGGGTTCCGAGTGGCCGGGATGCTGCCGTACGGAGCGGCACCCGTCGCCGAGGCAGCGCCTTTGGTCGATGCCGCCGACGACTTCCGGCAGCAGTCGACGAGACCGCTGGTGGGCGATGGTCGTCCGGTCGTGGTCGGACCGGCCGACTGGACGTTCACGGAGCGGGAGCTGGCGATGGCGGTACGCGGGGGCAGAGGCAGGAGCATGGGCGCAGGTGGCGGGGTCGCGCTGGGCTGCGGGATCGCCTTCGGTGCGGTCGTCCTGCTCGTGGTGGCGGCGGGTTTCGGTCTCTTCTTCATGATCGGTTCCTTGGAGAAGGGGATGATCGAACCCGAGCAGTACGACGGGGTGAAGGTCGGTATGACCGAGCGCGAGGTCCGCGACCGACTCCCGTCGGGCGACTCGATCGCCACCGCGGGTCTGGGTGGCAAGGGGCCCGCGCGGCCGGAGGGCGCCGACTGTCTGCTGCTGCTCTCCTCGGAGACCGGTGAGTCCTTCGACGAGGAGCCCGTTTTCCGGTTCTGCTTCAAGGACGGCAAGCTGATCGAGAAGAAGTCGTACGTGGTCGAGCAGCGGTGACGCTGTCCTCGGCCCCATCGCAGTCGTGGGGGAGTAGCTGTGGCAGGGCAGCCCATCAGGGTCGTGATCGCCGATGACGAGCCCCTGATCCGGGCCGGGATCCGGATGATCCTCATCTCGGACCCGGACATCGAGGTGGTCGCCGAGGCGGCCGACGGCCGGGCGGCCGTCGAGGCGGCGCGGGCGCACGCCGCCGACGTGGTGCTGCTCGACATCCAGATGCCGGTGCTCGACGGCCTCTCCGCGCTGCCGGAGCTGCGGCGGGCCGCACCGGCGGCCCGGGTGATCGTCCTGACGACCTTCGGCGAGCGGGAGAACGTGCTGCGGGCCCTGGAGCACGGGGGTGCCGGGTTCCTGCTCAAGGACACGGCGCCGGCCGAGCTGATCAGGGCGGTGCGAGCGGCGGCGGCGGGGGACGCCTATCTGTCGCCGGCGGCGACCCGGCACGTGGTGGAGCGGCTCGCCACGGGCCGGGAGGCCGCGCGGTCCGAGCAGGCGCGGGTGCGGGTGGCGGCGCTGAGCGAGAAGGAGCGCGAGGTGTTGGCCGTGCTCGGGGAGGGGCTCTCCAACGCGGACGCGGGCCGACGGCTGCACATGAGCGAGGCCACGGTGAAGACGTACGTGAGCCGGATCCTGGCCAAGCTGGACTGCGAGAACCGGGTGCAGGCGGCGCTGCTGGCCCGGGACGCGGGGCTGTAGCCCCTCGCCGGAGGGGACGGGGGCCAGGTGGGACGGGTGCGCTCGGGAGGGCGGGTCAGCGCGGGGTGGTGTCCGGGAGGCCGCTCGTGCTCGCGGTGTTGTAGCGGAGCAGGTACGCGGCGAACCGGGCGAGGTCGTCGGCCGACCAGTCCCTGAGGCGTTCCTGGTAGGCGGCGAGGCGGCTCGTCTGCGCTGAGGCGAGGACCTCGGCGCCCGCCTCGGTGGGGTGCAGGACCTGGACGCGGTGGTCGTCGGGGGCGGGCCGGCGCTCGACGAAGCCGAGCTTCTCCAGGGTGGCGACCTGGCGGCTGACCGTCGACTTGTCCAGCAGGTAGTGGGCCGCGAGGTCCGTGGCGCGGCAGCCGCGCTGGTCGTCGATGTGGGCGAGCAGCGTGTAGGAGACGAGCGGGAGCTCGGGGTGGACCCGGGCCGCCGCGGCGCGGGCGCGGCGCGCGAAGGCCGTCAGCTCGCGCTGGATGACGTCCACGGACGCCTCGCGCGGTACCTCTGCGCCACCGGTCATGGTGCGCTCCCCTGTCGTCTGGTGTCGTTGCCTGCGGGTTCGGTTGTATGGTACAACGGTTCTTTAGTTGTAAAAGCCAACCATGGAGGTTTCCGGTGTCCGCAGGACCGAGCACCAACGGCGCGTTGCGGCATGTCCTCGGACATCTGCTCGCTCCCCTGCTGATGTGCGTCGGCATGGGCCTGGCCTACCTCGGAGCCTTCCACGCGCCCGCGCCCCACGACCTGCGCGTCGACGTCGTCGGCTCCGGACCGAGCGCCCAGGTCCTCGCGCAGACGCTCCAGGACCAGGGCGCCGGTGCCCTCGACGTCCGTACCGTCGCCGACCGGGACACGGCCGTCACCTCGCTGCGCGAGCAGGGCAGCTTCGGGGCCTACATCCCCGGCGAGAAGCCCGAGCTCCTCGTCGCCTCGGGCTCCTCCGACACCAGCGCCATGGCCGTCGAGAAGGTGTTCACCAAGGTCGCCGCCGCACAGGACGCCCCGCTCGAGGTCACCGACGTCGCCCCCGTCGCCTCCGGCGACCCCACCGGCCAGGGAGTCTTCTTCCTGCTCGTCGCCCTCAGCATCGGCGCCTACGCCTCGGTCGCCGTCATCGGTGGAGCCGGCGCCGTCCTGCCCATGCGGATCAGGGTCCTCCTCGCCGCCGGGATGTCGCTGGTCGTCAGCCTGATCGGCACCCTGTTCGCCGGACCGCTCTTCCACCTCGTCGACCAAGGGCTCGGCGGAGTCTGGGCGATGTCCTGGCTGTACGCGTCGGGCATCCTGCTCGTCGGCGTCGGCCTCCACACGTTCCTGCGCCGCTGGACCACGCTCGGCGTGATGGTGCTCTTCGTCATGCTCAACTTCACGAGCTCCGGCGGCATCTACCGGCCCGAGCTCCAGCCGGGCTTCTTCGGCGCGCTGCACGCCTTCTGGAACGGCGCGGGCTTCGTCGAGGGCGTCCGCAGCCATGTGTACTTCGGCGGTCACGCGCTCGGCGGACACGTCCTCGTCCTCGCCCTGTGGTTCCTCGCCGGAGCCGCCCTCGTGGTGACCGCGGGGGTCGTGGAGGCCAGGAGGAACGGTGCCGCGAAGGCCGGGGAGAAGGCCGGGGAGAGGGCACGGGAGAAGGCACGGGAGAAGGTCCCGGCAGGGGACGGGATCGAGGAGGAGTTGGAGGAGGCGGTCGCCGTCTGAGGTTGTCCACAGGGCGTTGTCCACAGGGGGAGACGGCCGATCAGGTGCGGCTGTACCGTCAGGGCCGGATGATGTTGGACATCGCATCGGGGGAGGGCATCCCATGGACGAGATCCGGGCCGTGGTGCCGGGACAGCGCGGTACGGACGGGGCGGCGGACGGTGAGCGCGTCCCGCACGTACCGGGCTTCGCGCGCCGTGGCGCCGATGGTGGCGCAGGGGTCTCCTCCAGGGACGCCGGCAAGGGACTGCGCGGCCGGGTGCCCCGCTCCGCGCACGACCGGCCGGCCCTCGCGGCCGACCGGCCGGACGCCGTCCGCGCCGTCGAGGACTCCAGCCGGGACCGGGTGCCCGAGCTCGCGCCGATACGGGTCGGGAGGATGGCGGCGAGCCCCTTCGCCTTTCTGCGCGGATCCGCCGGGCTGATGGCCCAGGACCTCGTCACGACCCCCGTCACCGGGATATCCGCCCAGCTGTGCGGTGACGCGCACGCCGCCAACTTCGGTCTCTACGGCGACGCCCGCGGACGGCTCGTCATGGACCTCAACGACTTCGACGAGACGATCGTCGGCCCCTGGGAATGGGACCTCAAGCGGCTCGTCACCTCTCTCGTCCTCGCCGGGCGCGAGGTCGGCGCGAGCGAGGAGGTGTGCCGGGCGGCCGCGTTCGACACCGTCGGCGCCTACCGGCGCACCATGCGCCTCCTGGCCCGGCTGCCCGCCCTCGACGCCTGGAACGCGATAGCCGACGAGGAACTCGTCTCGCACACCGACGCCCGCGATCTCCTCGGCACGCTGGAGAGGGTCTCGGCGAAGGCCCGGAACAACACCAGTGCCCGGTTCGCCGCCCGGTCGACCGAGGCCGTGACCGATGCCGAGGGCGGCGGACGCAGATTCGTGGACGCTCCCCCGGTACTGCGCAGGGTTCCCGACGTCGAGGCGGCGGCCGTCGCCGCCTCCCTCGGCGGCTACCTGGAGACCGTGTCCGAGGACCGGCTGCCGCTCCTCGCGCGGTACGCCGTCCACGACGTGGCCTTCCGGGTCGTCGGCACCGGCAGCGTCGGCACCCGTTCCTATGTCGTGCTGCTGCTCGACCACCGGGGCGAGCCGCTGGTGCTCCAGGTGAAGGAGGCGAGGCCTTCGGCCCTCCTGCCGTATCTGCCGGCCGTGGGCTTCACCGTGCCGGACCACGGCCACGAGGGGCGGCGGGTGGTCCTCGGGCAGAAGCGGATGCAGGTGGTGAGCGACAACCTGCTCGGCTGGACCACGGTCGAAGGGCGCCCCTTCCAGGTGCGTCAGTTCCGCAACCGCAAGGGCAGCGTCGACCCCGTCGCGCTCACCGTGGACCAGGTCGACGACTACGGCCGGATGACCGGGGCTCTGCTGGCCCGGGCGCACGCCCACAGCGCCGATCCGCGTCTGATAGCCGGCTACTGCGGCAAGAACGAGGAGCTGGACGAGGCGGTCGCGTCCTTCGCCGTCTCGTACGCGGACCGCACCACCGCGGACCACGCCGACCTGCTCGCCGCGGTCAGGGCGGGGCGGATAGCGGCGGAACTGGGCGTCTGACCGACGCCCGCACGGGGGGAGGGAGGGGAGGGGGAGGGAGGGGGGAGGCCCCCCCCCGAAGGACCGTAGGCTGGGTGGGACGAGCCGGAACGAGGACGTGGGCGGGCGTGAACGTGAGCGTGGACCAGGGTGCGAACGACGAGCCCGAGGCCGAGCGGTCCGCGGACGAGCGGCCTGCGGGCGAGCCGTCTGCGAGTGGCGAGCGGGCCGAGAACGGGCCCTCCGTAGGTTCGGAGTGGGCCGAGAGCGGGCCGTCCGTAGGTCCGGGGCGGGCTGAGAGTGAGGCGTCTGTGAGTGGTGAGGCGTCCGCCAGTGGCGAGCGGGGTGCGGACGAGCGGCCCGAGGCTCGGCTGGAGCGGGCCGTGCGGGTCGCCGAGCAGGCGCTGATCGAGTTCGAGATCGCCGTCGAGACCTTCCGGGTCGAGGTGGAGAACTTCTCGCGGCTGCACCACCAGAAGCTCGGCCCCATGTACGCGCGGCTCGACGAGCTCGACGCGCGGATCGCCGAGGCTCGGGCGGCGCGTACCGGAGATCCCGAGGATCTGCGGCGAGCCCAGGAGGCGCGGGCCGCGGTCATGCCCATGCCCGGGGTGGAGGAGCTCTTCCACGACTGGATCGACTCCGACGGCCTCTCCCCCGAGGCGGCGGCGATGCTCAACGAGCGGCCGGTGCAGGCTCCGAAGCGGGTCCGGCCCAGCGAGGAGGCCCGCAGGCTCTACCGCGAGCTGGCCCGCAAGGCCCACCCCGACCTGGCCCGGGAGGACGCCGAGCGGCAGCGTCGCGAGGAGTTCATCACGCGGGTGAACGCCGCCTACGCCCGGGGCGACGAGGCGCAGCTGCGTGAGCTCTCCGACGAATGGGCGGCCGGTCCTGTGCCGGCCGAGGAGCGGCTCAGCGAGAGCGAGGAGCTGTACGCCCGGCTGGAGTGGCTGGCGCAGCGCAAGGACCTGCTGTCCGTGATGGCGCGTGAGCTGGAGGAGTCCGCGATCGGCGCGATGCTGCGGATGGCTCCGGACGACCCGGACCGGCTCCTGGAGGAGGTCGCGGAGCAGCTGCTCGCGCAGGTCTCCGAGCGTGAGACGGAGCTTGCCGGGCTGGTGGAGTAGGTTTTTTCCGTGCGCTCGAACTTCTTCGGGCGGTTCTGACGAGAGAAGGCCAGTCCCATGAATTTCTCCCCGCTGCCCTCGGTGGACGCGGCTGCCGTGCCGGCCGATGGCCTGGTGCTGGACGTCCGGGAGGACAACGAATGGGAAGCCGGCCACGTCGAGGGTGCGCTGCACGTGCCGATGAGCGACTTCGTGGCGCGCTTCGGTGAGGTGACGGAGGCGGTGGCCGAGCACGGTCGCGCCTATGTGATGTGCCGGGTGGGCGGCCGGTCGGCGCAGGTCACGCAGTATCTGGTGCAGCAGGGCTTCGATGCGGTGAACATCGACGGCGGGATGCTGGCCTGGGACGGTGCCGGGCGTCCGATGGTGACGGGAAGCGGGAGCCCGGCTTTCGTCCTCTGAGCTGAGCTGAGCTGAGCTGAGCTGAGCTGAGTCGTCAGGCGAGGGGGTGGGTGGCCAGGAGGTCGCCCAGGGCCTCCTCGTGGGCGGCCGCGGGGCCGAGGGACAGTTCGAGCTGCTTGGCCCAGGCGTGGTAGCGGTGCAGGGGGTAGTCGGTGTCGGCGCCGAAGCCCCCGTGGAGGTGCTGGGCGGTCTGCACCACGCGCCGTACGCCCTCGGACGCCCAGATCTTCGCGACGGCGATGTCCCCGGCCGCGGGGAGCGCCCCCTCGGCCCCGGTGGAGACGCGCCAGGCGGCCTGCCAGAGGGTGGCCTCCATGGCGCGCAGGTCGATGTAGCGGTCGGCGGTCTGGACGGCGACGGCCTGGAAGGTGGCCACGGGGTGGCCGAACTGTTCGCGTTTGCCGGTGTACTGGCTCGTCATGGTGAGGACGGCCTCGCCGAGTCCGAGGGCGAGTGCGCAGGTGCCGGTGGTGAGGAGCTCGCTCAGTCGCTCGCAGGCGCCTTCGGCGTCGATGACCTCGGTGCTGTCGAGGCGTACGGCGTCGAGGTGGAGTTCGGCGAGGAGTTCACCGCTGGTGGAGTACTGCTCGGCGAGGGTGACGCCTTCGTGGGTGCGGGGGATCAGGGCGAGGACGGTGCGGTCCTCGGTGTGCGCGGGGACGGCGACGATGTCGGCGCCGTGGGCCCAGGGGACGGTGCTCTGGAGTCCGTCGAGGATCCAGGTGGTGCCGTCGCGGTGGGCGGTGACGGCGCGGTCGGCCGGGTCGTGGCCGGTGCGTCCGTGGGAGGCGGCGGTGAGGACGAGTTCGCCGCGGCAGACCCGGGGGAGGAGCGCGGCGGCCGTCGACGGGTCCGCGTACCGGTCGACGGTCATGGCCACGGCGCCCGTTTCCAGCAGGGGTACGCGGGCGAGGACGCGGGCGGATTCGCGCAGCACGAGGCAGAACGCGACGGGGTCGAGTCCGGCGCCGCCGTGCTCGGGGGGCAGGACGAGACCGAGCAGGTCGGCGGCGGCGAGGCGGGACCAGAGTGACCGGTCGAGGTCCTCGGAGACGGCGCCCGGGGTGAGGGCCGGGCTCGGTACCGCGTCGGGTGTGACGCTCGTGAAGACCGCCTTGGCCGCCTCGACGGCTGCCTGTTGCTCTTCGGTGAAGGTGAAGTCCACTGTCCTGCCCTCCCGTTGCCGCTCCTGCTCTCTCTGCCCTGACGAGCCGTCAAGATAGAACAGGTTCTAGCGGAAGGGAATGGCGGCGCCGGGACTCGTCAGCGGTCGAAGTCCAACTCCACGTCCGGGGTGACGGGATGGGACTGGCAGGCCAGGACGTATCCGGCCTCGGTCTCCTCGGGTTCCAGCGCGAAGTTGCGGTCCATCCGCACCTCTCCGCCGACGAGGAAGGCGCGGCAGGTGCCGCACACGCCGCCCTTGCAGGCGTACGGGGCGTCCGCGCGGGAGCGCAGCACGGTGTCGAGGAGGGACTCGCCCCGGTCGACCGGCCAGGTGCCGGAGCGGCCGTGCAGGGTCGCGGTCAGGGTCGCGTGCGCGGGGGTGTCGGCCGCGGCGACCGGCGCGGGCGCCGAGCCGTCGTCGACGTGGAAGATCTCCTGGTGGATCCTGCCCCGGTCCACTCCGAGGCCGCGCAGCGCCTGCTCGGCGCCCTGGACGAGCCCGAAGGGGCCGCAGAGGAACCAGCCGTCGATCTCGCCGACCGGCAGGAGCGCGGGCAGCAGGGTGTCCAGCCGCTCGCGGTCGAGGCGGCCGGAGGGCAGTCCCGCCTGCTGTTCCTCGCGGGAGAGCACGGTGACCAGCTGGAAGCGGTCCGGGTAGCGGTCCTTGAGGTCGGCCACCTCGTCGAGGAACATCGTGGAGGCGGCGGTGCGGTCGCTCCGGATCAGGCAGAACCTGGCCTCGGGCTCCCGGGCGAGCAGCGTGGCCGCCATGGACAGGACCGGGGTGATGCCGCTGCCGCCGACGACGGCGGCGAAGTGGCCGGGGCGCGGGGTGAGCGCGAAGCGGCCCATGGGTTCCATGACCTCGACGAGGTCGCCGACGGTCAGCTCCTTGAGCGCGTACGTCGAGAACGCGCCGCCGTCGACGAGCCGGATGCCCACGCGCAGGACGGGGGGCTCGCCCGCGGGGGCGGCGGGGGCGCAGATCGAGTACGTACGCCGGATCTCCTCGCCCTGTTCGCCCGCGCGGCGCAGGGCGAGGTGCTGGCCGGGGAGGTGCCGGTACGTCTCGTGGAGCTCAGGCGGTACCGCGAAGGTGACGGCCACGGAGTCGTCCGTGAGCCGCTCGACGTCGCTCACCCTGAGCGGATGGAACCCGGCCCGTCCGGCGGCTGAGGGCAGCATCTACAGCTCCTTGAAGTGGTCGAACGGTTCGCGGCACGCGATGCAGCGGCGGAGGGCCTTGCACGCGGTGGAGGAGAAGCGGCTGAGGAGTTCGGTGTCGGTGGAGCCGCAGTTCGGGCAGCGGATCGCCAGGGTGAGGAGCACGGGGCCACCGGCCGGGCCCTGGGGGCGGGGCGGGGCGATGCCGAACTCGGCGAGCTTGCGCCGCCCTTCCTCGCTGATGTCGTCGGTGGACCAGGCGGGCGCGAGGACCGTGACGACGGAGACGTCGGGCACGCCGTGCTCGTGGAGGGCGCGCTCGATGTCGGAGGACATCGCCTCTATCGCGGGACAGCCCGTGTACGTCGGGGTGAGGGAGACCTCGACGCTGCCCGGGCCGGTGACGTGGACGCCCCGCATGACGCCGAGTTCCTCCAGGGTGAGGACGGGCATCTCGGGGTCGAGAACGGCGCCGGCGATCCGGCTGAGCTCCTCCTCCAGGGCCGTCATGGTCACCATGTCGCCCCCGGGTGGCTGCGGTGCAGGTGCTGCATCTCGGCGAGCATCCGTCCGAAGGACTCGGTGTGGAGGCCCTGGCGGCCGGCGCCCGCGGCCCAGGCTCCGGTGCGGGGGCCGGCGGGCACGGTGAGCGTGGCCTTGTCGAGGACGGCCGTGACGGAGTCCAGCCAGGCGCTCTCCATGGCCGTGCGGTCCAGGTCGAGGCCGTCGACGGGCTGGAACAGCTCGCCGGTGTACCGCCAGAGGGCGTCGCAGGCCCGCTGCATCCGGTCGTGGCTCTCGGGGGTGCCGTCGCCGAGGCGCAGGGTCCAGTGCTCGGCGTGGTCCTGGTGGTAGGCGACCTCCTTGACGGCCTTGGCCGCCAGGCCGGCGAAGGGGCCGTCGCCGGCCGCCAGCTGTCCGTACAGGAGGCGCTGGTAGGTGGAGAAGTACAGCTGCCGGGCGATGGTGTGGGCGAAGTCGCCGTTCGGCTGTTCGACCAGCTGGGCGTTCCGGAAGGAGCGCTCCTCGCGGAGGTAGGCCAGTTCGTCCTCGTCGCCGGCGAGGGAGAGCAGGACGCGGGCCTGGCCGAGGAGGTCGAGCGCGATGTTCGCGAGGGCGACCTCTTCTTCCAGGACGGGGGCGGCGCCGGCCCACTCCCCCAGGCGGTGGGAGAGGACGAGGGCGTCGTCGCCGAGGGCGAGGGCGGCGGTGGTGATCGCGGCGGTCTCGCGGGTGTCGGGGGTGCTCACAGGTGCTTCACCCCCTCCGGGATCTCGTAGAACGTCGGGTGGCGGTAGGGCTTGTCCGCGGCCGGTTCGAAGAAGGGGTCCTTCTCGTCGGGCGAGGAGGCGGTGATCGTCGCGGAGGGCACGACCCAGATCGAGACGCCTTCGCTCCTGCGGGTGTACAGGTCGCGGGCGTTGCGCAGGGCCATCTCCGCGTCGGGCGCGTGGAGACTGCCCGCGTGGGTGTGGGACAGTCCGCGGCGGGAGCGCACGAACACCTCCCACAGCGGCCAACCGTCGGTGGTCATCCCTGTGCCTCCCCGTGCTTTCCGGTGTGCTTCTCCGCGTAGACCGCGGCCGCTTCTCTGACCCAGGCGCCGTCCTCGTGGGCCTGGCGCCGCTTGCTCAGCCGCTGGTCGTTGCAGGGGCCGTTCCCCTTGAGGACGTCCCAGAACTCGGTCCAGTCGATGGGGCCGAAGTCGTAGTGCCCGCGCTCCTCGTTCCACCGGAGGTCGGGGTCGGGGAGGGTGAGGCCGAGTGCCTCGGCCTGCGGGACGGCGATGTCGACGAAGCGCTGGCGCAGTTCGTCGTTGGTGTGGCGCTTGATCTTCCAGGCCATCGCCTGGGCGGTGTGGGTCGACTCGTCGTCCGGCGGGCCGAACATCATCAGCGAGGGCCACCACCAGCGGTCCACCGCGTCCTGCGCCATGGCGTGCTGGGCCTCGGTGCCGTTCGACAGGGCGAGAAGGGCCTCGTACCCCTGGCGCTGGTGGAACGACTCCTCCTTGCAGACCCGGACCATCGCGCGGGCGTACGGGCCGTAGGAGCAGCGGCACAGGGGGACCTGGTTGGTGATTGCGGCCCCGTCCACGAGCCAGCCGATCGCGCCGACGTCGGCCCAGGTCAGCGTCGGGTAGTTGAAGATCGAGGAGTACTTCTGGCGGCCGGAGTGGAGCTTGTCGAGCAGCTCGTCGCGGCTGGTGCCGAGGGTCTCCGCGGCGCTGTACAGGTACAGGCCGTGGCCGGCCTCGTCCTGGACCTTGGCCATGAGGATCGCCTTGCGGCGCAGCGAGGGCGCGCGGGTGATCCAGTTCGCCTCGGGCTGCATGCCGATGATCTCTGAGTGGGCGTGCTGCGCGATCTGCCGGACGAGCGAGGCGCGGTAGGCCTCGGGCATCCAGTCGCGCGGCTCGATCCGCTCGTCGGCGGCCACTGCGGCGTCGAAAACGGCTTCGTAGGCGGCCTGTGTCGCCGCTACGGCCGCGTCCGACACGCCGGGCGCGCCCGTGGTTCCTGTCGTCCCTGCCGTCACTGCGGTCATCGGACCCCCTACCGACCGATCGTTCGGTTCAATGACTTCAATGGTGAGTCGGGGGCCCGTATGGTGTCAACCCTGTGGATAACCGAGGTGGGCCGATCGGGATCGGGGCGGGATGGACGCGGACGTCGAAAGGGACATCGACGCGGACGTCGAAAGGGACATCGACGCGGACGTCGAAACGGACGCTGACGCGGTGACGAACGGCCCGTCCGCGGCGACGCCGGCCGGCAGCGGGATCATGGCCCTGTCGCTGCCCTACCAGGTCGTCGCCGCCGTGGCGCTCGCCGTGGCCGGCGTCTTCGTCTGCGTCCACCTGGCGATGGTGTTCCTGCACGTCGCACCGTCCAACACGCTCACCAAGCGGCACGGCCAGGCCGTCGACGACTGGATCTACCCCGAGTTCGAACAGAACTGGAAGCTCTTCGCGCCCAACCCGCTCCAGCAGAACGTCTCCGTCGAGGTCCGCGCCGAGGTCGTCACCACCGGTGACGGCCGCCGCACCACCGGCTGGATCGACCTCACCGCCCAGGACGCCGCGGCGATCCGCCACAACCCGCTGCCCAGCCACACACAGCAGAACGAGCTCCGCAGGGCCGTGGACTTCTACCTGAACTCGCACGCCGACGACGGCAGCCCCAACGGGACGCGCGGTCACCTCTCGGAGGAGTACATGCGCCGGATCGCGATGCTCCGGCTCGACGGCCTCGCCTCCCTCGACGGGGCCGACGTGCGACGGGTCCAGCTGCGCGCGGTCACCCGGCCCGTACCCGCGCCCCGGTGGAGCACCGAGAAGAACGAGGTCACCCCCTCCTACCGCGACTTCCCCTGGTGGAAGGTGACCGACGCCGACCGGCCGGACGGCGCGTCCCGGAGCCGTACGGACGCCGTCGGCCCGAGCCGTGGGGAGGCGGGTCGATGAGCGGTCCCACCAGCACGCGCGCGCGGACGCGTGAGCCCTTCGACCGGCGGATCGCCCGCGCCGTCCAGGCCGTCACCGGCCGCGCGCTCGGCCCGCACCAGACCGCGATCGTGCGGATCGGCTTCTCGCTGACCTGGCTGGTCTTCCTGCTGCGCGAGCTGCCGCACCGGCACGAGATGTACGGGCCCGACGGCCCGTGGTCCTGGGAGCTGGCGAGCCGGCTGATCGCCGACAACCGGGCCTTCACCGTGCTGATGTGGTCGGACGGACGGGTCTGGTTCGAGCTCGTCTACGGGCTCGCGGTGCTCTCCGCCGCCCTGCTCCTCGTCGGCTGGCACACCCGGGCCGTGTCGGTGGTCTTCATGGTCGGGGTCCTCTCGCTGCAGAACCGGTCCGTCTTCCTCGGCGACGGCGGCGACAACGTCCTCCACCTCGCCGCGATCTACCTCGTCCTGACCCGCTGCGGCCAGGTGTGGTCCCTCGACGCCAGGAGGGCCGCCCGCAGGGCCGTCCGAGGGGCTCGTGAGGACGTCGTCGGCCCGCTGCTGTGGATCGTGCTCGGCGGCTTCCTGCTCGCCACCACCTGGTTCAGCGACGTCACCGGAGAGTGGTGGCTGCCGGTGCTGCTGTGGGTGCTGTGGCTCGGGCACGGGCTGTGGTGGCTGGTCTGCCGGCTCGCGCCCGGGGAGCCGCGCACCCTGCTCGACGTCCTCGCCAACCTCACGCACAACGCCGCCCTCGTCGTGATCATGGCCGAGGTCTGTCTGATCTACGCCACGGCCGGCTGGTACAAGATCCAGGGCTCGCGCTGGCAGGACGGCACCGCCCTCTACTACCCGCTCCACCTGGACTACTTCTCGCCCTGGCCCGCGCTCTCCGAGCTGCTCGCCTCCAGCGGGATCATGGTGATGCTGCTGACCTACGGCACGGTGATCGTGCAGGTCGCCTTCCCGTTCACGCTCTTCCACCGCAAGGTGAAGAACGTCCTGCTGGTCGCGATGATGCTGGAGCACGCCGGGATCGCCCTGCTCCTCGGGCTGCCGGTCTTCTCCCTCGCGATGATCTCCGCCGACGCGGTGTTCCTGCCGACGGCCTTCCTGGTGGCCCTCGGCGCACGGGCCGCGCGGGGCAGGGACCGGCTGCTGGGACGGCGGCGGTCCGCCGGAGCGCTGCCCGAGCAGCGCCGTACGGGTGAGGAGCACGGCCCCCGTACCCTCGTCGGGTGAGCACCACCGAAGAGAATCCCCGAGCCGAGGCGGCTGAGGCAGTCGACGTGGCTGACGCGGTCGACGTGGCCGAGCCGGCTCAGTACGACGAGGGGTTCGGCCCCGAGATCGGCGTCGGGCCGCACCCGGAGCCGTGGCCGGAGGGCGAGCGGTACGACCCCGAGCTGCTCGCCGGCGGCGACCGGCGCAATGTCGTGGACCACTACCGGTACTGGACGCGGGAGGCGATCGTCGCCGACCTCGACACCCACCGTCACGACTTCCACGTGGCCGTGGAGAACTGGGGCCACGACTTCAACATCGGCTCGGTCGTACGGACCGCCAACGCCTTCCTCGCGAAGGAGGTCCACATCGTGGGCCGACGGCGCTGGAACCGGCGGGGCGCCATGGTCACCGACCGCTACCAGCACGTCCGCCACCACCCGGACACCGAGTCGCTGACCGCGTGGGCGGCGGCCGAGGGCCTGCCGATCATCGGGATCGACAACCTCCCGGGCGCGGTGCCGCTGGAGCGGACCGTGCTGCCGCGCCGCTGTGTGCTGCTCTTCGGACAGGAGGGCCCGGGGCTCACGGACGAGGCTCGCGCCCGCGTGGAGACGGTCTGCTCGATCGCCCAGTTCGGCTCGACCCGGTCGATCAACGCCGGTGCGGCCGCCGCGATCGCCATGCACGCGTGGGTGCAGCGGTACGCGGAGATCGACAGCCCGCAGGGGGGCGTGGAGGCCCCGTAGGGCCCCCACGCGCCTGGGTCAGGCCTGGCGGCGGACCTCCACCACCCGGAAGCGGTTCGAGACGAAGGCGCCGTCGCACAGCGCCGCGTTCGCCGCGGGGTTGCCGCCGGAGCCGTGGAAGTCGGAGAACGCCGCCGTCTGGTTGACGTACACCCCGCCCGTGAGGTTCAGCGAGAGCTGCGCCGACTCCTCCAGGCAGACCTCCTCGACCGCACGCTCGGTTTCGGCCGAGGTCGTGTACGCGCCGACCGTCATCGCGCCCTTCTCGCGGACCGTGCGCCGCAGCAGCTCCAGGGCGTCGGCGGTGGAGTCCACCGAGACGGCGAAGGAGACCGGGCCGAAGCACTCGGAGAAGTACGCGGCCTGGGCGTCCGGCTTGGAGCCGTCCAGCTTCACGATGACCGGGGTACGGACCACGGCGTCCGGGAAGTCGGGGTTGACGACCTCACGGGACGCGAGCGCCACCTCGCCGAGGCCGGCGGCCGCCTCCAGACGCGCCTTCACGTCCGGGTTGACCAGCGCGCCGAGCAGACCGTTCGCCCGGGCGTCGTCGCCGAGCAGGCCGCCGACCGCCGCCGCGAGGTCGGCGACGACCTCGTCGTACGCCTTGGGGCCCTGATCGGTGGTGATGCCGTCGCGGGGGATCAGCAGGTTCTGCGGGGTCGTGCACATCTGGCCGCTGTACAGCGACAGCGAGAACGCCAGGTTGGCCAGCATGCCCTTGTAGTCGTCGGTCGAGTCGACCACGACCGTGTTGACCCCGGCCTTCTCCGTGTAGACCTGCGCCTGGCGGGCGTTGGCCTCCAGCCAGTCGCCGAAGGCGGTCGAGCCGGTGTAGTCGATGATCCGGACCTCGGGCCGCACGGCCAGGGTCTTGGCGATGCCCTCGCCCGGGCGCTCGACCGCGAGCGCGACGAGGTTCGGGTCGAAGCCGGACTCGGCGAGCACCTCGCGGGCGACGCTGACAGTGAGCGCGAGCGGCAGGACGGCGCGCGGGTGGGGCTTGACCAGGACCGGGTTGCCGGTCGCCAGCGAGGCGAACAGGCCCGGGTAGCCGTTCCACGTGGGGAAGGTGTTGCAGCCGATCACCAGGGCGATGCCGCGGCCGACCGGGGTGAACTCCTTGGACAGCTCCAGCGGGTCGCGCTTGCCCTGGGGCTTGGACCAGCCGGACCGCCCGGCGGGGGTGCGGGTCTGCTCCTCGTACGCGTACGCCACGGCCTCCAGGCCGCGGTCCTGGGCGTGCGGGCCGCCGGCCTGGAACGCCATCATGAACGCCTGTCCGCTGGTGTGCATGACGGCGTGGGCGAACTCGTGGGTGCGGGCCGAGATCCGGGACAGGATCTCCAGGCAGACGAGCGCGCGGGTCTCCGCCCCGGCGTCGCGCCAGGCGGCCGTGCCCGCGCGCATCGCGGGCAGCAGGACGTCGATGTCGGCGTGCGGGTACTCGATGCCGAGCTCCGGGCCGTACGGCGAGACCTCGCCGCCGGTCCAGCCGTCCGTGCCGGGCTGGTCGAGCTCGAAGCGGGTGTTCAGCAGGGCCTTGTGGGCGGCGAGGCCGGCCGCCGCGTCGAGCGAGCCGTCCTCCCCGTAGGCCTTCGGGTGCTCGGGGTACGGCGACCAGTAGGCGCGGGTGCGGATCGTGGCGAGTGCCTGATCGAGCGTGGACCGGTGCTTCTCGGCCAGACGGTCGGTGGTCGGCAGAGCGGTGGCCATGGATGGACCAACTCCTCGTCGAGCTGGGCAGGGAGACGCGTACGGAGTTAGAGTAACCGAACGATCGGTCGGGACAAGGGGGTCCGCCGATCCTGTGGAAAACCCATCGGGGAGGATCACTCCTATGAGCGCCAACGTGACCGTCAGGGGGAGCGACGACGTGACCGCCAGTGAGCCGACCGCCCTCGCACAGGACCGCACCGTCGCCGTCGTCGGCACCGGCACCATGGGCCAGGGGATCGCCCAGGTCGCGCTGGTCGCCGGCCATCCCGTACGGCTCTACGACAGCGCCCCCGGCCGGGCCGGGGAGGCCGTGGCCGCCCTCGCCGCCCGCCTGGACCGGCTCGTGGAGAAGGGCCGCCTGGACGCCGCCGCGCGCGAGGCGGCCGCCGGCCGGCTGCACGCGGCGGAGGACCTCGCCGAGCTCGCGGACGCGGCGCTCGTCGTCGAGGCGATCGTCGAGAACCTCGCCGTCAAACAGCAGCTCTTCGCCGACCTGGAGAAGGTCGTCGGCGACGACACCGTCCTCGCCACGAACACCTCCTCCCTCTCCGTCACCGCGATCGCGGGCGGGCTGCGCCTGCCCGGCCGGTTCGTCGGACTCCACTTCTTCAACCCGGCGCCGCTGCTCCCGCTCGTCGAGGTCGTCAGCGGCTTCGCCACCGACGCGGACGTCGCCACGCGCGCGTACGAGACGATGAAGGGCTGGGGCAAGACGCCGGTGCGCTGCGCGGACACCCCCGGCTTCATCGTGAACCGGGTCGCGCGCCCCTTCTACGCGGAGGCGCTGCGGGTCTACGAGGAGGGCGCGGCCGACCCCGCCACCATCGACGCCGCCCTGCGCGAGTGCGGCGGCTTCCGCATGGGGCCCTTCGAGCTCACGGACCTCATCGGGCAGGACGTGAACGAGGCCGTCACCCGCTCGGTCTGGGAGTCCTTCTACCAGGACCCGAAGTTCACGCCGTCGCTCGCGCAGCGGCGGCTCGTGGAGTCGGGGAGGCTCGGCCGCAAGTCGGGGCAGGGCTGGTTCTCGTACGAGGAGGGCGCCGAGCGGCCCGAGCCGCACAACGCGCCGCCGGCCGAGGCGCCCGCGCGGATCGTCGTCCGTGGCGACCTGGGGCCCGCCGAGCCGCTGGCGGGCCTCTTCGAGGAGGCGGGGATCAAGGTACGGCGCAAGGGCGGTGACGGGTTCATCGTGCTGCCCGGCGGCGGCCAGCTCGTCCTCGCGGACGGCGAGACCGCCTTCGAGTACTTCAGCGACGAGATCATCTACTTCGATCTCGCGCTCGACTACGCGCGAGCGACCCGGATCGTGCTCTCCACCGGGGAGCGGACCTCGCCCGAGGTCCTCGCGGAGGCCGTGGGCCTCTTCCAGGCGCTCGGCAAGCAGGTGTCCGTGATCGGTGACGTGCCCGGCATGATCGTCGCCCGTACGGTCGCGATGCTGGCCGATCTGGCGGCCGACGCGGTCGACCGGGGCGTCGCCACCGCCGAGGACGTGGACACGGCGATGAGGCTCGGGGTCAACTACCCCGCCGGCCCCTTGGAGTGGGCCGAGAAGGTGGGGCACATGCGTGTGTGCGACCTGCTGTCGGAGATGAACAAGCGCTACCCGACGGGGCGGTACGCGCCGTGCCTGGCCTCCGCCCGCAAGGGAAGCGCCGATGCGGCCCGGATAGGAAAGGAAGGCCGATGACGACGGCGAAGCGCGACACGTACACCCCGGAGACGCTGCTCTCGGTCGCCGTACGGGTCTTCAACGAGCGCGGCTACGACGGCACCTCCATGGAGCACCTGTCCAAGGCGGCGGGGATCTCCAAGTCGTCGATCTACCACCACGTGTCCGGCAAGGAGGAGCTGCTGCGGCGCGCGGTCAGCCGGGCGCTCGACGGGCTCTTCGCGGTGCTCGACGAGCCGGGAGCGGTACGCGGCCGGGCCGTCGAGCGGGTCGAGTACGTCACGCGCCGGACCGTGGAGGTGCTGATCGCGGAGCTGCCGTACGTGACGCTGCTGCTGCGGGTGCGGGGCAACACCGCGACCGAGCGGTGGGCGATGGAGCGGCGGCGCGAGTTCGACCACCGGGTGGCCGAGCTGCTGAAGGCCGCGGCGGCGGAGGGCGACCTGCGGGCGGACGTGGACATACGGCTGGCGACCCGGCTGCTCTTCGGCATGATCAACTCGCTGGTGGAGTGGTACCGGCCGCATCCCGACGCGGTGGGCGAGCGGGAGCAGCTCGCCGAGACCGTCGCGCATCTGGCGTTCGACGGGCTGCGGACGGCCCGCTGAGCGAGCGTGGACGGCTTGTGGACGGCCCCTACGGGGGCCGTCCTGCTTTTCGGGCGGTCAGAGGCGGTGGTCGGTGTTGAGGTCCGTCTCCTCGAAGACCAGCAGGGTGCGGGTCGACAGCACTTCGGGGATCGACTGGAGCCGGGTGAGTACCAGCTCGCGCAGTGTCCGGTTGTCCGGGGTGTGCACGAGCAGCAGCACATCGAAATCACCGCTGACCAGCGCGATGTGCGTGGCGCCCGGGAGCGCCCTGAGCTGCTCGCGGACCGTCCGCCAGGAGTTCTGGACGATCTTGAGCGTGATGTAGGCGGAGGCGCCGTGTCCCGCCCGTTCGTGGTTGACGCGGGCGCTGAAGCCGCGGATCACGCCGTCGTCGATGAGCCGGTTGATCCGTGCGTAGGCGTTGGCCCGGGACACGTGCACCCGCTCGGCCACGGAGCGTACCGAGGCGCGGCCGTCCGTTTGCAGCAACCTCAGGATGTCGCGGTCGATCGCGTCCAGTGGGCGTGGCGGAGGGGCGCCCGTCGGCGTGCCGATCGGTGCGCTGAGGGCCTCTTCGGGCACCTCGCCCTCGGTCCCGCCGTGGGGCCTGCCGAGTGCCTCGTTCAATGCCCCGCCCAGTGCCTCGCCCGGTGTGCTGCCGGGTGCTCCGCCCGTGGTGCCGGCCGGAGCCCCGCTCCGGTCGACGGCCATTTGTTCTTCCGCCATGTCCCCCCGCCTCTCTCCGGTGGACGACCTGCTCCTATCCCAGGCTGTGGAGAACCGTTTGTCCACAGGCTGGAGGTGCCTGTAGCCAAAATGCCTCCACGACCGAACAATCGGTAGGTGAGGCGCGCCACACTCGCGCCACCCGCCTTCGGGTCTTATGCCCGCTCCCACGAGGAGGTGGACTCGTTGCAACAGCGCAGTTCGACAGTCCAAGAGCCGCCCGGTGCCGTTCCCGCCTACCGGCCCACCCCGCCGCCGGCGTGGCAGCCGCGTACCGACCCTGGCCCGCTGCTGCCCGACGCCGAGCCGCTGCGCGTGCTCGGCACGGACGCCGTGGCCGATGCCGACCCCGCGCTGCTGCTCCGGCTGTACGCGGAGCTGATCCGCGGCCGTCGGTACAACACGCAGGCCACCGCTCTCACCAAGCAGGGCCGGCTCGCCGTGTACCCGTCCACCACCGGCCAGGAGGCGTGCGAGGTCGCCGCCGCCCTGGCCCTGGAGGAGCGGGACTGGCTCTTCCCCTCGTACCGCGACACCCTCGCGGCGGTCGCCCGCGGCCTCGACCCCGTGCAGGCGCTGACGCTGCTGCGCGGCGACTGGCACACCGGGTACGACCCGCGCGAGCACCGCATCGCGCCGCTCTGCACCCCGCTGGCCACCCAGCTCCCGCACGCGGTGGGCCTCGCCCACGCCGCCCGCCTCAAGGGGGACGACGTGGTCGCCCTCGCCATGGTCGGCGACGGCGGCACCAGCGAGGGCGACTTCCACGAGGCGCTGAACTTCGCGGCCGTCTGGCAGGCCCCCGTGGTCTTCTTCGTGCAGAACAACGGCTTCGCGATCTCCGTGCCGCTGGCCAAGCAGACCGCCGCCCCCTCCCTGGCCCACAAGGCCGTCGGATACGGGATGCCGGGCCGGCTGGTCGACGGCAACGACGCGGTGGCCGTGCACCAGGTGCTGACCGAGGCCGTGGCACGCGCGCGGCGCGGCGGCGGCCCCACCCTCGTCGAGGCGATCACCTACCGGATCGACGCCCACACCAACGCCGACGACGCCACCCGCTACCGCGCCGCCGGCGAGGTCGAGACCTGGCGGGCACACGACCCGATCCTGATCCTCGAACGGGAACTGACCGAGCGTGGCCTGCTCGACGAGGACGGCAGGCGCGCGGCGGCCGAGGCCGCCGAGACGATGGCGGCGGAGCTGCGCGAACGGATGAACGCCGACCCGGTGCTCGACCCGATGGAGCTCTTCTCCCACGTGTACGCCGAGCAGACGACGCAGCTGCGCGAACAGGCGGCGCAGCTGCGCGCCGAGCTCGAAGCCGAGGGTGAGGCGTGATGACGACCGCGACGACCGGCCCCACGGCGGCCAAGGCGGCCAAGGCCGCCGGTGCCGCCGGGAAGCCCAAGCCCGCGACGATGGCGCAGGCGCTCCAGCGCGCCATGCGCGACGCGATGGCCGAGGACCCGACCGTCCATGTGATGGGCGAGGACGTCGGCACGCTCGGCGGTGTCTTCCGGGTCACCGACGGGCTCGCCAAGGAGTTCGGCGAGGACCGCTGCACCGACACCCCGCTGGCCGAGGCGGGCATCCTCGGCGCGGCCGTCGGCATGGCCATGTACGGCCTGCGGCCGGTCGTCGAGATGCAGTTCGACGCCTTCGCCTACCCGGCGTTCGAGCAGCTGATCTCGCACGTGGCGAAGATGCGGAACCGCACGCGCGGCGCCATGCCGATGCCGATCGTCATCCGTGTCCCGTACGGCGGCGGGATCGGCGGGGTCGAGCACCACAGTGACTCCTCCGAGGCCTACTACATGGCCACCCCCGGCCTGCACGTCGTCACCCCGGCGACCGTCGAGGACGCCTACGGGCTGCTGCGCGCGGCCATCGCCTCCGACGACCCGGTGGTCTTCCTCGAGCCCAAGCGGCTCTACTGGTCGAAGTCCGACTGGTCGCCCGAGGCGCCCGCGCCCGTCGAGCCGATCGGCAAGGCGGTCGTACGGCGGCGGGGCACCGGCGCCACCCTGATCACCTACGGCCCGTCGGTTCCGGTCTGCCTGGAGGCGGCGGAGGCCGCCCAGGCCGAGGGCTGGGACCTGGAGGTCGTCGACCTGCGCTCGCTCGTGCCGTTCGACGACGAGACCGTCTGCGCCTCGGTACGGCGCACGGGCCGGGCGGTCGTGGTCCACGAGTCGACCGGTTTCGCCGGCCCCGGCGCGGAGATCGCCGCGCGCGTCATGGAGCGCTGCTTCCACCACCTGGAGGCGCCGGTGCTGCGGGTCGCGGGCTTCGACATCCCGTACCCGCCGCCGATGCTGGAGCGGCACCATCTGCCCGGCGTGGACCGTGTCCTGGACGCGGTGGCACGGCTTCAGTGGGAGGCGCAGAGCTGATGGCCCAGGTGCTCGAATTCAAGCTGCCCGACCTCGGCGAGGGTCTCACCGAGGCCGAGATCGTCCGCTGGCTCGTCGCCGTCGGCGACGTCGTCGCCATCGACCAGCCGGTCGTCGAGGTCGAGACGGCCAAGGCCATGGTCGAGGTGCCCTGCCCGTACGGCGGCGTCGTCACCGCCCGGTACGGCGAGGAGGGCACCGAACTGCCCGTCGGCGCGCCGCTCCTGACGGTCGCGGTGGGCGGTACGGGTGCGCCGGAGGAGCTCGCGGAGGCTGCTCCGGAAGCGGCCCTCACGGCGGGTGGGTCCGCCGCCGAGTCCGCCGTCTCCTCGGAGCACTCGGGCAACGTGCTCGTGGGCTACGGCACGGCGGGGCCCGCCGCCCGGCGCCGACGGGTGCAGCACGCGAGCCCGACGGCCGCCCAGGCTCCGGCCGCCGTCTCCGCACCCGCACCCGCGGCCGTCGTGGCAGCGGTTCCGGCGTCCGCCGAGCCCGCGGGCCCGGTGCCGGTCATCTCGCCGCTCGTACGGAAGCTGGCCCGGGACCGGGGACTCGACCTGCGGGAGGTACGCGGATCGGGGCCCGAGGGTCTGATCCTGCGGGCGGACGTGGAGCTGGCGCTCGCGGCCCTGGACCGGCCGGTCGCCGCCCCGACGCCCGCCGCGAGCCCCGCAGTGACTCCTGTCGCGGCGGTCGGCGAGCGGATTCCGCTGCGCGGGCTCCGCGGCGTGGTGGCGGACAAGCTCTCGCGCAGCCGTACGGAGATTCCGGACGCGACCTGCTGGGTCGACGCCGACGCGACCGAGCTGATGGCGGCCCGGCGCGCGATGAACTCGGCGGGCGGGCCGAAGATCTCGCTGCTCGCGCTCCTCGCCCGGATCTGCGCCCACGCCCTGGCCCGGTTCCCCGAGCTCAACTCCACGGTGGACACGGCCGCCCGGGAGATCGTCCGGCTGCCGGCCGTGCACCTCGGCTTCGCCGCCCAGACCCCGCGCGGTCTGGTCGTCCCGGTGGTCAGGGACGCGGGGACGCGGACGGCCGAGTCGCTCACGGCGGAGTTCGCCCGGCTCACGGAGTCCGCCCGGCAGGGCACGCTCACGCCGGCCGATCTGACGGGCGGCACGTTCACCCTGAACAACTACGGGGTGTTCGGGGTCGACGGCTCCACGCCGATCATCAACCACCCCGAGGCCGCGATGCTCGGTGTCGGCCGGATCATCCCCAAGCCCTGGGTCCACCAGGGCGAACTGGCCGTCCGTCAGGTGGTGCAGCTCTCGCTCACCTTCGACCACCGCGTCTGCGACGGCGGCACGGCGGGCGGCTTCCTGCGGTACGTGGCGGACTGCGTCGAACAGCCCGCGGTCCTGCTCCGTACGGTCTGACACCCCGTCCGGCCGGCCCGGCCCGTCTCTTGTGAGGGGACGGGCCGGACGTCCGCGGTGCCCGGCGGCCCATACTGCTGGGGTGACCACCGCATACGACGCCGTCGTGCTCGCCGGGGGCGCCGCCAGGCGCCTCGGCGGCTCCGACAAGCCCGGGGTACGGGTAGGGGGCCGGACACTCCTCGACAGGGTGCTCGCGGCCTGCCCCGACGCCGGCCGGACCGTGGTCGTCGGGGACCCCCGCCCGACCGCCCGCCCCGTCCGCTGGACCAGGGAGGAGCCGCCCGGCGGCGGCCCGGTGCCCGCCGTCGCCGCCGGCGTGCGCGAGACGGACGCCGACGTCCTCCTCGTCTTCTCCGCCGACCTGCCCTTCCTCGGCCAGGACACCGTCCGGCGCCTCCTGGAAGAGCTCGCCGGGGCACCCGACGCGGAAGCCGCCGTCCTCACCGACGAAGACGGCCGGGACCAGCCGCTCGTCGCCGCGTACCGGACCGGGCCGCTCGTCCGCGAACTGACCCGGCTCACGCACGACCACCGCGGACTGGCCCACATGCCGCTGCGGTACCTCACGGACGGGCTTCGCCTCACCCGGGTCGCCGCAGGGCCGCTCGCCTCCTTCGACTGCGACACCTGGGAGGACATCGCCACAGCCCGGGCCCGCGTCAGGGAGCATGGGACCGTGCTGGACGAATGGATCACCGCAGTCAAGGACGAACTGGGCATCGAGCTGGACGTCGACACCGGCGTGCTGCTCGACCTGGCCCGTGACGCCGCCCACGGAGTGGCCCGCCCCGCCGCGCCCCTGACCACCTTCCTGGTCGGCTACGCGGCGGCGAGCGCGGGTGCTGCCGGGGGCGGCCCCGAGGCGGTCGCCGAGGCGGCCCGCAAGGCGGCGGAGCTCGCCAAGCGCTGGGCCGCCGAACAGGACGAGGCCGGATGACCCTCAAGGAGTCCGCCCTCGTGGCCCCCGACACCGCTCCCCGCCCACAGGCGGCCGAGGAGCCGCACCGCGCCACCGCCTGGCCCGCGGCGCGGACAGCTGCCGCCGAAGCCGGCGCCGCGGCCCGCGCCGGACAGATCGGTCAGGCGAGGAAAGCCGGGCACGCCGGTCAGGCCAGTCAGGCCGGGCACGGTGTGCGGGAGCCGCTGGCTGTTCCTCTCGGCGTGGCGCTCGGCCGGGTCCTCGCGGGGCCGCTCCTGGCCCTCACCGACCTGCCCTCCTTCGACACCTCCGCCATGGACGGCTGGGCGGTCGCCGGGCCGGGCCCCTGGACGGTGCGTGAAGAAGGCGCCGTCCTCGCGGGCCACGCCCCCGCGGCCGTACTGGCCGACGGCGAGGCCGTACGGATCGCCACCGGAGCCCGCGTCCCGGCCGGGACGACCGCGGTCATCCGGAGCGAGCACTCCCGCACCGAGCAGAGCGGTGTGAAGCCCGGCCCGCTCCTGCACACCCTGCACGCCCTGCGCGAGGTGCGGCCCCGGCAGGACATCCGCCCCCGGGGCCAGGAGTGCCGCGCCGGAGACCGGCTGCTCCCCGCGGGCTCCGCCGTCACCCCGGCCGTCCTCGGTCTCGCAGCGGCCGCAGGCTACGACACCTTGCCCGTCCTCCCCCGCCCCCGCGTGGAGATCCTGGTCCTCGGCGACGAGCTGCTCACGACGGGACTCCCCCACGAGGGGCTCATCCGTGACGCCCTCGGCCCGATGCTCGGACCCTGGCTGGAGGCGCTCGGCGCCGAGGTCCTCGCCACGCGCCGGATCGGCGACGACGCCGAGGAGCTGTACACCGCCGTCACCGGCTCCACCGCCGACCTGCTGATCACCACCGGGGGGACCGCCGCCGGGCCCGTCGACCATCTGCATCGCGTGCTCGACGCGGCGGGCGCCACCCTCCTCGTCGACGGGGTGAAGGTACGGCCCGGCCACCCGATGCTCCTCGCCCGGCTCGCGGGCACGGACCCCCGCCATCTCGTCGGGCTCCCCGGCAACCCGCTCGCGGCGGTCTCCGGGCTCCTCACCCTCGCCGAGCCGCTGCTCGCCGCCCTCGCCGGGTACTCCCGGGCGCCGCACGGCGCACCCGGCGTGGCCGCCGTCGAGGACGAGGTCCAGGGGCACCCCCACGACACCCGGCTCGTCCCGGTCGTCCGCCGCGCCGACCGGGCCGTCCCGCTGCACTACAACGGACCGGCCATGCTCCGTGGCATCGCCGCGGCCGACGGCCTGGCGGTCGTCCCGCCCGGTGGTGCCCGATCGGGGCAACAACTGGAGATCCTCGGCCTTCCCTGGCCGACACCGGCGGGGGACGCCCCGGCCGAAGGAGTGTGTTTCACGTGAAACTTCCCAGCCGTGACGTGATGGCCCGCAACGCGGACGAGCGGATCGCGGGTCCCCAGATCCGGCTGCCCCGCCGAGTCGTCGAGAAGCCGCTGCGCCAGGTCGGCAAGCGGCTGCTCATGGCGCTCGGCGTGCTCCTCTTGACGGTGCTCATCGTCTACGTCGACCGCGACGGCTATCACGACAACGCCGATGAGACGCTCGACTTCCTCGACTGCGTCTACTACGCGACCGTGACGCTCTCCACCACCGGCTACGGCGACATCGTCCCGTACAGCGACACGGCGCGGCTCGCCAACATCCTGCTGGTCACGCCCCTGCGCGTGCTGTTCCTGATCATCCTGGTCGGTACCACTCTCGAGGTCCTCACGGAGAGGACCCGGGAGGAGTTCCGGCTGAATCGCTGGAGGTCCACCTTGCGCGACCACACCGTCATCGTCGGCTTCGGCACCAAGGGACGGTCCGCGATCCAGACCCTCTGCGCCACCGGTCTCCACAAGGACCAGATCGTCATCGTCGACCCCTCCAACAAGGTGATCGAGACGGCGAACGCGGACGGCTTCGTCGGTGTCGTCGGCGATGCGACGCGCAGCGACGTGCTGCTGCGGGCGGAAGTGCAGCGGGCCCGCCAGATCGTCATCGCCACCCAGCGCGACGACACGGCCGTCCTGGTCACCCTGACCGCCCGCCAGCTCAACCGGGGCGCGAAGATCGTCGCCGCGGTCCGCGAGGAGGAGAACGCGCCGCTGCTGCGCCAGTCCGGCGCGGACGCGGTCATCACCAGCGCCAGCGCCGCCGGTCGGCTGCTCGGCCTGTCCGTGCTGAGTCCCAGTGCCGGCACGGTGATGGAGGACCTCATCCAGCAGGGCTCCGGCCTGGACCTCGTCGAGCGTCCGGTGACCAAGGCCGAGGTGGGCAAGAGCGTGCGGGAGACCGAGGACCTCGTGGTGAGCGTGCTCCGTGGCCACCGGCTGCTGGGCTACGACGACAAGGCCGCCAGTCCCCTCCAGCCCACCGACCGGGTGATCACCATCGTGCGCGCCGCGCCGGTGACCCCGCTCACCACGCCACCGCAGGACTGAGGGTGCGGGACCGGGCACCGGCCGCCGGAGTAGCCTCGCCGCCATGTACGCGATCACGATTCCCGAACCCGGCGGTCCCGAGGCACTCGTCTGGGCCGAGGTGCCCGATCCCGTGCCCGGCGAGGGCGAGGTCCTCGTCGAGGTGGTGGCGAGCGCCGTCAACCGCGCCGATCTGCTCCAGCGCCAGGGCTTCTACGACCCGCCGCCGGGCAGTTCCCCGTACCCCGGTCTGGAGTGTTCGGGGCGGATCGCCGCGATCGGGCCGGGGGTGTCCGGCTGGTCCGTCGGCGACGAGGTCTGCGCGCTGCTCGTCGGCGGCGGTTACGCCGAGAAGGTCGTCGTCCCGGTCGGCCAGCTCCTGCCGGTGCCGGAGGGCGTCGACCTGACCACGGCCGCGGCGCTCCCCGAGGTCGCCTGCACGGTCTGGTCCAACATCTTCATGATCGCCCACCTGCGTCCCGGCGAGACGGTGCTCGTGCACGGCGGGGCGAGCGGGATCGGCACGATGGCGATCCAGCTCGCGAAGGCCGTCGGCGCGCGGGTCGCGGTCACGGCCGGGAGCCCCGGGAAACTGGCCCGCTGTGCCGAACTGGGCGCGGACATCCTCATCGACTACCGCGAGCAGGACTTCGTCGAGGAGCTGCACAAGGCGACGGACGGGGCCGGTGCGGACGTCATCCTGGACATCGTCGGCGCCAAGTACCTGGAGCGGAACGTGAAGGCACTGGCCGTCAGCGGCCGGCTGGTGATCATCGGGCTCCAGGGTGGCGTGAAGGGCGAGCTCAACCTGGGGGCGCTGCTCGCCAAGCGTGCGGCGGTCATGGCGACCACGCTGCGTTCCCGCCCGCCGCACGAGAAGGCGGCGATCGTCGCCGCCGTCCGCGAGCACGTCTGGCCGCTGATCGGCGCGGGCACGGTCCGGCCGGTCGTCGACCGTACGGTGCCGATGCCGGAGGCCGCCGAGGCGCATCGGGTGCTGGAGTCCGGCGGTCACGTCGGCAAGGTGCTGCTGCTGGCGCCGCAGGGCTGATCCGCGGGACACGAAGGAGGGGCCCGGCGCATCTCGTGCGCCGGGCCCCTCTTCCGTACCGACCTCGCGGACCTACAGGTACGGCCCCGAGCGGACCGCGTGGCCGTGGCCGCGGTCGTCGTCGTCATCGTCGTGCGAAGCGCCCGGCGGCAGCGCCCGGCGCATCTGCTCCAACTGGGCGCGGGCCGCCATCTGCTGGGCGAACAGCGCCGTCTGGATTCCGTGGAAGAGGCCCTCCAGCCACCCCACCAACTGGGCCTGCGCGATCCGCAGTTCCGCCTCGGAGGGGACCGCCTCGTCCGTGAACGGCAGGGAGAGCCGCTCCAGTTCCTCGACCAGCTCGGGCGCGAGCCCGTCTTCCAGCTCCTTCACGGAGCTGGCGTGGATGTTCTTGAGCCTGACGCGGCTGGCCTCGTCGAGAGGGGCCGCCCGTACTTCCTCCAGGAGCTGCTTGATCATGCTGCCGATGCGCATGACCTTCGCAGGCTGCTCGACCATTTCCGTCACCGGGACCTCGCGGGATTCGTCGTCACCCTGAGTGCCGCCGAGCGCCGTTCCGTCCTGTCCCACGATGAGGACCTGGGGGCTCTCCTGCGACCTGTCATTCCTCGGCATCTCCATGCCGCCATTCTCTCGCACACATGCCTCACCACACGGTGTGCCCCTGTACGAGAGTGATCCACCCTCGTACAGGGGCACAGGAACGCAACGAACCGACGGGGCCGGGTCTGTCAGGTCGCCGCGCGCCGGGCCACGGCGCCGCGCGAGCGGGTCACCAGGGCGGCGAGGAGCGCGGCGCCGAGCGGTACGGCGACGAGGAGGCCGGCCAGCGTCTCCCAGGGGATGACGATCGGCACGTACGGCGGGCCCGACATGCCGTTGTCCCAGCCCTGAGCGATGGCCTGCTCGTAGAAGTTGGTCGCCTCGCGTCCCTCGGTGAGCCGGAGCCCGATCGCGGGCAGGACGCCGGCTGCCGATCCGAGGACCACGCCCATCGCCGCGACGACTCCGCACTGGAAGCCGCTGAGCGTACGGCGGACCCGGGGCGGGGCGCCCACGGCGGCGAGCGTCTTCAGGTCGGCCTCGGCGTCGGCCTGGGCGAGCCCGGTGGCGATACCGGCGGCGCCGATGGTGACGAGGCCGGCGAAGACGGCCAGCGCGATCACGAAGAGGCTGTCCTCGTTGACGAAGCCCTCCTCGACGTGCAGATCGGCGTTGCTGCCGAGCTTGGCGAGCTCGCCGTCGAGCTTCTGGCGCGCCTCGGTGTCCGGCATCCGCTCGGTGCTGAAGTACGCACCGGCCGGCAGGGTGGAGAGTCCGGCGGCCTTCGCGGTGGCCGGGGTCATCAGCAACTGGACGCCGTAGGACTTCTGCCCCTTGGGCACCAGGTAGGCGGGGATGGAGCTGACCTTCCCCGGCGCGGGCAGGCCCTTCTCGGAGGCCCGGTCGGCGGCGGGGATGTCGGTGACCTGCTTGATCCCGACGGTGCCGTTCTTGTCGATCTCGCCCCGGGAGAAGCTGACGATCTTTCCTTCGGCGAGGGCCTTCACGGCGCCCGGGTCGTCGACGCCGAGAACCTGGAGGACCTTCGCGTCACCGACGAGCAGACCGCCGTCGACGGACATCCAGCCGCCGCGGGAGGACTGGTCGCACCGCCAGTCCTCGGTGATCAGCTTCCGCCGCTGTTCCGGGGTGTACTTCTCGCTGGGGTCGACGCCGCCGGGCAGTGAGGTGGCGTACAGCGGGCACTCGTGCGCCTTGGGAAGCACGACCTCGTAGCGGCCGCAGCCCGCGCCGCCGCCGCCCCAAGGGGAACAGCCGGGCTTGCCGACCGAGACGCGCTCGACGTCGGCGCGGACGTCGACGGGGAGGTAGCGCTGGATCGCCTCGCGGACCGCGGGGACGTCCCGGCCGCCCTCCTCCAGGACGAAGGCGGAGACCGCGCCGTGCGGCAGCCGGGCCTCGTACGCGGCCCTCTGCTGCGCCTCGCTGCTGGCCATGAACGTGGAGACGGCAACCGTGCCCGCGACGGCGGCGAGGACGGCGGCGACAGCGGGTGCCGTACGCCCCCGGTTCCGGACGGCGTCCCGCAGCGCGAGCCGCGGGGAGAGCGGCAGCCAGCGCCCGGTGCGGCCGAAGAGCCCCACCAGGGCCGGGGTCATGGCGACGACGCCCAGCTCGGCGATGGCGGAGCCGCCGCCCACGATGACGACCGACTCGGTGGCGAGCGAGCCGAAGAGCGCGATCGCGCCGCCCAGCAGGATGGCCGCGAGGCCGATCAGGGGCAGGACACGGCTGCTGCGGCGGACGCCGCGCCGGCCCGTGAGCGAGGCGAGGACGGTCTGCCGGGAGGCAGTGATCGCCGGGACGATGGCGGCGAGCAGACCGGTCAGGACGGCGAGCAGCGCGATGCCGAGCAGTTCGAGCGGCCGGATGTCGAAGGCGCCGAACCGCTGGTTCATCATGTCCTCGAGAACCGGCTGCAGTGCCAGCGTGAGGATCACGGCGAGGACCGTGCCGACGACGGCCGCGGCGACGCCGATCACGAGACCACCGCTCAGCACGATGGCCCGGATGTGGCTGCGGGCACCGCCGTTGGCCCCGACCAGACCGAGCTGCCGGCGCGAGCGGCGGGCGCCGACCGCGAAGGCGGGTCCGGCCAGGAGGCAGATCTCCAGCATCGCCAGGCCGACGACGGTGGCGACGGCGGCGAGCGCGGCGGCGTCGGCCGCCGGGCTGGAGTCGAAGCTGCCCCAGCCCTCCTTCTGGAAGAGCGGCACCTCGGACTCGGCGGGCGGGTCGATCATGACGGCACGCGAAGTGACGACCACGCCCTTGGTGTTGATCTGCTGGACCGTGTTCCACGTGAAACCACCGGACTTCTTCACCAGATACGAGGTGGAGGTGTCGGGGGTGGGCATGCCGGACTTCTCGACAGCCTTCGCGTACGGGACGAGGAAGGCACCCGGCAGCGCGTTGACCTGGGAGACGGCGAGCGCGTCGGGAACTTCGTAGGAGCCGACGATCCGATACGTACGGTCGAAGTTGCGGGCGGAAAGGGTCGAGCCGACCGACAGACCGCTGACCTCCAGGAAGTGCGAGGTCGCCATGACCTCGTCGTTCTTCTCCGGGAAACGCCCCGAGAGGAGGGTCATGATGCCGCGGGTGATCGGGTCGGACGCCTTCAGCTCACGCACCTCGGCGGAGAGCAGACCGTGGGACGTCGTCAGCTTGGCACTGCCGGAGCGGTCCGTGACGACCGTGGAACCCGCCGGGATCGCCTTGGTGACGTCGGTGGGGCCGTTCGGCCACGGCTGGTCCTTGTAGTCCTTGACCGGCGTGTGCATCTCGCCCGGCGGGTCCTGAAGGATCGGAACGCCCTCGGCGTGGGCGTCCCGGAATATCGCGTCCGCCGTGCCCATCGACCTGTCCGCCCGTTCCGTGGGGGAGAGTTCGGAGCTGCGGTAGGTCAGATCGAGGGCACTGACACCCAGGATCGGCAGGGCGATCATCGCCAGGACGAGGGCGCTGCGGCCCTTGGAGCGCCAGGCGTCGCGGCGGGCGATGCGGATCGCGGCCCGCCAGGAGTGGAACCAGGTCTTCACGCCTCCGCCACCTGGCCCGAGAGGAGGGAGTCGGCCTCGCTGCGTACGGTCTGGTCGACGATCGCGCCGTCCCGCAGGAACACGACCCGGTCGGCCCAGGCGGCGAACCGCGGCTCGTGGGTGACCAGGACGCCGGCGGCGCCCGCGTCGCAGCGGGAGCGGAGCAGGGCGAGCACGGACTCGCCGGTCTCGGAGTCGAGGGCGCCGGTCGGCTCGTCGGCGAGGACGAGGCGGCGGTCGCCGACGAGGGCGCGGGCGATCGCCACGCGCTGCTGCTGGCCGCCGGACATCTCGTCGGGGAAGCGGTCGGCGAGGTGGCCGAGCCCCATCTCCTCCAGGGCCGCCAGGGCCTCGACGCGGGCCTTGCGGGCCGAGGTGCCGTCGAGCTCGCGGGGCAGGGCGACGTTCTCGGCGGCGGTGAGCGCCGGGATGAGGTTGTAGTCCTGGAAGACGTACCCGATGCTGCGGCGGCGCAGGGCGGCGAGCTCCTTGACGCTCGCGGTGGTGATGTCGGTGTCCTCGACGATCACATGACCGGAGGTCGGGGTGTCCAGGCCGCCCGCGATGGTGAGGAGCGTGGACTTGCCGGAGCCGGACGGGCCCATGACGGCGACGAGTTCGCCGGGATACACGGCGAGGTCGATACCGCGCAGGGCGTGCACCTCGGTGGCGCCCGAGCCGTGGACACGGGTCAGGTTCTGGAGCTGCAGCACGGGCTGCTGTGTGGACATGGAGGGGTCCCCCTTGGACGTACGCGGCGTTCGGCCGGTACGGAGCGAGCGGTGGAAGGTGGTGCGACAGCGGTACGGGGTGGGGTGCGACCGTGCGGTCAGCGCGCCCCGCCCGCGGCCGATGCCGGGGTGGTCGTGTGCGCATCGGCCGAAGCCGAAGCCGAAGCCGAAGCCGAAGCCGGATCCGAAGCCGGTGTCGATACCGGCGGGGATGCGGATGCGGATGCGGAAGTGGAAGCCGTCGTCGACGACAGGCGGATCAGCCGGGCCTCGCAGTGGTCCAGCCACCGCGCCTCGGCCTCGGTCTGGAAGATCAGCTGCTCCAGGACGAGCAGCCAGGCCACGTCGTCCCGTTCCCGCGCGCCCCCGCGCTCGACGGCGACGAGCGCCTGAGCCTTGAGCCGGGTGTAGTCCTGCATCGCCTTCACGGTGTGCCGGCGCTGGGACTGGATGACGTCGCGGATGTCGATACAGGGCGCGCCCACCGCCATGGCGAGCTTGATGGCCAGCTCGTCACGGGCGGGGCTGGTGCGGTCCACCGGCTTCTCGAACCAGGTCCTGAGCTCGGCGAGACCGGCGTCCGTGATCGTGTAGAGCGCGTGCCCCGCCTCGTCCTGGCCCCCCTGCGCGACCATGCCGTCGCGCTCCAGACGACTCAGCGTCGTATAGACCTGGCCGACGTTGAGCGGCCAGGTGGAGCCGGTGCGGGACTCGAACTCCGTACGGAGCTGGGAGCCGTAGCGAGGGCCGCGTTCGAGAAGGGCGAGAAGCCCGTGGCGGATCGACATACTCAGTATGTATACCGAGTATGCCGTGGTCGACAACCGTCCTGAGACGGAAGGCGCGAGTCCGACTCAAGGGGGACCCCGGCGGTCAGAGCGGCTCAGCGGCGGCGCATACGGAGCCCCAGGAAACCGATCCCGAGCCCCATCAGAGCCAGCCCCACACCCAGGGTGAGGACGGGAATCCGCTGGTCGACGAGGGTGGGCGCGGCATCGGCCGCCATCCCGGGCGCGGCGGCGGGCCGGGTCGCGGGCGCCACCTCGGTCAGCACCTCGTCCTCCTCGCGTACCGCCTCGACGTCCTCCTCGGCGGCCTCGTACGGGTCGGAGTCTGTTGCCGTCCTGGTACGAGCGGGGTCGGGCGACGGAGAGTCGGCGCTCGGCGGGACGGCGGGCGGCGTCTCGGAACGGCCGGGGCGCGGGTGCCCCTCTCCGGCCGGTCGGCCCGCCAGGGAGGCGGAGCCGCTGGGGGCGGGGGCGTCAGTGGGCGTGGAGCTCGGCGCGACGGGAGAGGAGGGGGCGGCGATGGAGGGCGAGGGCGACGCGGTGCCGGTCGGCGCGGGCGCCGGCGGGACGGGTGTGCCGGGGCTGCCGGTGCGCCCGGGGGACGCGGACCCGGACGCGGACCCGGTTCCGGTTCCCGTCCCGGGGACAGGGGAAGAGGGCGGCGGGATGCCGGGGGACGTCGCCGAGGAGGGTGTCGTCCCCGTGGCGGGCGGCACGGGCGGTCTGGAGGGCCCGGTCGCGGTGGGCGGCGCGGGGGGCGTGGTCGGCGCGGCCACCCGCGTACCGCCGAGGGCCTCCGCTCCGTACGCGAGGGGCGCGGCACACAGGGCGAACGCGCAGGCGAACGTGCAGGCGAGCGCGGGGCCGAGGGCCCGCGCCCGTGCCCTGCGGAGTGCTGGAGTCACCGGGTGACCCCCTCCCGTACCGAGCCGCCAAGGTGTCGACTCAGCGTCACATGCCGGGACACTTCCGGCATCCGGGACGAGGGCGGTGGACCTCAAAGGAGGAAAAGGGGACGGCCGTTCCCACCGGCCGTCTCTCCTACTGCGGCGGATTGCCCGTCGAGATCTTGAGGGTGAACTCGGCGTCGTCGGCCGTGATGTCCTCACCGGCCGGCGGGTACTGCTCCAGGACCGTGCCCTCGCCGTACGTCGACTCGTCCACGGGGGTCTGGGTCATGATCTTCCACCCGGCCGCCCGGGCGCAGTCCTTCACCGACTGGATGTTCTTGTACGTGAAGTTGGGGACCTCGAACTTTGCGGGGTCGTCGCTCGACTCCGAAGGCTGGGTGCACTTCTTCACGTCGATGGTCTTGGTCAGGTCGGGACCCTTGTGGCCGGGGGCCGCCGTCTGGGTCTGCTCCGTGCCGCCGGTGGTGCCGCCCGTGCCGCCGGCCTCCTTGCCCGGGTCGTCCTTCTGGCTGAGCACCACGATCAGGCCGCCGACCGCGAGGAGGACGGCGACGACGGCGCCCACGAGCACCGGGGTGTTCCGGCGGGAGCCGCCGCCCGTCGCCATGGGAGCGGGCGCGGGGGCCGGCGTGTGCATCGGGCCCGTGGCGTACGGCGAGGGGGCCGGCGCGGTCTGGTAGACCGGCGCGGGCGTCGGGGCCTGCTGCGGGTAGCCGTACGACGGGCCGGGCGCGGGCGTCGCGGGGCCGTACGGTCCGGGCTGCGGCGTCGGCGGCAGGTAGGGCTGCTGTACGCCGTGCGGGCCGGGCTGCGGCTGCGGCGGCGGGGTCTGGCCGACCGGCGGGAAGACCGCCGAGCCGACGCCCGAGCCGCTGCTGACCGGACCGCCCTGGACGATCATCGGGGCGCCGGTCTGACCGGCCGCGAGCACCCGCAGGCACTCGTCGCGCATGGCCGCGGCGCTCGGGAACCGCTCGTTCGGGTTCTTCCGCAGCGCCCGGGCGACGAGCGCGTCCATCGCCGGCGTCACCGCGCGGTTGACGGAGGACGGGGCGACCGGCTCCTCCTGTACGTGCGCATACGCGATGGCGAGCGGCGAGTCGGCGTCGAAGGGGAGACGGCCCGTCAGCAGCTGGAAGAGCATGATGCCGACCGAATAGAGGTCGGAGCGGGCGTCCACCGCGCGGCCGAGGGCCTGCTCGGGGGAGAGGTACTGAGGAGTGCCGACGACCATGCCGGTCTGCGTCATCGACGTGACGCCGGACTGCATCGCCCGGGCGATGCCGAAGTCCATGACCTTGACCACGCCGCGCTTGGTCGTCATCACGTTGCCCGGCTTGATGTCCCGGTGGACCAGGCCCATCTCGTGGCTGACCTCCAGGGCGGCCAGCACGTCGGCCGTGACCTTGAGCGCCTTGTCGGCGGGCATCGCGCCGTACTGCCGCACGTCCGAGGCGAGGACCGAGCCGAGAGGCTGCCCCTCCACGTACTCCATGACGATGTACGGCATGACGGCGCCGTCGAGGGTGTCCTCGCCGGTGTCGAAGACCGAGACGATGTTCGTGTGCGACAGCTTCGCGACGGCCTGCGCCTCGCGCCGGAACCGCTCGCGGAACGACGCCTCGCGGCCGAGTTCCGTGTGCAGCGTCTTGATCGCGACCTGCCGGTCGAGGGCGCTGTCATAGGCCAGGTACACCGACGCCATGCCGCCCTCGCCGAGGAGATCGCGCAGCTGGTACCGGCCGCCCGCTACCGAACCGCCCGCATAGCGGCCCTGTGCGCCGTCCTGGCTCATCTGTGCTTCCCCCTACGCGCGCGTGGCGGCGTCGAATTCCGGAATTTCCTGGCCAAGTCTGCCCCAGGGCACCGACACGTCAAGCCGCGTGCCCGTTCCGTGACCCTCCGCACAGGGCGTGTCCTCGAAGCGTTCCCGAAGTGTCCGCGGAAACCCGTCGAATTTGCACAGGTGTACGTGGACGAGGTTGGATGGCCGGTCAACCGCGGACCGTGATGTCGTACGGAGCCTGTAGCGTGACGACTGGACACGGCACGACAGACGACGGCGAGGACTGATGGCACCCGAATCCGGAACAGGTGGCGGTGTGCCGTCCTCGGACGCGGAATCGTGGGGCGTCGGTGGTGTCGTCGGCGACGGACGGTACCGGCTGACGCACCGCCTCGGCCGCGGCGGCATGGCCGAGGTCTTCGCCGCAGAGGACGTGCGCCTCGGGCGCACGGTGGCGGTGAAGCTCCTCCGCGCCGATCTCGCCGAGGACCCCGTCTCGAAGGCACGCTTCACCCGTGAGGCGCAGTCGGTCGCGGGGCTCAACCACCACGCCATCGTCGCCGTGTACGACTCCGGCGAGGACCTCGTGGGCGGCCGGCCCGTGCCGTACATCGTGATGGAGCTGGTCGAGGGCCGCACCATCCGTGACCTGCTGATCAGCGCCGACGCGCCGGGGCCCGAGCAGGCGCTCATCATCGTCTCGGGTGTTCTCGAGGCGCTGGCCTACTCGCACCAGCACGGCATCGTGCACCGCGACATCAAGCCGGCGAACGTCATCATCACGCACGGCGGCGCCGTGAAGGTCATGGACTTCGGCATCGCCCGCGCCCTGCACGGCGCGCAGTCGACGATGACGCAGACCGGCATGGTCATGGGCACCCCGCAGTACCTCTCCCCCGAGCAGGCGCTCGGCAAGGCGGTCGACCACCGCTCCGACCTGTACGCGACGGGCTGCCTGCTCTACGAGCTGCTCGCGCTGCGGCCCCCCTTCACGGGTGAGACGCCGCTCTCCGTCGTGTACCAGCACGTGCAGGACGCGCCGGTCCCGCCGTCCGAGGTGACTCCCGGTGTGCCGCCGGAGCTCGACGGCCTGGTCATGCGTTCCCTCGCGAAGGACCCGGACGACCGGTTCCAGAGCGCGGAGGAGATGCGCGGGCTCATCCAGTACGGCCTGCAGATGCTCCAGCAGCTGGGCGGCCACACCGGCGCGTGGAACACCGGTCCCGTCGACATGCACGACGGCGGGCACACGCCCGGCGGCGGCATGGCGGCGACGACCGCGATGGGTCACCCGATGCACGGGGAGACCGCGCAGGGCCGGATCCTTCCGCAGATGAACCCGGACGACGGGGGCGTCGGCGGGTACGGCGGCTACGACGGCGGCACCGGCGGCTACGGCCAGGACGGGGCGTACGGTTCGAACGGCGGCGGCCGGGGCGGCCGCGGCAAGCTGATCCTCTTCGTGGCGCTCGCGCTGGTCGCGGTCGTCGCGGGTGTCGTGTACGCCATCGACGCGGCGAGCAAGAAGGACGGCGAGACGGTGAAGCCGATCCCGACGACCGTCAGCAACTCGCCGTCGACCGCCTCCGAGCAGCCCACCCCTTCGGAGGAGCCCTCCACCGAGGAGGAGCAGACGCGGGACCCGGACACGTCGACCGGGGGCGGCGCCACGCAGCCGCCGTGGACGCAGCAGCCGCCGGTCACGCAGCCTCCGACCACGCAGCCGCCGACGACGGAGCCGACGCCGACGGAGCCGACGACCACCGAGCCGACGACCACCGAGCCGACGCCGACGGAGACGACGACGGCGCCGCCGACGGACCCGACGGGCACCACGGATCCGCCGGTCGACCCGACCGGCGATCCCACCGACGACGGCGGCGACGGCGACACCCCGCCGACGGGCGGTTCCACCGCCACCGGCTGACCCGCCGGACGCGGCCTCCGTCCCGCCGGAAGCCGTTTCCGTCCCGCCTCCCGGCCGCTCAGCCGGCGAAGGCGTCACGCACGGCGTCGTACTCACGGGTCCACCAGACCGCCAGGGCCGACACCGCAGGAAACTGCGGGTCGGCCCTTCGGTCGTGCAGCTGGTAGCGCCAGCGCAGCGTCCAGAAGTCGTTGAGCCGCTCCCACCACACCCGGTGCGCCGCCGCGGCCAGCTCGGCACCGTCGGCGCCCGTCGCCCGCCGGTACGCCCGCGCGTACGCCCGCACCTTCTCCAGGGCCAGCTCGCCCCCGGGCCGTACGAAGAAGATGGCGGCCGCCCTGACCGCCTCCTCGGCCCGCGGCCGGACCCCGAGGCGGTCCCAGTCGACGATCGCGGCCGGCTCCGCGCCCCGGTAGAGCAGGTTCAGCGGGTGGAAGTCGCCGTGCACCCAGCCGGACGCGGCGGCCGGCGGCGGCCGGTGGTGGGCGTGCTGGGCGAGCAGCCGGCGGCGCTCCCGCAGCCGGTGCTCGGCGAGCGCGTCGAAACTGTCGTGGGGCCGGTGCGCGCGGGCGAGGCCGATCAGCTCCTCGATGGCACGGAAGGTGTCCTCGGGGCGGGCGCTCTCGTGGTCGTCCCCCGGCGGCGGGGACTCCATGACCCGCTCCAGACAGGTGTGGACGTGCCCCAGGAGCGCGCCGAGGCGGCGGGAGCCGCCGGTGGAGAGCTGGGTGCCGTCGCGGTGCCGGCCGTCGATCCACGGGTGCAGGGCGTAGCAGAGGCCGTCGATGACCGCGACCGTACGGCCCCGGCTGTCGGCGAGCGGCGGGGCCACCGGCAGGCCCAGGGCGTGCAGGCGCTGGGTGGCGCGGTGCTGCCGGGCGATGGTGACGCGGTCGGCGGTGGGGGCGTCCAGGTGCTGCTTGAGGAAGTAGGCGCCGCGCGTGGTGGAGAGGCGGTAGCCGCGGTTGAGCAGGCCCTGGGCCACGGGTTCGCAGGAGAGGGGCTCGCCCGCGGCCGCGTAGCGGCGAAGGAGGGCGCCGACGGGCGGAGCGAGGGTTGCAGATGAGCGCGGCACTCCCCAAATGTTAGATCACGCTACGTGGTGGAGATGTCGCTCCAGGGAATGGTCCACGGGCCGCTCCGTGGAGTGGTCCATGGAGTGCAGCTCGACGGGCCGGCCGGCCGGCCCGGCGGCGTCCCCGGCCGAGTAGTCGAGCTCGTGCACGGTCACGAACTGCGGTTCGATCCGCAGGTAGACCGGTTCGAAGGGCTCGTCGTCCACGGCCCGCGGCTCGGGCCCGAACGCCGCGAGCTGCTCCTCGGTCGGCTCGACGATCTCCGCCGTGCCCGTGAACTGCACGGACCAGATCCTCTCGGCCCCGGTGTTGAAGTTGTCCGCGCCGTACGCGACGACGCTGCCATGGCAGGCCCGGTGGTAGCCGAGCCCTCTGTGCATCCGGATCAGGACGCGTCCGTCGGTCACGATGTGCCGGGCGGGCGCGACGAACGGCATCGCCCGCATGCTCGTCGCCACCCGGCCGTACGACACTCGGCCGAGCAATTCGATGGCGCGGATCTCCTCGGTGGACATGGCTTCCACTCTCCGCCACCGGCAGCGTGTCGGAAAAGGGGCCCCTGCCCCGCCTTCACGGGGACGTAGGTCCCGAATCCGGGCCGTCGGCCCCGGGCTGCTCCGTACGGGTGACGCACGGGCGGGACCGGGGCCGCGCGGGCCTCAGTGGCGCTCGGCCTGGAGCCGTGCCACGTACGCCGCGGCCTGCGAACGCCGCTCCATGCCCAGCTTCGACAGCAGGCTGGAGACGTAGTTCTTGATGGTCTTCTCCGCAAGATGGAGCCGCTCGCCGATGACCCGGTTCGTCAGGCCCTCGCCGATCAGGTCCAGGATCTTGCGCTCCTGGTCGGTCAGGTTGGCGAGCTTGTCGTCGCCCTTCGGGTTGTTGCCGTCGCGCAGCCGCTCCAGGACGCGGGCGGTCGCCACCGGGTCGAGCAGCGACTTGCCGGCCGCCACGTCCCGCACGGCGTTCAGCAGCTCGTTGCCCCGGATGGCCTTGAGGACGTATCCCGAGGCCCCGGCCATGATCGCGTCGAACAGCGCCTCGTCATCGGCGTACGAGGTGAGCATCAGGCATTTGATGCTCTCGTCCTGCGAACGGATCTCACGGCACACCTCCACCCCGCTGCCGTCCGGCAGCCGGACATCGAGCACGGCGACGTCGGGGCGGGTCGCGGGGATCCTGACCAGCGCGTCTGCCGCCGTCCCGGCCTCGCCGACCACCTCGATGTCGTCTTCCACGGAGAGCAGCTCGTGGACGCCGCGCCGGACGACTTCGTGGTCGTCCAGCAGAAATACCCTGATTTTTCCTTCTTCGCGCACCCAGTCAGTCTCACATATTGGCTCTTCCCGCGCCCGGGGTGCGCGGGATACCGTGCCGCTTGTTCCGACGACGGCGTCGAGCCGTTGTCCATGCGCTGACCAGGGCGGAGTCCCCCTTTTCTCGATTTACTTGGAAATCCAAGCAAAATCGCAGGTCAAGTGGGGTTTCGCGGGAATGGCGCACTATGGGTAACGTGCCTATGACGGCGCTCACCGGGACACCTGTCACGCCCGACCCCGGCCGCGTCGCACCCACCCCGTGCGAAGGGTACGGAGAAGGCGGAGCCGCACTGGCCTGCCCGGCGAACCCGGGGGCCGGACCGACGGAGGAGCACGCACGTGACCGTGGAGAGCACTGCAGCGCGCAAGACGACGCGACGCAGCAGCGGCACCAAGCGCACCGCAAGCGCGAGCACGAGCACCACCAAGAAGACGAGCACGCGCGCCGAGGCGGTAGCGACGGAGCCCGAGCTCGTCCAGCTGCTGACGCCCGAGGGAGAGCGCGTCCAGCACCCCGACTACGACATCGACTTGAGCGCCGAGGAGCTGCGCGGTCTCTACCGCGACATGGTCCTCACCCGTCGCTTCGATGCCGAGGCCACGTCCCTCCAGCGCCAGGGCGAACTGGGCCTGTGGGCCTCCCTGCTCGGCCAGGAGGCCGCGCAGATCGGCTCCGGCCGCGCCCTGCGGGACGACGACTACGTCTTCCCGACCTACCGCGAGCACGGCGTCGCCTGGGTCCGTGGGGTCGACCCCACGAACCTGCTGGGAATGTTCCGTGGCGTGAACCACGGCGGCTGGGATCCCAGCACCAACAATTTCCACCTGTACACGATCGTCCTCGGCTCGCAGACCCTGCACGCCACGGGCTATGCCATGGGTATCGCCAAGGACGGCGCGGATTCCGCCGTGCTCGCGTACTTCGGCGACGGCGCCTCGAGCCAGGGCGACGTCAACGAGTCGTTCGTCTTTTCCGCGGTCTATAACGCCCCGGTCGTGTTCTTCTGCCAGAACAACCAGTGGGCCATTTCCGAGCCCACCGAGAAGCAGACCCGCGTCCCGCTCTACCAGCGCGCCGCCGGCTTCGGCTTCCCCGGCGTCCGCGTCGACGGCAACGACGTCCTCGCGTGCCTGGCCGTGACCCGCTGGGCGCTCGAGCGTGCCCGCAACGGCGAGGGCCCGACGCTCATCGAGGCGTTCACCTACCGCATGGCCGCCCACACCACCTCCGACGACCCGACGAAGTACCGCCGGGACGAGGAGCGCGAGGCCTGGGAGGCGAAGGACCCGATCCAGCGCCTCAAGACGTACATGGAGAACGAGGGCCACGCCGACGCGGCCTTCTTCGAGGAGCTGGAGGCGGAGAGCGAAGCCCTCGGCAAGCAGGTCCGCGAGGTCGTGCGCGCCATGCCCGTCCCGGAGCACATGGCGATCTTCGACAACGTGTACGCGGACGGGCACGCGCTCGTCGACGAGGAGCGCGCGGAGTTCGCCGCGTACCAGGCGTCCTTCGCGAACGGAGAGGCCGAGTAATCATGGCTGTTCAGAAGCTTCCCCTCGCGAAGGCGCTCAACGAGTCGCTGCGCAAGGCCCTGGAGACCGATCCCAAGGTCCTCATCATGGGCCTGGACGTCGGCAAGCTCGGCGGTGTCTTCCGGATCACCGAAGGTCTGCAGAAGGACTTCGGCGAGGACCGTGTCATCGACACCCCGCTCGCCGAGTCCGGCATCGTCGGCACCGCGATCGGCCTCGCGCTGCGCGGCTACCGGCCGGTAGTGGAGATCCAGTTCGACGGTTTCGTCTTCCCGGCGTACGACCAGATCGTCACCCAGCTGGCGAAGATCCGGGCCCGTTCGCTCGGCACCGTGAAGATGCCGGTCGTCATCCGCATCCCGTACGGCGGCGGCATCGGCGCCGTCGAGCACCACTCCGAGTCCCCCGAGTCGCTCTTCGCGCACGTCGCGGGCCTCAAGGTCGTCACCCCGGCGAACTCCTCCGACGCCTACTGGATGCTCCAGCAGGCGATCCAGAGCGACGACCCGGTCATCTTCTTCGAGCCCAAGCGCCGCTACTGGGACAAGGGCGAGGTCGACACCGAGGCCATCCCCGGCGAGCTGCACAAGGCCCGGGTCGCCCGCGAGGGCACGGACCTCACCCTGGTGGCCTACGGCCCGATGGTGAAGACCTGTCTGGAGGTGGCCGAGGCCGCCGCCGAGGAGGGCAAGTCGATCGAGGTCGTGGACCTCCGCTCGATCTCCCCGATCGACTTCGACACCATTCAGGCCTCGGTCGAGAAGACCCGCCGCCTGGTCGTCGTCCACGAGGCGCCGGTGTTCTTCGGCTCCGGCGCCGAGATCGCCGCTCGGATCACCGAGCGCTGCTTCTACCACCTGGAGGCCCCCGTCCTGCGGGTCGGCGGCTACCACGCGCCGTACCCGCCGGCGCGCCTGGAGGAGGAGTACCTGCCGGGCCTGGACCGCGTGCTCGACGCCGTCGACCGCTCGCTGGCGTACTGAGGAGAGCACCGTGACGATCCGCGAATTCAAGATGCCCGATGTGGGCGAGGGCCTCACCGAGGCTGAGATCCTCAAGTGGTACGTCCAGGTCGGTGACACGGTCACCGACGGACAGGTCGTGTGCGAGGTCGAGACGGCCAAGGCCGCCGTCGAGCTGCCGATCCCCTTCGACGGGACGGTGCACGAGCTGCGCTTCTCCGAGGGGACGACGGTCGACGTCGGCCAGGTCATCATCTCGGTGAACGTGGGCGGCGGAGACGCCCCCGCCGCCGAGGCGCCGGTGGCCGAGGCTGCCCCGGTGGTGGCGGCCCCCGCCGCCCCGGCGGCCGAGGACGACGAGCCCAAGGGCCGCCAGCCCGTCCTCGTCGGCTACGGCGTGGCCGCGAGCTCCACCAAGCGCCGCCCGCGCAAGGCACCGGCGGGCACCACCCCGGCGGCTGCGACGGCCGCTCCGGTCCTCGTCTCCGTACCGGAGCAGCTCAACGGGCACGGGCCGGTCGGCGACCGGCCGCTGGCCAAGCCGCCGGTCCGCAAGCTCGCCAAGGACCTCGGCGTCGATCTGGCGACGGTCACCCCGACCGGCCCGGACGGCATCATCACCCGCGAGGACGTCCACGCGGCGGCGGCTCCCGCTCCCGCGCCGGTCGTCGAGGCCCCGGCTCCCGTGGCCACTCCGGCTCAGGCCACGGCCCAGGCGCCGGCTCCGGCTCAGGCTCCGGTCTCCGTCGCGGCGGCCGAGGTGTCGTCGGAGGCGCGAGAGATCCGTGTCCCCATCAAGGGGGTGCGGAAGGCGACGGCGGCCGCGATGGTCGGCTCGGCGTTCACGGCGCCGCACGTCACGGAGTTCGTGACGTTCGACATCACGCGGACGATGAAGCTGGTCGAGGAGCTGAAGTCCGACAAGGACATGGCGGGCCTGCGGGTCAATCCGCTGCTCCTCATCGCGAAGGCCGTGCTCGTCGCGGTCAAGCGGAACCCGGACATCAACGCGGCCTGGGACGAGGCGGCGCAGGAGATCGTGCTCAAGCGGTACGTGAACCTGGGCATCGCCGCGGCCACCCCGCGCGGTCTGATCGTGCCGAACATCAAGGACGCGCACGCCCAGACCCTGCCCGAGCTGTCGAAGTCCCTGAGCGAGCTGGTCTCCACCGCTCGCGAGGGCAAGACGACTCCGGCGGCCATGCAGGGCGGCACCTTCACCATCACCAACGTCGGCGTCTTCGGCGTCGACACCGGTACGCCGATCCTGAACCCGGGCGAGGCCGCGATCCTCGCGGTCGGTGCGATCAAGCTCCAGCCGTGGGTCCACAAGGGCAAGGTGAAGCCGCGTCAGGTCACGACGCTCGCGCTCTCCTTCGATCACCGCCTCGTCGACGGCGAGCTCGGCTCGAAGTTCCTCGCGGACATCGCCGCGGTCCTGGAGCAGCCGAAGCGGCTCATCACCTGGGCCTGATCTCCTCGACGCGGTAGGCGGGTTCGCCCGTTTCACGTGAAACATCCGGTGGAGACATCCGGTGGTGGCATCTGCCACCACCGGATGTTTGGGTAGAGGGCATGGATCTCCCTATCGAACCGCCGCACGGTGTCGGGCCCGTACGCCTGGGCATGACCTTCGACGAGGCGGCGGCCGCCGTGACGCCCTGGGGCGAGCCCCGGCTCCGTCCCCGGGCGCGGAGCGGCTCCCTCTCCGCGTCCTGCGCGGGCGTGGGTGTCGAGGTGCTCCTTGAGGAGGAGAACACCGTCACGGCCGTCGAGTTGTGGTGGCCGGGTGAGGGGAAGGAAACCCCCACGCGCGTGCTCCTCGACGGGCAGGACGTCTTCCGTGCGCCCGCTGACGCAGTCCTCGACCATCTCGCGGCTCAGGGCCGGCGCGTCCACGACGCCGACGGCGAGGACCCGTTCGTGGCCGGTCTGTCTCTCGGCTTCACGCGCCGTACCTCGCAGGAGGTGCCGCGCCGGCCCGACGGTCTCCCCACGTGCTTCACCTCCGTCCTGGTCGGCGGCGAGAGCTACTACGACTTCCGGATCTAAGGGGCCGCCGTCCGCATCTTGGACGGCGGCTCCTGTTGCACCTCTGTTGTATCTAAGCTGTACGCATGGCATCCGCACCCCCAGCCGCAGACCGCGTCTACATGCACGTCAAGCAGGCGGTGCTCGACCGTCGTTACGAGGGCGGCACCCTGCTCACCGAGGGGGAGCTCGCGCTGGCGGTGGGGGTGTCGCGGACCCCCGTCCGCGAGGCCCTGCTCAAGCTGGAGATGGAAGGGCTGCTCAAGCTCTACCCGAAGAAGGGCGCCCTCGTCCTGGCCGTCTCCGCGCAGGAGATCGCCGACGTCGTCGAGACCCGGCTGCTCGTCGAGGAGTTCGCGGTCCGCCGGGCCGTGCCCGCGCCGGCCGCGCTGATCGAGCGGCTCGAAGAGCTCCTGGAGGAGCAGAAGCAGCGCGCCGAGGCCGGGGACCTCGCCGAGGTCGCGATCACCGACCGCTGCTTCCACGCCGAGATCGTCCGGCACGCCGGCAACCAGATCCTCGCCCGTCTCTACGACCAGCTCCGCGACCGTCAGCTCCGCATGGGTGTCGCCGTGATGCAGTCCCAGCCCGACCGGATCGCCAAGAACATCGCCGAGCACGCCGAGATCCTCGACCGGATCCGCGCGGGTGACGTGGAGGGCGCGGCCCACTGCGTCCGCCAGCACCTCACCTGGGTCAAGGTCCTGGTCCGGGGTGAGGACCGGTGAACCCCGACAAGGGGAAGGGACGGGCCCGCCGCGGCCGGAACAAGAACGGGAACAAGAACGGGAAGAACCGGAACGCGTACGGCTCCGCCGTCACCCTCCCCGGCGACCCGCCCGGCGGCCGCCGGGCCGCCCTCGTCTGGGGCGTCGGCGTCGCCGTCTACTTCGTCGCCATCATCTTCCGCACGTCCCTGGGCGTCGCCGGACTCGACGCCGCCGACCGCTTCGACGTCAACGCCTCCGCGCTCTCCACCTTCTCCATACTCCAGCTGCTCGTCTACGCGGGCATGCAGATACCCGTCGGGCTCATGGTCGACCGGCTCGGCACCAAGAAGGTCCTGACCCTCGGAGTCCTGCTCTTCACCCTCGGCCAGCTGGGCTTCGCGCTCTCGCCCACCTACGGCACGGCGCTCGCCTCCCGCGCGCTTCTCGGCTGCGGCGACGCCATGACCTTCATCAGCGTCCTGCGGCTCGGCAGCCGCTGGTTCCCCGCCCGGCGCGGCCCGCTCATCGGCCAGGTCGCCGCTCTCTTCGGCATGGCCGGCAACCTCGTCTCGACCATCTTCATCGCCCGCGCCCTGCACGGCCTCGGCTGGACGACCACCTTCGTCGGCAGCTCGCTCGCGGGCGTCCTCGTCCTCGTCCTGCTGCTGATCTTCCTCAAGGACCACCCCGAGGGGTACGAGCCCGAGCCTGTCCGGCACGCGGGCGCCGCGTTCGTCCGCCGCCAGATCGCCGAGTCGTGGCGGGAGCCCGGCACCCGGCTCGGCATGTGGGTCCACTTCACGACCCAGTTCCCGGCCATGGTGTTCCTGTTGCTGTGGGGGCTGCCGTACCTCGTCGAGGCGCAGGGGCTGTCCCGTGGCACGGCGGGCGAGCTGCTGACCCTGGTCGTGCTCTCGAACATGGTCGTCGGCCTCGCGTACGGGCAGATCATCGCCCGCCACCACAACGCCCGTGTCCCGCTCGCCCTCAGTACGGTCGCGGCCACCGCGCTGCTGTGGGGGGCCACCCTCGCGTACCCCGGCGACCACGCCCCGATGTGGCTGCTGATCACCCTCTGCCTGGTCCTCGGGTCCTGCGGACCGGCCTCGATGATCGGCTTCGACTTCGCGCGCCCGGCCAATCCGCCGGAGCGTCAGGGCACCGCCTCGGGCATCGTCAACATGGGTGGTTTCGTCGCCTCGATGACGACGCTGCTCGCCGTCGGCGTGCTGCTCGACGCGACCGGTGGCGATTACCGGATCGCGTTCTCGTCCGTCTTCGTCCTGGAGGCGTTCGGCGTCGTGCAGATCCTGCGCCTCAAGGCCCGCACCCACCGCAGGGAGCGGGAGCGGCTCGTCGCCAGCCGTGTGGAGGCCGTGCACGTACCGGCGTGAAGCCGTTCTAGCGGGGCGTCACCGCGAAGTTGTCGAGTATCGCCCGCGCCAGGTCCTCGTCGCCCTCCGTCTTGACCCGGTCGGCGACATCGGCCGGCCGGACGCGACCGCAGGCGAGCCGTACGAACGTCTCCCAGTCCGTCGCGAGCGTCACCGCCGGGCCCAGCGAGGGCGCCCCGTCGACCGTCCCCCGGCCCTCGGCGTCGACCCGTACCGTCCGCAGGAACTCCACCGGACCGGTCACGTCGAGCACCACCGCCGAGGAGGCGGGCGCCCCGGCGTCCTTGGCGACCACCTTCGGCAGCGCCTCCAGGAGCACGTCCCGGGTGACGTGCGCGCCGGCCGAGTCCAGATTGCCCGGCACGCCGAGCGCGACCCGCAGGTCCTGCTCGTGCACCCACACGTCGAAGGCGCGCATCCGGTAGGCCAGTTCGAGGGACTGCTCGGCGCCGAGAGGGGCGCGGATCAGGTGCTCGGGAGAGCGGTTCTCGTTGCGGAGCTGACGGGCCCTGCGGATGAGGATGTACTCCAGCTCCGAGGTCATCTCCGGCGCGGTGTGGTGCCGCCGCACATCGACCTGGACTTCCATGTAGCGGGCGAAGTCACTGCGTACGTGGTACAGATCGCGCGGCAGGGAGTGGATGGGGCGCGGGTCGCCCAGCATCTCCGTCTCCATGCCGATGACATGGGAGACGATGTCCCGCACCGACCAGCCGATGCACGGGGTCGGCCGGTTCCACTCGCCCTCCACGAGCGGCTGCACCAGCTCGGCTATCGCCTCGATGGAATGGGTCCAGGCGTCGGCGTAGTTCTGGAGGCTGGGATGGACGGTCACGGGACCCCTCGGCGGTTCTTCGGTGCGCGGGCTGAAAACACGACTGGGTGGGAGGCTCGGACGCTAAGTTACGCTGCCCGAAGGCACCCCGGCAGTGCTTTCGTGTGACGATCGTAGGCCGGTGTTGACGGCTCGAATGCCAGGACGGTGGTAGTGTGCGCGCCTCGCTGATCCAGATCGCGGTAGACCCGGACGAACCGGTCGACGCCCGACGGGCCCGCGTGGCCCGTCTCGTACGGGAGGAATCCGGCCACGCCGACCTCGTCGTCCTCCCCGAGCTGTGGCCCATGGGGGCCTTCGCGTACGAGCAGTTCGCCGCCGAGGCCGAGCCGCTGAACGGCCCGACGCACCGGGCGATGGCGGAGGCCGCGCGGGACGCCGGGGTCTGGCTGCACGCCGGGTCGTTCGTCGAGGCGGAGGGCGGCGCCCTCTACAACACCTCGCTCGTCCTCTCCCCCGACGGCGAACTCGCCGCCTCCTACCGCAAGATCCACCGCTTCGGCTTCGACAAGGGCGAGGCGGTGATGATGGCCGCCGGGGAGGACCTGGTCACCGTCGACCTGCCGCACCTCACGCTCGGCGTCGGCACCTGCTACGACCTGCGCTTCCCCGAGCTCTTCCGCGGCCTCGTCGACGCGGGCGCCCAGGCGTTCGTCGTCCCCGCCGGCTGGCCGGCCCGCCGCCGCGCGCACTGGACGCTCCTCGCGCAGGCGCGGGCGGTCGAGAACCAGGCGTACGTCCTCGCCTGCGGCACCGCCGGCACCCACGCGGGCGTCGAACAGGCCGGGCACTCGATCGTCGTCGACCCGTGGGGCGAGGTCCTCGCGGAGGCCGGCCCGGACGAGGAGATCCTGCGGGTCGTCCTCGACCCGGCGAAGGTGACGGCGACGCGCGAGCAGTTCCCGGCCCTCAAGGACCGCGTCCTGGGCATCGCGGCGCCGCGCGTCCGCCGCCCCTGAGGCGGCCGGGCGGTCGGGCGGTCAGCTGTCGGGCGTGAGCGCGGCGAGGCCCTTGCTCAGGTCCTCCCCGTTCATGACCGGCGTGTAGGAGATCTTGGCGCCGAGTTGGAGGAAGAAGGGCTCCGAGATCTTCGGCATCTGGGACGGGTCGGCCAGGTCGAAGAAGATGAAGGCGGTCCGACAGCCGTCCTGGGCCGTGAAGTAGGCGGCCTCGGGTCGGAGCTCCGCCATGGCCTTCTCCACGATCTTCTGCAGGGTGCCCTGCTTGATGGCCTCGTTGGAGGCCTGGGTGTCCATCTGGACCTTCAGCAGCATGCGCATGACGCGGCCTTTCCGACCGGGCAGGCGCTCCGTTCGGTACGCACCCTCGACACCCGGACGCGCTCACTTCCAGCGTCTCTCCTCCAGCCCGGCGGGACCACTCGGGCCTACGCCTGCGCCTCCGCCCACAGCTGGCCGACCCGGGAGAAGCCCGCGCGGACCGCGCCGCCCCGGGTGAGCGCCGCGCGGTCCACCCCCGCGAAGATCAGCGCCAGGGACAGGTCCGCCGCGCCCGCCCGGCCCGACACGGTGACGTCGAGCCGGCGCCGGCTGCCGCGCCCCGCCCCGCTCACCGACACGGTGACCCCCGGGTCCTCGGCGTCCGCGGCGCGCTCCAGCGTCCAGGAACGCCGGTCCCGCGCCCACAGCCGGTAGTGGTCGCCGCCGTACCGCAGCTGGAGCGCCCGCTGCCGGGCCGTCGCGCCGATCCTGTTGCGGGTCATGTAGACGTGGGCGTCGCCGACGCGGAGGGTCGCGCGGTTCAGGGTCGGCAGCCGGATCGTCTCCGTGTGGATGCCCCGTGTCTCGTACGACGCCGGCGGGAGCAGACCGCCCCGCAGCTCCGAGACGACGACCTCCTGCACGGTCTGCCGCAGCGGCGCCTCCACGGTGATCTCGCCGAACTCGGCGGAGGCGCCCCGCCAGCCGGCCCGCCGCTCGTACCCCTTGCCCTCGCGCCACGGGCGCAGCGCGAACGGTGTGACGGTGGTGTGCATGGCGCCCCCTGATGTGCCTCCGGCCGTTTCAGACGACGATCGCATGAAGGGACGCGCGCTCCGCCTCCGGGTCCGGGGCGTACTCCGCCCAGGCCGCCGCCAGCCTCCGTACCGCCTCCGTGAGGATCTCGGGCGGTGCGAGGAAGTGGAGCCGGAGGTGGCGGAGGCTGCCGCCGAGGGCGTCCGTCGTGGCGCCCGGGAGGACGGCGACCCCATGGCGGAGGGCGAGTTGGGCGAAGGAGACGCCGTCGCCGTGCGGGAGCCGCACCCACAGGGTCTGGCCGCCGGCCGTCGGCGCGCAGGACCAGGAGGGCAGCCGCCGGGCGAGCTCGGCCCTGAGGTGGTCGTGGCCCGCCCGTGCCGCCGCCGTGCGGGCGGCCAGGACCGGGGCGAAGTCGTCGAGGAGGCGGGTCGCGGCGAGTTGGGACGGGAGGTCGCTGCCCAGGTCGTGGAGGGCCTTGAGCCGGGCGAGGCGGGCGATCAGCGGCGCCGGACCCCGTACCCAGCCGATCCGCAGCCCGCCCCACACGACCTTGCTCAGCGAGCCGACCGCGATCACCTCGCCGTAGGAGGAGAGCGACGGCTGCCCTTCTCCCGGGGTGAACGCGAGGTCGGCGAGGACCTCGTCGTCGACGAGCGGCACGCCCAGCGCGGTCGCCGCCTCGACGAGCCGGCGGCCGGCGAGCGGCGGCAGGACGGTCCCGGTGGGGTTCTGGAAGCGGGGCACGACATAGGCCAGGGCCGGACGGTGACGTTCCATCACCCGTACCGCCTCCGCCACGTCCACGCCGTCGGGGCCCACCGCCACCGGCAGCGGTACGGCCGCCGCCTCCCGGAAGAGGTCGAGCGCCCCCGGATACGTCGGCGCCTCCACCAGCACCCCGTCGCCGGGCGCGAGCAGCAGCCGGGTGAGGAGCGAAAGGCCCTGCTGGGCGCCGGTGGTGACGAGGATCCGCTCCGGACCGGTCGGCACGCCCCGCGCCGCGTACCGCGCGGCGACCGCCGCCCGCAGCGCGCCGAGCCCGGCCGGGTGGTAGCCGAGGTCCGCGTCCGGCAGGACGAGCGAGCGGTACGCCTCCGCCAGCTCGGGCGGCGGCTGCGAGGGCGCGGCGCAGCTCAGCAGGATCACGTCGTCGGGCGCCTCCAGGAGGTGCAGGAAGAGCGGGTTCGACGTCTCGGTCACCCGGGGCCGTTCCGGCGCGAGCGCCGCCCGGGCGACCCGGGTGCCGCTGCCCTGCCGCCGTACGAGCCGCCCCTCCTGGCGCAGGGTGTCGTAGGCGGCGACGACCGTCGTACGGCCCACGGCGAGGGCCGTCGCGAACCGCCGGTCCGGCGGCAGCCGCGTGCCGGGCGGCAGCGCGCCCTCGTCGATCAGCCGGCGCAGCCGGGCGGCGAGCAGGAGGTAGAGCGGGCCGCGCCCGGCGGACCAGCGGCCGAGCCGGGCGACCAGCGCGTCGATCGTGTCGGGGGAGGGACTGATTGGCTCCATCGCCGAACCAATCTGCCGGGATTGGACCTGGGAAGGCAAACGGCCGGTCCACAGACTGGGCACATGAGCCACGCCGACTCCGCAGACTCCGCAGCAGCGTTCCGTACCCGTCCCGAGACGCTCGCCGTCCACCCGCCCCACGTCGAGATCACCGGCAGCAGGCCGCTCGGCGTCCCCCTCCACCAGGGCCACGTCTTCGCCTTCGACTCGGCCGACGCCCTCGCCGAGGCCTTCACCTCCCCCGACGCGTTCATGTACAGCCGCCACGGCAACCCCACTGTCCGCACCCTGGAGAACGCCGTGGCCCGCCTCGAAGGCGGGGCCGCCGCCCTCTCCTTCGCCTCCGGCATGGGCGCCGTCAACGGCGTCCTCCACGCCCTGCTCGGCAGCGGGGGCCATGTCGTCGCCCAGACCTGCCTGTACGGCGGTACGTACGCGGTCCTCACCGACCTCGCCACGCGCTGGGGCGTCGACGTCACCTACGTCTCCGGTACGGACCCGGAGGAGGTGCGCGCGGCCCTGCGCCCCGAGACCCGCCTCCTCTACCTGGAGACCATCGCCAACCCGACGACCCGCGTCTCCGACCTGCCCGCGCTCGCCGCCGTCGCGGGCGAGGCCGGGGTGCCGGTCGTCGTCGACAACACCTTCGCCTCCCCGCTGCTCTGCCGGCCCCTCCACCACGGCGCCGACATCGTCGTCCACTCCGCCACCAAGTACCTCGCGGGGCACGCCGACGTCCTCGGCGGTGTCGCCGTCTTCAAGGACCCCGACCTCCACCGCAGTGTCCGCCGCCACACGATCGAACAGGGCGCGTCCACCGACCCGTTCGCCGCCTGGCTCACCCTGCGCGGCATGCAGACCCTGTCGCTGCGCATCGCGCGCCAGTGCGCGAACGCCGCCGAGCTCGGCGCCCGGCTGGAAGCGCACCCGGCGGTCACGGCCGTCCGCCACCCCTCCCTCGCGAGCCACCCGGACCGGGAGATCGCCGAGCGGCTGCTGCCGGACGGGGGCGGCGGCGTGATCTCGGTCGACCTCGCGGGCGGCCGCGAGGCGGGCCGGACGTTCGTCGAGGCGGTCCGGGTGGCATCGCTGAGCGTCTCCCTGGGCGACGTGAAGACCCTGGTGATGCACCCGGCCTCCACCTCGCACCACCAGCTCGACGCGGAGGCCCTGGCGGCGGCGGGCATCGGGCCGGGCACGGTCCGGATCTCGGTCGGCATCGAGCATGTCGAGGACCTGTGGACGGACCTGGAGCAGGCCCTGGCCAAGGCGGTGTGAGGAGCCGTCAGCGTCAGTCCTCGCGCTCCCGCTCGGCCATCCGGATCACGCACACGGCCACCGCGACGAGCAGCGCCGCGTCCGCGTCCTCGCGGACGACGTTCACGGCGTACGTGTCGCGGACGCGGAACCACTGCCGGGAGATGTGGGCCAGGAGCTCGCCGTCGTACTCGACGGTGAACTCCCGGTCCAGGATCCGGCCGCTGACGTCCAGTTCGGTGCCCTCGACGAGGGTCACCCGGTAGTGGTTGCGCAGGAGCGAGAGCCGTTTGCGGCGGATGGTCGCGAGGGGGCGGTCGTCCCGCTCGATCGTCATCGCGTCCCGGAGGCTGAACATCTTCTGGCGCAGGGTGATCAGGACCTGCCCGTCGGGGTCCTTCAGCTCCAGGGTGTCGCGCAGCCGCATGGCCTTGCCGTCGACGAGGAAGGCGTGGCGGCCCTGCTCGTCCTCGATCCAGTAGTCGTCGCCGATCGCGAAGATCTTGTCCCGTACGAGATATTTCACGCGGATATGCCTGCCCCGTGATCGCTCGGCTCACGCCGAGAAATAGCGGACGAAGGCGTCCGGGGTCGCGCCGAGCGTCTCGCCGAAGGGCGAGTCGAGCTGATGGATCAGCAGCACCGTGAACGCGATGAACCCGGAAAGACCCATCACCATCACCACATGGGTCGTGCTCTTCTTGATCCCGAAGAGGAACATGAACGCCAGCGTCAGCGCGCCGCCGATGATCAGGCCCGTCCACAGCACCGGCGAGAGCCGCTCCTGCGCCGCCGCTTCCCGGCCGCGCCGCGCGTCGTCGACGTAACCGAGCTGGGCGAGCACCTCCTGCGCGGCGATGTGCTCGGACACCTTGTCGGAGTCGGACACCTCGCTCGCGCGCCGCAGCTGTTCGAGCATCGCCCAGCCGGAGGCGTCGAGGGGCTCGCGGGCGGCCATCGCCGGCCACTCGACGCCGACGACGTGGTTCGCGTACGAGCGGGCGGCGTCGCGCAGCGGCTGCCGATGGCCGGCGGGGAGCGCGTCCGCGAGCAGGTACGTCTGGTGCAGGGCGCTCGCCTCGGCCTGGACGTGGTCGGCGGCGGAGGAGCGGGTGTCCCAGACGGAGACCAGGCAGAGGCCGAGCACGACGGCGTAGAGGACCGACACCATCATGGCGATGTACTCGGCGACGTCCTCGCGCGGTTCCTCGTCCTCGCCGACCGGGAAGAGCCGGGTCTTGGCGACGACGGCGAGGGCGGCGACGAACGCGACGCCGAGGACGACGACGAGCGTTTCGAACAGGGCCACGGTCAGCCCCGCCGGTTGCCGAGGAGGGCCGCGGCGATCGCCGCGGGGATCAGAAGCAGCAGCAGGGTGATCACGATCCCGAGCTCGTGCGCCTCCCGGCCACGGCGCCGCAGCCGCCCGAGGAAGCCCTCGTCGTCGGGGGCGGCGGCGCGGAGGGCGGCGGGGGCAGTGGTGGTGCCGGGCCGCTCACCGGCGACGGGTTGGGTGCCATCCGGCCCGACGGCGGGCGGTGCCGGCGGCGGAGGGGGAGGCGGAGCCGGTACGGGAACGGCCCCGGTGGCGACCCCCGCGCCCCCGGGAGCCACGACCGCACCTGCCGCAGCCGCCGTACCGCCCGCAGCACCCCCCGGAATCGCGGGAGCCCCCGCAGCCCCGGCAACTTCAGCAGGCCCAGCAGGCCCAGCGGGCCCAGTGGCCCCAGCAACCCCCACACCCCCAGGAGCCCCTGGAACGGCACTGCCCCCCGGCGCCCCACCGCTCCCCGGCCGATTCGGCTTGGGCGCCGCGACGCTCGCGCGTCGCGGGAGGGTGAAGACGGCCGAGGACCGGGCGGTGAGCGTCGGCGCGAGGAGGCGCTCGCCGCCGGGCCCGTAGGTGGTGACCCGGTCGCTGCCGGAGGCGATCCCGGTGCTCCGGTGGGTGCCCGGCGGCCGCCGCACGACGGCCGTACAGCGGGCCGAGGCCCCGGGCGCGAGCACGGCGACGGTCCCGCCGCCCGCCCCGCAGTCGAGGGAGCCGGGCGCGAGCCCCAGCCCCGGGTCCTCGACGCGTACCGCGTGGACGGCCCGGTTGCCGCGATTGGTCACGGTGTACGCGACGCCGACCGACCCCGCCCCAGACCCCGACCCAGACCCCGACCCCACCCCCAGGCCTCGCCCCGCGCCCGCACCGGCTCCCGGCACCGTGACCCGCTCGGTGAGACGGAGGCCGCCGGCGACCCCGGTGTACCCGGTGCGGGCGGTCGCGGTGAGCCGCCGCCGCAGCGACGGGATGTCGCCCTCGACGCGCGCGGTGGCCCGGCGTACGCCGCCGACCGCCGGGAACCGGGCGACGCACTCCAGCTCCCCGAGCGCGGCGAGCGTGCGCCCGGGGCACCGCACGGCCCCGGCGGGCACCGCCGGATCGACGACCCGGACCCCGTACAGATGGGCCTCCCCGCTGTTCACGAGGCGGTACCGCTTCACGACCTGCGCCCCGACCCGTACGGCCGGCGGCCGCAGCCCGCTGTGCCCCCGCCCGTTCACGGTCACGGTCATCCGTAGCGCCCCGTCCCCGACCCCACCCGCCGCCCACGCCCCGGGGAGTCCGGGCAGGGCCAAGCAGGGCAGGACGAGCAGCCCCACCAGCAGTCCGCCTCTCACCCGATGGCGGTAATAGTCCGATGATCTGCCCACGCGCGTCATGGGGGCCATGCTCACCAGCCCACCCTCCGACCCCACCCCCGGACACGCACCCCCGCCCCGCCCGGCCCCCACTTTCCACCCGTACGGCACCCTTGACCCATGAGCGACCCCGCGACCGCACCCGCGCCCCGACGTGCCCGTGTCCGTGCCCCCGAGCTGATCGGCAAGGGCGGCTGGCTGAACACGGGAGGAGACGACCTCACCCTCGCCGACCTGCGAGGAAAAGTCGTTCTTCTCGACTTTTGGACCTTTTGCTGTGTGAACTGCCTCCACGTCCTCGACGAGCTGCGGGACCTGGAGGAGAAGCACCGCGACACGCTCGTCATCGTCGGTGTGCACTCGCCGAAGTTCGTGCACGAGGCCGAGCATCAGGCCGTCGTCGATGCCGTCGAGCGGTACGAGGTGCATCACCCCGTGCTCGACGACCCGGAGCTCGCGACCTGGAAGCAGTACGCCGTCCGGGCTTGGCCGACGCTCGTCGTGATCGACCCCGAGGGGTACGTCGTCGCCCAGCACGCCGGTGAGGGGCACGCCAACGCGATCCGGACCCTCGTCGAGGAGCTGGAGGCCGAGCACGAGGCCAAGGGGACGCTGCGGCGCGGGGACGGGCCGTACGTGGCGCCGGAGCCCGTCGCCACCGACCTCCGCTTCCCCGGCAAGGCGGTCCTGCTGCCGTCCGGGAACCTCCTCGTCTCCGACACCACCCGGCACCAGCTCGTCGAGCTCGCGGCGGACGGGGAGACCGTCGTGCGGCGGATCGGGGAAGGGGTGTTCCGGGAGCCGCAGGGCCTCGCGATGCTGCCCGACGGCAAGATCGTCGTCGCCGACACCGTGAACCACGCCCTGCGCGTGTTCGACCCGGAGAGCGGCGCGATCGAGCTCGTCGCCGGCACCGGAAAGCAGTGGTGGCAGGGGTCGCCCACGTCCGGGCCCGCCCTGGAGGTCGACCTGTCCTCGCCGTGGGACGTCGCCTGGTGGCAGGGCAAGGTGTGGATCGCCATGGCCGGCGTCCACCAGATCTGGACGTACGACCCCGAGAGCGGGACCGTCGAGGTCGCCGCCGGGACGACGAACGAGGGCCTCGTCGACGGGCCCGCCGCCGAGGCCTGGTTCGCGCAGCCGTCCGGGCTCGCCGCCACCGAGGACCGGCTGTGGATCGCCGACTCCGAGACCAGCTCCGTGCGCTGGATCGACACCGAAGGAATCGTCCACACGGCCGTCGGCACCGGGCTCTTCGACTTCGGGCACCGCGACGGCGCCGCCGACCAGGCCCTGCTCCAGCACCCGCTGGGCGTGACCGCCCTCCCCGACGGCTCGGTCGCGATCAGCGACACGTACAACCACGCCCTGCGCCGCTTCGACCCGGCGACGGGCGAGGTGACGACGCTCGCCACCGATCTGCGCGAGCCGAGCGACGCCGTGCTCGTCGACGGCGACATCGTGGTCGTCGAGTCCGCCCGGCACCGGCTGACGCGGCTCCGCCTGCCCGAGGAGGCCGTCCAGGTCGAGTCGGTCGCCCACCGCACCAAGCGCGAGGCCACGGAGGTCGCCCCCGGCCGCCTCCGCCTGGATGTCGTCTTCCAGGCCCCGACGGGCCAGAAGCTCGATGACCGCTACGGCCCGTCGACGCGGCTCCTGGTCTCCTCGACCCCGCCGGAGCTGCTGCTCGGCGGCGAGGGCACGGGAACCGATCTCTTCCGTGAGCTCGACCTGAACCCGGAGCTGACCGAAGGCGTCCTGCACGTCTCCGCGATGGCCGCGTCATGCGACGACGACCCCGCCAACGAGTACCCGGCCTGCCACGTCCACCAGCAGGACTGGGGCGTCCCGGTGAAGATCACGGAGACGGGCACGGCCCGCCTCCCCCTGATCCTCGCGGGCATGGACGCCTAACGCACGATCCCCTGGTTCCTGGACGGGCGCCCTGCGGCCCCGTCCAGGCACCCGGCCACCCACGCCGCCGGGTCGTGGACGGCCCGTTCGCCGCCCATCCCCTGCCGCTCCATGAGCGCGCACTCCCCGGCGAGCAGCGCCTTCGTGCGCGAGCCGTCGACGTCGTACCCGCGGATGCGGGAGGCCAGGATGTAGCCGCCCTCGTACGCGATGTCCGTGCCCCACGGCGGCCGGTCGTCGTACCGGTCGATGACGACGCCCGCCGCCGCCGCGGCGAGCGCGACGGCGACGGTGATACCGGCGGTGAACTTCCCCCGGGACGGGCCCTCGTGACGGTGCATGAGGACGAGGCTGCCGGGCGGGGCCTTTCGTCGATGTTTCGCTCGGCGCCCCGGACGTGCTCAGCCCTCCAGGAAGGCGACCAGGGCGTTTGCGAGGAGGTACGGGTCGTCGGCGCCGCAGAGTTCGCGGGCGCTGTGCATCGAGAGGATCGCGACGCCGATGTCGACGGTCTTGATGCCGTGGCGGGCGGCGGTGATCGGGCCGATCGTCGTGCCGCAGGGCATGTCGTTGTTGGAGACGAACGACTGCCAGGGCACGCCCGCCTTCTCGCAGGCGGCGGCGAAGACGGCCCGGCCGCTGCCGTCGGTGGCGTACCGCTGGTTGACGTTGACCTTGAGGATCGGGCCGCCGTTGACGCGCGGGTGGTGCGTCGGGTCGTGGCGCTCCGCGTAGTTGGGGTGGACGGCGTGGCCGGTGTCGGAGGAGAGGCAGACCGTGCCGGCGAAGGCGCGGGCGCGGTCCTCGTAGGCGCCGCCGCGGGCGTAGACCGAGCGCTCCAGGACGTTGCCGAGCAGCGGGCCCTGGGCGCCGGTGTCGGCCTCGGAGCCGTTCTCCTCGTGGTCGAAGGCGGCGAGGACCGGGATGTACGGCAGGTCGTCGCGGCCCGCGAGGGAGGCGAGCGCGGCGACGGCGGCGTGGACGGAGAGGAGGTTGTCCATGCGCGGTCCGGCGAGGAGTTCGCGGTCGCGGCCCAGGTAGGCGGGCGCCTCGACGGGGTGGACCATGAGGTCCCAGCCGGTGACGTCCTCGGCGTCGACGCCGGCCTCGGCGGCGACGAAGGAGATCAGGTCGCCCTCGTGGACCTTGCCGATGCCCCAGATGGGCTGCATGTGGCGCTGGCGCTCCAGCTTGAGGCCGTCGTTGGCCCCGCGGTCGAGGTGGATGGCGAGCTGCGGGACGCGCAGCAGCGGCCGGTCCACGTTGACGAGGTGGTGGCTGCCGTCGCGGAGGGTGAGGCGGCCGGCGAGGCCGAGGTCGCGGTCGAGCCAGGTGTTGAGGAGGGTCCCGCCGTAGATCTCGACGGCGACCTGACGCCAGCCTTGGGCGCCCATGTCGGGGCGGGGCTTGACGCGCAGGTTGGGGGAGTCGGTGTGGGCGCCGACGATCCGGTACGGGGTGTGGGCGGCGGCGCCCTCCGGCACGTACCAGGCGATGATCGCGCCGCCGCGGACCACGTACTTCCCGCCGCTCGTCCCGTCCCACTCGGCGGTCTCCTCGACGCGCCGGAAGCCGGCCTTCTCCAGGCGTGAGGCGGCGCTCGCCACCGCGTGGTACGCCGACGGGGAGGCCGTCAGGAAGGACATGAGGTCATCGGTGTGACCGCGGTCGAAGGGGCCGGCCGTGGGGCGGGAAGCTGCGCTGCTCATGGGCTCCACCTTACGCAGCACGGCTCCTGAGGGGCCGGTGGGTACCGGCGCCCACATGGGCCTGGCAAGTGAGCCCGGCTGGAGCGCCCCGGAGGTGAACCGAGCCGTAAAAAGAAAACAGCACGGCCCGCCCCCCTCCCCGGGGACGGGCCGTGCCGGCAGGACGTGGTGGCGTTCCTTAGAACGCGGCCTCGTCCAGGTCCATCACCGAGGAGTCGATCGCCTCGGCGAGCGCGCGCTCGGCGGAGACGCCCGGCAGGACGTTCGCGGCGAAGAACTTCGCGGCCGCGATCTTGCCCTGGTAGAAGGCGACATCCTTGCCCGTGGCGCCGGCGGCCAGCTTCTCGGCGGCGACAGCGGCGCCCTTGAGGAGCAGGTAGCCGACGACGACGTCGCCGGAGGCGAGCAGCAGGCGGGTGGTGTTGAGGCCGACCTTGTAGATGTTCTTGACGTCCTCGCCGGTGGCGGTGAGGTCGGTGATCATCGTGCCGACGATGCCTTCGAGGTCGACGGCGGCCTTGGCGAGCGCGTCGCGGGCGCCGGCCAGCTCCTCGCCGCCGGTGCCGACCGCGAGGAACTTCTTGATCTCCTCGGAGAGCGTGTTCAGGGCGGCGCCCTGGTCACGGACGATCTTGCGGAAGAAGAAGTCCTGGCCCTGGATGGCCGTGGTGCCCTCGTAGAGGGTGTCGATCTTGGCGTCCCGGATGTACTGCTCGATCGGGTACTCCTGGAGGAACCCGGAGCCGCCGAAGGTCTGGAGCGACTGCGCGAGCTGCTCGTAGCCCTTCTCGGAGCCGTAGCCCTTGACGATCGGGAGCAGCAGGTCGTTGAGACCGTGCAGCGCCTTGACGTCCTCGCCGGCCGCTTCCTTGAGCGCGATCTCGTCCTGCACGGAGGCCGTGTAGAGGACGAGGGTGCGCATGCCCTCGGCGTACGCCTTCTGCGTCATCAGCGAGCGGCGGACGTCGGGGTGGTGCGTGATGGTGACCTTGGGCGCGGCCTTGTCCATGAAGTTGGCCAGGTCGGTGCCCTGGACGCGCTCCTTGGCGTACTCCAGGGCGTTGAGGTAGCCCGTGGAGAGGGTGGAGATCGCCTTCGTGCCGACCATCATGCGGGCGAACTCGATGATGAGGAACATCTGGCGGATGCCCTCGTGCTTGTCGCCGATGAGCCAGCCCTTGGCGGGGTGCTGGTCGCCGAAGGTCATCTCGCACGTGTTGGAGGCCTTGAGGCCCATCTTGTGCTCGACGTTGGTGGCGTAGACGCCGTTGCGGGCGCCGAGCTCGCCGGTCTCCCAGTCGAACTCGTACTTCGGGACGAGGAAGAGGGAGAGGCCCTTGGTGCCGGGGCCGGCACCCTCGGGGCGGGCGAGGACGTAGTGGAGGATGTTCTCCTCCATGTCGTGCTCGCCGGAGGTGATGAAGCGCTTCACGCCCTCGATGTGCCAGGAGCCGTCCTCCTGCTGGACGGCCTTGGTGCGGCCGGCGCCGACGTCCGAGCCGGCGTCGGGCTCGGTGAGGACCATGGTGGAGCCCCAGCGCTTCTCGACCGCGATCTGGGCGACCTTCTTCTGCGCCTCGTTGCCCTCGTTGTAGAGGACGCCGGCGAACGCCGGGCCGGAGGAGTACATCCAGATGGCCGGGTTCGAGCCGAGGAGGAGCTCCGCGTAGGCCCAGACGAGGGAGCGCGGGGCGGTGGTGCCGCCGATGCCCTCGGGGATGCCGAGGCGCCAGTACTCGGAGTCCATGAAGGCCTTGTAGGACTTCTTGAAGGAGGCCGGTACGGGGGCGGTGTTGGTCTCCGGGTCGAAGACCGGCGGGTTGCGGTCGGCGTCGGCGAAGGACTCCGCGAGCTCGTTCTCGGCGAGGCGGCGGATCTCGTCGAGGATGCTCTTGGCGGTCTCGACGTCCATCTCCTCGAACGGACCGGTGCCGTACACCTTGTCGCGGCCGAGCACCTCGAAGAGGTTGAACTCGATGTCGCGGAGATTCGACTTGTAGTGCCCCATGGCGACGGCTCCGTAAAGGCTCGGGGAGGCAGGTTCCTCGTACACGTACCAGCGAGTAGCAACACGCTCTCTCCGATGATGCTACCCACCGGTAATAAGAGCAACCCCTTCCGGGCCATCTGTGACGCAGTAGGCTCAGGGCCCATGTACGGCTACGACCAGAATCCGGGTGCCCAGCAGCAGTACGCCCCGCCGCAGCAGGGGTACGCGCAGCAGCCTCCGCTCTATCCGGAGCCCTCGCCTCCGTCTCTTGCCGACGCCGTACGCGCCTTCACGACCGGCACCCTCGCCCCCGAGGACTTCCAGCAGATCTTCGCGACCTCGAAGGTCTACTGCCCGCGCGGCGACAACCCCGGCTTCCTGGCCCTGCACAACACCCAGCAGCCGGTGATCCCGATGTTCACCACGCTCAAGGAGCTGCGGCGGTACGCGGGCAAGGAGTCGAAGTACTTCGTCATCACCGGCGCCGAGGTGATCGACCTGCTGCCGACCGGCTACGGCTTCGTCCTCGACATGGAGGGCGACCACCGCATGGTCTTCGACGCCAAGGCCGTGGAGCAGATGGTCGACTACGCGATGCGCCGGATGTACGGCTGACCGATTCTTGACCCCATGGGGCGCCCGGGAGGAATTCCTCCCGGGCGTTCCGCGTTCCAGGTGGCAGAAAGTTCAGTGTTCAACTAAAGTGGACGTACAAGGTCGCACCTAGGAGGTCCGGTCATGCCCGCTGTGACTGTCGAGAACCCGCTCACCCTGCCGCGCGTCGCCGCCCCGGCCGACGCCGGCTCCCGCCCCGTGCTCGCCGTCACGACGGCCCCGTCCGGCTTCGAGGGCGAGGGTTTCCCGGTGCGACGCGCGTTCGCCGGGATCAACTACCAGTACCTCGACCCGTTCATCATGATGGACCAGATGGGCGAGGTGGAGTACGCCCCCGGCGAGCCCAAGGGCACGCCCTGGCACCCCCACCGAGGCTTCGAGACCGTCACCTACATCATCGACGGGACCTTCGACCACCAGGACTCCAACGGCGGCGGCGGCACCATCACCGACGGCGACACCCAGTGGATGACCGCAGGTCAAGGCTTGCTTCATATCGAGGCCCCGCCGGAGTCCCTCGTCGTCAGCGGCGGACTCTTCCACGGTCTCCAGCTCTGGGTGAACCTGCCCGCGGCCGACAAGATGATGGCCCCGCGCTACCAGGACATCCGCGGCCGCCAGGTCCAGCTGCTCACCTCCCCCGACGGCGGCGCGCTGCTCCGCGTCATCGCGGGCGAGCTCGACGGCCACGAGGGCCCGGGCATCACCCACACCCCGATCACGATGATCCACGCCACCCTGCGGCCGGGCGCCGAGATCAGCCTGCCGTGGCGCGAGGACTTCAACGGCCTCGCGTACGTCCTCGCCGGCCGCGGCACCGTCGGCGCCGAACGCCGCCCCGTCCACATGGGCCAGACCGCCGTCTTCGGCAAGGGCGGCGCGCTCACCGTCCGCGCGGACGAGAAGCAGGACGGCCACACGCCGGACCTGGAGGTCGTCCTCCTCGGCGGGCAGCCGATCCGCGAGCCCATGGCGCACTACGGCCCGTTCGTCATGAACACCCAGGCCGAACTCCGCCAGGCCTTCGAGGACTTCCAGGCGGGCCGGCTCGGCACGATCCCGGCGGTCCACGGGATCGGCGAGTAGGAGTACGTACGTCACAGGAGGAGCAGCAGGCGTACGTACGTAACCGGTGGTGACGTGCCGTCACCCGTACGGCCGTCAGCACGCGACGACACGCCGACGGGCGTGGTCCGGTGGACGGGTGCAGACGACCCGAGCGCTCCTCCCCGAACCCGCCCGTCGTTTCGCCGCGTGGTGCGTGGTCCTGCTGCTCGCCGCGGGGGTCTTCGCCATCGGGATCTGGCTGTGCGTCGTCTTCCAGACGGCCGTCACACCCGTCCTCCTCGCGATCCTCGGCACCGCCCTCCTCGGGCCGCTCTACCGCTGGCTCCTCCGCATGAAGGTGCGGAAGTCGTTCGCCGCCGGGCTCACCGTCGTCGCCGTCGTCACGGTCGTCGGCGGCGCCACGTACATCGTCGTCCTCGCGCTCATCGACACCGGCGACCAGATCATCACCTCGCTGCGGCAGGCCGCCGCCGACATCGCGAAGCATCTCGGCGCCGCCGGGACCTCCCTCGACGACCTCGCCAAGAACGCCGAGGGCCTCCTCAAGCAGTTCGGCGGCACCGCCGCCTCCGGGGTGATCAGCGGGCTCAGCGTCGTCGCCCAGATGCTCGCCACCGCCGTCCTGGCCCTGCTCCTGATCTTCTTCTTCCTGAAGGACTCCGACCGGGCCGCCGGCGCCCTGCGCGCCCTCGCGCCCCACGCCACCGGCGACACCGTCGAGGCCATGGCCCGACGCGCCTTCGAGGCCGTCGAGGGGTACATGCGGGGGACGACCCTCGTCGCCCTCGTCGACGCCGTCATCATCGGCGTCGGACTGCTCGTCCTCCAGGTGCCCGGCGCCGTGGGACTCGCCGCGCTCGTCTTCGTCACCGCCTACATCCCGTACCTCGGCGCCTTCCTCTCCGGCGCCGTCGCCGTCCTCGTCGCCCTCGCCGACCGGGGCTTCGTCATCGCCCTGTGGGTGCTCGGCATCGTCCTCGCCGTCCAGGTCCTGGAGGGCAACGTCCTCCAGCCCTTCGTCCAGAGCAAGACCGTGCAGATGCACCCGGCCGCGGTCATGCTGGCGATCACGGCGGGTGCGTCCGTCGCGGGCATCCTGGGCATGCTCCTCGCCGTACCGCTGACCGCGGCGGCGACGGGCGTCCTCGGCGAACTGCGCGCGCGGTACGGGGCGCCCCGCGAGCCCGAGGTTCCCGAGGTTCCCGAGGTTCCCGAGGCTCCCGAGGTCCCCTAGGTTCCCGAGGTTCCTTAGGTTCCCGAGGTTCCCTAAGCGGTCGCCATCCCGCCCGGCTCGAACGAGGCCAGCATCTGCTCCAGGGCCGCCTGGTCGGGGCCGACGAACGGGTCCGTGTCCGGAGCCATCGCGATCGTGTCGATCATCGAAGCCGTCATCCGGACCGCGGGCGGCAGATGCGTGGACAGCACGATCTCCGGGGCCATGTCCTGCAGCGGGTCGATCGTCGCCCGGTACTTGACCGGGTCCACGACGTGCACCCAGGGGCTGTCCAGACTCGCCCACAGCAGCTGGGCCTGCCGCAGCTCCTCGGGCTTGAGGTCGTTCGCGTGCCCGCTCTCCGCGAGCTCGGCGGTCGGCATGGGCCCGCCGAAGCAGTCGGAGCTGAAGCAGATCCGGGTCTTCTCGTCGTAGAAGCCGACGGTGGCGGGGTTGTCGAACAGCGGCGGCCTGAACGCGCGCAGCATGCGGTCGCCGACGTCGAGGGACTGGCCGGGGTTGAGGAAGTACAGGCGGTCCATCGGCAGCGGGCGTTCCGTCGTCATGATCCCGGCGCCGATGAAGGTGGTGACGACCTTCGCCCGGGGCGCGGCCACGAGCAGGTCGAAGATGCCGCCCGTGTGGTCGCGGTCCGGGTGAGTGAGCCAGATCCAGAGGACATCGGCGGGGTCGATGACCGAACCGAGCGTCTCGACGAAGTTCCGGTCGGCTATCGAGAGTCCGGTGTCGACGACGACGGGCTCGGCGGCGGTCAGGACGTAGGCGTTGACGGGGATGTGGCCGATCCCCGGGATTTCGAGGCTGTCGGCGATCACGGTGGTGTCGCTGCCGACCTTGTGGGTGTCCATGGCACGCATGCTCCGTGGTCCCCCCGGGCGGCCGTACGACACCAGTCTGCGCCGTACGAGGGGGCGGCGCGCGCCGGGCGGAAGCGGGCTCGGCAGGGGCTCTACCCGCAGCGGCCTTTCCTTGATGGTGGCCCTACCCGCAGCAGCCCTGCCCCGACGGGGTCTCGTTCAGCTCGAACCAGATCGACTTGCCCTCGCCCCGCGGGTCGAAGCCCCACGCGTCCGCCAGCATCTCCATCAGGAGCAGCCCGCGGCCGCTCGACGCCATCTCGCCCGGGTGCCGCTTGTGCGGCAGCTCGTCGCTCTGGTCGGAGACCTCGACGCGCAGCCGCCGCGCCTTCTCGCCGCAGGCGACCTCGGCGACCAGGAGCGCGTCGCCGTCCGTGTGGACGAGGACGTTGGTGACCATCTCGGAGACCATCAGGACCGCCGAGTCGAGCTGGTCCTCGTCCGTCCAGTCGTGCAGGAGCTGGCGCAGCTGCTCGCGCGCCTCGGCGATCCGCTCCGGCTCCGCCTGGGCGATCGTCATCAGGGTGCGGCGCGGGGCCTCCGGCGGCGCGCCCGCGGGCCGGCGGGAGAGGAGCAGGACCGCGATGTCGTCCTCGCGGCGGTCGGCGAGCGGCCCGGTGGTGTGGTGCGAGCCGGGCCCGTGCACCGCCTCCACCAGGGTGTCGGCGAGCTGCTCCAGGTCCTCGCCGTCGTGGGACTCCAGGAGCGTCTTGACCCGCTCCCAGCCGGTGTCCAGGTCGTGCCCGCCGGTCTCCAGGAGGCCGTCGGTGCAGATCATCAGGGTCTCGCCGGGCTCCAGGGTGAGCCGGGTCGTGGGGTAGTCGGTGTCGGGGTCGATGCCGAGCGGCAGACCGCCGGCCGTGGGCCTGAGGAGAACCGTTCCGTCGTTCATCCGTACCGCCGGGTCCGGATGCCCGGCCCGCGCGATGTCGACCGTGCCCGTCTCCAGGTCGACCTCCAGGTAGAGGCAGGTCGCGAAGCGCGGGCCGACGTTCTCCCCGTCGTCGCCGTCCGTGATCCCGTACAGGAAGCGCGAGGCGCGCGAGAGCACCGCGTCCGGCCGGTGGCCCTCGGAGGCGTACGCGCGCAGGGCGATCCGCAGCTGCCCCATCAGGCCCGCCGCCCGTACGTCGTGGCCCTGGACGTCGCCGATGACGAGCGCGATGCGCCCGGCGCCGTGCCCGCCGGCGCGGGTGGTGCCGCCGGGCAGCCGGATCATGTCGTACCAGTCGCCGCCGACCTGGAGCCCGCCGCCGGTCGGCACGTACCGGGCGGCGACCTGGATGCCGGGGATGCCGGGGCCGAGGACCGGCATCATCGTCCGCTGGAGCCCGAGCGACAGCTCGCGCTCCGACTCGGCCACCCCGGCGCGCGCGAGGGCCTGCGCGAGCATCCGCGCGACCGTCGTGAGCACCGAGCGCTCGTCGGGGGTGAAGGCGACCGGATGCTTGAAGGCGGCCATCCAGGCGCCCATCGTGCGCCCGGCGACGACGAGCGGCACGAACGCCCAGGAGCGGCGGCCGAAGCGCTGGGCGAGCGGCCAGGTGGTGGGGTAGCGGCGCAGGTACTCGTCGGGTGTCGGCAGATAGATCGCCCGCCCGGTCCGTACGACCTCCGCCGCCGGATAGTCGGTGTCGAGCGCCATCGACGAGAACGGGCCCTCGTCGCCCTGGCTGTGCCCGTGGTGGCCGATGACGGTCAGCCGGTCGCCGGCCACGCCGAAGACGGCGAGCCCGTCCGGCGAGAAGCCGGGCATCGACAGGGAGGCCGCCACCCGCAGCACCTCGGCGGTCGAGCGGGCTTCGGCGAGGGCCCGTCCCGCGTCGAGGAGGAAGGCCTCGCGGGAGCGGCGCCAGTCGCCGGTGATCGGGGTGTGAGCGGCGGTGCCGGGCTGCTGCTCGGCGACTTCCTGGAGGGTGCCGACGAGCTGGTAGTCGTTGCCCTCGATGAGCGGCTTGGACCTGCTCCGTACGGTACGGATCACCCGGCCGTGCTCGTCCATGATCCGCAGCCGGGCCTCGGCGAGGGTGCCCTCGGCGACGGCCAGATTGACGACGCCGTCGATCTCGTTCCAGTCGACCGGGTGAAATCGCGAGCGTACGGCCGCCTCGGTGAGGCGCACGGACTCGGCGGGCAGCCCGAGCAGCCGGGCCGCCTCGGCGTCGAGCGAGACGATCCCGGACGCGTTGTCCCAGCGCCACAGGCCGGTCGCGATCGCGGCCAGGACGTCCTCGGTGCGCATTGCCCCACTTTATGAATATCGGACAGCAGGTCGCCACTGAGAGTATTCGAAAAGGGATCATGGGGCGGCCGGTACCCTGGGTGCGTCTGTCTGCGTGTCCTGTGACTTGCGTCCCGTGAGTGAGGGCGCGCGGCGACTGAGTGCGGACGCGCGCCGACCCACTCCAAGATCCCGAAGATCCCGATATCGAAGACTGGATGAACGACGATGCATCGGTACAGGTCCCACACCTGCGGCGAGCTCCGCGCCTCTGACGTCGGCACCGACGTCCGGCTGAGCGGCTGGCTGCACAATCGGCGCGACCTGGGCGGCATCCTCTTCATCGATCTGCGCGACCACTACGGCATCACGCAGCTCGTCGCCCGCCCCGGCACCGCCGCGGCCGAGGTCCTCGACAAGCTGACGAAGGAGACCGTCGTCCGCGTCGACGGCAAGGTCGTCTCGCGTGGCGCGGACAACGTCAACCCGGAGCTCGGCACCGGCGAGATCGAGATCGAGGCCGCCACGGTCGAGGTCCTGGGCGCGGCCAAGCAGATCCCGTTCACGGTCAACACCGACGACGGCGTGAACGAGGAGCGGCGTCTGGAGTACCGCTTCCTCGACCTGCGCCGCGAGCGCATGCACCGCAACATCATGCTGCGCTCGGCCGTCATCGCCTCCATCCGTTCGAAGATGGTGGCCCTCGGCTTCAACGAGATGGCGACCCCGATCCTCGCCGCGACCTCCCCCGAGGGCGCCCGCGACTTCGTCGTCCCGTCCCGTCTGAACCCGGGCAAGTTCTACGCGCTGCCGCAGGCGCCGCAGCAGTTCAAGCAGCTGCTGATGATCTCCGGCTTCGACCGCTACTTCCAGATCGCGCCCTGCTTCCGCGACGAGGACGCCCGCGCGGACCGCTCGCCGGGCGAGTTCTACCAGCTCGACGTCGAGATGAGCTTCGTCGAGCAGGAAGACGTCTTCCAGCCGATCGAGAAGCTGATGACGGAGATCTTCGAGGAGTTCGGCGGCGGCCGCCACGTCACGTCTCCGTTCCCCCGCATCCCCTTCCGCGAGTCGATGCTGAAGTACGGCAACGACAAGCCGGACCTGCGCACGGCCCTGGAGCTCGTCGACATCTCCGACGTCTTCGAGGCGTCCGAGTTCAAGGCCTTCGCCGGCAAGCACGTCCGCGCGCTCGCCGTGCCGAACACGGGCGACCAGCCCCGCAAGTTCTTCGACGCGCTGGGCGACTTCGCGGTCTCCCTCGGCGCGAAGGGCCTGGCCTGGGTCCGCGTAGGCGAGGGCAACGCCCTCACCGGCCCGATCGCCAAGTTCCTCACCGAGGAGAACGTCAAGGTCCTCACCGAGCGCCTCGGCCTGGAGCCGGGCCACGCGATCTTCTTCGGCGCGGGCGAGTTCGACGAGGTCTCCAAGATCATGGGCCCGGTCCGGGTCGAGGCCGCCAAGCGCGCCGGCCAGTTCGAGGAGAACGTCTTCCGCTTCGCGTGGATCGTCGACTTCCCGATGTACGAGCGGGACGAGGAGACCGGCAAGATCGACTTCTCGCACAACCCGTTCTCCATGCCGCAGGGCGGCATCGAGGCCCTGGCGACCCAGGACCCGCTGGACGTCCTCGGCTGGCAGTACGACATCGTCTGCAACGGCATCGAGCTGTCCTCGGGCGCGATCCGGAACCACGAGCCCGAGATCATGTTCAAGGCCTTCGAGATCGCGGGCTACTCGCGCGAGACGGTCGAGCACGAGTTCGCGGGCATGCTCCGCGCCTTCGAGTACGGCGCCCCGCCGCACGGCGGCATCGCCCCCGGCGTCGACCGCATCGTCATGCTCCTCGCGGACGAGCCCAACATCCGCGAGACGATCGCCTTCCCGCTCAACGGCAACGCCCAGGACCTCCTGATGGGCGCCCCGACGGAGCTGGACGAGTCCCGCCTGCGCGAGCTGAACATCCAGCTCCGCAAGCCGGTCGAGAAGGCGGCCGAGAAGCCGTCCGACGACCGCCCGGTCACGGACGCGGTCCACCCGGACGCGGCGCGGTAATCAGCTCGTAAACGTCGCTGGGGCCCGGAACCGTAGAACGGTTCCGGGCCCCTCTCGCGCTGTCGCCGACCGAGACACCCCCGCTGCGATCGCGTCGGAAGTCGATCCGGAACGGCGTGCCGACACCGACGCGCCACACCTGGCCCGTGTTCCACTCTCTGGAGGTCAATGACCGCCAACTGTTCTTTCGGCCAAGCCTGGCGGAGGGTGCCTCCTACAGGACCTTCGGTTCCGTAGATTCGAAATCGGGTGGGAAATACATTCGGATGATCCCGTCACCGTTGTACTCTGCAAAGTCCCCGAAATTAGGACGCGGTCCGTCACTGCCCAGGTCGGTGCCGCAAAAGTATCGTGGACCGGGGGCGCTCGAGTAGAGGAAATCCAGATCGGTGATGGCGTCACTTATTCTGCACACAAATCCCGGCTCGCGACTTCCGTACATCAGGAAAATGAATTCGTGACTTCCTACTGGACTGTTGTGGAATTCTTTCCAGAAATCTTGGCCGGGGGAATCTTCTGGGACCTCGAGATCTCTATAGTTGAGGGCTGCCCATCTGACGCCACTCACAGTCCAGGGAAGTTCGCTGAGTGTTCGATTGAACTCCTGTGAGTACTTTACGTCAAGGAGCCAGCTTTCGTGCTCTGACAACCAGTCGGCTACGTGGCCAGCTCTCGTATGCATGATTTCACCCTCTCACGTGTGCGGATAGTGCTCAAGGATGGCCAGGAAGTCGTCCTCGGTGCCGCCTCTTACCGTGTCGGCTCCGTACTGCCACTGGTCGCTTCTCTTGCGTCCGACTCGGGACCACCAATTGATATGGAAGCCTTTATTGGGGTTGTCGGGATCGAAGTCGATTCGCCATCCGCGCATTCCGTCCGGGCTCTGCATGCCCGTGATCCGACCGGCGTGGGGGCCGATTTCCTGCACGAAAGGCACCTGGTCGTCCCCGAGGCTAGCGCGCTCCTTCGCGTGCTGGCGAGCCTCGGTGTAACTATCGAAGAAGTCGTGTATCTCCCGAGATTTCTTCCTCTCCCCTTCTTCTTCGGGGCACGGCGACAGCCCCAGGGGGTCGCTCCACGTATGTGGATTGCGGACGTACGTCGCGGGGTTCGGGGCCGGAGCCAGGCCCAGGGGGTCCTGGGAGAGGTAGCGGGCCGATTCCGGGTCGTAGTAGCGGAAGTGGTTGTAGTGAAGGCCCGATTCGGGGTCGAAGTACTGGCCCGGGAAGCGGAGGGGGGTGTAGGCGGTGGCTGTCTTGTTCCAGGTTGTGGTGCCCCAGAGGGTCGTGCGAGTGCGCCAGGCCAACTCGCCTGATTCGTCGACGAGTTCCGTCGGCGTGCCGATCAGGTCGGTGACGATTGCGAAGAAGCGTTCGTCTGTGGACTTCGTTCGGCGTTCCGTCTGGGTCAGGGGGCGTAGGCCCGCATGGTCCCAGGTGAGGGTGATGTCCTCAGTCGTCTGTTCGCAGAGAGTTGTGCCGTCCCAGGTGAAGTGGACTGTTTCCCTTGGGGATTGCTTGGATAATCGGCGGCCCAGGGGGTCGTACGCGTACCGCCAGACCGTGCCGTCCGGGGTCGTCACCGCCGTGAGGCGGTCCTCCGCGTCCCACTCGTAGCGCCACGTGTCCGGTTTGCGGGAGAGGCGGGTCTTCTGGCGTAGGACTGTCCGGCCCTGGGCGTCGTGTTCGTAGCGGACGGATCCTGCATGGGAGATGCGGGTGCCCTGGTAGGCGCGTGTGCCCGTCGCGGAGTGGGACGGGTGGGTGGCCGGCCAGGACGCTTCCGTCTGGTTGCCGGTCTCGTCGTAGGCGTACCGCTCCGTCCAGTCGGTCGCGTGGACGGCCGTCACCCGGCCCGCCCCGTCCAGGTCGAAGCTGCGCGTGCCGGAGAGTGCGTCCGTGATGCTGATGAGCCCGCCGTCCGCGCGGTACGTGTACGCGCGGTGCTGGACGCGGCCGCCCGCGCCGCCGGTGACCTCCTGGGCGGTGAGGCGGCCCATCGTGTCGAACGACGACGTCAGGACGGCGAAGTCAGCCACGTGGCGCGTGGTTTCGCGGCCGAGGGCGTCGTGGGTGAAAGCCAGTCTCCGGCCCGAGCTCGTCAGTTCCGTTCGGCGGCCCGCCTCGTCGTACGACCAGCTGCTCGTCGAACCGCCTGGCGTCGTCCGTCCCACCCGGCGGCCCGCCTCGTCGTGCGTGAATGAGAGGGTACGACCGTTGACCGTCTCGGAGACGAGACGGCCGTAGCGGTCGCGGAGGCGTTGCAGTGTCGCGTCCGGGCCCGTCGCCGTCGCCAGTTGGTCGAAGACGTCGAACTCGTAGGTGCTGACCGCCCCTTCGGCGTCCTTGCGGACGATTCGGCCGAGGCTGTCGCGGTCGAATCGGATCGCCTGGCCGAGTGCGTTCGCGCGGGACGCCAGTCGGGCCGCCGCGTCGTAGGCGTAGCTCAGCGTCCGGTCGTCGAAGTCCGTCTCCGTGACCAGTCGGCCCGCCGGGTCGTAGGCGTAGTCCCAGGTCAGACCCTGCGGGTCCGTCACTCGCGTCAGTCGCAGGTTCGTGTCGTGGGAGAACTCGTAGCGGACTCCATCCGGGCCCGTGCGGGACGTCAGCAGGTCGAAGTCGGTGTACGTGAAGCGGGTCGTGCCGCCCATCGCGTCCGTGTGGCTGAGGCAGTTGCCCTCGCCGTCGTACGTCCAGGACTCCGCCGTGCCGTCGGGTGCGGTACGCCGGGACGGTCGGCCCTCGACCGTCCACTCCAGACGGGTGGTCGCGCCGAGGGGGTCGGTGGTCCGGATCGTACGGCCGAAGGCGTCGTGTTCGTAGCGGGTCGTTGCTCCTAGCGGATCGGTGATCTCGATCGGGAGGCCGCGGTCGTCCAGGATCAGTCGGGTGGTGGCGCCTTGCGGGTCCGTCACCGACGTGAGCCGGCCTGACTCGTCGTACACGAACTCCGTCCGCGCTCCCGAAGGGTCCGTCACCGACGTGCGGTTGCCGCGTTCGTCGAAGGTCTGGCGGGTGACATTGCCGTCGGTGCCGGCGATGCGTATCGGGAATCCGAGTTCGTCGTACTCGGCTCGTGCCTGCCGTCCGTCCGGGCGTTCCACCAGGGTCGGGCGGCCGTGTTCGTCGTAGGTGGTGCGGCTGACGTGGCCCATCGGGTCCGTGCGGGACAGCAGGTGGTTGTGGCGGTCGTACGCGAAGTGCGTGACCGCGCCCAGCGCGTCTATCTCGGCGACGACCTGGGAGAGGTCGTTGACCAGATGGCGCGAGGTGTTCCCCAGGCCGTCTGTGAGGGTGGTGACGCGGAGCCCCGTCGCCGGGTCGACGTCGTCCCAGGTGAAGGTGGTTTCGAGGTGGCCGTTCGTGCCCGACTGGTAGGTGCAGCGGTCCTGGTCGTCGTAGACGTAGTCGAAGCGGCTGCCGTTGGTGTCGGTCCATGAGGTGATGCGGCCTTGCTCGTCGCAACCGAAGAGAAGAGGACGGTCCGAGGAGTTGGTGACCTCTGTCAGATGGCCGTCCGTGTAGCCGTAGCGCAGGATCTCCTGGTCGGTGCCGTCCACCGCCGCTCCTGCGAGGTGGAGCGCGGTTACCCGTCCTTCGCTCGTCGTCAGCTTCAGGTGGTAGCCGCCGTGGTGGACGATCGATGTCGGGGCGCCCGACTCGTCGTGTTCGAAGGTGATCCAGCGGCCGTTGCGGTCGTCGATCTGGGCCAGGAGCGCGAGCCCGTCGCCGTGGTCGGTGAAGTGCCAGACCTTGCGGGTGTCGGGGTCGGTGATCGTGTAGCCGTCCTCGACACGGTCCAGGGGCCACCGCCGACCGTGGTTCGGCATGACCGGGACACCCGGCGCGGGGTGGGGATAGGCGAGGAGGCTGCCTTCGTCACAGCTGAAGACGACACCTTCCGAGTCGATCTCCAGCCGCTGGTCCACCGTGCTCGACCACGTCGGGCCGAACCAGCGTCCCGAGCGGCGCGAGGAGTCGAAGCCGCGCCGGAAGACGAGAGGTAGCGAGCCGGGCAGGGCGATGTCGGTCTGCGGCAGCAGCATGCGGCCCGTGGCGATGTCGATGGGATCCCGCTCGCACCGCGTCTCTTTGCCCGTCTTGCAGGTGCTGGGCGGGTTCTTCTCCTGGTCCGCGCGGCTGCCACCGTCCGGCGTCTTCCCGTCGGGCAGGTGCTTGGTGCCGTTCAGCCCGATGCGCACACCACTGCGCGCGAGCCCCGCGCCCTTCGTGCCGAGCAGCTCCGGGAGCAGCCGGCCGATGAACTCCGACGGGTCGCCCTTCGCCGCGTCCCAGGCGTTCTTCAGCGCCCTGTCCGGGTTCGCCGCCGTGGACGCCAGGCCGGCGAGCGTCATGTTGACGCCCTTGTAGTAGTCCATCGGGTGGGTCACGTTGTACGGGTCCGTCGGGTTCACCGACCGAACGGTGTTGACCAGCCCCGCCGCGCCCTTGACGACGCCACCACCGACATGGGCCAGCTCGATGCTCTGCCCCAGGCCGTAGTCCGTCAGTTCGAGCAGGGCTCTCTCGCGGCCCGTCGGCACCTTCGGCGCGTGTGCCAGCGCGGCGCTGACCGCTGCCTTCGCGGTGTCCCCGGCCTCGTTACGGGCCTGCCGCGCGTCGTTCAGGATCTGGCGGGCGCGCTGCCGCTTGGCTTTGCCGGGGTCGGAGAACGCCCCGGGGTCCGGCAGCGGACTGTCGCCGGTGCGCGCCGCGTTGTAGGCGTCGACCTTCTTGTTGTACGTGTCGACGGCCGACTTGGAGTCCTGGTCGCCCTCCTTGTACAGCGCTATCGCCTCACGCGCCTTGCCCTGCGCGCTCACGACCGTATGGGAGTACGTCTCCAGGGCCTTTGCCGCGTTCTCCATCGCGTCCGCCGCGTGCAGCCAGTCGGTGGGCAGGGTGCTGAACTTCTCCCGGAACGCGTCAGCGGCCTCGCCCTTCCAGTGGGCGGAGTCCAGCTGCTTCATCCCGCTGCCGACCAGGTCGAACGCCCGCTGGAAGTCCCGCAGGTTCTTCACTGCCCCGGCGATCTTCTCGGGCTTGCCGTGGACGAGCTCGTCCGCATCCTCGGTCTGCCCGAGCTGCTGCTCCCCGACCTGCGCACCGAGCGAGGAGGCGACCCCGTCGCCCCAGTCCTCGACCGAGTCCGCCCAGTCGTGCGCGCCTACCTTGTCCAGGCCCTGGCCGACCTTGTCGGTCGCGTGGTCGACGGCTTCGCCGACCACTTCCTTGCCCTTGTCGACGACGTCACCGAACTTGTCGATGCCCTTGTCGAGCAGACCTCCGAAGTCCACCATCAGCGGCTCTCCCCCCAGCGCGGCTGCTCGGCCTGTTCGACGGTCGCCTGGTCAGGGTCGAGGTCCCCCCTGAGCTGCTCGTCCATCCGGTCGCGGTCCGCCGGGTCTATCACCCCGGAACGCTCCATCGAGTCCAGCCCCGAATCCATGACGTCGTAGCCGGTGTTCTGCCAGAGTTGATCGACTTCGTGCTTGGTCTTGATGACCGACTCCGGACTCCAGTCCGCGTTGTCCCATGTGTGCTGGTCACGGATCGTGTCCCAGCGCATCTTCTTGACGTCGTCCTCGGAAAGGTGCGGGTTTCCGTTGAGGGAGTTCACGCCGATCTTGATCGAGTCCTTGATGTACTGCTCCTGCTCCGCGAACGAGCCCGCGGACAGGCCGACCGCCTGAGCGAACCCGTTTCCGCGCAGGGTCAGCGCACGGATCCCCCACTCCCACCGTTCGCAGAACGTCTCGAACTCCGACGTCAGCCCGCCGTGCCCCAACTCAAGTCCGGACAATGCGAGATCGGAGAACCCGCGGCCCGTCGACGCCTCGCCGATCATGCCGAGCTCCTTCAGCTCGGCATGGGCCAGGTCGATGCCTTTCGCTATCGCCGCCAGCGCCGCCGCCGGCGCCGCGAGGTCCGGCTCACTCCCACTCATCGTGCCCCCGTCCCTCGTTCACCGAGATCCACCGCCACCTCATCCGGGACGATCCCCGCCACCGGCGGAAACAGCGCCCCGTCCGCACTGCCCGCGTCCAGAGCGACCCCACCAGGCCCGGGCAGCATCGGCACCATCACGTCAAGCAGCCGCGCGCCCAGCACCGTCCGGTACGTCCACTCACGCCCCGCTTCCCCCCGCGCGACCGCGAACCGCGCCAGCGCCTCCTCGTCCGAGAACGCGCAGATCCAGCGGACCCCGTTGAAGTCCGCGGTCCACATGCTGTCGGAGTCATCGAACGGCACCAGTACGGCCGTACGCCGGAATTCGCCGAGCACCCGAGCGAACTCCCGCCGCGCCACGGTCACCTTCGCCTCGTCGCCGACCTCAGGCTCGGGACCAGGCTCCGGCACGGCCCGTGCGGCCGGGGTCGCGAGAGCCGCCTCCGGTTCCGGCGCCGTCACCGGGACCGATCCGCCCGCCAGATCCGCCAGCCTCGAAACCCGTCGAGGCCCCGGTATCCCGTCCCCGTTCCCAGTCACTCACGCATGCTGCCACGCGCCCATTCACACGAGCAACGAACAAAGACCCGAGCCCGTCAAGTCGGACGGCGACGCGCGAGGGCCCGGGGACGGACGTCGTCCCCGGGCCCCTTCCGTACTCCCCGCCGGTTCTACTCGTCCGCGAAGATTTCCTCGGCCGATGCCACCGTGACGGCGCGGGTGAGCCAGCCGTGCAGGGTCTCCGGGTCGTCGCAGCCGGTGACGCGGGCGCGGACGTCGTCGGGCACGTCGAGGCCGCGCTGCTCCAGGACGACCAGTATGGCGTCGGCGCTCGCCTGCGCGCGGCCTTCGGCCTTGCCTTCGGCCTTGCCCTCGGCCTTGCCCTCGGTTCGGCCTTCCTCCCGGATTTCTTCGGCGAGGTACGACTTGTAGAAGGAGAGGTCCACGGCCACCAGGGTCCTCCAGAGGTCTTGCGCCGGGCGGTTAGCCAGAGTTCTTTGTGCGGCTCAGGGCTGTTCGCCGGGCTCGCTTCCGTAACGCGGCAGGTCCTCCGTCGAGATGGTCCATTCGGCGATGGTGACGTCCTCGCCGTAGACGAAGTCCTTGCGGGTGGCGTAGCGGGGGCCGTCGGGCGTGGGGTGGATGTCGGTGAGGACGGCTCCGGTGCCGGTGCGGGGGTCGAAGACCGCGTAGGAAGGGACGCCGATCAAGGGATAGTCGCGCACTTTGACCACCCAGTCGTTGTCAGGGTTGGAGCGGGAGACGACCTCGATCGCGGCGAAGAGCGTGCGGGGGTCGAAGGAGCCAGGGACGTCCATGTCCGCGAGGGCGATCACCATCACGTCGGGTCGACGCATGATGCCCTCGGACGCGTCCTCGACGTCGGGTTCGCCCGTATGGGCCACCATCTCCTCCGGCATCACCTTCTCAAGGCGTCTGCGGAGGTGCACGGTGGTCAGCTCGTGCGGGCCGACGGGCGCCATCATGTCGTGAACGATCCCTTCCTTGGTGACCTCGAACTTGCCGGGCACGGTGTCGTCCGTGGACTGGACGAAGTCCCGCATGGCCCGATAACGGAAGGAGGCGGTCTGCCGTGCGTCGTCCGGGGCGATGGTCATGGTGGCTCCTCGTCTGTGCCCATCGGGCCGAGTCATCACCTTCATGCTAGGCAGCCTTTCCTCAGCCGGCCGCGCAGTCGCGGCAGCTCCCCGGTTCGGGGGCGCGGTAGGCGCGGTCGCAGGTGTCGCAGTTTTGGAGGGGGTGCCGGGTGGCGGCCGGGTCGTTCGGGGCGCGGAACGGTGGCAAGGGTGGGAGCTGGGCCGTGAGGCGGTGGGCAAGGAGGGCAGCCGGGCGGATGAGGGGCTCCGGCGGTAGGGCGGAGGTCAGGGCGCGGTGTACGGCTTCGGGGGTGAGGTCGCGCTCCAGCCAGGCGGCGACTCCGGGGACGAGGTGTTCGGCGTCCGTGGCGGAGATCAGGAGTCGGGGGTCCTCGCGGCGGAGGCCGGAGAGGACGCCCAGGGCTGTCTGGAGGAGATCCGGGGCAGGGTACGCGGGCTGCGGTACGGCGGGGAGAGCGCGGCGGCGGGGTGGTTTGTCGGGGCTCCGGCGGGGCTGGGGCCGGGAGCTCGGGTCGTCCTCGCCTCCGCCCGTTCGGCCCGGCTGGTTGCAGGAGACCGTACGGGTGACCATGCGGCCCCCGTCGATGCGTACGCGGGTGCGCCGCAGGTAGCCGTGGGCCTCCAGCTCGCGCAGGGCGTTCGCGATCCGGGTCTTTCCCTCGGGGAAGCGCTCGGCGAGGGTGTCGATGTCGACCTGGGCGCCGGTCGGGAGCGACTGGATGTGTACTGCCAGGCCGATCGCGACGAGGGACAGGTCCTCGTGCTGGGCCAGGTGGTTGCCGACCACCGTGAAGCGGGTGGTGTGGTGGGCGTTGTCGTGGACTACGCCGCCGTAGCGCCTCCGGGTGCTCCGGGAGGAGTGGTTTTTCCCGTCGTTACGGGACTGGGCGTGCGGGCGCACGCTAGTGTTCTGAACACCCATGGGGAAGGTACTGCTTCCTCTTGGTCAGGCCCTCGCACTGGGATTGCCGTCCCGGCGGGGGCCGACGTATGTCTGCGGTCATATGCCAGCCGAGCTGAGCGTAAGGCAGGCAACCGGGGCGAAATCCAGCTGAGTTGATGTTCTTCACCCGCATGAGTGAGCGTGCGCCCGGGGCGGGAGGGGTGGGGCTTGGTCCGGGTTCTTTCTCTCTGTGGTCGTCCTTTGGGAGACCCTCCGCCCCGCCGAACTCCGCATTTCCGGGGTTCGGTGGCTGCATCGTCTTCGCAGGTCAGGGGTGCGGCAGGTCGAGTTCGGCCCATACGGTCTTCCGGGGTACGGGACCTGGCTCGACACCCCACCGGTCCGCCAGCGCCTCGACGAGGAGCAGTCCGCGTCCGGAGTCGCTTGGGGGGAAGGGTGGTTGGAGGCGTGGGAGGTTCTCGCCTCGGGTGTCCGTCACCTCGATACGCAGGACGCTGTCGTGGGTGACGAGCGCCAGCCGGAAGCTCCGGCCGGCGACCCTGCCGTGAGTGGCCGCGTTCGCGGCGAGTTCGGCGACGACCTGGGTGGCGGCCTCCGCCACGCCGTACGGCACCTCGTGCTCCCGCATCCACTCGACGGCGAGCAGGCGGGCGAGCCGGGCCCCGCGTGGTGTGGGGGACAGGAGGACGGTGAAGTGGCGTGTGGGCGAAAGGACTTGGGTGGTGTTCTGCTGATTCACGTCACCGAGCGTGGCCGCCCCCGCTTACCGTGAACAGTGACGACGCCGATGCGTAGGGTGACTGTCCGGAGCTTGTCCACTGCTGTCCGGGCTGTCCGGAGCCCTTCCGGGGGAGGTGTCGCGCCACGAAGGGGCGAGGGAAGGGTGCGGGTATGTCGGTGGACGGTGGGGCGCAGCGGCTCAAGACCGAAGCGGACGAGCCGGGGTGGGAGGTCGATCCCGACGATGACTGGGGCGTGGCCGTAGTCGCCACTGTGGGGCGGCAGTTGAGGCTGCGGAGGGAAGCGGTGGGGATGCGGGCCGCCGAGCTCGGGGCGGCTACCGGCTATGGCGAGGACCTCATCTACAAGATCGAGAGCGGGAAGCGGATCCCGCGACCTGAGTTCCTGGACAAGGCGGACGAGGTGTTGGGGGCGGGGGGTCTGCTCTCCGCCATGAAGGAGGACGTGGCGAAGGTCCGCTACCCGAAGAAGGTGCGGGATCTGGGGGACGCCGAGGCGAAGGCCGTAGAGATCGGTGTGTACGTCTGCAACAGCATCAGTGGGTTGTTGCAGACGCCGGAACACGCTCGTGCCGCGTTCGAGTCGCGGCAACCTCCCTACCCGGAGGCCGAGGTGGAGCGGTTGGTGACCGCTCGGGTGGCTCGGCAGTCCATCTTCGCGCGAGAGCCGGCGCCTTCGCTCGGTTTCGTGCTGGAAGAGGCGCTGCTGCGACGGCCACTGGGAGGCACAATGGTGTGGCGAGGACAGCTCGAACGTCTTCTGGAGGTGGGTCGGTTGCGTAACGTCACGCTTCAGGTGATGCCGACGCACGTAGAGGTCCATCCCGGTCTGGACGGCAGGATCGAGCTGCTGAAGTTCGTGGACGGTACTGCGACGGGACGCTCCGACGGTGCCTTTAACGGTCGTCCCGTCGCGGACCCGAGGCAGGTACGCATCCTTGAGCTGCGGTATGGCACGATCCGGGCTCAGGCTCTCCCGCCCCGGGAGTCGCTGGCCTTCATTGAGCAACTGCTGGGAGAGACATGATCCGCAAGTCCTCTACCGGGGACGCCTCCGAACTGGCGTGGTTCAAGAGCAGCTACAGCGACGGCAACGAGGGCGACTCGTGCATCGAGGTAGCCACTACCCCCGCCACCGTCCACGTCCGCGACTCCAAGAACCTCGGCGGTCCCCAGCTCGCGCTGACGCCGACCGCCTGGGCGGGGTTCGTCTCGTACGCCGTCCGTAACTGACGTACACAGGAACCCACAGCCCGCTCTCACGTTCCTGACAGGCCTGCTTCCTAGGGTCCTCGCCCATGAGCGAAAACCAGAAGCACAGGCGGGGCATGACCCGGCGGCGGGCACTCGTCGCGGGTGGTGGGGTCGTGGTCGCGGCGGGGATCGGCGCCGGGGTCGTCTCCACCGCCTCGGCGGACGGAGCGGCCGGAAAGGCGAAGTCGGCCGCGAAGCCCACTGCGGGCGAGGCCTGTTACCGGCTGACGTCGGAGACGACCGAAGGGCCGTACTACATCGACGCGGACAAGATCCGCAGGGACATCACGGAGGACCGGGAGGGCATCCCGATGACCGTGCGGCTCAAGGTGATCGACTCCGACACCTGCAAGCCGCTGCGGGGCGCCGCCGTCGACGTCTGGCACTGCGACGCGCTCGGCATCTACTCCGGGTACGAGAGCCTCAGCACGGGTGGTGGGGGTGGGGCCCCCGGGGGCGGTACGCCGCCGACCGGTACGCCGCCCACTGACGCGCCCACCGGCACCCCGCCCACCGGTACGCCCCCGACAGGCGGCCCCGGCGGTGGCGGTGGTGGCGGGCACGAGGAGCCCACCGACGACAAGCGGTACCTGCGCGGCACCCAGCTCACCGACAAGCACGGGTACGTGGAGTTCCGGACGGTCTTCCCCGGCTGGTACCGGGGGCGTTGCGTGCACGTCCACACCAAGGTGCACGTCGGCGGGAAGATGACGGCGACCGGGTACGAGGGCGGGCACACCTGCCACACCGGGCAGCTCTTCTTCGCGGAGAGCGCCGTTCTCGACTCGGCGAAGGTCGCCCCGTACTCCACCAGCACCACCGAGCGCACGACCCTCGACGACGACACCATCTACCCCGGCAACGGGGCCGAGGGCGGCCTGCTCACCCTCAAGTACCCGAAGGGGAAGATCGCGAAGGGGGTCGTCGCCACGCTGACGATGGGCGTCGACCCGGACGAGACCCACACGGGTACCTCCGCCTAACGGAGGCCGTCCAGGAACAGGGCGGCGGCGAGCAGATGGCCGCTGCCCCGGGGCCGGAGGCCGCGATTCCGCAGCCGGCGGTCGAGGTCGTCGAGGGCCAGGTGGCCTGCCAGGACCTCCCGGGCGCCGTCCTGGACCTCCCGCAGGCCGTGCGGGCCCGCCGTGTGCAGCAGGCCGGTGTCCTGGAGGGTCGTCATGACGGCGAGCAGGGCGTTGATCCGTGCCTCCGGCTCGCGTGCCCCGGCGCGCCGGGCCGTGTCCAGCGCCGCCAACGCCCGCCGTACGTGCGGGAACCCGGCCCGCGCCTCGCCCTTCGCGCCGGCGGCGCCGTACCGGACGGAGACGGCGGAGCCGGGGGTGGGCGTGCGCGGTGCCCGCCGGTCCGGGTGGGCGGCGATCCGTCCCGCGAGCGCGGTTGCTTCCTCGGCCGTCCCACGCGGCGCGAGAGCGGCCCCGGCCACGAGCAGCCCAAGCGGCCACACGGCCCCGTGGTGCAGCACCCGCCCCCCATCGGCCCGCGCCATGTCCCGCTCGGTGGACCGCCCGACCGCCCCGAGTTCGATCCGCAGTGCCGCCGAGGGCTCCGCGACCCGCCGTGCGACCGCCGCCATCGCGGCGAGCCCGGGCGCCAACGCCTCGGCGGACCATCGCAGGTCCCCGCCGTCCGTGCGCTGCCCGCCCGGAAGCCCCGGCCTGGGCGTCAGGTCGATCCCCGCCACCAGCGCTTCCACGGCGGCGCGGGCCAGCCTCTCGTCCTCACGACTCCCGATACTCCCGATCATGCGCGGCACGCTAGGCCCCGGACCTGGGAGCCTGCTCGCCGCCGCCTGTGCAGCGGCTGTGTCCGTCACCCCGTCGAGCCGTACGACGCATCCCGGCGAACCCATGCGGCTGCGGCACTAGACACCTCCGATGCGGCTCTGCGCCGCCGGCACCACTCTGCCGATCGTCGTGGCGAGTGTGGCTCCGAGGACGCCGACGCCGGCCAGGGTCAGCCAGATCGCGGTCGCCCCGCTGGACAGCAACACGGAGAGGGCGGCCGGAGCGACCGCTCCTGCGACGGTCACGGCGAGCTGGTTGAGGGCCAAGTACCGGCCGCGGAGAGCGTCTGGGGCGCTCTCCGCGGCGACAGTCGAGGCGATGGGTCCGCAGAGGACTTCGCCGAAGGTGTAGCTGACCGCACCGAGCAGGACGATGCCGACCGCGAGGGCGAGCGCAGCCACGCGGTCGGCGGCAAGGAACAGGAGGTAGCCGGCCACGAAGCAGGCGTGTCCGGCGACGAGGACGCGGCTGCGGATCCGCCCGCTGAGCCACCCGACGACGATGCCTTGGCCGAAGCCGACCATCAGGGTGTTGAGCGTGAAGATCGCACCGGCAGTCCAGCCGGGCAGTCCCAGCACGTCCACGGCGTAGACAGGTATCGCGATGTTGAGGGCGAACAAGGAGATCGCAAAGCACAGTTGATGCGCGACCAGCGACAGGTACCGCCGGTCCCGGAGCACGTGCCCCCAGCCTCCGGCAGCGTCCTGGCCCGCCTTGGGGCGGATGTTCGGCACGGCCCGCATCAGAACGAACGCGGTGACATAGGACAAGGCGTTGACGACCACCATCGCGGCCCAGACGCCGTGGGTGCCGAAACTGACCGCGACGGCGGAGAGCAGCCCGCCGAGTGCGTAGCCGAGGTTGCGTACGGAACCCAGAAGACCGAACCATCGCTCCCGTCGGCCGGGCGCGGCCAGCGCCGTGACGGTCACGCCGTAGCAGCTGAAGGACACCGCCCGCCCGGCACTGTTCAACCAGGCGCAGATGACGATCTGCCATGTCTGGCCCGCGACGAGATACCCGGCGAAGCCGAGCGCCTGGGCCAGGTTCGCCGCCTGCAGTACGGGCTTGGCGCCGTACCGGTCGGCGAGTCCTCCGACCAGAGGACCCGCGGGGAGCGCCAGCAGCCCGGCCGTCGTCAGCGCCGCGCCCACCTGCACCAGCGTCAGCGACGTCGTGGCCAGGAAATACAGCATCGAAACGGGGACGAAGACACCGGTGCCGATCGAGTCGATGACGATCGCTGCGACGAAACGGCCGTGCCGAGCTGTCGAGGGACGGATCGTGCCATCGGGAATAGTCACGACCCGGACGGTATAAATTCGATACCGGTATCTACAACGCTACCGGGAGTCGTGCATGGGTAACGCGTACAACGTCATGGCCGCGACCTGCCCCAGTCGCACCGTTCTGCACCGGATCGGGGCGCGCTGGACGGTGTTCATCGTCAACGCGCTGGACAACAGGCCGATGCGATTCACCGAGCTCAAGGCGCACATCCGGGGGATCACATCGAAGGCGCTCACCGAGACCCTTCGCGCGATGGAGTACGACGGTCTGATCTCTCGCACGGAGATTCCCGCAAGTCCCCCGCATGTCGAGTACGCCCTCACCGACCTCGGGCGGTCCCTGCTCACACCCCTGCGTGCCGTCCGGGAATGGGCCGAGAGCCACGTCCCCGACATCGAACGCGCCCGCGCCCAAGCGGACGCGCAGCGGTAGCCCCGAACACCGGGTGCGTCGCGGGAAGCCGGTGACCATGCCGGCCGACGGATCCTGCACGCCCGCAACTCCCACGCCAGGGAAATCGTCCTGAGAAATTTCGCCGGGGCTGTCACACATCCCGTCCGGGCTCCGTCAGTGCTGTGTCCGGCTCGGTCGAGGCGGACACGGGAAAGGCTGAAGGAGCCGTCGCGATGTTCACCGAGATGTCCACCACCGCAGTCGTCGTCACCGCCGTCGCCGCCTTCATGGCCGGGTTCTCCGCCGCGGCGATCTTCTTCAAGGCCGCCTTCGTCGTCGAGCCCCTCGCCGCGTACGGCGTGCCGCAGTCGTGGTGGAACTGGCTCGGGGCCGCCAAGGCCGCCGGGGCCGCCGGGCTCGTCGTCGGGTTCTTCGTGCCGGTCATCGGGACCCTCGCCGCGATCGGACTGATCCTGTACTTCGCCGGCGCCGTGATCACCATCGTGCGGGCCCGCTCGTACGCCCACGTGCCCTTCCCGCTGGTCTACATGGCCCCCGCCGTCGCCGCCCTGGCTCTGACCTGGTGACCCGTTCCGTAGGACGGCGAAGGCCGCCGCCCCTGTTCACAGGGGACGGCGGCCTTCTTCGTACGCGTACGCCGGGGCGTCAGTCCTTCTTCGGCTCCTCCAGGCGCGGGAACAGCACCGCGCCCTTCGTCACCGTCGCGCCCGCCGGGAGCCGGCCCCACGTGGCGGCGTCCTGGACCGGCTGCGCGGCCAGGGCGCCCAGGGACGCCTCGGCGCCGAGCGAGTCCCACAGCGCCTGCGAGGTCTCCGGCATGATCGAGTTGAGCAGGACCGCGACCGCGCGGAGCGACTCGGCGGCCGTGTAGAGGATGGTCGCCAGGCGGGCCTGGCCCTCCGGAGAGTCGTCCTTCGCGACCTTCCAGGGCTCCTGCTCCGTGATGTAGCCGTTGACCTGCTTCACGAAGTCGAAGATCGCCAGGATGCCGCCCTGGAAGTCCAGCTCCTCGCCGATCTTGGCGTCGGCCGTCGCGACCGCCTTGGCCAGACCGTCCTGGATCGCCTTCTCGGCGTCACCGTCGGCCGCCGAGGCCGGCAGCGCGCCGTCGAAGTACTTGCCGACCATCGCCGCCACGCGCGAGGCGAGGTTGCCGTAGTCGTTCGCCAGCTCGCTCGTGTAGCGGGCCGTGAAGTCCTCCCACGAGAACGAACCGTCCTGGCCGAACGCGATCGCCCGCAGGAAGTACCAGCGGTACGCGTCCACGCCGAAGTGCGACGTCAGGTCCTGCGGCTTGATGCCCGTCAGGTTCGACTTCGACATCTTCTCGCCGCCGACCATCAGCCAGCCGTTCGCGGCGACCCGGCCCGGGACCGGCAGGCCCTGCGCCATCAGCATCGCGGGCCAGATGATCGCGTGGAAGCGGAGGATGTCCTTGCCGATGAGGTGCACGTTCGCCGGGAACGTCTCGTCGAACTTCGCCTGGTCGGCGCCGTAGCCGACGGCCGTCGCGTAGTTCAGGAGCGCGTCGACCCACACGTACACGACGTGCTTGTCGTCCCACGGGACCGGGATGCCCCAGTCGAACGTCGAGCGCGAGATGGAGAGGTCCTCCAGGCCCTGCTTGACGAAGTTCAGCACCTCGTTGCGCGCCGACTCCGGCTGGACGAAGCCCGGGTTCGACTCGTAGAACTCCAGGAGCTTCGGGCCGTACTCGCTCAGCTTGAAGAAGTAGTTCTCCTCCTTGAGGATCTCCACCGGCTTCTTGTGGACGGCGCACAGCTTCGTGCCGTCCTCCGCCTCGATGAGGTCGCCGGGGAGCTTGAACTCCTCACACCCCACGCAGTACGGGCCTTCGTACCCGCCCTTGTAGATCTCGCCCTTGTCGTACAGGTCCTGCACGAACTCCTGGACGCGATCGGTGTGACGCTTCTGCGTGGTGCGGATGAAGTCGTCGTTCGCGATGTTCAGGTGCTCCCAGAGGGGCTTCCACGCCTCCTCGACGAGCTTGTCGCACCAGGCCTGGGGCGTGACGTCGTTCGCCTCGGCCGTGCGCATGATCTTCTGACCGTGCTCGTCCGTGCCGGTGAGGTACCACACCTTCTCGCCGCGCTGACGGTGCCAGCGCGTGAGCACGTCGCCTGCGACGGTCGTATAGGCGTGGCCCAGGTGAGGAGCGTCGTTGACGTAGTAAATGGGGGTCGTGACGTAGAACGCCTTCGCCCCCTGCTTCTCGGATCCAGTGGCCGCCATGGTCGAAATCCTAACGGTCGTACGAAGATCCACTCACATCGATAAACGTGGGGGCGGGGAGGGAGGGCAGGGGGAGAGGTCCGCGAAACATGCGGGTGGGGAAGATGGGGGCATGCGTGTACTCGTGGCCGAGGACGAGCTCGTCCTCGCGGAGCTCGTCGCCGTCGGCCTGCGGCGGGCCGGCTTCGCCGTCGACGTCGTCCATGGCGGCGACTCCGCCCTGGAGCGGCTTGGCCTGGACTCGTACGACGTCACTCCCTACGACGTCAGTCCCTACGACGTCCTCGTCCTCGATCGCGATCTGCCCCGCGTCCACGGCGACGAGGTCGCCCGGCGGCTCGTCGCCGCCGGGTCCCCCACCCGCATCCTCATGCTGACCGCCGCCACCGCCGTCGAGGACCGCGTCGCAGGCCTCGACCTCGGCGCCGACGACTACCTGGGCAAACCCTTCGAGTTCCCCGAGCTCGTCTCCCGCGTGCGCGCCCTGCGCCGGCGCTCCGCCCGCCCGCCGATCCCGCCCCTCCTGGAACGCGACGGGCTGCGCGTCGACACCGCCCGCCGGACCGCCACCCGCGACGGGCGCGACCTCGACCTCTCCCCTAAGGAGTTCTCCGTCCTCCAGATCCTCCTGGAGGCCGACGGCGCACCCGTCTCCGCCGAGGAGCTCCTCGAACGCGCCTGGGACGCCCACGCCGACCCCTTCACCGGGGCCGTACGCGTCTGCATGAGCAAGCTGCGCGCGAAGGTGGGGGAACCGGGGCTCATCCGGACCGTGCAGGGCGTCGGGTACGTGGTGTGAGCGGGCCCGTCCTGGGGGCCGGGTCCACCATCCGGACCCGGATCGCCCTCGTCTACGGCGGTGTCTTCCTGGTCCTCGGGGCCCTCCTGCTCCTCCTCGTGAACCTGCTGGTCAGAGCCGGTACGGACGGGGAGACGGACGCGATCGTCTCGAAGGTGGACGAGGTTGCCGTCGTCGAGGCGTACCGGCTCGGCGACGACATCAGCGCGGCCGCCGGCGACCAGATGCTCATGTGGTCCTGCCTCGCCCTGCTCGTCATGGCCTGCGGCGCCGTCGTCGTCGGATGGTGGACCGCCGGGCGGGTCCTGCGGCCCGTGCACGAGATGACCGCCCGGGCGCGGCGGCTCTCCGAACGGAACCTGCACGAGAGGATCGCGGCGAGCGGCCCCGACGACGAGCTGAAGGAGCTCGGCGACACGATCGACGCGCTCCTCGGACGCCTGGAGACGGCCTTCGACAGCCAGCGCCGGTTCATCGCCAACGCCTCCCACGAGCTGCGGACCCCGCTCGCCACACAGCGCGCCGCCATCCAGGTGGGACTGGACGATGACTGCGCGGTGCGGGATGTACTTCTCGACAGCAACCGCCGCAGCGAACGGCTCATCGACGGGCTGCTCCTCCTCGCCCGGAGCGAGCGCGGGCTCGCGGAGCGGGAGGACGTACCGCTGGGGGACGTCGTCGCGGAGGAGTACGAGGACGCGGAGGTGGTCGCCGGAGGCGGTGTCGTGCGGGGGAGCCGGGTGCTGCTCTCGCAGCTCGTCCGGAACCTCGTCGCGAACGCGGTCGCCTACAACGTGCCGGGGGGAGTGGTCGACGTACGCGTCGAGGGCGGGGTGCTGACCGTGGTCAACACCGGGCCCGTCGTCCCGCCGGACCAGGTCGCCGGGCTCTTCGAACCCTTCCGGCGGGGCGAGGGGCGGGACCGCATGGGGCCGGGCGCGGGGCTCGGGCTCTCCATCGTGCGGTCGATCGCCGTCGCGCACGGGGGCGCCGTGACGGCCGTGGCGCGGGGTGCGGAGGAGGGCGGCGGGCTGGTGGTGACGGTGACCCTGCCGGTCACCGTCACCCCTGCTTCTATCTAGAACTCCAGGTCGGCGAGCAGACCGGCGTAGAACGCCGGGTGCGCCGTCTCGACCGGGGTCGCGCCGGGGAAGTACGCGGCGGTACGGGGAGTGCCGTCGAGCTTCCGGAGGAAGTCGAAGGCCTTGTTGTCCTCCTCGCCCCAGGCCACGAACCGCCAGTGCAGCGGGCGGTCCGCCGCCTCGGCCAGCGCCGCCGTGGCCGCCGTCTTCGACTCGGGCGCGCCGTCGGTCTGGAAGACGACCAGGGCGGGTCGCGCCGGGTCGGTCTTCTCGTGGTGGGCGAGGACCTCCTCCACCGCACGGTGGTAGTTGGTGCGGCCCAGGCGGCCGAGCGTGCCGTTGATCTCCTCGACGCGGGTGGGCGTGAGGTCGGCGGGGGTGAGCTCGACGGTGCCGTCGATGTCCGTGGAGAAGAACACGGTCGTGACGGTGGCGTCCTCGTCCAGGTGCGCGGCGAGGGCGACGGTCTGCTCGGCGAGACGCTGGACGGAGCCGTCCTTGAAGTACCCGCGCATCGAACCGGACCGGTCCACCACGAGGTACACGGCGGCCCGCGCCCCGGTGAGCCCCTGCTTCTTGAGCACGGCGCCGGCGGCCTTGTAGGCGTCGGCGAGGTGCGGGGCGGCGGCCTTCACCTTGGCGAGGGGGAGGGCGGGCGCGGCGGCCCCATCGGTGTCGGTGGCGGTGTCCGTGTCGGCTTCGCCGGCGGGCGCCTCGGCCTCGGCCGGGCTCGCGTCGTCGGCGGCGACGACCGCCTCCGGCTCTGCCGGGGTGTCGGCCGCGTCCGCCTGCGGGGTCGCCTCGGCGGTGGCCGTGTCGTCGGTGTCCGGCGTCTCGGCGAGCTCCTCCGGAGCGGCCGCCGGGTTCGTACCGTCGGTGTCCGCCTCCACCGGCTCGGCCGCAGGGGCCTCCGCCTCGACGGCTTCGGTGGTCTCGGGGGCAGCCTCGGCCTCCGGCTCCGCCGGAGTCTCGGTCGCCTCCGCGATCGCGGGCTCCGCCGCGCTCTCCTGCTCCTCCGGAGCGTCGACGGCGACGGCCGCCTCCGACTCCGCCGGGGCGTCCGGGGCCGTGTCGGCCACCGTGGCCGGCTCCGCTTCCGGCTCGGCGGTCTCGGTGGCGGGCGCGTCAGCGACGGCCGCCTCCGGCTCCGCTTCGGCCTCCGGCGCAGCCGGTTCGGCGGTCTCGGTCTCGACCGTGGCGTCAGGCGCCTCGGCGGTCTCGGTCTCGACTGTGGCGGCAGGCGCCTCGGCGGTCTCTGCCTCCGGCTCCGTCCGCTCCTCGGCGTCGGCCGCAGCGGCGGCCGGCTCCTCGGTCTCGGCCGTCGCGGGGGACGCCTCCGCCTCCGGCGTCTCGACCGCCGACGGCTCTGCAGCCGCCTCCGGCGCCTCGACCGCAGCGGCCTCCGCTTCCGGCGTCTCGACCTCCGCCGGCTCCGACGTGCTCGTCTCCGCCGACGCCTCGACTGTCGTGGTCTCCGCCGTCTCCGACGTCCCCCCGCTCCGTGCCTTCGGCACCTGCGGGTTGTCGAACGACGCGGCCACCAGGTCGTCCGCCGCGCGGCGGGCCGCGGCTTCTTCGGTGTCCGTGGACGTGGACGTGGACGTGTCCGTCGACGTGGACGTGTCCGTCGATGCCGACGAGGCCTCACGCGTCTGGGGCGGGACGGAGGTCGCCGGGGTGTCCTCGCGGTCCCGGCCGAATACCTTGCGCAGCATGCTCCGAATACCCATGGGCGAACCCTTTCGCATGAGTGGGTGCAGTGTGAATGTCCGTACTGGGCGTTTCGGGACGTTCATCCCTGGCCAGGGCGGACACGTAAGGTTAGCGGCCACCCCCTCCCTCCTCCGTGACCCGGTCGCCTCCGGATGCCGTGCATTCATTCGGCGTTCACTCCGGCGCCGCCCCTGTGCAGATGTGCGCACATAGCGTCGCCGCCGAAGGATTCCCGACACCATGTCGGCGCAGTGTGCGCCGGAGGAGGACGAAGTGCGCAAACTGCTGCCGCTCCTGAGCACGAACCCCCACGGAGGCGGCCGTTCCGCTCTCACCTGCCGATTCCGGTGTGGTGACGCCTGCTTCCACGAGGTGCCGAACACCAGCGACAACGAGTACGTCGGCGACGTCATAGCCGGTGTCCTCTCCCGTCGTTCGGCGCTGCGCGCCGCCGCCGTCGTGACCGTCGCCTCCGCCGCCGGCGGTGCCGTCGTCCTCGGTGGCGCCCCGGAGGCCGTCGCCCGTCCGCAGAAGCCCGCACGCCCCGACGGTGCCCGTGGGCTCCGCTTCGCCGCCGTCGCGCCCAACACCGCCGACCAGGTCACCGTGCCCGCCGGCTACGCCCAGAACGTCGTCATCCGCTGGGGCGAGCCGATCCTCCGCGGCGCGCCCGCCTTCGACTCCGAGAAGCAGACGGCGAAGGCCCAGGCCGGCCAGTTCGGTTACAACAACGACTTCCTCTCCCTGCTGCCGCTGCGCGGGGAGCACCACCGTCAGGTCCTCGTCGCCAACCACGAGTACACCGACGAGATCCTGATGTTCCGCGGTTACGACTCCGAGAACCCGACCCGCGAGCAGGTCGAGATCGCCTGGGCCGCGCACGGCCTCTCGGTCGTCGTCGTCCAGGAGGAGCACCGCTCCGGCAAGCTGACGCCCGTCACCCGTCACCACCTCAACCGGCGGCTGCACACCACCAGCGAGTTCGAGCTGACCGGCCCCGCCGCCGGCAGCGCCCTGCTGAGGACGAGCACCGACCCCGAGGGCCGTATCGTCCTCGGCACGCTCAACAACTGCGCCGGCGGCACCACCCCGTGGGGCACCACCCTCCACGGCGAGGAGAACTTCAACCAGTACTTCGCCTACGGAAGCTCCGCCACCGACAAGCGGTACGGGGTCGGGACCGGCGCCTCCGAGCGCAAGTGGGAGCGGTTCGACAAGCGCTTCGACCTCCGCCAGGAGCCCAACGAGGTGCACCGCCAGGGCTGGGTCGTCGAGCTCGACCCGTACGACCCGGAGTCCACGCCCCGCAAGCGCACCGCGCTCGGCCGCTTCAAGCACGAGGCCGCGCAGCCCCGTCTCACCGAGGACGGCCGCCCGGTCGTCTACATGGGCGACGACGAGCGCTTCGACTACTTCTACAAGTTCGTGTCGTCGAAGCGGATGAAGAAGGGGAACTCGCGCAGCGCCCGCGAGCACAACCTCACGCTCCTCGACGAGGGCACGCTGTACGTCGCCAAGCTGACCGGCGACTCCCCGGCCGCCGAGATCGACGGCACCGGCAAGCTGCCCAACGACGGCGAGTTCGACGGCTCCGGTCAGTGGATCCCGCTCGCCACCGGCGACGTCTCGCACGTCCCCGGCATGACCGCCGAAGAGGTGTACGTCTTCACCCGCCTCGCCGGTGACAAGGTCGGGGCGACCAAGATGGACCGCCCCGAGGACGTCGAGCCGTCCCCGCGCAGCGGCCGCGTCTACGTCGCGCTCACCAACAACACCAACCGCGGCAAGGGCACGAACCCGGGCGCCGACGAGGCCAACCCGCGCAACCTGAACAAGCACGGGCAGATCCTGGAGCTCGCCGAGCACTGGGACGACCCGGCCGCCGACGGCTTCGCCTGGCGTCTCTTCCTCGTCGCGGGCGACCCGAACGACCCGGCCACCTACTTCGCCGGCTTCCCCAAGGAGAAGGTCTCCCCGATCTCCTGCCCGGACAACGTGGCCTTCGACCCGCACGGCAACCTGTGGATCTCCACGGACGGCAACCAGCTCGGCTCGCACGACGGCCTGTTCGGCGTCGCCACGCGCGGCGAGCGCCGCGGTGAGCTCAAGCAGTTCCTGACCGTCCCCAAGGGTGCCGAGACCTGCGGGCCGATCATCCAGGACCGCCGCGTCGTCGTGGCAGTGCAGCACCCGGGCGAGCTCGACGGCGCCTCCGTCGAGACCCCGAAGTCGGACTGGCCCGACGGACCCGGCAAGATCGTCCGCCCGTCGGTCGTCTCCGTCTGGCGCAAGGACGGCGGCGACATCGGCGTCTGAGGGCGCTAGATCCCGGGGAGGGTCTGGGCGTGGAGTGCTCTTCTACTCCACGCCCAGGCCCTCCCTGAATCTCGTGAACTGTTCCTCCGGGTCCCCCGTGTACGCCCACGGCACCCATGCCGCCCGCGCCCCCAGCATCCCGAGCAGCTCCCTTGCGATCTCCACCTGGCCCGCGTAACACGCCGCGTGCGTCAGGAAGTTGAGGTCCCCCACCTCCTCCGGCGCCACCGGGCGTCCCGGGTCCCTGCCCTCGATCCAGCGCGCGTACGTGCGCCGCAGCTCCGTCACCGCCAGCTCGTGCTTCCAGTGCTGGTCGAAGCCCCGCACCGGGCCCCGGCCGAGCGCCCCGTCCGCGATGTAGCGGTACTCCTCGACCCGGGCGACCTGCACGAGCACCGGCAGCGCGGAGCCGGGCGGCGCCACGCCCGCCGCGTCGCGGGCGAAGTCGTACATGCTGCCGTGCGTGCCGTGCCACCGCGCCGACCAGTAGCGCAGCACCTGGATGTGTCCCTCGGTGTTGTACGGGTCCCGGCGCCGCAACTCGTCGAACCAGTGGCGCAGTTCGCGGCGCGCCACCCCGCCCTCGTACAGTCTCGCCACCGAGAGCAGCGACACCCACGGCATGGGGTCTGCCGGTGCCGCCTCGGCCGCGCCCCGGCAGGCGTCGACGGCGGCGTCGATCCGGCCCCGTTCCACGGCGGCGCCCCGGCCGGCCGCGATGGCCGCGTCGAAGACGCGGACGACCTCGGTCGCCGCCCGCAGCACGGCGGCGTCGGGGTTGCCGGGCTCGGCCGCCCGCCACGTCTCGACGGTGGAGCTGCCGGCGGCGGCGTGCGAGAGGAGCCGCAGCCGGTGGGTGCGGCGCGCCCAGTCGTCGCCGGTGGCGGCGAGCAGGTCGCGGACGCCCTGCCAGCGGCCGATGACGATGTCGTGGCGCGCCTCGGTGAGCGCGCGGTCGCCGAAGTCCGGGTCGAAGTCGGGCGCGAAGCGCTCCGCTCGCGCCGAGCGCGCGGAACGACGGCGTACGGCCATGGGGGACTCCTTCGGTTCGGCTTCCGTCAGGTCCGACAGGTGGGGGTGTCGCTGCGTCTCGTGCGTACTCAGAAGTCGGTGGCGTAGCTCTTGTCGTGGGCGCCGGTGCGGGCGTGCGGGGTGGCCGGGCCGGAGCCCTCGGTGGCGGCGAGCGCGCGGACGGCGTCCAGGCGGGCGGGGCGGTAGTAGTCGCTGCCCTTGCGCCAGTACACGAGGAGCGGGACGACGCCGATGAGGAGTCCGCCGAGGCCGATGGTGAGGGCCGTGGTCGAGAGCTCGCCGAGCGATTCGACGAAGCACCAGAGCATGAAGCCGGAGCCGAGCAGCGGCCACAGGCCGCCGAGGAGGAAGTTCCGTACGGAGCGCAGGAGGAGCGACTTGTACGCGACGACGGCGGCGATGCCCGCGAGGCCGTAGTAGAAGGCGATCTGGAGGCCGATCGCGGCGACGGCGTCGCTGAGGATCCGCTGGACGGACTGCGCGGCTGCGGCGGCGGCGAACATGAGGAGCGCGGCTCCGCCGACGGCGGCGATCGCGACCCAGGGGGTGTTCCAGCGGCGGTGCACGGTGCCGAGCGCGGCGGGCAGGGTCCGGTCGCGGCCCATCGCGAAGAGCGAGCGGGTGACCTGGAGGAGGGTCGTCTCCAGGGTGGCGACGGTCGACAGGACGACGGCCACGACGAGGAGTTTGCCGCCGACGCCCGGCCAGATCTCCTGGCCGAGGACGGCGAGGACGTTCGGTCCCGCGGTGCGGATCTCCTCGGCGGTCAGCAGGACGTTCACGGCGACGGTGAAGGCCTCGAAGAGGACGAAGACGAAGCCGACGCCGACGAGCGCGGCGAGTCCCGCCGTACGGCGGCTGTTCCGGGTCTCCTCGCTGAGGTTGCTGGTGACGTCCCAGCCCCAGTAGTAGAAGGCGGCGATGAGGGCGCCGGCGGCGAAGCCCTGGGGGCCGTCGAACTGGCCGAGGCCGAACCAGGACCAGTCGAAGGCGGCGGCCCGTCCCCGGTGCAGGACGGCGGCGACGACGAAGCCGATGAGGATCAGCATCTCGACGCCCGACATGACGAGTTGGGCCCGTACGGTCAGGCGGGCGCCGCCCAGGACGACGAGCAGCATCATCAGGAACCAGCCGGCGCCGACGGCCGCCGCGAGCGGGGTGTGGTTCGCGAGGTCCGGGTCGATCAGGGAGAGCGTGAGGGAGCCGGCGGGCAGCGAGCCCGCCACCATGAAGACGGTGGCGGCGAAGACGAGCGCCCAGCCGGAGAGGAAGCCGAGGAAGGGGTGGAGGGTGCGGCCCACCCAGGAGTAGCCGGCGCCGGCGTTCACGTCGATCCGGCCGAGGCGGGCGTAGGCGAGGACGATGCCGAGCATCGGTATCGCGCAGTAGAGCAGGGCGGCGGGTCCGGCGAAGCCGACCGCGCCGAAGAGGACGGCGGTGGTCGCGGCGAGCGAGTAGGCGGGTGCGCTGCCCGCCACGGCCATCACGATCGTGTCGAACGTGCCGAGGACATTGGGCTGGAGCCCTCTGCTGTGGGTGGTGCGCATGGCGGAGTCCTCGGGGCGCGGGGGGTGGTGAGGCGGGCGGTGGGGGTGCGGTGGGGGGTGCGGTGGCGGTGCGGTGGCAGGCGGCGGTGCGGTGGCAGGGTGAAGTGGCCCGTCCGCCGGGTCGGTTGCGCGACGGCGGCAGGCGCGGAGCACGGTGGATCGCTGTGGATCTCGCGGAATCTCGGTGAATCGAGCGCATCGTAGTCGCCCGGATGGCGTTCGGTAACGGCGGTGGGGAGGGTTCCGTTCCGTGACCGCCGGTAAGTCCTCCCGTACGCCCCCCGGGGGAGGTTTACCGCAGGTCGGGACCGGCGATGGCGCGGGCCGCGCGGACCTCCTGGCGGAGGGGTGCGAGGACTCCGTTCTCGTCGCCCGGGAGCTCCGCGCGGACCTCCACGAGCGTGACGCTGGAGCGCAGTCCTTCGGAGAGTTCGCGCAACTCCCGCTCCACGGCGGCGACCTCGGCCGCGTCGGGGGCGGGGGCGCCGTGGGCGACGCGGATCCGGGCGGCGGTCGTCGCGTCGACGATCCGCTCGACGGCGACGACGAGCGGCCACCAGGCGGCGGCGCGGGTGCCGGTGGGCGGCGGTTCGGTCAGGGCGCGCTGGAATTCGGAGCGGACGGTCGACAGGTCCCGGTAGAGCTTGCGCCGGGCCCGGTGACGGGCGGTCCGGTCGTCCGCCGTGAACGCGCCGCCGACGTACGCGGCGGTGTCGGCGACGGCGTCCGCGAGCCGGTCCCCGATACGGGTGTGCCAGGACTCGGGCCAGAGGAGGTAGCCGGCGATCAGGGTGATCGCGCAGCCGATGAGCGAGTCGTAGAGGCGGGGCATGACGAGGTCGAAGCCCTGGTGGTTGAGCATGTCGGAGAGCAGCAGGATGACCGGGGTGATGGCCGCGGTCTGGAAGGCGTACCCCTTCGCCGAGAAGGCCGGGATCAGGGCGGCGAGCGCCACCATCACGGGCACGTCCCACCAGCCTCTCGGGACCTCGGCGAGGACGAGGGCGGCGAGGACGAGGCCGGCGGCGGTGCCGAGGGCGCGGAGCACGGCCCGGGAGAAGACCGAGCCGAAGTCGGGCTTCATGACGAAGGTGACGGTGAGCGCGACCCAGTACGAGCGGGGCACGGGGATCAGCGAGACGAAGGCCTGGGCGAGGCCGATGCAGAGCGCGAGCCGCAGCCCGTACCGCCAGGACGCCTCGGAGAGCAGGACGGCGCGGGTGGCGCGGCGGACCCGGACGCGGAGGGCGGCGGGGCGGCCGAGCCGGTCGTCGATGTTGTAGGGGGCGGGCTCGTCCTGGTGGACGACGGTCGCCGCGTAGCGCAGGGCGTGGTCGACGGCCTTCTCGGCGGGCCGCTCGGGCGCGGGCAGGTCGAGGACGGGGGTGCCGGTGCGGCCTTCCTCGACGGCGTCGGCGAGTTCCCGTACGGCCGCGGGGATCGCGGCGGGCAGCGGGCCGAGGAGCCGGACGCGGAGGCGGGCGGCGGGGGCGGCTTCGAGGAGCGGGACGAGGGCGTTGAGCTGGGAGAGGAGCCGGACCAGGTGGGGCGCGCGGCCGTGTTGGCGGGCGCGGCGGGCGAGGACCAGGTCGTAGGACTGGTTGAGGGAGGCGGTGACGGCGTGCCGCTGTTCGTCGTAGGCGGCGGCGGTGGTGCCGGTGGCCTCGTAGAGGTCGGCGACGGCCCGGTAGGTGGCGGCGACGGCGGCGCGTTCGGGGGCGGTGCGGCGCAGGGGCCAGCCGAGGAGGGTGAGGAGGAGGACGAAGAGCCCGCCGAGGGTGAGGAGCAGGGGCGCCTTCCACCACGGTCCCGGCATGGGGAGGCCGGCGCCGACCACGCAGTTCAGGAGCAGCAGGAGTCCCGACACGGAGGCGACGGCGCCGATCGACGAGATCATCCCGGAGACGAGCGCGACGAGGGTGAGGACGGCGACGGCGAGCCAGCCGTGGCCGAAGACGAGGGTGCCGAGGGTGACGCCGAGGGCGCCGAAGAGCTGCGGCACCGCGATGTTGAAGATCCGCATCCGGTAGGCGTCGGCGGTGTCGCCGATGACACCGGAGAGGGCGCCCATGGAGACGAGGGCGCCGTAGGCGGGCTGTCCGACGGCGAGTCCGACGGCGATCGGCGCGGACAGCGCGACGGACGCGCGGGCGACGGCGGCCCAGGGGATGGGGGTGGGGGCGGGCTTGAGCCCGGCCGTGAGCCAGGTGGGCGGTGAGAGCCGTACGGGCCGAGCGGGGCGTGCCATGCCCCCCAACTTACGTGTCAGGTGGTGCGGTCAGGCGGCGCGGCAGAGCTCGGCGCGGTGGGGGTGGTCGGCCGGGGTCGCCGGGGTCGAGGTGTGGGTGACGGTCCTGTGGACCGGTCGCGTGGCGTTCGTGGCCCGCGAGCGGGTCCTGGTGAAGACGACGAGGCGGAGCACCGCGAAGCGGGCGGTGCCGGCGAGTGCGGAGGCGGTCAGGTAGACGATCTGTTCGAGCATCGCCCCGGGCGCCGCCACCAGTTGCTGGAGGAGCAGCATCGCGCCGCAGGTCACCGCGTACGCGGCCGCGGCGGAGCCGGCCGACTGCGTGTGCTGGCGCCAGGTGGCGCGTCCGCCCGCGCCGAAGGTGAAGCGGGCGTGCAGCTCGGTGGAGAGGAGTGTGGAGGCCACGGCTATCAGGGCGTTGGCCAGGAGCCAGGGGATCCAGGAGGCGAGGCCCGTCACGGCGAAGCTGGAGGCGATGCCGACTCCGCCGCCGCAGAGCACGAAGCGGGCGAAGGCGTGGAAGGCGCCGGGTGCCGTCTGCTGCCGGCTCTGCCCTGCTGTCTCCATGATCGGACCCCTCCGCTGGCTCGCTCCGCCGCCCGATGCGTACCCGTCGGCCGGTGGGCCGTGGGCGTGCATCCCTTATGGCGCCATGATGGCACATGAGTGGCGCCATGGCGAGCCATTAATGGCATCAGTGGCGCCATCGATGGCGTCAGGGGGCGCCAAGGGGTGCCAAGGGGGTGCCATCAGGGGTGGTGGAGGTGCCTCATCCTGGGGTCAGTGACTGGAGCGGCGCATGGGGCGTCCTCGACGGCCCCGCGCGGCGAGGGTCGGTGCGGTGGTCAGTTGCGGTAGGACTCGACCTCCGAGGCCGGGCGGAGGGCGGCCGTGTCCGGGTCCTCGCCGAATTCGCTCTTCGCCCGGCGCTGGCGCAGCAGGTCCCAGCACTGGTCGAGCCTGACCTCCAGCTGGGCGAGGCGGGTGCGTTCCTCCGGGAGGAGGCCGCCCGTGCGCGTGCGCAGCGCGCGTTCCTCCTCGACGAGGGCGCCGATGTCGCCCAGGATCTCCTCGTTGTCCATGCTTTCAGCGTGGCCGATCAGCGTCTCGCGCGCAGGTCGAGAGCTCAGCGCTCTCCGCGCAGGTCGAGATCGGCGAGGACGGCCCGGTGGTCGGAGCCCGCGAGGTCGAGGAAGCGGATGCTCCGTACGGTGAAGTCGTCGCTCACCAGGACGTGGTCGATCTGGGCGAACGGCGGCAGCGGGCCTTCCATGGGCCAGGTCGGGGTGCGGCTCGCGTCCGCGCGCCGGGCGGCGTCCTGGAGGCGGCCGGCGGCGAGGATCGAGCGGAAGGCCGCGTGGTCCTGGGAGGCGTTGAAGTCCCCGGCGAACAGACGTGGCCCCGTGCCGAGCCGGGTCACGGCCTCGTCCTCGATCCGGCCGAGCTCCTGCTTCCACCCGTCGATCTGGCCCGGCACCGGCGGCAGCGGGTGGGCGAGTTGGAGGCGTACGGGCAGTCCGGCGATCCGGGCGGTGGCGCCCGGCATGCCCATCGCCGCCGGGATGACCCGCTCGTCGGTGAGCGGGTAGGCGCTCAGCAGGACGGAGCCGGAGGCCCCGCCGGCGTCGACCGAGGTGTGGTGGGGGAGTTCGGCGGCGAAGGCCGTGGTCAGGGCGTGTCCGCACACGAGGTCGCACTCGGTGGCGAAGACGAGCTGGGGGCGTTCGCGCCGGATCGTGTCGATCAGCGCCCCGGTGGCCTGGCCGTACTCGACGTTGGCGGCGAGCACCTTGACCCGGGCCAGCGGCAGTCCGTACGAGGTGACGAGCTGCGGCATGTAGGGCAGGGAACTCCAGCCGACCGCGGCGAGGACGACGACGGCGAGGAGGGTGAGCGCGCGGCGCCGGGCGACGGCGGCGAGGAGCACCGCGAGCCCGGCGGGCACGGCGAGCCAGGGCAGCAGGGAGAGCAGCTGCGGTACGGGGGAGATCCCGTCCGTGTCGAGGAAGCGGCAGGCGCTGATCAGGGCCGGGACGACCAGGAGCAGCCCGGCGGCCCAGGCGGTGAGGCGGTGCCTGGGCCGGAGGGGCTGGGGTTCGGGAGCCGTCGGTGCGGCGCTCGTCACGGATGCGGTTGGGGCGGCAGGGGCTCGGTCCACGCCTTTCAGTGTCGCAGGGCCTGTGCGATCTCCGCGGTCGTGGTGCCCGAGAGCGTCCGATTGCTGCGCGCCGTACCCGACTTGGAGGCTCCGGGTTCGACGCCGTTGATGTTCAGGACGACCGCGTCGAGGAGATTTCCGCTGTCGTCACGGAAGTTGACCATGACCGTGTAGTCGGCGTTCTTGTCCTGGGGGTTGGTCGCCGTGATCTCGGCGACCGTGCGGTCCCCGTCGGCGCTCGTCGTCCCGGCCTTCACGTCGCCGGTGGCGTTGACCCCGTCCTTGACCTCGTTCATCTTCTCCTCGGCCGCCGAGGCGACGGCGGCCGTTGCGGAGGAGACGACCTCGCCGGCCTTCTCCGAGACGGCGTCGCAGCCGGTGAGGGAGAGGGTGACGGAGAGGAGGGCGGAGGCGGCGAGGGCGACTCCCGTCGTGCGTGGTCTCATCGGTGGCCGCCTCAGAACTTCTCGGTCGTGCCGTAGGCCTCGTCCGTGGCCAGTGCCCAGATCACGAAGATCGAGATGGCCATGGAGAACAGCGCCCACCACGGCTGGTACGGCAGGAAGAGGAACTGGAAGAGGACGTTGAGGGAGGCCAGCGCGATACCGGCGACCCGGCCCCACTCGGCGCCCTTGAGGATCCCGTAGCCGGCGATCGCGAGGATGATGCCGAGGATCAGGTGGATCCAGCCCCAGGTGGTGAGGTTGAACTTGAAGACGTAGTCGCCGACCCGGGTGTAGACGTCGTCCTCGGCGATCCCTGCGATGCCCTGGAAGACGTCCATGAATCCGGTGACCAGCATGAGGACACCGGCGAAGAGGGTGCCGCCGGTGGCCCAGGCACTCGAGGTGCTCGGCTTGCGGGGTGCGGTGTTCTGGCTCATGACCCCATCGTCGGAGCGTTCGTACGATTCCGAACTTTCAGCTGGGCCGAACGAGTGAGCGAAGGTAGGAGTCGAGTGCGGAGTCGAACTCCTCGGGCCGTTCCAGGTTGGGCAGGTGCGCGGCCCGTTCGATGACGGCGAGCGTGGAGTGGGGCAGCAGCGCGTGCATCTCCTCCGCGTCCGCGACCGGTGTGTACGTGTCGTCCCGGCCGACCACGACGAGCGCGGGCACGGCGACGGTGGTGAGCGACTCGCGGTAGTCGGGCCGCTCGGCCCGGCCGCGCAGCGCGGCGGCGGCGCCGGCGGGGTCGGTCGCGCACATCATGCGGTGCACGTGCGGCGCGGCATGGGTGTTGTACGGGGCGACCATCCGGTCCAGGACCTCGTCGGCGTACTCCCGCATGGCGTCGGCGCCGCCGGCGAGCAGCCGGTCGGCCATGGCGTTCCGGGCGGCCTTGCCCTCGTCGGTCTCGGCGGCCGGGAACGTGTCGGCGAGGACGAGGCCGCGGACGCGCTCCGGGTGGCGGCGGTGGAGCTCCATGGCGATCTGGCCGCCCATGGAGAGGCCCGCGACGACGCACTCCTCGATGTCCAGGTGGTCGAGGAGGTCGACGAGGTCCTCGGCGAAGTCGCCGAGGCCGGTGAGTCCGGTGAGGTCGCCCGTCGCGCCGGGCGGGGTGATGCCGTAGCCGCGCAGGTCGGGGGCGATCACCCGGTGCGTGAGGGAGAAACGGTCGATCTGGGGCTGCCACATGGTGTGGTCGAAGGGGTGGCCGTGGACGAGGAGGAGCGCGGGGCCGCTGCCGCGGTCCTCGAAGTAGAGGCGGGTGGCGAGGTTGTCGGTGAAGCGCATGACGGCAGGCTAGGCAGCGGCGATCGCTCGGTGCAATGAGATCTTTGCTCTCGGTGCAATGAGGCGCGCTGTGCGAGGGAGGGGTGTCGTGGAGGAGTACCGGAGGATCGCGGACCGGGTCGAGGCTGCCGTACGGGACGGGCGGCTGGGTCCCGGCGACCGGCTGCCGCCGCAGCGGGTCTTCGCCCGCCGCCACCGGATCGCGAACTCGACGGCCATCCGCGTCTACGGGGAGCTGGCCCGCCGCGGCCTGGTCGTCGGCGAGGTCGGGCGCGGCACCTTCGTCCGGGCCGCGCCGCCGCTGCCCGGGTCCGCGCTCGCCGAGGCGACCGGGGCGGCGCCCGTCGACCTCCAGCTCAACTACCCCGTCGCGGAAGGCCAGTCGGAGCTGATGGCCCGCGCGCTCGCGGCGCTCGCCCGGCCCGACGTCCTGGCCGAGGCCGTCTCGGGCCCGGCCGCCGCGACCGGCACCCCGCATGCCCGGGAGGCGGCGGTGTCCGTCCTCGCCCGGCCCGGCTGGGCGCCGGACCCGGAGAACGTCCTCTTCGCGGGGAACAGCCGCCAGGCCATCGCCGCCGCGCTCTCCGCGCTCGTCCCGCCCGGCGGCCGGCTGGGCGTCGAGGCGCTCACGTATCCGCTGGTCAAGGCGGTGGCCGAACGGCTCGGCATCCGGCTGGTGCCGCTCGCCCTCGACGAGGACGGGATACGGCCGGAGGCGCTCGCGGCGGTGCACCGGGCGACCCCGCTGGCCGCGCTCTACGTCCAGCCGACCCTGCACAACCCGCTCTCCACGACCATGGGCGCGACCCGGCGGGCCGAACTGGCCGAGCTGCTGCGCCTCCTGGATCTGACGGCGGTCGAGGACACGACCTGGGCCTTTCTCGTACCGGACGGGATCGCGGACGGGATCGCGGGCGGGATCGCGGGCGCGAGTGCGCCCCCGCCGCTCGCCGCCTTCGCCCCTGACCGGGTCCTCCTCGTGGACAGCCTCTCCAAGCGGCTCGCCCCCGGTCTGACCGTCGGCTACCTCGCCGTGCCCGGGCGGCTGCGGGCGGCGGTGGCGGAGGCGCTGCGGTCCGGTGCCTGGACGGCGGGCGGGCTCGCGCTCGCGGCCGCCACCCGCTGGGCCGCGGACGGCACGGTCGCCGAGGCCGTCGCCGCCAAGCGCGCGGACACGGAGGCCCGGCACGCCCTGGTCCGGCGCCATCTCGGAGGTCACGCCGTACGGACCTCCCCGCACGCCTACTACTGCTGGTGGGAGCTGCCCGCGCCCTGGCGCGCGGAGACCTTCGCGGCGGCGGCGGCCGAGCGCGCGGGCGTGGCGGTCACCCCGGGAAGCGCCTTCGCGGTCGGCCCGGGCACGGCCCCGGACGCGATCCGGGTGGGGCTCGCGTCGCCGCCCCGCGCGGTACTGGACGCGGCACTGGCCCGCCTCGCGGCACTGGCCGCCGAAGCGCCCTGAGGTGCTGCGCGGCCTTGAGGTGCTGCGCGGCCCTGAGGCGCCGATGCGCCACCTGAGGCCTGAGGCGCCCTGAGGCGCCGCGGCGTCCTTGCCTCCCCTATTCGAGACATGTAGAGTCCTGAATCATGAGGATGAGCGAAGGCGTGGAATGGGCACTGCACAGCTGCCTGAACCTGGCCTGGATCGGGTCGGAGCGGGCGGTCACCGCCGCGCGCCTCGCGGCCTATCACGAGCTGCCCGCCGCCTACCTCACCAAGCAGCTCCAGGCGCTCGCCAGGGCCGGGATCGTCACCTCGGTCTCCGGGCCGAAGGGCGGCTTCCGGCTGGCTCGCGGCCTGGACCGGATCACGCTCATGGATGTCGTCGCCGCCGTCGAAGGCCCTGAGGAGGCCTTCCGCTGCACCGAGATCCGGCAGCAGGGTCCGGGGGCGGGGCCGTCCGGGTCGTACGCCGCCGAGTGCGCCATCGCCGGCGCCATGGGGCGGGCCGAACTGGCCTGGCGGCGCGAGCTCATGGCCCAGACCCTGGACGACGTCCGGGAGCGGGCGGAGCTCCAGGCGCCGGCCGCGCCCGACCGGATCCGTCACTGGTTCGCCAACGTCTGACACGACCGCTCTCCCTCCCGGGGGAGCTTCTCAAGGGGGTGATTCTGGATGTTAGATATCCAGGTTAAAGAGCCTGGTGCCGACGACACGCGCCACCGGTCCGGACGGCCCGCCGTCGCCGCCGTCACGCTCGGGATCTTCACCGTCATGACCGCCGAACTCCTGCCGGTCGGACTCCTCACCCCGGCCGCCGCCGACCTGTCCGTCACCGAGGGCACCGCCGCCCTCATGGTGACCGTGCCCGGCCTCGTCGCCGCCGTCGCCGCGCCCCTCGTCACGGCCCGCGCGGCCGCCGCCGACCGCCGGACGCTCCTCGTCGCGCTCATGCTCCTCGCCGCCGCCGCCAACCTCGTCTCGGCGCTCGCGGGACACCTCGCGGTCGTCCTCGCCGCCCGACTGCTCCTCGGCCTCGCGATCGGCGGCTTCTGGGCCCTCGCCGGCGGGCTCGCGCCCCGGCTCGTCCCGCCCGCCGCCGTCGGCCGGGCCACCGCCGTGGTCTTCGGCGGGGTCTCGGCCGCCTCGGTCCTCGGCGTCCCCGCCGCCACCGTCATCGCCGAACAGGCGGGCTGGCGCTGGGCGTTCGCCGCCACCGGCCTGCTCTCCCTGCTCGCGGCGGCGGCCCTCCGCACCCTGCTGCCCCGCCTCCCGGGACGGGGCACGGCATCACCCGCGCCACAGGACACCGGGCTCCGCGCGCTCGCCGCTCTCGCCGCGCTCCCCCGCCGCAACCGCCGCGTGCGGGCCGGGCTGCTGCTCACCCTCGCGCTCGTGACCGGCCACTTCCTCGCGTACTCCTTCGTCCGCCCCCTGCTCACCGACCACGCCCGCGTCCCCGAGGCGCTCCTCGGCGCACTGCTCCTCGGCTACGGCCTCGCGGGCGTCGCCGGGAACTTCCTCGCCGGCTCCCGGGCGGCCCGCGCCCCCCGCCGTACGCTCGCGGTCATCGCCGCCGCGCTCGGCACCGTCCTCCTGACGGCCTTCGCGGCCCCCGCCTGGGCTGCCGGGCTGCTGCTCCTCTGGGGGCTCGCCTACGGCGGGGTGTCGGTCGCGCTCCAGTCCTGGTTCATGGCCGCCGCCCCCGACGACGTCGAGGCCGCCACCGGACTCAACGTCAGCGTCTTCTGCCTCGCGATCGCCCTCGGCGCCCTCCTCGGCGGGCTGCTGACCGACGCGTACGACGTCACCGCGGTGCTCCTCGCCGGCGCCGCGCTCACCCTGGCCGCCGTCCCGGTGGCCGCCCTCTCCGGAAGGAACGATCCCTCATGAACGACGTCACTCCCGCCGCCGACCAGCGCGTCATCACCAACCCCGGCACGCTCCACGACCCCACCCCCTTCGGCTACAGCCACGCCGTCTCCGCGCCCGGCGAACTCGTCTTCATCGGCGGCCAGTACGCCTCCGACGCCACCGGCGCGCCCGTCCCCGGGGACTTCGCCGCCCAGGTCGAGCTCTCCCTCGTCAACCTGCGGCTCGCCCTGGAGGGCGTCGGCCTCGGCCTCGCCCATGTCGTCCGCCTCGGCTCGTACATCGTCGAGCACGACCTCGCCAAGCTGGAGGTCCTCGGCAAGGCCCTGCACGCGCACTTCGGCGAGCGGCTGCCCGCGCAGACCCTCAGCGGGGTCGCGGCGCTCGCCCTGCCGGGCATGCTCTTCGAGATCGACGCCGTCGCCGTACGGCCCACGGGGTCCCTGGGGGCCTGATCCACTTGCGGGGCGCCGGGCGCGGGTGTGCCCTGGAGGGTGCGGGACCCAGGGGGCCAGAACCTGCGGGGGCGAGAGACGAAGGAGCTCCAGCCATGGCCGCACACGCAGCGCTACCGGCCCGAGGCCGGGCGACCAGCACCCAAGGCCGTACCCTCGGCTGGGCACTCCCGGCCACGCTCGGCGTGATCTACGGCTGGTACGCGGCCTTCATCCAGAAGTCCGGCGCCCCGGTCACCTGGGGACTGTTCTGGCTCGGACTGATCTCGGCGGTCGTGTTCGGCGGGGCCGTGTACGGGCTCCACCGCATCGGCCGCGCCCTGCCGCGCGAGCTCCACGCGGCCGCCTGGGGCAGCCTCGCGGGCATCGCGGTCGGCTTCCTCTACAGCCTGTCCGACGTGAGCATCCTGTCGGCGACCGTCCTCGGGCTGATCGTCGGCGGGGGCGTCACCGCCGGCGCCTTCTACCTCTACTACACCCACGAGGACGCCGCGGGCCGCCCGGCGCCGTACTGACGCCCCGCGCCCCCGGTCCGGGTCCTGCGCCGGTAGTACGAGGCCGCCACGGCGGCCACGAGCACCGGCCAGGCCAGCAGGGGCGCGTAGCAGGCGATCAGCAGGGCGTCCTGCGCCGGGGAGGCGGGGAGGCCGGGTCCGAGGTCCGCGACCGAGGCGTACACGCCCCACCCGGCGATCGCGCACAGCCCCGCCACCCCGGCGAAGGCCACGCCCGTCGCGGCCGCCGCGTTCACCCGGCGCCCGCCGAGGAACGGCATCCACCGGGGGAACACCTCGCCCCAGGAGCGGACGAGGCCCAGCGTGAGGAAGGCGAGCAGCTCGGAGACGACGCTCAGGCCGACGACGTACACGGATTCGCCGAAGCTCATCGTGCCGAGCTCGGCGTCCTGCGTGACGGGGAGCCCCGCGACGAGCGCGAGGCGCCACAGCCCGGACGGGAGGGTGACGAGCGGGACGGCGTGGGCGGCGAGGACGGCCCAGCGGGGCACGTCGGGCAGGGCCTTGATCTTCATCATGCGTCCAGCGTCCCGCCGGGCCCCGGGCCCGGTCGTCGGCCCGGGGACGGGTCCGCCTCCGCCGCGCGGGGGAGCGGCGCTCGTCCGACGTGGCGATCAGCGGCAGGCCGACGGAGACTGGGAGAAGCGCTCTCTTTCCGATAGTCCGGAACATCCCGTCATCCCGCAGTCCCGTAGTCCCGCAGTCCCGTAGTCCCGGAGGAACGGCATGACCGACCTCGCCATCGAGACCGAGGGCCTGGTCAAGGTCTTCGGCAAGAACCGCGCAGTCGACGGCATCGACCTGCGCGTCCCCGCCGGCACCGTCTACGGCGTCCTCGGACCCAACGGCGCCGGCAAGACCACCGCCGTCAAGATGCTCGCCACGCTCCTGCGCCCCGACGGCGGCCGGGCGAGCGTCTTCGGCAAGGACGTCGTCAAGGACGCCGACGCGGTACGCGGCCGGGTCAGCCTCACCGGCCAGTACGCCTCCGTCGACGAGGACCTGACCGGCACCGAGAACCTGGTCCTGCTCGGCAGGCTCCTCGGCCACACCCGCCCCGACGCCCGCGAGCGCTCCGGGCAGCTCCTGGAGGCGTTCGGGCTGGCGGAGGCGGCGGACAAGCAGATCAAGAACTACTCGGGCGGCATGCGGCGCCGTATCGACATCGCCGCGTCCATCCTCAACACCCCCGACCTGCTCTTCCTCGACGAACCGACGACCGGCCTCGACCCGCGCAGCCGCAACCAGGTCTGGGACATCATCCGCGCGGTCGTCGCCCAGGGCACCACGGTCATGCTGACCACCCAGTACCTGGACGAGGCCGACCAGCTGGCGTCCCGGATCGCCGTCATCGACCACGGCAAGGTGATCGCCGAGGGCACCAAGGGCGAGCTGAAGGCCTCCGTCGGCTCGGGATCGGTGCACGTACGGCTCCGGGAACCCGAGCAGCGCCCGGAGGCCGAGCAGGTCCTGCGGCGCGCCCTGAACGCCACCGTCCAGCTCGACCAGGACCCCGTCGCGCTCACCGCCACCGTCAACGGCCACGGGACGGACCTGGGCGCCGCCGAGCAGGCCGCCCGCGCCCTGGCCGAGCTGTCCAGGGCCGGGATCACGGTCGACAACTTCGCCCTCGGGCAGCCCAGCCTCGACGAGGTCTTCCTCGCCCTCACCGACCGGAAGGGAACGACGGCATGACCACCGTCACCACCGGCAAGGACACGCAGACGACCGACACCCTCGACTTCGTCGCCCCGAAGGCGGACGAACTCGCGGCGCTGTTCACGGGACGGTCCCGGCCGCCGCGCCCCAGCGCGCTCTCCGCGTCGCTGACGTTCGGCTGGCGGGCCATGCTCAAGATCAAGCACGTGCCGGAGCAGCTGTTCGACGTGACGGCCTTCCCGATCATGATGGTGCTGATGTACACGTACCTCTTCGGGGGCGCGCTGGCCGGCTCGGTCGACGAGTACATCCAGTTCCTGCTGCCGGGCATCCTCGTGATGAGCGTCGTGATGATCACGATGTACACGGGCGTCTCGGTCAACACCGACATCGAGAAGGGCGTCTTCGACCGCTTCCGGACCCTGCCGATCTGGCGGCCCGCGCCGATGGTCGGCTACCTCCTCGGCGACGTCGTCCGCTATCTGATCGCCTCGGCGGTCATGCTCACGGTCGGCGTGATCATCGGCTACCGGCCGGACGGCGGCATCGTCGGCATCCTGCTCGGCGTCGCGCTGCTGCTGGTCTTCTCGTTCGCGTTCTCGTGGATCTGGACGATGTTCGGCCTGCTGCTGCGCAGCGAGAAGTCCGTCATGGGCGTCTCGATGATGGTGATCTTCCCGCTCACCTTCCTCTCGAACGTCTTCGTCGACCCGAAGACGATGCCGGGCTGGCTCCAGGCCTTCGTGAACAACAACCCGGTGACCCATCTCGCGACCGCGGTCCGCGAGCTGATGGCCGGCCACTGGCCGGGCGCGGACATCGCCTGGACGCTGGGCTGGTCGGCGCTGTTCGTCCTGGTCTTCGGCTGGTTCACGATGAGGCTGTACAACCGGAAGTGAGGCTGTCCGAAGTCCCCGTACGGAGTTGTGCGCCGTGCGAGAGTGAAGTGGCGTGGCCCCTGATCCGTTCCAGCCGCGCGTCAAGCCCCGCCACGAGCAGGAGGAGCTCCTCGCATGCGTGAGATGTTCGAAGGCGTCGACGGGGTTCGGCTCGAACAGGACGCGTACACGCCCGACTTCATGGAGCGCTTCTGGCGCATCGGGGCCGAGGGGTTCTGGAAGCTGGAGCGGAGGCAGAGCTACGACGAGGGTGACTTCCCCAGTTGGCTGGCGTTCCGCCGGGGTGAGTGGGACGAGTCGCTGCGGCTGGTCGAGGAGCTGCGGCCGGAGTACGAGGAGTACTTCGGGAAGATCGGGCAGTCGGGCTTCGGCCACCACCGCGTGCGGATCGTCGAGCAGCCGGTCACGCCGTACGTCCAGTGGGAGCTGAACGTCCTGCACGTCAAGCACGGCTACGGCGAGCAGGTCGCCGTGCTCGACGCGGAGCGGGTCGCACCGCACGAGCAGGGGGAAACCCTGCCCGAGCTGTGCGTGCTGGGCGCCGAGGCCGTCTACGTCATCGACTACACCCCTGAGGGCGTACCCGACGGAGCCACGCGGTTCACGCGGCCGGACGTCGTGGAGCGGGCCCGTGCCTTCGTGCGCGAGCTGTACGCGGCGGGAGAGGACCTGGGGACGTACTTCCCCCGGGAGATCGCACCCCTGGGAGCGCCGGACAGGCCCTAGAGGGTGTCTAGCCCGCCGTGCGCGGGGTCGTCTGCTGGACCGACCAGCGGTTGCCGTCGGGGTCGGCGAAGTAGACGAAGGAGCCCCAGGGCTGGTCGTCGATCGCGGTGACCTCGATCCCGCGTGCGGTGAGGTCGGCGTGGGCCTCCTCGATGTCGGTCACGACCACCTGCATGTTGTCGAGGGAGCCCGGAGCCATCTCCGTGATGCCCTTGCCGAAGGCGATCGAGCAGGCCGAGCCCGGCGGGGTCATCTGGACGAACCGGATGTCGTCGCTGACGGGGATGTCGTGGTCGGGGTGGAAGCCGACCCGCTCGTAGAAGGACTTGGCCCGGTCGATGTCGGTGACGGGCACGCCGATCAGTTCCAGCTTGATGTCCATGGTGGTCACTCTCCGCGGACGACGACGACGGGGCAGGGGGAGTGCTGCGTGACGTGGGACGAGACCGAGCCGAGGACCGCCGCCTTGAAGCCGCTGTAGCCGCGGTCGCCGACGACGAGGAGCGTCGCGCCCTTCGCCGCGTCGAGCAGGGCCTGCGGGGCGTTGCCGCCGACCACCGTGCGGGTGGTCCCGGCGGCGGTCTTCGGGTCGAGGGCCTTGTCCAGGGACTCGTCCAGGATCTGCTTGGCGAGCCGCTCGGGGTCGAACTCTGGCGGCACGCCCGGCATCAGCGTCGCCCACGACGCCGGATACTCCCAGCTGATCACCGCCTGGAGGGAGTCCCCGGCGAGGGCGGCCTGCGCGGCCGCCCACTTCAGCGCCCTCAGGGAAGGCGCCGATCCGTCCACACCCACCACGATCCTGCCGCCGGCCATCGCCGACCTCCGTTACGTTGTCGGGGCTGTTCCCCCACAACCGTACAAAGGCCTCAATCCAGGCGCAGGTCGGCCAGCTGCTTCTCGAAGGGCACGATCTCGTCCTCGTCGGCCTGCCGGGACGGTCGGGCGGCGACGGCGTCCGCCAGTTCGTGGCCCGCCCTGGTGATCCGGGACGGCAGCCCGTCCGTCCACTCGTCGCCGCCGGAGCCCCAGTCCTCCGAGGCCGCGTAGACGGCGGTGGGGACGACGAGGGCCCGCAGGTAGGCGAAGAGCGGCCGCAGGGCGTGGTCCAGGACGAGCGAGTGGCGGGCGGTGCCGCCGGTCGCCCCGATGAGGACGGGGGTGCCGGTCAGCGCGGCCGGGTCGATCAGGTCGAAGAACGACTTGAAGAGACCGCTGTACGAGGCCGTGAAGACCGGGGTCACCGCGACGACCCCGTCCGCGCCGGTCACCGCGTCGATCGCCTCCTGGAGCTTCTCCGAGGGGAAGCCGGTGACGAGGTTCTTCGCGATGTCGAGGGCCAGGTCGCGTACTTCGACGACCTGGACGTCGACGGCGTACTCCTGCTCGGCCAGCCGGTACCGGGTCGCCTGGAGCAGCCGGTCGGCGAGCAGCCGGGTGGAGGAGGGGGCGCTGAGTCCGGCGGAGACCGCGACCAGCTTCAGGGTCTGCATGGGTTACGCCTCCTTGGCGGTGCGAATGACGGCGGGGTGCAGCGGGGCGGCCTCCGGTACGCCGGCCGGGCGCAGGTTCGCGAACTCCTTGCGCAGCACCGGGACGACCTCCTCGCCGAGGATGTCGAGCTGCTCCAGGACCGTCTTGAGGGGCAGTCCCGCGTGGTCGACGAGGAACAGCTGGCGCTGGTAGTCGCCCACGTAGTCGCGGAAGGACAGGGTGCGCTCGATGACCTCCTGCGGCGAGCCGACGGTCAGCGGGGTCTCCCGGGAGAACTCCTCCAGGGACGGGCCGTGGCCGTAGACGGGCGCGTTGTCGAAGTACGGGCGGAACTCCCGTACCGCGTCCTGGGAGTTCTTGCGCATGAAGATCTGGCCGCCGAGGCCGACGATCGCCTGCTCGGGGGTGCCGTGGCCGTAGTGCGCGTACCGCTGCCGGTAGAGGCGGACCATCTTCTCGGTGTGCTGCTTGGGCCAGAAGATGTGGTTCGCGAAGAAGCCGTCGCCGTAGTAGGCGGCCTGCTCGGCGATCTCGGGGGAGCGGATGGAGCCGTGCCAGACGAACGGCGGGACGCCGTCGAGGGGGCGCGGGGTGGACGTGAAGCCCTGGAGGGCCGTGCGGAACTTGCCCTCCCAGTCGACGACGTCCTCCCTCCACAGCTTGTGGAGGAGCGCGTAGTTCTCGATGGCGAGCGGGATGCCCTGGCGGATGTCCTGCCCGAACCACGGGTAGACCGGCCCGGTGTTTCCGCGGCCCATCATCAGGTCCACCCGGCCCTCGGCGAGGTGCTGGAGGGTCGCGTAGTCCTCGGCGATCTTCACCGGGTCGTTGGTGGTGATGAGGGTCGTGGAGGTGGACAGGATCAGGTTCTCGGTGCGGGCGGCGATGTGCCCGAGGAGGGTGGTGGGGGAGGAGGGCACGAACGGCGGGTTGTGGTGCTCGCCGGTGGCGAAGACGTCGAGCCCGACCTCCTCGGCCTTGAGCGCGATGGCGACGGTGTCCTTGATCCGCTCGTGCTCGGTGGGGGTGCGGCCGGTGGTGGGGTCGGCCGTCACGTCGCCGACGGTGAAGATCCCGAACTGCATCGTGCTCACCTCTCGCGTTCCTGATTAGTGGTTGAAGCTTAAACTAACACGTCCAACGGTGCACCCTCCCGACCTATTCCCGGCCCGTACCCTGGACCGCATGACCGAGAAGACACACGACGACGAGCGCTGGAAGGAGCGCGGTGTCATGCTCCGCGTCTTCGTGTACGTCTTCGCGACGCACGCCTTCGCGGGCTTCGTCTGGCTCCTCTTCTACGTCGGGCAGAACGCCCAGAAGTGACCCAGAGGTAGCCGCCCCGGGGCCTCACGTAGAGTCCCGGACGTGAACGCTGCGATATCGGTCGTCGGAATCGGCGCGGACGGGTGGGACGGACTCCCCGAGAACTCCCGCCGCCCCCTGCGCGCCGCCGAGGTGCTGATCGGCGCCCCGCGCCAGCTCGACCTCCTCCCCGCCGGCGAGTGCCCCGGCGAGCGGATCGCCTGGCCTTCGCCCCTCAGGCCCGCCGTCCCCGGACTGCTCGCCGCCCACGCGGGCCGCGCGGTAGCCGTCCTCGCCAGCGGCGACCCCTCCTTCTACGGCATCGCCCGCACCCTCGCGGAGACCGTCGGCGCCGCAGCTCTCCGGGTCCACCCGCACCCGTCCTCCGTCTCGTACGCCTGCGCCCGCCTCGGCTGGCCCCTGGAGGACATCGAGACCGTCTCCCTCGTCGCCCGGCCGCTTGCCGCGCTCTCCGCCGCCCTCCACCCCGGCCGCCGGCTCCTCGTCCTCGGCGAGGGCCCCGACACCCCGGCCCGGGTCGCGGCTCTCCTCCGGGACTCCGGCTGGGGCGGCACCCGCGTCCGCGTCCTCGAACAGCTCGGCGGGCCCGTCGAGCGGCTCCTCGACTCCACCGCCGCCGACTGGCCGTACGAGCGGACCGACGCCCTCCACGTCCTCGCGCTCGACTGCGTACGCGACCCCGGCACGCTCCGGCTCGGCGCCGCGCCCGGCCTGCCCGACGAGGCGTACGAGCACGACGGGCAGCTCACCAAGCGGTACGTCCGCGCCGCCACGCTCGCCGCGCTCGCCCCCGCCCCCGGCGAACTCCTCTGGGACATCGGCGGCGGCTCCGGCTCCATCGGCATCGAATGGATGCGGACCCACCGCTCCTGCCGGGCGATCGCGGTCGAGAAGTCCCCCGAGCGCGCCGAGCGCATCACCCGCAACGCCGACACCCTCGGCGTCCCCGCCCTCCGCGTCGTCACGGGACCGGCCCCCGCGGCGCTGACCGGCCTCCCCGCCCCCGACGCCGTCTTCATCGGCGGCGGCCTCACCGTCCCCGGCCTCCTCGACGCCTGCTGGGACGCGCTCCCGCCCGGCGGCCGGCTCGTCGCCAACACCGTGACCCTCGAATCCGAGGCGCTGCTCGCCGACCGCTACCGCCGCCACGGCGGCGAACTGGTCCGGCTCGCCGTCGCGGCGGCCGTCCCGGTGGGCGGGTTCACGGGCTGGCGCCAGGCGATGCCGGTCACGCAGTGGTCCGTCACCAAATCAGGAGAACGAGCATGACCGTCTACTTCATCGGCGCGGGCCCCGGCGCGGCCGACCTGATCACCGTGCGCGGCGCGCGGACCCTCGCGGCGTGCGGGGTCTGCCTCTACGCCGGCTCCCTCGTCCCCACCGAGCTGCTCGCCGAGTGCCCGCCGGACGCCAGGCTCGTCGACACGGCCCAGCTCGACCTGGACAAGATCGTCGCCGAGATCGTCCGCGCCCACGAGGACGGCCACGACGTGGCACGGCTGCACTCCGGCGACCCGTCCGTCTTCAGCGCGGTCGCGGAGCAGATGCGCCGGCTGGACGCGCTGGACATCCCGTACGAGGTCGTGCCGGGCGTCCCGGCGTTCGCCGCGGCCGCGGCCGCGCTCAAGCGGGAGCTCACCGTGCCCACCGTCGGCCAGACCGTGATCCTCACGCGGATCGCCCAGCAGGCCACCCCGATGCCCGAGGGCGAGGACCTCGCGACGCTCGGCCGCAGCGGCGCCCTGCTCGTCCTCCACCTCGCCGCGCGGTACGTCGACCGGGTCGTCGGCGAACTCGTCCCGCACTACGGCGCGGACTGCCCGGCCGCGGTCGTGGCGATGGCGAGCCGCCCCGACGAGCTGGTCCTGCGGGGCACCCTCGACGACATCGCGGAGCAAACGAAGGCGGCCGGCATCACGAAGACGGCGGTCATCCTGGTGGGCCGCACCCTCGCGGCCTCGGAGTTCCGCGACAGCCACCTCTACGACCCGGCGCGCGACCGCGACCACGTCTGCTGATCTTTTTCCTCTCTCGTCGGTCACATCCGATCGCCCTCGCGCGTCAGTGAACCGACCGACGAGAGAGGAACGACCGATGACCACCCTGCCCCGACGTACGCTGACCGCCGCCACACTGGTCGCCGCACTCCTGGCGACGGCAGCCCTCCCCGCCACCGCGCACGGCGGCGGCAGCGGCAGCGGAAGCCGCTGGAACGGCGCGTGGACGGCGGCCGTGCAGCGGCCCTCCACGAACTTCTACCCCAACTGGTCCGAGCAGGGCTTCGACCACCACTCGGTCCGCCAGGTGGTCCGGATGTCCGCCGACGGCTCCGCCCTGCGGATCCGGGTCTCCAACGCCTACGGCACGACCCCGCTCCGGCTGACCGGGGCGAGCGTCGCCCGGTCCGGCGACGGGGCGGCCGTGAAGCCGGCGACGCTCAGGACCGTACGGTTCGCGGGGGCGGCGTCGGTGGCGGTCCCCGCCGGGGCGAAGGCGGTCAGCGACGCGGTCCCGCTGCCGGTGAGGGCGGGCGAGCGGCTGACGGTCACCCTGTACTTCGCCGGGGCGACCGGCCCGGCGACGTACCACGACCTCGCCCAAGGGACCTTCGCTTACCGCGCGAGCGGGGACCACCTGCGGGCCACGGGCGCGGGCGCGTACACCGAGACGAGCAAGTCCTGGTACTACCTGGAGGGCGTCGAGGTCGCGGGTCTCCCCGCGCGCTCGGCGGTCGCGGCCTTCGGCGACTCGATCACCGACGGATACGGGGCGACGGAAGGCGCCGACGAGCGCTACCCGGACCAGCTGTCCCGGCGCCTCGCCGCCGAGGGCCGGCCGCGACCCGTCCTCAACACCGGCATCGGCGGGAACCGGATCCTCAACGACTCCGCCTGCTTCGGCGAGAAGGCCACCGCCCGCTTCGCCCGGGACGTCCTCGACCAGCCCCGGGTGGGCACGGTCATCGTCCTGGAGGGCACGAACGACCTGCTGTTCGGGTACATGGACCCGACGTACTTCCCGTGCAGCCTTCCGAACGCCAGGCCGACGGCGGCGGACCTGATCGAGGGCCACCGCGCACTGATCCGCGCGGCCCACGCCAAGGGGATCCGGGTGGTCGGCGGCACGATGATCCCGATGAAGGGCTCCAAGGCGGCGCCCCAGTACCCGGCGGAGGCGTTCGCCCCGATGGAGGCCGTCCGCGACGAGGTCAACGCCTGGATCCGGACGAGCGGCGCGTACGACGCGGTCGTCGACTTCGACCGCGCCCTGGCCGACCCCGCCCCCGGCAACGAGGACCTGCTGAACCCCGCGTACGACTTCGGCGACGGCCTCCACCCGAACTCGGCGGGCTACGCGGCGATGGCGCGGGCGGTCGACCCGAACGCCCTGTGACAACGCCCTGTGACAGACCGAAGGCCGGGCCCACAGGCCCGGCCACCGTCACCGCCACCGGCGGCACCACCGCTCAGGCGTTGGGGCGCTTGCCGTGGTTCGCCTTCTTCTTCTTGCGGGCCCGGCGCTTGTTGCCTCGCTTCGCCATGGGACTCCCTCTCATTCGTGGGGGTATGTCCCGGTAAGCGTAGATTCGGGTCGAGGGGGCCGCACGTCGGCTGTCGGCGCCGTGCTGTCTCATGGACGGGTGACCGTTTACGACGTCGCCCGGGCGCTGCCGGGCATCGAGGAACTGCGCGACCACTCCCGGGGGCTCGCGATGCTGGACGCCGTCCTGAGCCCGGAGTGGGAGAGCCGGTACTACTCCTTCGACGCGCACTGGTCGGAGACCGAGCAGCTGGCGTCCATGCGGGACGGCCAGGGAGGTGAGTACACGATCGTCCTCTCGCCGGCCGGGGCGTTCGCGCGCGTCTTCGACCACGAGTCGCCGCTGAGCCCGTTCGGGGACCTGGCGGACGGGCAGACCTGGCCCGGCGTGCTCGACGGGGTCCCGGAGGCCTTCGGGGAGTACCTGACGGAGCCCGCGTTCACGGACGAGGACGGGGTGCACGTGACCACCGCCTGCCTGTGGCGCGAGACCACGGACACGGCCTGGCGGACCGGGCCGGTCGCCTTCACGGACCTGGACGGCCGCGAGGACCCGGACGGCTCCGGCCGCTTCCTCCACCTGCTCACGGACCGCTCGGCCGAGGCGTACGCGGAGTGGGCCTCGGACTTCTACGAGCGCCCCGTCGACCTCGGAGCCGTACGACACGTCCTCGCCCTGCGCCCCCTGACCCCGGAGATCGTGGCGGCGCTCAACCCGGAGACGGACCTCGCCGGCCTCGCGGAGGACGTACGGGAGATCGGCTACCCGGCCGAGTAAGTAGTAACATGTACTACATGGAGACTACGGCTCGGGAGTTCAACCAGAAGTCGTCGCAGATCCTCGCAGCGGCTGCGGGCGGTGAGACCGTCACCGTCACCAAGAACGGTATCGCCGTCGCGCGCGTGGTACCGATAGGAGCCGAGGTGCCCCCGTATCCCACCGACCCCATGGGTGAGATCGACCTTCCCGATCTCGGTCTCGTCGACCTCGACAACGACGAGATCGAGGACGTGCTCAAGGGAATGGGGACGGCGGAGTGATCGCCGTCGCGGACACCAACGCTCTCTACCGTCTGCTCGACCCGCGCCTCACAGCACACGAAGCGCACAAGAAGGCGCTGGCCGCGATCAGTCACCTGGTGATCTCCCCCATGGTGTTGGCCGAGCTGGACTACCTGATCGCCGAGCGTGCCGGTGCACGCAAGGCCCTTGTCGCGGCCCGGTTCATCGAGCGCTATACCGTCACCCGCCGCTTCGAGGTGCCGCCGGTGGCCGCGCATCTCTCCACCGCGATCGCCGTCGCCGAGGGCTACGCGGACGCGGACGACGGGAAGGGCGTGGGCATGACCGACGCCATGAACGTCGCCCTGGCGGCCGCGTACGGGACCGAGGTCATGTTCACGACGGACCGCCACTTCCGCATGATCCGGCCGCTGACGGGCCACAAGGCGTTCCGGCTGCTGCCCGAAGACCTGTGAGACGTCGGGCCGAGGCAGAGGAGCACGGCTAACCCGCCCGGGAGCCCAAGGACTCCTGGTGCTTCCGCCACTCCGGCGCCAGCACCGACATCACCGTCGCGTCGACCCGCTCGCCCTCCCACAGCAGCGCCCCGCGCAGGACGCCCTCGGCCGTGAAGCCGGCCTTCTCGTAGGCGCGGCGGGCTCGGGGGTTGAAGGCGTAGACCTCCAGGTGGATGCGGTACAGGCCGAGCGCCTCGAAGCCGTGGCCGACGATCAGGCGCGTCGCCTCCGTGCCGAGGCCCCGGCCGACCGCGTCCGGGACGAAGACGGTGCGGAAGGAACAGCTCTCGTTGTCCTCGTCCCACCCGTTGAGCACGACCTCGCCGACGACCCGGCCCGTCGCCCGCTCCACGACGGCGAGGTCGAGCCGGTCGTCCCGCGCGCCCAGCGACCCGTACCACTTCCGCAGCGCCGGCTCGTCGAAGACGGTGTGGCACCCGGTCAGCCGCGTGATCTCCTCGTCCTCGAAGAGCGGCAGCAGCGCGGGCACGTCGTCCTCCGTGACGGGACGGAGGACCACCAGATCACCGGTGAGCGTGGGCTTGTACGAGAAGTCGGTCATCCCCGGATTCTCGACGGCGGGGCAGGGCGCTGTCGCGGCGATTTACGCGCCGCCCTGGCCGAGCGCGGGGCCCCGCACCGACGAGCGGCCCACGACCGTGCCCGCGCGGTCGATGCAGATCACGTCCACCGCGACCGGCGCGCCCCGCAGGACCGCGAGGGACTCGTCGCGGGCGCGGGCGCCGACGAGGTCGCCGAGGGGCACGCCGGCGGCCTCGCAGAGGCGGAGCGCGGCGAGGCCCGTGTTGGCCTCGGCGATCTCCGCGGCGAGGGCCTCGGAGGCGCCGCCGGTGCGGGCCAGGTCGGCGAGGAAGCCCTTGTCGACCTGGGAGCGGGCCGAGTGGAGGTCGAGATGGCCCGCGGCCAGCTTGGAGAGCTTGGCGAAGCCGCCGCAGACGGTGAGCCGGTCCACGGGGTGGCGGCGGATGTACTTGAGGACCGCGCCCGCGAAGTCGCCCATGTCGAGGAGCGCGATCTCCGGCAGCTCGTACATCCCGGCGACCGTGCGCTCGGAGGTCGAGCCGGTGCAGCCGGCGACGTGCGTGAGGCCGCCCGCGCGGGCCACGTCCACGCCCCGGCGGATGGAGTCGATCCACGCCGAGCAGGAGTAGGGGACGACGACGCCGGTCGTGCCGAGGATCGACAGGCCGCCGAGGATGCCGATCCGCGGGTTCCAGGTGGAGCGGGCGATCTCGGCGCCGTTGTCGACGGAGACGGTGATCTCGACGTCCCCGGGCGCCCCGTGCCGCGCCGCGACCCCGGCGACGTGCTCGCGCATCAGCTGCCGGGGCACGGGGTTGATCGCGGGTTCGCCGACCTCCAGGGGGAGGCCGGGCAGGGTGACCGTGCCGACGCCGTCGCCCGCCCGGAAGACGACGCCGGAGCCGGGCGGCAGGAGCCGTACGGTCGAGCGGATCACCGCGCCGTGCGTGACGTCCGGGTCGTCGCCCGCGTCCTTCACGACGGCCGCCATGGCGGCCCCGCCCGACAGGGACTCGGCGGTGAGCGCGAACGCCGGCGTCTGCCCCTTGGGCAGCGTGATCGTCACCGGGTCGGGGAACTCGCCGGTCAGGAGCGCGGTGTACGCGGCGGTCGTCGCCGCCGTCGCACAGGCACCGGTCGTCCACCCCGGGCGCAGACCGGTGTGCTTGAGTTGGGCCTCGCGCCCGCCGCTCGACGTCCCGCCGCCCGACTTCATGAAGAGGCTCCTGTGCTGCACATACTCATTCTCGGGGGGACGACCGAGGCCCGCGCGCTCGCCGGACTGCTGCACGGCGAGACCGGCGTACACGTGACCAGCTCGCTCGCGGGGCGGGTGGCGAACCCCCGGCTGCCGGCCGGGGAGGTCCGGATCGGCGGGTTCGGCGGCGCGGACGGTCTCGCGGCCTGGCTGCGCGAGCACGCCGTGGACGCGGTCATCGACGCCACCCATCCCTTCGCCGAGCGGATCAGCTTCAACGCGGCCCGGGCGGCCGCCACCGCCCATGTTCCCCTGCTGGCGCTGCGCCGTCCCGGCTGGGTCCCGGTGGACGGCGACCGCTGGGTGTCCGTGCCGTCCCTCGACGCGGCGGCCGGGGCCCTGGACGGTCTCGGCGACCGCGTCTTCCTGACCACGGGCCGCATGGGCCTCGCGGCCTTCGCGGACCGCCCCGAGTGGTTCCTGGTCCGCTCGGTCGACGCCCCGGACGCGCCGATGCCGGCCCGCACCGAGATCCTCCTCGACCGGGGCCCCTTCACCCTGGACGGCGAGCGGGAGCTCCTCGCCCGCCACCGGATCGACGTCCTGGTGACGAAGGACAGCGGCGGCGCGGCGACCGCCCCGAAACTGACCGCGGCCCGCGAGGCGGGCATCCCGGTCGTGGTGGTCTGCCGCCCCCCGGTCCCGGAGGGCGTACGCACGGCGGCGACCCCCGACGAGGCCGCCGCCTGGGCGCTACGGGGCTGAGCCCGGGCCTCGTCAGACGAGCGCGGGCCACACGGTGGACAGGGCGCGCGTCGCGACCGTGGTGCCGTCGGCCCGCACCGCCTGGAAGGTGTAGAAGTACGCCCGTCCGGGCACGGCCGTCCTGTCCACGTAGCTGGTGCCGGCGGCGGGAAGCAGCCCCGTGTGGAGCGGTTCGTACGCCTTGGTGGCCGGGTTCCAGCGGCTCATCCGGTAACCGGCGATCTGTGCGCACGGCTCGGCGGTGAAGCACGTCCAGCCGATGGACGGCGCACTCGTGGTGACGTCCGACCAGTTCATGGCACCCGAGAGGTTCCAGTCGTCGACGACGTTCACGGACGGCCGGAGGTCGAGCTCCGTCGCGGTGACCTTCGCGATGTCCGGACCGTAGAGGGAAAGGCTGTTGCCCCAGCGGTCGCGGGCGCTCACCGCGTAGACGGCGGCCTCCCCGTCGGGGACGTTGGGGCAGACCATGGCCAGGGGGTCGCTCTGGCCCTCCCGGCAGCCGGCCCAGGCGATGGTGCCGTTCTCCCTGGCGACTCCCTGCCACGCCGAGTAGCCGACGACGTCGTCGTCCGCCGGAGGCTTCCAGGTCAGCAGCGTGCCGTCGGCCCGCGGGGTGGCCTTCAGGTCGACGACCGGCGCGGGCGCGACGCTGTCGCCGCTGCGGATGGTGACGGGGGCGGACAGCGGCGACTCGTTGCCCACCGGGTCGACGGCGGTGACGGCGTACGTGTGGTAGCCGTTCGGCGCCATGTCCTCGTCCTGGCACTCGATCCTGACGGGGGCCGATCCCGCTACCTCGTACAGGTTGCAGGAGACGCGGGTGAGGTCGGTCGGATCGAGGGCGGTTCCGGGCGAGCGGTAGACGCGGAAGCCTCCGGAGTAGGCGACCTCGTTGCCGAAGGATCCGATCATGTTCCAGGAGATGACGGTCTTGTCGAGCTCGGCGAGAGCGCGCACAGCCGTTGGTGCCGGCGGCGGCGTCGTGTCGGTCCTGTTGCCGCTGACGACGGCGGAGTACGCCGAGGGGAGTTCGGCGGTGTCGAAGGCGCGGACGCGGTAGTACCGCGGGACTCCAGCCGGTGCCGAACTGTCCCAGTAGCGCAGGTCGGTGAACGGACCGTAGGTGTATGGCGTGAGCACCGTGAACGGCCCTGTCGGCTGGTCGGCCGCTTCCACCTCGTACCGTACGGCGTCGGTCGCCGCCTTCCAGCTCAGCTGGTTCTCGTTGTTGGCGGTGGAGACGGTGAGGCCCGTCGGAGTGGCGGGGGCGGTGCGGTCGATGGTGTGGACGGTCGGGTCGTAGGGGCTGCCGTACGACTCGTTGCCGGCCTTGTCCCGTGCCCGTACCTCGTAGACGTACGTCTGGCCGGTGCGCGGTGTGTTGTCCGTGTAGGACCTGGTGGTCAGCAGGGCGGTGCCGCTGACCCGGCTCCAGGCGGTGGAGGTCTCCGGGCGCCGGTAGACGCTGTACCCGGCGAGGTCCATCTCCTTGTTCGCGTTCCAGTAGATCTTGGTCGCCCCCGTGGTGTAGTTGGGGTCGACCCAGGCGCTGGCCGGTGCGAGCGGCCGTACCTTGTCGACGGTCGCCGAAGTGCGGGGCGCGTAGCCGAACTTGACGTTCGCCGCGCCCGTCCAGGTCACGTAGTGCACGACGATCGTGTGGCGGCCGGACGGGATGGTGAGGTCGACCGTCTTCTTCTGGGTCGTGGAGACGTTCTTCCACAGGTCGATCTTGCGCACGCCGTCGAGGCTTACGCGGATGCCGTCCTGCGCCTCCGCGGTGAACGTGAAGGGGCCGCCGGAGCCGAAGTCGCGGGTGAGGGTCCAGCGGACGCCGAAGTTGTCCTTCGGGAGCGTGGTGACGGCCGGGTCGCCGAGGCCGTAGTTCTCGGCGATGACGCTGTCGCAGGTGACCAGCTTGGGCGTGCCCGTGAGCGTGGTGTTGGCGTAGTAGTCCGCCTTCCACAGCGGGGAGGCGCAGGTGACGGCCGCTGCGGCCGGGGTGGCGGTCAGCAGACCGCCGGATGCGACGAGGGCGGCCGTGGTGGCCAGCGCGCTCAGTCGGGTACGAGTGATCACGAAGAGTGGGGCCCTTTCCGGACCTGCGGGGATGACCTGCGGGGAACAGACGACGCGTGGGGGGAAGGGGCGGTGCGGGTGGGGCCGGTGTTCCGCCGGAGGGGGACTTTACCGGCCCGTTCCTTCCGCGCGACAGGGGATTCGGCTCGGCGTTCAATGGAGGGGTGAGTACCGTCCGCTGGCTGGTCACGGCGGGGCTCGTGGCGCTGTTGGGCGCCGCGCCGAGCCCCTCCCCCACCCCCGATCCGCCGCCCCCGCAGCCGCCTCCCGTGCTCGACCAGGCGGACGTGGACCGGGCGGTCGGCCGGCTCGACGCCACGGTCACGGAGCTGATGAAGCGCACCGGTGTCCCCGGCGTCTCCGTCGCCGTCGTGTACGAGGACCGGGTCGTCGTCGTGAAGGGGTACGGGGTCCGCGAGGTCGGCAAGGAGGCCCGGGTCGACGCCGACACCGTCTTCCAGCTGGCCTCGGTGTCGAAGCCGATCGCGTCCACCGTCGTCGCCGGGGCCGTCGGCGTCGAGGGCTGGCAGCGTCCCGTCGCCGACGACCTGCCGGAATTCCGGCTGAAGGACCCGTGGGTGAGCTCCCACGCGACGGTCGCCGACCTGTTCTCGCACCGCAGCGGCCTGCCCGACCACGCGGGCGACCTCCTGGAGGACCTCGGCTACGACCAGGAGTACATCGTCTCCCACCTGCGGTACGAGCCCCTCGCGCCGTTCCGCGCGAGCTACGCGTACACCAACTTCGGTCTGACGGCGGCCGCCGAGTCCGTGGCCGAGCGGGAGGGCGTGCCGTGGGAGAAGCTCGCCGAGGACACGCTCTACAAGCCCGCCGGCATGAACGACACCAGCTCCCGCTTCGAGGACTTCGCCGACAACGCCGACCGGGCCGTCGGCCACGTACAGGAACCCGACGGCACCTGGAAGGCGCGGTACGTCCGCGACCCGGACGCCCAGTCACCGGCGGGCGGCGTCAGCTCCTCGGCCACCGACATGGCGACCTGGATGCGGCTCCAGCTGGCGAACGGCGAGCTCGACGGGCGCCGGATCGTCGACGAGGACGCCCTCCTCGTCACCCACCACCCCCAGGCCGTGTCCTCGCCGCCGCACGCACCGGCCGGCCGGACCGGCTTCTACGGCCTCGGCTGGAACGTGTCGTACGACGACGAGGGCCGGCTGCGCCTCTCGCACACCGGGGCGTTCGCGCTCGGCGCGCACACCAACGTCACGATGCTGCCGGGCGAGCAGCTCGGGATCGTCGTCCTCACCAACGGGGCCCCGGCCGGCGTCGCGGACACCGTCGCGCTCGACTTCTTCGACACGGCGCAGGACGGCGAGCCGAGCAGGGACTGGCTGCCGCTGGTCGACGGCATCTACAAGCAGCAGGAGGAGGCGGGCCGTTCGGAGACGGACTTCGCGAAGCCGCCCGCCGACCCCACCGCTGCGAAGGCCGCCGACGCCTACACCGGCACGTACGCCAACGACTACTACGGCAAACTGACGGTCGTCGAGGAGGACGGCGGCCTGGTGCTGAAGCTGGGGCCGGAGCCCCAGTCGTACCGGCTCACGCACTACGACGGGAACACGTTCAGCTTCCCGACGCGCGGGGAGAACGCCGTCGGCCCGACCGGCGTCACGTTCTCCCCGGACGGCAAGACCGTCCGCGTCGAGTACCTGGACCAGGAGGGGCTTGGCACCTTCACCCGCGGCTGACCGCGGCTCACTGCGGCTGACCGCGGCTCGCCAAGGGGCGGCGACTCGGGTGCAGTTGCGAACGGCGCCACCGCACCGACCCATGCGGTGAGCGGGCAGATCACGGTTTCGGCTTTGCTCTTGATCACGACCGGGTGGGGTCGGCTAGTCTCGCCCGGGTATCGGAAGCATGGCGTGCGTATCGGGGGACACACGTGGGTTGGGATCTCAACATCTCGGCGGGGGAACTGCGGGCTTCGGCCGGCGCCGCCGACGCTCTGGCGGCGGACTTGCACGAGCCGCTGCGCAAGGCGGGCGCCGATCTGGCGTCGGCCGCCGCGGCCTTCGGGCCGTGGACCGTGGGCCCGCGGATGTCGCAGACCGGCGAGGGCTGGGGCTCGGGCCTGGAGACCCTGCGGGGCCGGCTCACCGAGCACGCGAACGGGCTCCGCCATCTCGCCGACGGGCGCGACGTCATGGAGCAGGACGTCATGTCCTGCTTCCAGGGCTGGTGACGGCGCCGTGACGGAGCACTTCGCCCAGTTGATGAAGCAGGACTTCGCGGACCTGGACAGCGCCGTGGGCTCCTGGAAGAAGCTCGCCGACGCCCTGTCGCAGACGCAGACGGGCAGCGGCAGGCGGGTGACCGGACCGCTGCACAAGGCGGGCTGGACCGGCGTCAGCGCCACGTACGGCCTCGAAGCCATGGAGGCCACGGAGAGCAAGCTGGGGACGGGCCGCACCAACGCCCAGCTGATCGCCACCACCCTGGACACCCTCAACACGAAGATGCAGGCGGCCCAGCGCAAGCTGCGCGCCGCCGTCGCCGACGCGGAGGCGGCGGGCCACACGGTCCGCGACGACGGCTGGGTCGAGTCCAAGCAGGCCGTGGACCCGAAGTACCACAACGACCCGGACTACGCGGACGCCCAGCGCGACGCCAACTCCGGCCTCGGCGGCTTCCGTGCCCGGATCGACGCGGCCGTGGCGGAGGCGGAGGCGGCGAGCAACGAGGGCGCCGAAGTCCTGCGCCAGATCGACCCGTTCGACCTCGACAAGCGGTACGGCGGCGCCCATGCCCAGGAGGACGCGGCCCGGGTCGCCGCCTTCGCGGGCATCGACAAGAAGGACATCCCCGACGGTACGGACCCGCAGCGCTCGGCGGACTGGTGGAAGGGTCTGGACGAGGAAGACAAGCGGATGTACCTGGCGGCGTACCCGGAGCAGGTCGGCGGCCTCGACGGCCTGCCCGCGACCACCCGCGACCAGGCCAACCGGACCGTGCTCGACATGCGCCTCAACGACTACGCGCAGCGCGAGGGCGACCTCGGCTACCACGACCGCTCCAGTTACCAGGGCCTGCAGAAGCTGAAGGACCGGATGGACAAGTCGGACACGGCCCCGGAGCACAAGCAGCTCCACCTGTTGGGCTTCAGTACGGAGGGGGACGGCAGGGCGATCGTCTCGGTCGGCAACCCGGACAAGGCGGCGCACACGGCGGTGTCGGTGCCGGGGACGGACAACCAGCTCGACAACTTCACCGACTCGATCGACCGGGCGGAGAAGCTGCAGGACTCGGCCGGTGAGCGCACCCCGGGCCAGGGCAAGGATGTCGCCGTCATCGCCTGGCTCGACTACGACGCCCCCGAGCTGGACCTCGGCGTCGTCACGCCGGGCCGGGCCGAGGACGACGCCGAGACCCTCCGCGACTTCACTCACGGACTGCGCGCCTCGCACGAGGGTGAGCGGACCCACATGACCGTCGTCGGGCACAGCTACGGCTCCACCATGGTGGGCACGGCCGATTCCGGCGGTCAGGGACTGGACACCGACGACATGATCGTCGTCGGCAGCCCGGGCCTCAACGTGGACCGGGCCGACCAGCTCCAGGTCTCGCCCTCCCGGCTCTGGGTCGGCGCGGCGCCGGACGACGGCGTCGTGAACTGGACTGCGGACAAGACCCTCGGTGAGAACCCGGCCGACCCTGCCTTCGGCGGCCAGCAGATGTACGTCGACACCAGCGGCCACAGCGGCTACTGGAACGACGACAGCCAGAGCCTGGCGAACCAGGGGCGCATCATCGCCGGGAAGCAGCCGGAGGGCGCTCCCGCCTCATGACGCCTGTGACCCTGAGGAATTCCGTGACCCGGCCTGTGATCCGGAGGGCTTCGCTCGCCCTCGTACCTGTTCTCGTACTGCTCCTGGGGGGCTGTGTGTCCGACGAAGCGAAGAACGATCCACTGCCCCGCATGAGCAAGCAGAAGGCGGAGGAGTGGGCCGAGCACTGGACGAGTTCCATGGCGCGCACGGCCGAGGCGGAGGTCGTCGCGTCGACCCGGCAGGCGAACTTCTCCAACTGCCTCGGCAAGGGCGGGGAGTCGGCGAGCGACGGCCGCTTCACCCTGCGGTACAACCTCCGCGCGAAGCTGCCCAGGGACCGGCAGGCGGCGGGCATCCGCGCGATCAAGGACGAGCTGGAGAAGCAGGGCTTCGAGATCCAGGGCTACCGGTCCGACCCGGCCAAGGATCCCGTGAACCTGGTCGACGCCAGGCAGCCGGAGCAGCGCTTCGCCGTCTCCGCGGAGGACCTGGACGACCAGCTGATCGTGCTCGTCGTGAGCACCCCCTGCCTCCTGCCGCCCGACGTCGAGCAGCAGGAGTTCTGACCTCCGTCGGTCGTCGGGGCCGTCAGCCGTAGCGGCGCGGCGTCCAGGCGATCGTCCGGCCGTCGGCCCGCTCGACCGCCCGCGTCTGCGAGGAGCCGACGAGGAGCAGGGTGCGCATGTCGACCTCGGACGGCTCCAGGGTCTTCAGGGTCACCACCCGGACCGACTGCTCGGGGCCGCCGACGTCACGGGCGACGACCACCGGGGTCTCGGGCGAGCGGAGTTCGAGCAGGAGGTCGCGGGCGGCGGCCACCTGGTGCGTACGGGACTTCGACCCCGGGTTGTAGAGGGCGATGACCAGGTCGGCGCCGGCGGCGGCGCGCAGCCGGGCCTCGATGACGTCCCACGGCTTGAGCCGGTCGGAGAGCGAGATCGTGGCGTAGTCGTGGCCGAGCGGGGCGCCCGCCGCCGCGGCGGCCGCGTTGGCGGCGGTCACGCCCGGCAGGACCCGTACGGGGACGTCCGCGTACGCCGGTTCGCAGGCGACCTCCAGGACGGCGGTGGCCATGGCGAAGACGCCCGGGTCGCCGCCGGAGACGACTGCGACCTTCCGCCCGCGCTTGGCCAGGTCGAGCGCGAACTCGGCCCGCTCCGACTCGACCTTGTTGTCGGAGCCGTGCCGGATCTGCCCGGGGCGCAGCTCCGGCACCCGGTCCAGGTAGGTGGTGTAGCCGACGAGGACGTCGGCGTTGACGAGCGCGCCGCGCGACTCGGGCGTCAGCCAGGGCGCGCCGGCCGGGCCGGTGCCGACGACGACGACCTCGCCCCGCTCCCGTACCGGAAGCTCCTGGTCGATACGGGAGGGGAGGACCGCGACGGAGAAGTACGGGACGGAGTCCGGGTCGATGTCGGCGAGGTCGCCGGTCCGCTCGCCCGCCATGAACGCCCGCTCCACGTACCGCGCGTCGTCGAGCCGGCCCGCCCGCTCCAGGGCGCGCTTCACGGTGGGGAAGGTGCGGCCGAGCTTCATCACGACCGCCGAGTCGGTGCCCGCGAGGCGGGCCGTCAGCTCGTCCTCCGGCAGGGTGCCGGGGATGATCGTGAGGACCTCCTCCGCCTCGCACAGCGGCTCGCCGAGCCGGGCGGCGGCGGCGCTCACCGAGGTGACGCCGGGGATGACGGTCGTGTCGTAGCGGTCCGCGAGCCGCTTGTGCATGTGCTGGTACGAGCCGTAGAAGAGCGGGTCGCCCTCGGCGAGGACGGCGACCGTGCGGCCGGCGTCGAGGTGGGCGGCGAGGCGGGCCGCGGCCTCCTCGTAGAAGTCGTTCAGGGCGCCCCGGTAGCCGCCGGGGTGGTCCGTGGTCTCGACGGTGAGCGGGTACATGAGCCGCTCCTCGACATGGTCCTCGCGGATGTGCTCGGCGGCGATGGAGCGCGCTATCGAGCGGCCGTGGCGGGCCGAGTGGTACGCGACGACGTCGGCGGCGGCGATGGCCTTCACCGCGGCGACGGTCATCAGGTTCGGGTCGCCGGGCCCGAGCCCGACCCCGTACAGCTTGCCTTTCGTGTGCGCGGTGCTCATGCCTGGATCTCCGCTTCGTGGGCGAGGGCGTTGATCGCGGCGGCGGTCATCGCGCTGCCGCCGCGCCGGCCCCGTACGACGAGGTAGTCGAGGTCCAGGGTGTTCGCGGCGAGCGCGTCCTTGGACTCGGCGGCGCCGATGAAGCCGACCGGGATGCCGAGGACGGCGGCGGGCCTGCCGGCGCCCTTCGCGATCATCTCCAGGAGGTGGAAGAGGGCGGTGGGGGCGTTGCCGATGGCGACGACGGAGCCTTCGAGGCGGTCCCGCCACAGTTCGAGCGCGGCGGCGGAGCGGGTGGTGCCGAGGTCGGCGGCGAGGCCCGGCACGGCCGGGTCGGAGAGCGTGCAGATCACCTCGTTGTCGGCGGGCAGCCGCTTGCGGGTGACGCCGCTGGCGACCATCTGCGCGTCGCAGAGGATCGGGGCGCCGGCGCGCAGGGCCTCGCGGGCGTTCGCGGCGACCTGAGGGGAGTACGCGATGTCCTGGACGAGGTCGGTCATGCCGCAGGCGTGGATCATCCGGACCGCCACCTGGGCGACGTCGGCGGGCAGGCCCGCGAGCTCCGCCTCGGCGCGGATCGTGGCAAAGGACCGGCGGTAGATCTCCGCCCCGTCCTTCTCGTAGTCGAACATCCTGGTGCTCTCGCTCATCTCGTCGTCGTGGCGGTCGTGCCGGTGGTGGTGCGGGCCGTGGTCACTGCTTCGGGCAGGGCGGTACGGGGGGTGGGGACGCCGTCCACCAGGTAGGCGCCGTCGGCGGTGGCGACGACGTCGACCCAGGTGCCGTGCGGATGCCCGCAGCGGCGCTCGCACCCGGAGTAATGAACAGGGAGAGGGAGGCAGAGGGCGGCCCCCGGGGCCGCGTCCTCGCGGACGTCCGCGAGGGACTTGGCGCACCCGGGGCGCCCGGTGCAGGCGCTGACGCCCGCCCAGGGGGAGTCGGGCCGGGTGATCAGCCCGGAGGCGGCGAGGGCGGCGAGCCGGTCGCGGTCCTGATGGCCCGCCGCCGCCGCCGCTGCCGCCGCCGCTCCCACGACGACCGCACCGCGCCACGGCGTCAGCCGCACCTCCTCGGCGGGCAGCAGCGCGCGCAGCTGGGCGGCGGTGAGGCGGCCGAGGGGCGCCAGGACGTACAGGGCGGTGGCGCCGAGGGGCCCGGGGGCGAGGGGCGCGCCATCGGGGACTTCTCGTACAGGTAGGGGTACGGGCTCCGCCGCGATCCCCGCGCGGGCGAGCGCGCCCGCCACGTCGGGGGCGCACCCATCCGGCAGCTCCCGCACCCGCCAGGCCCCGTTCCCGGCCTCGCGGGCGGCGTCCAGGAAGGCCCCGGCGGCGGCGAGGGCGGCCCGGGGAGCGTCGGCCCCGCCGACCCGGAAGGCCAGCCCGCCCACGTACAACAGCGCGGCACCCGGCTCCACTGCGACCAAGGTCACATCGCCGCCGAGGCCCGCCACGTCACCGCGCCCGTCGTCGAGGACGAAGAGGAAACGGCCGGACAGCGCCGCCGCCCAGGGCTCGGCGCACAGCAGGGTGTCCAGCTCACGGGCCCACAACTGGACCTCGGGGCCGCCGAGTCCGTCGAGGCCGGCGGCCGGGGAGGCCACGATGTTGCGGACGCGTTCGTGGGTGGGGGAGGGCAGCAGGCCCGCTTCCGCGAGCAGTGCGGCGAGCTCCGCCCCGCAGTCGTCCGCGAGGCCGCGCAGCTCCGCGTTCCCCCGGGAGGTGATGCTGACCCGTCCGTCGCCGAGGATCTCCGCCGCGTCCGCCAGCGCCTCGACCTGACGTGCCGTCAAGCATCCTGCGGGCAGCCGCAGTCGGGCCAGCCGGCCGTCGTCGGCGGCGTGCAGGCGCAGCGCCCCGGGGCAGGCGTCGCCACGGTCCCGTTTGCGAGCTTCGTCCCGTTCGGGCGTCGAGGGTGGGGTGGGCGGCATGGCGGCGAGCATACCCACGGGGAACCGGGCCACCACCGAGTGTGATCCGGCCGACTCCACGGCCCGCCCCGCCCCGCCGACCTCACGATCTAGGATGCAGATCGGCATGGGGTCCCAGGACCCCGGGGAGGAAGCCCGGTGAGAATCCGGCGCGGTCCCGCCACTGTGAGCCCGTACCAGCGATGGCACGGGTGAGTCAGGAACTCCCGCCGTCCACACGACCACCCGGGGCGCGGACAACCCCGAGGAAGGGCCTGCGCACGCCATGCTTCTGCTGCTGTCGCACTCCGACACCGACCTGCTCAGTGCCCGCGCGGCGAACGCCGCCTCGGCCGAGGGAGCCGGCGGCCCGGTCGAGTACCGGTTCGCCAACCCCTCCCGGCTGTCCCTCGCCGAACTGCCCACGCTCCTCGACGGCGTCGATCTCGTCGTCGTCCGCCTCCTGGGCGGCATCCGCTCCTGGGAGGAGGGGATCGACGCGATCCGCGCCACCGGGAAGCCGGTCGTCGTGCTCAGCGGCGAACAGGCCCCCGACGCCCAGCTGATGGAGACCTCGACCGTCCCCGTCGGCGTCGCCACCGAGGCGCACGCCTACCTCGCGCACGGCGGCCCCGGGAACCTGGAGCAGCTGGCCCGCTTCCTCTCCGACACCGTCCTCCTCACCGGCCACGGCTTCGAGGCCCCGGCGCCGGCCCCCACCTGGGGCCCGCTGGAGCGCACCGCCCGGACGACGACCGGCCCGACGATCGCGGTGCTCTACTACCGCGCCCACCACATGAGCGGGAACACCGCCTTCGTGGAAACCCTCTGCGCGGCGATCGAGGACACCGGCGCGCAGGCGCTCCCGCTGTACGTGGCGTCCCTGCGCGCCCCCGAGGCGGAGCTGCTCGACCGGCTCCGTACCGCCGACGCGATCGTCACCACCGTCCTCGCGGCGGGCGGCACCAAGCCCGCCGAGGCGCAGGCCGGCGGTGACGAGGAGGCCTGGGACGCGGGCGCGCTGGCCGGGCTCGACGTACCGATCCTCCAGGCGTTGTGCCTGACCGGTTCGCGCGAGAACTGGGAGGAGAACGACGAGGGCCTGTCGCCGCTGGACGCGGCCAGCCAGGTCGCCGTGCCCGAGTTCGACGGCCGGCTCATCACCGTCCCGTTCTCCTTCAAGGAGATCGACGCGGACGGGCTTCCGGCGTACGTCGCGGACGCCGAGCGCGCCGCCCGCGTCGCCGGGATCGCCGTCCGCCACGCGCGGCTCCGCCACATCCCGAACGCCGAGAAGAAGCTGGCGCTCGTCCTCTCCGCGTACCCGACGAAGCACTCCCGCATCGGCAACGCGGTAGGCCTCGACACCCCCGCCTCCGCCGTCTCGCTCCTCCGCCGCCTGATCGCCGAGGGCTACGACTTCGGCCCGGCCGAAGACCTCCCCGGCCTGATCTCCGGCGACGGCGACGAGCTGATCTACGCCCTCATCGAGGCCGGCGGCCACGACCAGGACTGGCTGACGGAGGAGCAGCTCGCGCGCAACCCCGTCCGCATCCCGGCCGCCGACTACAAGCGCTGGTACGCGACCCTGCCCGAGGAGCTCCGCACGCACGTCGAGGAGCACTGGGGCCCGGCGCCCGGCGAGATGTTCCTCGACCGCTCCCGCAACCCGGAGGGCGACATCGTGCTCGCCGCCCTGCGCCGCGGGAACCTGCTGATCCTCATCCAGCCGCCGCGCGGCTTCGGCGAGAACCCGATCGCGATCTACCACGACCCCGATCTCCCGCCGTCGCACCACTACCTGGCCGCCTACCGCTGGATCGCCGCCCGCGCCGAGGACGGCGGCTTCGGCGCCGACGCCATGGTCCACCTGGGCAAGCACGGCAACCTGGAGTGGCTGCCCGGCAAGAACGCCGGCCTGTCCGCCGCCTGCGGCCCCGACGCGGCACTGGGCGACATCCCGCTGATCTACCCCTTCCTCGTCAACGACCCGGGCGAGGGCACGCAGGCCAAGCGGCGCGTGCACGCGACCCTCGTCGACCACCTGGTGCCGCCGATGGCGCGCGCCGAGTCGTACGGCGACATCGCGCGCCTGGAGCAGCTGCTCGACGAGTACGCGCAGATCTCCTCGATGGACCCGTCGAAGCTGCCCGCGATCCGCGCCCAGATCTGGACGCTGATCCAGGCGGCCAAGCTCGACCACGACCTGGGGCTCCAGGACCGCCCGGAGGACGACGGCTTCGACGACTTCCTGCTGCACGTCGACGGCTGGCTGTGCGAGGTCAAGGACGCCCAGATCCGCGACGGCCTGCACGTCCTGGGCGGCGCGCCGGAGGGCGAGGCCCGCGTCAACCTGGTCCTCTCGATCCTCCGCGCCCGCCAGATCTGGGGCGGTACGCAGGCGCTGCCGGGCCTGCGCGAGGCGCTCGGCCTGGACGAGTCGGCCATGGACCGGGCCAGGACCGACGACATCGAGGAGCGCGCCCGCCGGGTGGTCGAGGCCATGGAGGCCGCCGGCTGGTCCGTGGACGCGATCACGGACGCCGCCGTACTGGGCCTGGGCGCCCCGCCGATGGGCGGCACGGCGTACGGGATCCAGCTGGAGTCCGTGAAGACGGTCCTCCGCTTCGCCTGCGAGCAGGTGGTACCCCGCCTCGCCGGCACGACGGACGAGCTGACCCACGCGGTCCACGCCCTGAACGGCGGCTTCGTCCCGGCGGGCCCGTCGGGCTCCCCGCTCCGCGGCCTGGTCAACGTCCTGCCGACGGGCCGCAACTTCTACTCGGTGGACCCGAAGGCCGTCCCCTCCCGCCTGGCGTGGGAGACGGGCCAGGCCTTGGCCGACTCGCTCCTGGAGCGCTACCGCACGGACAACGGCGAGTGGCCGACCTCCGTCGGTCTCTCCCTCTGGGGTACGAGCGCGATGCGGACCGCAGGCGACGACGTGGCCGAGGCGCTCGCCCTGCTCGGCGTCCGCCCGCTCTGGGACGACGCCTCGCGCCGGGTGAACGGCCTGGAGGCCATCCCCCTCGCCGAACTGAACCGCCCGCGTGTCGACGTCACCCTCCGCATCTCGGGCTTCTTCCGAGACGCGTTCCCGCACGTCATCGGCCTCCTGGACGACGCGGTACGCCTGGTCGCGGCCCTCGACGAACCGGCCACGGACAACTACGTCCGGGCGCACGCGCAGGCCGACCTGGCCGAGCACGGCGACGAGCGGCGCGCGACGACCCGTATCTTCGGCTCCCGGCCGGGGACGTACGGCGCGGGCATCCTCCAGCTGATCGACAGCCGCGACTGGCGCACGGACGCCGACCTCGCGGAGGTCTACACGGTGTGGGGCGGCTACGCCTACGGCCGAGGCCTCGAAGGCCGCCCGGCGCGCGCCGAGATGGAGACGGCGTACAAGCGCATCGCGGTGGCCGCCAAGAACACGGACACCCGCGAGCACGACATCGCCGACTCGGACGACTACTTCCAGTACCACGGCGGCATGGTGGCGACCGTCCGCGCGCTCAAGGGCACGGCCCCCGAGGCGTACATCGGCGACTCCACCCGTCCCGAGACCGTCCGCACCCGCACCCTCGTCGAGGAGACCTCCCGGGTCTTCCGCGCCCGCGTGGTCAACCCGCGCTGGATCGAAGCGATGCGCCGCCACGGCTACAAGGGCGCGTTCGAGCTGGCGGCGACGGTCGACTACCTCTTCGGCTACGACGCCACGACGGGCGTGGTCGCCGACTGGATGTACGACAAACTCACCCAGGAATACGTCCTCGACGCGGACAACCAGGCCTTCCTGAAGGAAGCCAACCCCTGGGCCCTGCACGGCATCGCGGAACGCCTCCTCGAAGCCGAGTCCCGCGGCATGTGGGAGAAGCCGGACCCGGAGACCCTGGCCGCCCTGCGCCAGGTCTTCCTGGAAACGGAAGGCGACCTGGAAGGCGCCGGGGGCACCGACGAGGAGGAGTAACCCTCCCTTCTCACCCGCAAGGTCTCCGAAGGCCTCGCTCACCGCACGGGGGTCGGTGGACGGGGCCTTCGGCATGCCGTGACCTCCGTGCATCGCGGCCCGCCAAGGACCCGGCCCACAGCGCCTGACGGGCACTCCGGTCGGTGCTTGACCTCAACCTTTGTTGATGTACGAGAGTCGTGTCATCGAACCGCGAGACGAGGAGATTCCGATGACACAGCCCAGGATCCTGGTGACCGGCGCGACGGGAAGGGTCGGCGGTGCGGTGGTGGGCCAACTGCACGCGGCGGGCGTGCCCGTGCGGGCGCTGGTGCGTGGGGAGGCGGACTTCCCGGAGGGTGTGCAGGCGGTACGTGGCGATCTCGGTGATCCCGCGTCGTTGGGCCCGGCTCTGGAGGGCGTCGATACGGTCTTCCTGGTGTGGCCGTTCCTGAGTGCCGAGGGTGCGTCGGACGTGATCGACGCGATCGGGAAGCATGCTCGGCGGGTGGTGTACCTGTCGTCCGCCGGGGTCGGGAGCGAGAACGAGGAGCCCGGCGAGGCGATCACCATGTTCCACGCGGAGCTGGAGCGGCTGATCGAGGCATCGGGCCTGGAGTGGACGGCGCTGCGGCCCACCGGGTTCGCGAGCAACACGCTGGGCTGGGCGGAGGAGGTCCGCACCACCGGCGCGGTACGGGCGCCGCTGGCACAGCTGGCCCGCCCGCTGATCCACGAGGCGGACATGGCCGCGGTCGCCGTCCAGGCGCTGACGACCGACACCCTGCTCGGCGCCCGCCCCCTGATCACCGGACCCGAACTGGTCACCCAGGAACGGCAGGTGGCGCTGATCGGCGAGGCGATCGGGCGACCGGTGCGGTTCGAGGAGGTCACGCTGGACGAGGCCGTCGAGCAGATGAAGGCCGCGGGCTACCCGGCGGAGCTGGTGGAGGCCATCCTGCCGGCCCAGGCGAAGATGCTCGACCGTCCGGAGCCGGTCAACGACGAAGTGGAGCGCATCACGGGCACCCCGGCCCGGTCCTTCCGGGAGTGGGCGGTGGACCACGCGGCGGACTTCCGCTGAGAGGGCGCCGGGCGCGCGCGAAGGCGGCGGGCCGAGGGGTCAGGCGGAGGCTATGCGCAGGGTCAGGGCTGCCGCTGCGATCAGGGTGAGGACCACCGCCGGGGCCATCTCGTAGTCCTTCGCGCGTACGTGGGTGACGATCGCGCCCGCGAAGTAGAGCGTCACGCCGATCGCCGCCGCCACGCCCAGCGGGGCCACCGCGAGGCCCGCGAGGAGGCCGATCGCGCCCGCCGCCTTCGCCGTCGCCAGCCAGGGCAGCCAGGAATCCGGGACGCCCAGCTTGGTCATGTTGCCGGTGATCTGCGGGTTGCGGGTGAAGGTCAGGAAGGCGGAGGCGGAGAGCGCGAAGGCGAGCAGCGCGGCGACCACGGCGTAGCCGATGAACATGGGAGTGCTCCGATGATGTGAGGGACTTAATCGTTGAACCGTAGCAACGATTTCTCTCGCTCCACAATAGGGTCGCTGTTACCGTGGACGGCATGGCAGCTCTCCCGACCGATCGCCTCGGCTTCCTCCTCTCCTTCCGGGGGGAGCTCACCGGTGCGCGTCTCCGTGCCGCTCTGGGCGTCGTGGGATTGCATCCGCGGAACGCGATGACGTTGATGCAGCTCGCCCCGGGGGCCATGAGTCAGCGGGAGCTGGCCACCGTGATGGAGATCGATCCCAGTCAACTCGTCGCGATTTTGAATGAGTTGGAGGCCGAAGGGCTTGCCGAGCGGCGGCGTGATCCGGCCGACCGGCGCCGTCATATCGTCGAGATCACGGCGGCGGGCGCGGAAGCGCTCGAACGGGTCGACTCGGCCGTGAGCGCGGCGGAGCGCGAGCTGTTCGGGGATCTGACCGAGGCCGAACAGGCTGTGTTGCGGGGGTTGTTGGACCGGGTCGTCGTCGACCCGGCCGACCATGACTGCGGCTAGCTAGGGAGTGGGCCGGGCGCTGCCCAGGACGCGTACCGCCTCGACGATCAGGTCCCAGAAGCCGGCCGCGTCGACTTCCATGCCTACGTCCGCGTTGGGCGGCAGGCCCGTCACCCCGTCCAGGTCGACGACCGTCGCGCCGCGCGTCCACGTGCCCGCCAGCTCCACCCGTACCGCCGCCCGGACCAGGCTGACCAGTGACGGGTCGATGAGGTGGGCCACGGTCAGCGGGTCGTGCAGCGGGGGTGTGTCGAAGCCGTAGACCTCGCGGTAGGTCTGCGTGAAGTAGGTGAGCAGTTCGACGCAGAGCCGGCTCAGCGGGGTGCCGAGCGCCGCGAGCCGTGCGACGACCTCGGGGGTGGCCCGGACTTGGTGGGTGGCGTTGAGGCCGAACATCGTCACCGGTACTCCGCAGCCGAACACGATGTCCGCCGCCTCCGGGTCGCACAGGATGTTGAACTCGGCGGCGGGCGTGCTATTTCCGCGTTCCACCGAGCCGCCCATGAGGACGATCCGCTCGATGCGGGCCGTCAGCCGCGGGTACGCGAGGAGCAGCGTCGCGATGTTCGTCAGCGGGCCCGTCGGGACGAGCGTGACGGGCGCCGGGTGGGCGGTGAGGGTGTCCCGGAGGAGCGTCAGCGCGTCGCGCGGGTCCTGCGGCACGGTCGGTTCGCCATGGCCGAAGGTGGGTTCCCAGTTCGGGCCGTCGAGCCCCGAGCCGCCGTGGATGTTCTCGGCGACGAGCGGCCCGCCCTGCGGCCGGGCGTGCAGCGGGCCCGCCGCGCCCGCCGCGATCGGCACGTCCCGGATCGCGGCGGCCTCGCACACCCGGCGCGCGTTGAGGGTGGTCTTCTCCAGCGACTGGTTGCCCGCGACGGTGGTGATCGCGAGCAGGTCGACGGAGGGGTGGGCGGCGGCCAGCAGGATGTTGAAGGCGTCGTCGTGACCGGGATCGCAGTCGAGGATCACGGGTACGGGCATGTCTCCACCGTCCCACAGGGACGGGCCGCCGTCACGAACCCCGGCCCCCGCGTCCAGGCCCTAGTCGCTCTTGGCCGCCTTCACCGCCGCCGCCGCGTCGACGTTCCCGAGGCCCAGTTTGGCGAGCTTCTGCGGGTTGGCCGCCGTGTCGCGGATCGTCTGCATGATCGCCTCCGGGGCCAGGCCCTGCTGGTGCAGGAGCGCGGCCACGGCGGAGACGTACGGCGAGGCCATCGACGTACCGGAGAGCTTCCCGTACCCCGAGAGGTTCTTCAGGGTCTCCTTCGTCGTGTACGTCGGGAGCGTGGAGAGGATGTCGACGCCGGGGGCCGTCACGGCGTTCTGCGCGCCGAAGTTGGTGAAGGAGGCGGGGAGTCCCGTCCGGTCGGCGGCGTTGACGACGAGGACCGGAGTGTCGAGCTTGTACGGCTGGAGCGCGGTGGAGTCGTTGCCCGCGGCGGCGACGACGACCGCGCCCTTGCCGTTCGCGTGGGTGATGGCCCGGTTGAGGACGCCGCCCTTGAGGAGGCGGCCCGCCAGGCCGGACTCGCCCAGGGAGAGGTTGATGACGTCGGCGCCGTGGTCGGCCGCCCAGACGATGCCCTTGGTGATGTTGGCGTCGGTACCGCTGCCGTCGACGCCGAGCACCCGCACCGGCATGATCTTGGCGCCGGGCGCGCCGCCCGAGACCCCGATGCCGTCGTCGGTGTGGGCGGCGGCGATTCCGGAGACATGGGTGCCGTGGCCGTTGAGGTCCTTGGGCTCCGCGTCGTCGTCGACGAAGTCGTAGCCGTCGACGAGCCGCCCCTTGAGGTCCGGGTGGTCGAGGTCGACGCCGGTGTCGACGACGGCGATGACCGTGTCGTCGCCCCTCGACGTGGACCAGGCGTCCGGCATCTTCAGCGCGTCCAGCCCCCACTGCTGGTTCCGCAGCGGGTCGGGCGTGTCGTCGCTGCCACAGCCGGTGGCGAACGCGGCGGTGAGCGCGGCGAGGGCGGTGAGAGCGGCGAGGGTGGCGGTGGCGGGCCGGCGGCGCATGAAGTTCTCCCCAATTGTCAGCGTTTGGCCGTTTGGCCTAGTCAACAACCCGTCCGGAGCGCTCGCATCTCGAAGATCCTTCGACCGTAATCCGCATTGTTCTAGTAGAGTACGAACAAGGGAGGTTTTCATGAACCGTGCCACACCTCGTCTCCGCGCGCTCGCCGCGCTCCCCTACGCCCTCGCCCTCGCCGTCCACCTGCTGCTCTTCGCCCGCTGGCGCGACGAGCTGCCCGCCGAACTCGCCACCCACTTCTCCGCCGGGGGAGAGGCCGACAGGTGGACCGGCCCGACCGCCTACGTCCTCATCAGTACGGGCCTGCTCCTCGGCCTCGCCGCCGCCTGGACCGCCTTCGTCCGGCGCCGCTACCTGTGGGCGGCCTGGGCCACCGCTGGCTTCACCGGCGGACTGTTCACGCAGCTCCTCCGCGCCAACCGCGTCGACGACGTCGAGGCGGTGGTCTTCTCCCCGGGTACGGACCTTGCGGTTGCCCTGGCGGTCGCGGCCGTGGCCGGTGCCGCCGGGTGGGCGCTCACCTCGCTCGTCCCCGAAGGGCTCGCCGAGCCCGAGAGGTCCGTGTCAGGGCCTGCCGACGGCCCCCGGCTCCCGCTCGCCCCCGGCGAGGCCGCCGGCTGGTCCAAGGACACCGGCTCCCGGGCGCTCACCGCCCTCGCGGTGCTCGCCCTCGCCGCCGCACCCCTCACCCTGCTCGTCGCCACCTGGCCCGTCGCCCTGTTCGGCCTCCTCGGCCTCGTCATCGGCGTACCGGGGCTCGCCCTCGCCCGGGTCAGGGTCACCGTCGACCGGCACGGCCTCACCGTCCGCTCCGCCCTCGTCCCCCGCCCCCGCGTCCGGGTCCCGCTCGACGCGATCGAGGTCGCGAGTGTCCGCGACATCGACGCCGTCGCCGACTTCGGCGGCTGGGGCTACCGCGTCCGCGCCCACCGGACGGGCGTGGTGATGCGCTCCGGCGAGGCCCTCGTCGTACGGAGACGGGGGGAGAGCGGGCGCGAGTTCGCGGTGACCGTGTCCGACGCGGGGACCGCCGCCGCCCTCCTGAACACGCTGGCCGAACGGCATGGGAAGGTCTGACCGTGCTCTTCCGCGTCGACCCGGCCTCCTCCGTCCCCCTCGGCGACCAGATCGCCGCCTGCGTCCGCGGGGCGCTCGCCGACGGCTCCGCCGAGCCCGGCGAACGCCTCCCGGCCGCCCGGGAGCTCGCCGACTCCCTGGGGGTCAACGTCCACACCGTCCTCCGCGGCTACCAGCGGCTCCGCGAGGAGGGCCTCATCGAACTCCGCCGGGGCCGCGGCGCCGTCATCGTCCCCGGCGCCGCCGCCCCCGACCGCGCCCGCCTGGTCTCCCGCCTCCGCGAGGCGGCGGCGGAGGCCCGCGGACTGGGCCTGACGGAAGCGGAGTTCCTGGAGCTCGCCCGTACCAGTCTCAGCTGAGTACGGAGCCGATCGCGACGTTCCAGCGGCCGGAGCGGCCGGTGAGTTCGACGGACGACCGGGGGCGCACGTCCAGGCGCCAGAAGGCGGCCTCCGGCGCGCCGAGGGCGTGTGCGGCGGCCGCCCGGATCACGTCCGGTTCGGCGACGGCCCAGAGGGTGCCCGGCTCCAGGGCGTCCATCCAGGCGCCGACCCGGGCCCACAGGGAGCTCAGGGACTCGCCGCCGTGCGGGGTCGCGTCCGGGTCGGAGAGCCAGGCCGCCACCGATTCCGCTTCCTCGGCGGCGAGTTCGTCCAGGCGGCGGCCCCGCCACCGGCCCATCGCGCACCCCGCGAGGGCCGGTTCCGGGACGGCCCCCGTCAGACCGAGGAGCTCGGCCGTGCCCCGGCAGCGCGGGGACGGCGAGGTGAGCATCCGGGCGGACCTGCCCAGGCGCACCGGCGCGACGCTCACCGGTTCCTCCACCGGGGAGCCGTCGTCGAAGCGGGCCTCGCGCAGGGCCGCGTTCATCGCGGGGGCGACGAGGACGAGCCGTACGGTCCGCTCCGGCGGGGGCTTTCTCACGGGCTCGCTCGGAGGCTGGCTCGGGGGCTCGCTCGGGGGCTGGCTCGGGGGCGCGTTCACGGGTGATACATCCCTCAGTGCTCGGTCGGCCTCCCGTACGCCCTTGGCGCGGTGCGGCCCGCGCGGTACGGTCACGGCGACAATTCCACAACCGACGACGGCGACACGGAAGTCCGGTGCAAAACCGGCACGGTCGCGCCACTGTGAGCCGACCCGGCATCCCCGGGACCCGGCGAGTCAGACCCGACGACCGTCGTCGCGCACCACCGTAATGGGACGCGAGTTCCCGAGGAGGTACCGCCATGGCCGAGGCCGTCGCCCCGTCCGTCACCCCCACCACCCCTGTCGTGCTGCCGGTTTCCCTGCCGGTCCGCACCGTGTTGCCCTGGGCGCTGTTCGTCGGCCTCCTGGCGCTGGTCGCGCTCTACTTCGTCGGCGCCGAGCAGGGCGCCACCTCCGTCTTCGCGGGCAGTGATGTCCACGAGTGGGTCCACGACGGCCGTCATCTCCTCGGCTTCCCCTGCCACTGACCGCGGTAGAGGAGCTCACGCACATGTACGACACGTCTTCCTCCACCGTGAGGAAACTGCTGGTCCGCGGCATGCTCGCGGGACTGATCGCCGGACTGTTCGCCTTCGCCGTCGCGTACGTCGTCGGTGAGCCGTCCGTCGACGCCTCGATCGCCGTCGAGGAGGCCGCCGCCAAGGCCGAGCACGCGGGCCACGGCGCGGCCGCCGCCGCCGAGGAAGAGGAGGAGCTCGTCAGCCGGGACGTCCAGTCCACGGTCGGCCTGGCCACCGGCGTCCTCGTCTACGGCGTCGCGCTCGGCGGCATCGCCTCCCTCGCGTTCGCCTTCGTCCTCGGGCGCGTCGGCCGGTTCACGCCGAAGGCGACCGCCGCGCTCGTCGCGGCCGCCGCCTTCACGACCGTCTACCTCGTCCCGTTCCTGAAGTACCCGGCGACCCCGCCGGCCGTCGGCAACCCGGACACCATCGGGCAGCGCACCACGCTCTTCTTCCTGATGATCCTGCTGAGCGTGCTGCTCGGCGTCGCCGCGGTCGTCGCCGGCCGCCGGCTCGCCCCGCGCCTCGGCAACTGGAACGCGACCCTCGTCGCCGGCGCCGGTTTCGTCGCCGCCGTCGCCGTCGCCTGCGCGTTCCTGCCGGGCAACGACGACGCGGTGCAGGCCGGCTTCCCTGCGGCCGTGCTGTGGGAGTTCCGGCTCGCCACCCTCGGGATCCAGGCGGTCCTGTGGGCGGTCTTCGCGGTCGCCTTCGGGTCCCTGGCCCAGCGGCTGCTCGCCCCGGCCGCACCCCGCGACGCCGCCGCGGTCAGGGAGACGGTCACGGCCTGAGCCGCCTCTCAGGGCAGCCCGGAGCAGTTCAGGGCAGCCCAGAGCAGCCCAAAGCAATTCAGGGCAGCTCGCGCAGCGGGGCGCCCGCCAGGAACGCCTCGATGTCCTCGACCGCCTGCCCGAAGTAGCGGGCGTAGTTGCCCTCCGTCACGTATCCCAGGTGGGGGAGGGCAAGCACGTTCGGCAGGGTCCGCAGGGGGTCGCCGGCCGGCAGCGGCTCCGTGTCGAACACGTCGATTCCGGCCCCCGCGATCCACCCCTCGCGGAGCGCCCGCAGCAGCGCCCCGCCGTCGACGAGCCCCGCCCGTGAGGTGTTGACGAGGTACGCGGACGGGCGCATCGCCCGCAGCTCCGGCTCCCCGATCAGGCCCCGCGTGCGGTCGGACAGCACCAGGTGCAGGGAGACGAAGTCGCTGCTCCCGAGCAGCTCCCGCTTGTCCTTCGCGAGCCGTACGCCGTGCTCGGCGGCCCGCTCCTCCGTCAGGTTCGGGCTCCAGGCGAGGACGTCCATGCCGAAGGCGAGGCCGATCCGGGCGACCCGGCCGCCGATCTTGCCGAGGCCGACGAGGCCGAGCGTCCGGCCGGCCAGGTCGGCGCCGACCGTGGACTGCCAGGGCCCGCCCTCGCGCAGCGCCTGCGCCTCGGTCCGTACGTGCCGGGCGAGGCCGAGGAGCAGGGCCCAGGTCAGCTCGGTGGGCGGCTCGGAGCTGCTGGCGGTGCCGCAGACGGTGATTCCCCGGGCGCGGGCGGCGGCGACGTCGACCGAGGCGTTCCGCAGCCCGGAGGTGACGAGCAGCCGGAGCCGGGGGAGCCGGGCGAGGAGCGCGACGTCGACCGGGGTCCGCTCCCGCATGACGACGAGGATCTCGCAGTCCTCGACGGCGGCGACGAGCGCGTCGCGGTCGGTGAGGTGCTCGCGCAGCACCCGGACGTCGACCCGGCCGGCGAGCGGGCTCCAGTCGGCGGAGGAGAGGGCGACACCCTGGTAGTCGTCGAGTACGGCGCAGCGCAGCAGCTTCATGACCGCATGATCGCCCTCCGCGCGACAAGGCCGCTCGCCCCACGGAGAATTGCCCTGACTTGTCTCTCTATGCGCTTTCGCTGTGAGGAGTGGGTGCCGTGGACGCCAAGGACGTGGGTTCCGACGGGGACGATCTCGCGGCTCTCCGGGCCCGGATCGCGGCCCTGGAGGCGAGTACGGCGGCCCGGCCGCCCCGCCACCGCCTCCGCTCGTTCTGCGCAGCCCTGCTCATCGTCATCGGCTGCGTCCTGACACCCCTGGGCCTGGTCGCCTCCTGGACGTCGGACATCGTCGGCGACACCGACCGGTACGTGCAGACGGTCGAGCCGCTCGCCTCCGACCCGGCCGTCCAGGCCGCCGTCGCGACCCGGGTGACCAACGTCGTCATGGAACACATCGACCTGAACGCGCTCCTGGAGGGAGTGGCGCCGGAGCAGCGGCCGCTCCTGGAGAAGGCCCTGGGCAAACTGGGGGACTCCCTGGAGAGCGCGGTCGCCAGCTTCGTCCACGACCGGACCCAGGACGTGGTGGCCTCCTCGGCCTTCGCGACGATCTGGACCGACGCCAACCGGGCGATCCACACCTCCCTCGACCGGGCCCTGACCGGCAGCGACGAAGGCGCGGTGAAGATCGACACGGACAAGGTCACGATCGACCTGGCGCCCGTGATCGACCGGGTGAAGGAGCGGCTCGTCGACTCGGGCCTGACGGTCGCGGGCAAGATCCCCGAGATCCACACCGACTTCACGGTGCTCCAGGCCGACGACATCGGCAAGGTGAAGACGGGCTTCTCCCTGCTCCAGGCGATGGGCGTGTGGCTGCCGGTGATCTCGGTGCTGCTGGTGGCAGGCGGGATCCTGCTCGCCGCGCGCAGGCGCCGCGCCCTGGTGGCGGGTGCCCTGGGCATCGCGGTGGCGGCCCTGGTCCTCGGTATCGCCCTCACCGTCTTCCGTACGGTCTATCTCAACGCCCTGCCGTCGGGGGTCTCCCCGGCCGCCGCCGGAGCCGTCTACGACACCCTGGTCCGCTATCTCCGCACGTCGGTACGGGTGTTCGTGACCCTGGGCGTGCTGGTCGCGATCGCCGCCTGGATCTCGGGACCGAGCCGCCCGGCGACCCTCGCCCGGGGCCTGTGGGACTCGGGCATCTCCGCGACCCGCGCCACCGCCGACCACGCGGGCCTGCGGACGGGCCCGGTGGGGCCCTTCGTCCGCCGGTACCGCACCTGGATCACCTGGATCCTCGTCGGGGCGGCGGCCGCGGCCTGCGTCTTCTGGCCCCACCCCACGGGCTGGGTCGTGCTCGGTCTCGCGCTCGGTCTGCTCTTCGCGCTGGCGGTGCTGGCGTTCCTGGCGGAGGAGTCGCGGGACGGGGACTCGCACGACGGGGACTCACAGGAGAAGGAGCCCCAGCCGGTGGCGTGAGGCTCCTTCTTGGGGGGGGAGGGGGGGGGCGGCTCAGCGCCGTACGGTGTCGTCCGTCTTCAGGTCGTCCAGGGCCTCGTCGAACTCGTCGAGCTGGTCGGGGCAGTAGACCTTCAGCACGATCCGCTCGGCCTCGACGGCCTTCGTGTCGGAGATGACGGGCCGCTGGCCCGGGCCGGTGGTGCCGTTCGACTGGCCGATCTTCCAGAGCGCGGTCTGCAGGGCGTCGCCCGGCGCCTCGCAGACCGGACCGCCGTCCGTGCCGAGCAGCGCCTCGATGGTGTCGGTGTCGGGGGGCGCGGAGTAGCCGGCCTCCAGCAGCTCGTCCTGGAGCTGGTTGGCCTTGGAGAGGGACTCGTTGTTCGTCACGACGGCCGAGTACCGGATGAGGCCGGTGACGGCGAGGCCGACGAGGATCACGATCGCGCCCCAGTAGATCCACTTGTGCTCGGAGGCGTAACGGGTGGGGCTCATGACCGGTCTCCCTCGGTCGACGTGCTCGATGTGCCCTCCGGGCCGGCCGCGGCCTCGGCGGTGCGCCAGCTCGGCTTGCGGAACTTCAGGAAGGCCCAGGGGACGAGGAACCCGAGGACGACCAGGCCGCTGCCGATGAAGAGGGCGTACGCCCAGACGCTGCCGCCGCCGAACTGGGACGGCGGTACGAAGCCGATGGCGAGGGCCGCGAGCGAGGCGAGCAGGCCGACCGTGCAGATCAGCCCCAGGGCGGGTGCCCGGTAGCCGCGCGGATGGTCGGGGTGGGTCTTCCGCAGCCGCATCGCGGCGGCGAACATCAGCAGGTAGACGATGAGATAGACCTGCGTGGTGATGGTGGAGAAAATCCAGTAGACGCTCGACACGTTGGGGATGAGCGCGTACATCAGGGCGATGACCGAGGTCACGACGCCCTGGCTGACCAGGATGTTCTGCTGGACGCCGAACTTGTTGAGCTTCTGCAGGAACGGCGGCAGGTAGCCCTCGCTGCGGGAGATCTCCAGGAGGCCCTTGGACGGGCCGGCGAGCCAGGTCAGCATGCCGGCCAGGGACGCGGAGATCAGCATGACGGCGGCGATCGGCGTCATCCAGCCGATGTCGAAGTACGAGAAGAAGGCGTCGAAGGCCTGCATCACGCCCGCGGTGAGGCTGAGTTGGTCCGCGGGGACGACCCAGCTGATCGCGAGGGCGGGCAGGATGAAGATCAGCAGCACCAGGCACACGGCCAGGAACATCGACTTCGGGTACTCCTTCCCCGGGTTCTTCAGCGAGGAGACGTGGACGGCGTTCATCTCCATGCCGGAGTACGAGAGGAAGTTGTTGACGATCAGGACGAGGCTGGCGAGGCCCGTCCACTGAGGCAGCAGGTGGTCGGCGTTCATGGGGGCGGCCGACGGATTGCCCTGGCCGAGGAAGACCATGCCGAGGACGACGAGGATCGTGCCCGGCACGAGCGTCCCGATGACCAGGCCCCAACTGGACAGTCCCGCGAGGGCCTTCGTGCCGCGTGAGGAGACCCAGACGCCGGTCCAGTACAGGACCATGATGACGATCGCGGTGTAGACGCCGTTGGAGGCCAGGGACGGATCGATCACGTACGCGATGGTGGAGGCCACGAAGGCCAGCAGACTCGGGTAGTAGAAGATCGTCATCGCGAACTGGCACCAGACCGCGAGGAATCCGAGCGGCTTGGACAGCCCCTCGGAGACCCAGCGGTAGACGCCGCCGTTCCAGCCGGAGGCGAGCTCCGCGGAGACCAGCGCCGTCGGCAGCAGGAACACGATGGCCGGGACGAGGTAGAGGAAGACGCACGCCAGTCCGTAGACGGCCATGGTGGGTGCGGCCCGCAGGCTCGCCACCGACGCGGTCGTCATCAGGGCGAGCGTCACCCAGGTCATGGTGGTCGGCGCGGCGGCTCGGGCCGCGGCCGCCCGTGGTCGGGGCACTTCGGCCGGGGTGTCGAGGCTGCTCATGGGCCCTCCCATAGGTCACACGATCACCCCAGGCTCGATCGGCGGGTGGGGTGCGGCAACTGGGGGAGCCCGTACGGGCTAGGGGGTGTCCGCGTTCTTCGGCGTGTCGGCCTTCAGCCGTGCTTCGAGGCCGTCGAGGAGGGCGTGGAGGCCGTACGCGAAGGTGTCGTCGGGAGCGTCGGCGTAACCGGAGGTCCCGGCAGTGCCGGCGGTCCCGTCGGTCCCGGCAGTCCCGTCGGTCTCTGCCGCCTCCATGGCCTCGATACGGCTCCGCAGCCGCGGGAACCGGCCGGCGATCTCGACGGCTTCCTTCATGGTGGCGGCGAACGCCTCCTCGGCGTCGCCGCCCTCGCGCTCGATGCGGCGGGTCAGCGAGGTCGTGGCGGCGGCGGCGGAGGCGTTGCCGAGGACGTACGTGAAGACGGCGGCGGCGGCCCGGTCGGCGGCGGGTCCGGCGAAGCCCGCGGCCTCGTAGACGGCGAGGGTGTGGTCGTCGTGGCGGGCCTTGCCCTCGCCGTGGAAGAGGTGGGTCGCGAAGGCCTGCACGAGCCAGGGGTGGCGGGTGAACATCGCGTACAGGTCCTCGGCCATGGTGACGGCGGCCGTACGCCAGTCGACGGCGTCGAGGTCGGGCAGCCGGATCTCGTCCCAGACCTGGTCGCCGGCGAGCGTGACGAGGTTGTCCTTGTTCTTGACGTGCCAGTAGACGGCGGTGGCGGCCGAGTTCAGGCGCTGGCCGAGGCTGCGCATGTTGAGGCCTTCGAGGCCGTCCGCGTCGAGGAGCTCGACGGCGGTCCTGACGATCTGTTCGCGGGTGAGCGTGGGGCGAGGCATGGCTTCACGATAGGTCACCGGGGGCCGGATTGCACAAAGTTCAAGAGGCCACTTGCACTTAGTTCAAGTGCGGCTCTACAGTTCTCGACATCGCCACTTGAACAAAGTGCAAGTCCAGTAGTGAACCCCCGGACCGCAAGCCAAGGAGCCCGCCGTGAACACCCTCACCGTCCTCGCCGCCGCCGCCCAGATCCTCGTCGCCGCCGCCTTCGTCAGCATCCCGGTCCTCCGCCACCGCTTCGGCGCCGTCGCCAAGGCCGCCGCCGTCGCCGAGCTGCGCCGCCAGGACGTCCGCCCGGAGGTCCTGGAGGAGAACCGGCTCCGCTTCGACGCGAGCGGCCACGAGTGGTGGGCGCCCGGCGCCTTCGCCGCCGGCTCGCTGGCCGCCGCCGTGCTCAACCTGACCGGCAGCCCCTGGGGGACCACCCTGACCTGGGTCTTCTCCTCGATAGCGTTCCTGGCCAACATCGCGATCCTGCAGAGCCAGCTCGGCGCCGTGAAGTCCGTCCGCGCCGCCTTCCGACGCAAGGGCGACCCGGAGCTCCTGCGGGTCGACGTCCCCGCCTTCCTCACGGCCGCCGAGGGCGCCTTCCCCGCCTGGACCCGCGTCCTCCAGAACGTCCGCCACACCGTGGTCTTCGCCGGCTCGGCCCTGGCCCTGACGGCCGCGGCCCTCGTCTGACCGACCGACCGACCGACCGACCGAGCGACCGACCGAGCGACCGTCCGTCCGACCTCAGACGGTGGGCGTACGGGTGAAGGAACGGCGGTACGAGCGGGGCGGGACGCCCCGGCGGCGGACGAACTGGGCGCGGAGCACGGCCGCGCTGCCGAAGCCGACCGCGTGGGCGATCTCCTCGACCGGCAGGTCCGTGGTCTCCAGGAGTTCCTCGGCGCGGCTGAGGCGCAGCCCGAGCAGCCAGGCGTGCGGGGTGGTGCCCGTGGAGGCGGCGAAACGGCGGGCGAAGGAGCGGCGGCTCATCAGGGCCCGGCGGGCCAGCTCGGCGACGGGGAGCGGTTCGTGGAGATGCTCGCGGGCCCAGGCGAGGACGCCGGAGAGCCGCTCGTCCTGACTGTCCTCGGGGACGGGGGTGGTCAGGTACTGGGCCTGGCCGCCGTCCCGGTGGGAGGGGAGCACCAGGTCCCGGGCGATGGCGTTGGCCGTGGTGGCCCCGTACTCGCGCCGCAGGAGGTGCAGGCACAGGTCGAAGCCGGCGGCGGCGCCCGCGCCCGTGGCGACGCTGCCCTCGTCCACGTACAGGGCGTCGGGGTCGACGGTGACGGCCGGGTGGCGTTCGGCCAGGAGGCCGGCGAACCGCCAGTGGGTGGTGGCCCGCCGCCCGTCGAGGAGCCCGGCGGCGGCGAGCGCGAAGGCGCCGACGCAGTGGGCCGCGACGAGCGCGCCGCGCCCGTGGGCGGCGGTCAGTGCGTCGAGTACGGCGGGGGCCGGGGGCGTACGGAAGTCGGCCCAGGGCAGGGCGATGACGAGGTCGGCCGAGGCGAGCCGGTCCAGGCCGTGCTCGACGAAGAGCGGCAGTCCGACATCGGTGCGGACCCGGCCGGGCCGGTCGGTGCACAGGGCGAAGTCGAAGCGCGGCAGGCCCTGTCCGCGGAAGTCGAACACCTCGGAGACGATCCCGGCGCCGAGCATGCCGACGCCGGGCGGAGCGTAGGCGGCGACGGTCACGAAGGGCGGCACCCCTGGAGTGTGGCACGGCCCGCCCCGGCCGCCTGGCACGATTCACGCGATCGATGGCAGCACGGCCACTCGTGAAGGTCCCGCCGAACGCGAAGACTTGAGCCCATGAACACCAACGACGACGCACTGCGCGGCCGCACCGCCCGCTACACGGTCCTGACCACCGGCTACACCCTCTCCACGGGCCCCGGGGTCGCCGCCACCGTCTCCTACGTGCACGACGGCGACCGGCACGTGATCGTCGACCCCGGCATGGTGGCCGGCCGCGACCGGATCCTCGGCCCGCTCGCCGAACTGGGCCTCGGCCCCGACGACATCACCGACGTCGTGCTCAGCCACCACCACCCGGACAACACCATGAACGTCGGCCTCTTCGGCCAGGCGCGCGTCCACGACCACAAGGCGATCTACGAGAACGACCAGTGGACCGACCGGGACGCCGAGGGCTACGAACTCACCCCGTCGCTCCGGCTGATCCGCACCCCCGGCCACAGCCGCGAGGACATCACGCTCCTCGCCGGCACCGACACCGAGGTCGTCGCCTTCGTGGGCGACCTCTGGTGGCGGCCGAACGGCCCGGTGGACGACCCGGTCGCCCCGGACCACACGATCCTGCGCGACTCCCGGCTCCGGGTGCTCGCCGCCGCGGACGTGATCGTCCCCGGCCACGGCCCGGCCTTCCCGGCGGACGACACGGCGCCGCGCTGACACATCTGATCGGAACGACCGAGGCCCCGGGGGGACTACCCCCGGGGCCTCGTCGGTCGTTCGGGCGGAGGGCTGCTCCTGGGAGGGCCTGCTCCTGGGAGGACTACTGCTCCCTGGCCGGTGGCTGCGGCGGCTGCTGCTGCGTACCCAGCTGTTCGTTGATCTTCTGCTGGGCCGTATCGACCTGGCTCTGGTACTTGTTGCCGGTCTTGGCGTCGACGGTGTCGCCCGCCTTCTCGACACCCTGGCGTGCGGTGTCCTCATGGCCCTTGAGCATGCCCTTGAGCTTGTCGAGCATGGACATTGCTTGTCCTCCTCACGAAAAGCCGACGCCCCCAGCATCGCGGCCATGCGGAACATCCGCATCCGGAGGAGCCGGCGGCCGGCGGAGGCCTCAGACAGGAGTGATGTCGCCGAGCTTCCAGGACCGGTCGAAGTACGGCTCCAGGAGCTGGTCGTGGTCCCCGGCGCCCGCTGGTCCGAGCGGTCCATCATCTGGACGAGGTCCCACTGCCGGTCGGACCAGTAGCGGGAGCCGGGGAAGCGCTTGGCGAAGGAGTTCGCCTTCGCCATGAGCTCGCCGACCGTGCTCGCCCGGGTCAGGATGCGGACCAGCCGCTCGTCGGGCGCGAACGGCTTCCCCTTCTCGATGCCGAGCTGCTTCAGCATGGCGAGGAAGAAACGGTCGCGTTCGTCGACGGTCTCGCGCTGGTAGATGTCGTGCAGCCGCTCCCAGTACTCCAGACCGCCCGGCTGGTCCCCCGACCAGGGCCGGCCCTCCGGGGACACCAACCGGGCACGGAGCACGGAGCACGGGCCAGAGGGGCTAGAGGGTGGCGGCGACCCGGGTGAACAGTCGCCCGCCGAGGTCGGCCCCGCTGATGGCCCCGCTGTCGTCGCGGGTGAAGAAGCCGCGCTGACCCTGGAGGCCGCCCCCGGTGACGATGTAGTCGTCGCCGTCGCCGGGCAGCAGGCCGAGACCGGCCGCCGGAAGGTCGGCGGGCATCTCGGCGTCGGAGGCGGCGCGGAGCTCCGGCTTGATCGCGCAGGCGAGGGTCAGCCCGGCCTCGTCGGTGTCGATGGTGATCGTCATCATCTCGTTCGCGTACTCCCCGACGACCTCACGGGCGCGCGCCGGGTCGTGGGGGAGCGGCTCCGGGTCGCGGTCGATGACGCCGAGGTAGTGCTCGAGCGCCCAGCGGACCACGGCCCGGTTGAGCGCGAGCCCGTTGTCCGGGCCCTCGTTGGAGGCCACGACGACGGCGAAGTCGCGTTCGGGGACGAGGACCAGCTCGGCGAACTGGCCGCTGGCCGAGCCGCCGTGCTCGACGACGCGGACGCCGTCGGTGTCGCGCAGGAACCAGCCGATGCCCATGGCGTCGCCGAGCGAGGTGCCCCGCAGCTCGACCGTCTGCTGCTGCATCCGGTGCACCACCTGCGGGGGCATCACGCGGGCGCCGGAGTCGGAGCGGCCGAGCCAGAGGTGGAACCGGGCCCAGCGCATCAGGTCGTCCATCGAGGACAGGGCCCCGCCGCCGGCGTTGTTGGCGCGGCTCTCCTTCCACGGCGCGAGGGCCGACAGGCTGCCGTCCTCCTCGCGGTGGTGGGAGGCGGAGGAGCCCAGGGCGAGCGCCTCGTCGAGCGAGTAGGTGGTACGCGTCATCCCCAGCGGCTCGAACAGGAGCCTGGAGACGGCCTGTTCGAAGGGGAGGCGGGTGACGTTCTCGATGATCCGGCCGACCAGGTTGTATCCGGTCTGGCTGTACGAGGACCGGGCGCCGGGTGCGCCGATCAGCTCCGACTCGTCGAGGCGCGCCACGTAGGCGGCCAGGGCGTCGTCGCCCTCACCGGTCTCGGCGCCGAAGCGCCAGTCGAGGCCGGCGGTGTGGTTGAGCAGCTGGAGGACGGTGATCGTCGCCGCGGTCCGCTCGTCGGGGAGCTTGAGCTCGGGGACGTACCGCCGTACGGGCGCGTCGAGTTCGACGTGTCCGTCGGCGACGAGCCGCATCAGTGCGGTCGCGGTGAACGACTTGGACACCGAGCCCACCAGGAAGGGCGTGTCCTCGCCGACGGGCACCTGGGTGTCGACGCTCGTGACGCCGTAGGAGGCGAAGGTCTGCCGGTTGCCCGCCCAGATCCCGACGGACACACCCGGTACGCCGAGCTCGGTGGCCTTGGCCTCGATGAACCGGGCCGGGTTGTCCTGCGACATGAGGTTCTCCTTCTCTCGCGGTGTGTCCCGCGGCAACGACTTGCACTGTGTTCAAGTAGAACGCTACCCCTGGACTTGAACGCTGTGCAAGCGTTTCCTTGAACTAAGTGCAAGAGGATCCCGCGGAGAGAGGCGGACGCACCCGCCAGGACTCACCAGGCACCCGGGCGGCCGCCGGGGGAAGGGCCGGTGCTGCGCGCGAACACGAGCGCCGACCCGACGGACCCGGTCGCGTCGTACATCGATCGGAGTAGTCGTGTACTCCGCTGTCGCAGGCGCGGATGACGCGTCGGGGACGACGTTTCCGGGTGGGCGCCGGACCTACTGTCTGGCCCCATGACCAAGACATTCTCTCTGGCCGGCTTCGCCGTCGCCGTCCTCGCCTTCGCGATGTCCGATGCGGTCAACAGGGGGTACGACCCGGTGTCCGAGACGGTCAGCAGGTACGTCAACCAGCCGCACGGCTGGCTGGTGACCGTCGGGCTGCTGGCGGTCGCGGCCGGGTCGGCGGCCGTGGCCGTCCGGACGGCCGGCGGCAGGGGGTGGGGCGGGTGGCTGCTGCGCGTCTGGGCCGGATGCGTACTGGTCGCCGCTGTCTTCCCGGCCGACCCGCCGGGCGACTGGAGTCGTCCCTCGCTCTCCGACGGCGTGCACGGGGTCGCGGCCTGGACGGGATTCCTGGCGCTCGCGACAGCGATCGTCCGGCTGACCGTCATATGGCGGCGCGAGCCGGCGTGGGCCTCGAAAGCGCGTGGGCTGACCGTGCTCGCGTGGGCGTCGTCGGTGGCGTTCGTGCTGTTCGCCGTGGCATTGGTGGACAAGACGGCCCTCACCCACACGGCCCCGCTGGGCCTTGCCGAGCGCCTCGTCATCGCCCTCGACCTGGCCTGGCTGGCCCTGGCCGCCGCCACCGCGCCGAACCCCCGGCCCTCGACGTCAGGCATCGTCAAGTGAACTCCCGTCAAGTGAACTCCCGTCAGGCGAGTGCCCGTCGGGTCAGCGCCCGTCCGGCGAGCAGCTCCCGTCCGGTGAGCTCCCGTCCGGCGAGCCGGTGGCGGGCGCGGGCGTTGGACCTGGCGCCGGCGCTGCTGACCGCCGTGGGCATCGGCGCGGGTCCGGCCGTGATGGGTGCGCCGCTGTCGTGGCACGGCACGTTCGGCCCGGGCGTGATCCTGGGTGTCGTCCTGGGCGGTCTGCTGCTGGTCCGCAGACGCCACGCCATGCTCGTCCTCGTCCTGTCCGCCGCCGTGCTGGCCGGCTGCCAAAGTGCCGGCCTGTTCGAGGGCGGCGCGGTCTGGCCCCTGTCCGTCGCCCTGTTCACCGCCGCGCTCAGCCGCCCGGTCCGGGCCGCCGCCGTCGGCGCCCTCACCCTGGCGTACGGCCTGGCCGTGCAGGGGCTGGACGCATCGGAAGCCCTTGCCCGAGGCGGTGTCGAGCTGCTCTGGCTGGCGTTGCTGACGGTCGGGGCGAACTCCTGGCGCCAGTACGTACGGTGGCGGGCCGAGCATCAGGCCCGCATCCTCCAGCTGGAACAGACCCGGCTGGTCGAACAGCGACTGATCATCTCCCGTGAGGTGCACGACGTGGTCGCCCACACACTGGCCGTCGTCGGTGTCCACCTGAACGTCGCCGTCGAGGCCCTGGACGACTCGCCCGAAGAGGCGCGTACCGCCCTGCGTACCGCGATCGCCGTGCGCAACCAGGCCATGACCGACCTGAAGGCGTTCGTGGGCGAGCTCCGCGACGTGCCGCAACACGGCTTGGCGTCCGTCGCCGGCCTGGTCTCGCAGGCGGAGGCGGCCGGGCTGGACGTCCGCTACGACGCGGAGGGCGACCCCGACGCCGTCCCGGCAGCCCAGGCGCTCACCGCCTATCGGGTCGTCCAGGAGGCCGTGGTCAACACCCTGCGCCACGCCGACGCCGGGCGCCTCGCCATCCGGGTGCGGGCACGCCCGCGAGCACTGGAGGTGACGGTCACCGACGACGGCCGCCCCACCGAGGGCTTCACGGAGGGGCACGGCCTGACCGGGATGCGCGAACGCGTCACGGCTCTCGGGGGAACGCTCCGCGTCGACGCCGGCAAGGGCTTCTCCGTCCAGGCCGTGCTCCCTCTGACGGACCACGTGACAGGCTGGACGCCATGACCATCAGCGTGCTGCTCGCCGACGACCAGGCGCTCGTACGGGCGGGGTTCCGCAGCCTGCTCGGCCGCGCCAAGTTCCTGGCCGTCGTCGGCGAGGCCGCCTCGGGCGAGGAGGCGGTACGTCAGGCCGCCCTGCTGCGGCCGGACGTCGTGCTGATGGACATCAGGATGCCGGGCATGGACGGCATCGAGGCCACGCGCCGCATCCTGACCGAGCTGCCGTCGACCAGGGTGATCATCCTGACCACGTTCGACACCGACGAGCACGTCTTCGAGGCGCTCCAGGCGGGCGCGAGCGGTTTCCTCACCAAGGAGGTCGAACCGGCCGAACTACGGCGTGCGGTCGAGGTGGTGGCGGCCGGCGACTCCCTGCTGTCCCCGGGTGTCACACGCCGCGTCATCGAACGCTTCGCGCACCGCCCCCGCCCCGCCGCCACGCTGCACGCACTGACGGCACGCGAGAACGAGGTGGTCAGGCTGGTGGCGGAAGGACTGTCGAACGACGAGATCGCCGCGGCACTGGTGATCAGCCCGCTGACCGCGAAGACCCACATCTCCCGGGCCATCACCAAGCTGGGCCTGCGCGACCGAGTGCAACTGGTCATCACCGCCTACGAGCACGGCCTCGTCGGCACCACGCGCACGCCCACGCGCGCCGACGGCCGATGACGGCATCGAACGCGCGCCATAGGCCGCACAGCTCTGCTTCTTGAACGGGTTCGAAGTGTCCTGTCGCTGCTGTTGGGGCTGCTGGGGCTGCTGTTAGCATCGCGGCATTTGCATGGGGCGGTACGGCTGGGGGGCCTTTCTCGCTCGTACTCGCGTGGCTGGATGAGCCGACGCCGGACCTCCAAGCCCACCGGTGCGTGGCGCCTGTCGCTGACGGAGTCCGCCACCGGGACCGTCGTGCGCACCTTCACCGGCGCCGAGGCGCGCGGCCGCATCAATGCCGCTTGGGACGGCAGGAACGCTTCCGGGCAGGTCGTGCGCAACGGTTCGTACGCCTGGACCCTGACCGCCAAGCCTGCCGACGGGGTCGGCGCCGACCCGACGCTGAACGGCTCGGTGACCGTGACCGGTGGCGCTCCGGCGCCGCTTCCCGCATGGCGTGACGTCAGCGGTGACGGCAAGGGCGATCTCCTCGCGCTCACCTCGGCCGGGGCACTGACCGTGCGCACGGGTACGGGGACAGGTGGGCTCGGGACGGGGGCCTCGGCGACCGGATGGCCGGCGACGTCGATGGTCGTGCCGTTCGGGGACCTGTCGGGCGACCGGTGCAATGACGTGCTCGTGCGCAGTTCCGCGGGTGTGCTGACCCGGTACGACGGAGGCTGTGGAAAGGCCTACTCGACCGGCGGGCCCCGGCTGACGATCGGTTCGGGCTGGCAGGCGTACGACATGCTGACCGCGCCCGGCGATCTGACCGGTGACGGCCGGACGGATCTCCTCGCACGGACCCCGGCCGGTGAGCTGTGGATGTACGCCGCCGACGGCGCGGGGAAGTTCAAGGGACGCGTGAGGCTGGGCGGCGGCTGGCAGGGCTACAACGCGCTCGCGGGCGTCGGTGACATCACCGGCGACGGCAGGGCGGACCTGGTCGCCCGGGACACGGCCGGAGTGCTGTGGCGCTACGACGGCACCGGCGTGGGCACGTTCTCCGGGCGGGTGAAGATCGGCGGCGGCTGGCAGATGTACAGGACGCTGTCCTGACCTGTTCCCTCAGCCTGTTCCCAGGCCGCCGTCGGAGGGCGACACGACGACATAGCAGCCCCGGGTCGCTGACCCGGGGCCTCCGAACCGAACCGCACCCCTCGAATTTCGCCGTACGGCCTCCCGGGCCGCCACATTGGCCGAAAACGGCTACCGGCCGGTAGGCCGTGCTGCGGTTTTGTGAACGGAGTGTGTCTCGACGGCTGAATAGATTGGCTGGAACTGTTCGGCTCGCTGTTTCCGTGCGCCGCCGAGCAGGGTGGTCTTTCAGCCGTGCGACTCCTGAGCGGGCCTTGGGATCATGGACCAGGCAAAGGTCAGAGCCGGTTGAGAGGTTGAATTTCGGCCGTTCCCGAAACTGTTGACAGTGTCGATCACGCTTGCGATGTTGTGCTCGCCGCGCCGGTTGAACGACCGGTCGGCCAGGGGGACGGGGAGAGAATGTGGGCGCAATGGGGGCGGCGGACCGATCGCGGGAGACCCGATCGCGGGAGGCCCGATCGCGAGGTGGGGACGGCATGACCATCCTGGTGATCGTCGGCGCCAATCCGACCGTGGCTCGGGAGGCGGCATCCCTGCCCGGCGAGCTCGTTCACGTCCAGTTGCCCGGTGCGCCCGTCCTCGACCCCGGCGCCCGGGTCCTCACCGCCGACTTCCTCGACGTGCCCGCCTTCCTGGCCTTCACCGACGAGGTCCTGCGGCCGTTGGCACCCACCGCCGTCGTCTCCCTCACCGAACTCGGCCTGGAACCGGCAGCGCTGGCAGCCCGCCGGCTCGGCGTCGCCGGCATCGACCCGGCCGTCGTGCGGGCCACCCGCGACAAGCTGGAGATGCGGCGGATCCTGGAGCGCGAGGCCCCACACCTGAACCCGGCGTTCGCGGCGGGCGACGACCCGGAGGCCGTGGCGCGCCTGTTCGCCGGCCACGGGCGGGCGGTGGCCAAGCCGGTCGACGGGGTCGGCAGCACCTCCATCGCCCTGGTCGAGGACATCGCGGACCTCCCCGCGGACCGCCGCACGGCCGCGACGCTGCTCGAACAGTTCGCCGAGGGCCGCGAGTTCAGCGTCGAGGCGCTCTCGGCCGACGGCCGGCACACCGTCCTGGGCATCGCCGAGAAGGGCACGACGGACGGGTTCATCGAGGTCAGCCACATGATGCCGCCGCCGTCCCTGGACGCGCACCGGCAGCAGCTGGTCGCCCACGCGGTCGGCGAGCTGCTCGACGCCATCGGCCTGACCGACGGACCGAGCCACACCGAGGTCAAGGTCGACGGCGACAAGGTCGTCGTCATCGAGACCCACACCCGGCTCGGCGGCGACGGCATCGCCGACCTGGTCCGCCTCACCACGGGAGTCGATTGGCGGTGCGCCGCCCTCGGCTGGGCCGTGGGAACCGGGGTCCGCCGCGGGCCCGCCACGGCGGCCGCTGCCGCCACCGTCTTCCTCGTCGCACGGCCCGGGCGGGTGACGGCCGTCGCGCCGCGACCCACCCTCACCCACGGCCACGTCCATGCCTGGGACCTCCCGGTCCGCCCGGGGGACGAGGTCCGCCCGCTGCGTTCCTCCTCGGACCGGCTCGGTATGGCGGTCCTGACCGCCGCCGACACCGAGGCCTGCGCGGCCGCCGTCGCGGAGCTCATCGCCGTACCGGTGGTCACCACCGCGCCGGCCCCGGCGCCCTGACCACTTCGATCCACGCGTCGGACCTCACCCGACACCCTTCATTTTTCTTGATCACACGACCGTACGGGGGATACATGTCTGCCCAGAACAACCCGATTTCCTACGATTTCCATGGTGATGCCCCGTTCTCGATGCCCTTCAAGGACATCAAGCGCGAGGACATCCACATCTACCTCGACCTCGACACCAAGGTCGGAAAGAACACGTGCGGGCAGAAGTGCACGCACTGTTGGTTCGTCAACTACGAGAAGGTCTACGACAAGTCCTTCGCCATGGAGGAGGGCCCCCGCATCCTGGAGGGGCTCCAGTCGCACGGCTACCACGTCTACCCCCGCTACGTGGACAGCTTCGCCTACGACGGCGAGTTCATGCGGATCTACGGACCGGCCAACAACCGCGAGTTCCGGCAGGAGTCCGACCACAAGCCCACCGAGACGATGGAGAAGGGCGACGCCTGGACCAGCGGCCGCCCGCTGCTCGCCGACAACTGGACCGAGCTCCTCGACCTGGCCGTCAAGAACGGCTACGGCACCATCTCCATCACCTACCACGGCGTGATCGACGAGGACCTCAAGGTCATCGACCACAAGACCTACCCCATCAAGGGCGTCTTCTCCGGCGCGGAGACCGAGGAGGTGCTGCGCCGCATCGCCGAATACAACAAGGGCGTCGACCCCGAGGACGCCTTCCGGGTCAACATCGGCGTCACCATCGGCACCCACAACCACGGCCGCACCTCCCTGGAGCGCTACGCCCACTACTTCAACAAGCTGGGCGTGGCCACCGTCCGGTTCAACAACTTCACCGACCACGGAGGCCGCCACCCCGAACTGCGCCTCTCGCGCGAGGAGATCGAGCAGGCGTACCGCGACTTCAAGTGGGTCCACGACACGATCCCGCTCGGATTCCAGCTCGGCGTCAGCGAGGACTTCGGCACCTTCGGCATCAAGGCCATGGGCTTCCCCGGCCACGTCGGCTGGTGCCGGGCCGGCCGTCAGCTGTTCGCCGCCATCCCCGCGCAGGAGGAGGTCCTCTCCGACGGCCCCGAAGGCCGCCGCGAGAAGATCGGCGACGTCGTCGGCTGCGTCAACACCTTCGAGCCGCACCTGGGGATCCTGGTCCGCACGGTCACCACCGGCGAGGCGGGCGACAGCACCACGTACGACGTGGAGTTCGACCACGACGAGATCGAGGCGTTCACCGCCAAGCGGCTCGCCGGCACGTACAAGGACGGCTGCTTCGCCACTGAACTGTCCGAGGAGCTCGGCCTGATCTCCCGGGTCCCCGCGCGGCGCCGCCTGCCGCTCCTCGTCGACTCGCAGAGCTGACCCGAGAGGAAGACCGCCGCGATGCGCCACATCCTCGTCTTCGCCAAGACGCCCTACGCCAAGACCCCGTACGACCAGTGGCTGGCCGGTTCGGGGATCGTCCCGGTCATCGTGACCGCGACCGAGTACGAGGCGAGCTACGCCCATCTCCCGCACGTACACGCCTTCGACGCGTACGACACCAACCAGCTGGTCGAGAAGACCGCGCTGCGCCTGGCCCGCGAATTCGCGGTCGAGGCGGTCTTCGCCCGCGCCGAGGCCGACGTCGTACGGGCCGCCCAGCTGCGGGAGCTGCTCGGCCTGCCGGGCCAGCACACCGCGAGCGCGCTCGCCTTCCGCGACAAGGTGGTCATGAAGGACCACCTCGCGGGCGGCCCCGTCGACGTGCCCCCCTACCGGCGCCTCGACTCGGCCTACACGGCCCTCGACTTCGTCGCCGAGCACGGCTACCCGGTCGTGATCAAACCGGTGTCGGAGTCGGGCTCGCTGGGCGCGGCGATCATCCGCGACGAGGCGGAGCTGGACGCGTACCTGGCCAGCCCGTGGCGGGGGAGCAGCGAGATCGAGGCCTTCGTGCCCGGCCAGATGTACCACGTGGACGGACTGGTGGCCGGCGGCGAAGTGGTCTTCGTCCACGCCTTCCGCTACCTCAACGACTGCCTGTCCTTCCGGGAGAACGACTGGGTGGCCAACCTCCCGCTCACCCCGCAGGACCCGTCGTACGACCGGCTGGTCAAGGCGGCGCGGGCGGTCCTGGCCGAGCTGCCGACCCCGCCGCAGACCGCCTTCCACGCCGAGTTCTGGATCACGCCCGACGACCGGCTGGTCTTCTGCGAGATCGCCAGCCGCACCGGCGGCGGCATGATCAGCGCGATGGTCCGGCACGCGTTCGGGATCGACCTGGACAAGGAGTGGCTGTACGCGGAGTGCGGCCTGCCCTCGACGCTCGGCACCCCTGTGTACCGGCCTGCCGGGGCACTGTGCATCCCGCCGCGGAACGGCGTGCTGGACGAGCTGCCGGAGGCCGGCGGGGAGCCCGGGTGCGTGCGCGAGGTGATGCTGACCGGCGCGGCGGGCCAGGAGTTCCACGGCGGGGTCAAGTCCGGCCTGTTCCTGGCCGGCTACGTGGTGGACGGGGACACGGAGGAGGATGTGGCAGCCAATCTCGAACGTGTGGCGGGCTGGTTCTCCGACAACACCCGGTGGCGGCCCGTCGTTTCCTCCGGAGGTATCGCATGAGCGCGACGACACCCCCCGACCTCGCTGCCGCCGGGCTCCCCGGCCCTCTTGTCGGGGCCGACTGGCTGGCCGCACGGCGCGGCGAGGGCGTGGTCCTCTTCGACGCCTCCGTCGGCGCCCGCCGGGGCGCGGCCGCGCGCCTCCCCGGGGCCCGGCCCTTCGACCTCGACGGAGAGCTGTCCGACCACACCTCCGCCGTGCCGCACACCATGCCCGGTGCCGAGGAGTTCACCGAGGCCCTGCGTGCGCTCGGAGTGGACGACACCGACACGCTCGTCGTCTACGACGCACAGGGCGTCTACTCCAGCGCCCGCGCCTGGTGGATGCTGCGCGCCATGGGCTTCGACCGGGTCGCCGTCCTCGACGGCGGCCTGCCTGCCTGGATCGCGGCCGGCCACCCGGTCGAGCCGGTGCCCGCCGCGTACGACGGCCCACGCGGCACCTTCACCGCCCGGCCCCGGCCCGGCCTGATCGTGGACGCCGATGCCGTCACCGCCGCCCTCGCCGACCCGGCCGCCGCCGTCCTCGACGCACGCACCCGTGAGCGGTACGCCGGCACCGCGCCCGAGCCGCGACCGGGCCTGCGCGGCGGCCACATGCCGGGTTCCGTCAGCCTGCCCTTCGGGGAGCTCCAGCGGGACGGCGGCACGATGCGGCCGGTGGACGAGCTGCGCACGGCGCTCGAGGCGGCGGCCGGGGACCGCGAGCAGCTGTACTTCGCCTGCGGCTCCGGGGTCACCGCGTGCGTCCTCGCGCTCGGGGCCGCCCTGGCCGGCTACCGCGACCTCGCCGTGTACGACGGCTCGTGGAGCGAGTGGGGCCAGCCGTCCGAGCGACCGGTGGCCACCGGCGAGGCCACCGGGGAGGCCGTCGGGCAGGCCACGGGCGAGGTCGTCGGCGAGAGCGGCTCACCGTGACCGGGGGGCGCCGCGGCGGCGGGCTCACCGCGAAGTGGCGGACCTTCACCGGCTTGCCCGCCGGCCTCAAGGTCCTGATCGGCCTGTCCTTCGTCGTCGCCTTCGGCAGCTACATGGTCACCCCGTTCATCGGGGTGCTCATGGTCGAGGCCGTGGGCCTCGACATCAGGGTGGCCGGGGTCCTGGTAGCCGTGGCCACCTTCATCCAGTTCGGCGGCAGCATCCTCGGCGGCACGGTCGTGGACCGGCTCGGGCTCAAGCGGACCATGGTGCTCGCGCTCACCCTGCGCACGGCCGGCCTGGTCCTGCTCGGTCTCGCGGTCCAGGTGCCCTGGGTCGCGTACCCGGCCGTCGTCCTCGTCGCGGCCGGCCCGGCGCTGTACCTCCCGGCGAACAAGGCGTACATCGTCACCAGCGTCTCCGACGAACTGCGTCCGCTCTTCCTCGGGGTGAGCAGCGCCGCCCTCAACGCGGGCATGGGGCTCGGGCCGTTGCTCGCCGCGCTGCTGATCGACGCCGACCCGGTGGTGCTGCTCATCGGTCTCGCCGGGCTCTTCGCCCTGATCACCGCGGCCCACCAGGCCGCCCTGAAGCCGGTCGGGCTCCGGCCGGTCGCGGCCCCGGCGGCAGCCGGAACCGAGCGGGGCACCGGGAACCGGGCGGCGCTGCGCGGCGCGCTCCGCCCGGTCCTCTTCACCGCCCTCGCCTTCTACCTCTACTTCTTCTTCCAGAGCTTCATGGGCCTGTACGCGGCCGGGGTGTCCAACATCCAGGTCCTGGGCTGGGTGATGCTGCTCAACTGCGCCATGGTGGTGGTGCTCCAGCCGGCACTCGCCGACCGCATCGCGCGCGCCGACTACCGCCTGCTGGTGGTCGGCTCGTTCGCCCTGATGGCACTCGGCATGGGGGCCATGGCCCTCGGCAGCACCCCGGCCCTGCTGGCCGGTACCGCCCTCTTCACCTTCGGCGAGATCTTCCTCTTCCTGCGCTGCGACCTGGAACTCGTCGACCGGGTGCCGGGCAACCCGGCCTTCGCCTTCGGTGTCCAGCGGCTGACCGCCGGCATCGGCGGACTCCTCGCCGGCGTCGTCGGCGGATTCGTCTTCGCCCACTACGAGGCGGTCGGCGACCTGGGTACGTTCTGGCTGGTGGTGGCGGCACAGTGTGCGGGCGCGGCGCTGCTCGCACTGCTGCTGCTGGGTGGCCGCCGGCGGCCCGCCGTCCCCGAACTGCCCGTGGCCGAACCGGCGGTGGCCCGGTGAACGACTCCACCTCCTCGCGGGAGACGCGGTTCGTGCACGCCGGCTCCGATCCCCGCCGCCAGGGCGGCTACGTCAACCCGCCCGTACACCGCGCCTCCACCGCCCTCTACCGGGACGTGGCCGAGATGGACGCCTCCCAGGCGGACCCGCTCAAGCGCGGTACCCCGGTCTACGGCCGCTTCGGCACCCCCACCGGCCGCGCCTTCGAGGAGGCGCTCACCGAACTGGAGGGTGGCCACGCGGCGGTGGCGACCTGCTCCGGACTCTCGGCGATCACCACGGCGATCCTCGCGTACGTCCGGGCCGGAGACCACATCCTCGTCAGCGACTCCGTCTACCTGCCGACCCGGAAGTTCTGCGACTCGCTCGCCGCGCTGGGAGTGGAGACCGAGTACTACCGTCCGGACGCGGGCGGCGCCGCGATCGAGGAGCTGATCCGCCCGCGGACCCGGCTGCTCTACCTGGAGTCCCCGGGCTCCACCACCTTCGAGGTACAGGACATCCCGGCGATCACCGCCGTCTGCCGGGCCCGCGGGGTGGCCACCATCGCGGACAACACCTGGGCCACGCCCGTCTTCTGCCGACCGCTGGCGCTGGGTGCGGGAGTGGACGTGGTGGTGCACTCCGCGACCAAGTACCTGACAGGGCACGCGGACAGCCTCCTCGGCGCGATCGTCTGCGCGGAGGAGAGCTACCCGGTCGTCCGGGGTGCGGCCATCCGGCTGGGCCAGTGCGCGAGCGCGGACGACGTCTACCTGGGCCTGCGCGGGCTGCGCACCCTGGGCGTACGGCTGGGCCGGCACCAGGAGCAGGGGCTGGAGCTGGCCCGCTGGACCGCCAAGCAGGAGGGTGTGGCGGCCGTCCTGAACCCGGGGCTGCCCGAGGATCCCGGCCACGACCTGTGGCGCCGCGACTTCACCGGCGCGGCGGGTCTGTTCGGGGTGGAGCTGGAGCCGGGCTTCGGCAAACCGGCTGTCGACGCCATGCTCGGCCGCCTGAGGGTCTTCGGCCTCGGCCACAGCTACGGCGGCTTCGAGAGCCTGATCGTGCCGACCGACCCGGTCTCCCACCGCTTGCCGGGCACGTGGGCGGGACGCGGGCCGCTGGTCCGGGTGCACGTCGGCTTCGAGGGCCTGGACGACCTGAAGAGGGACCTGACGGCGGGCTTCGAAGCCCTGCTGGGCAGGCCTCAAGAGGTCTAGGATCACGTCGGATCGGTGGTCAGAGGTGAGTGGCCAGAGGTCAGTGGTCAGCGGTCAGAGGTCAGCGGGGAGACCGGCCGCTCGAAGAAGGTCTCCAGGACCACCGTGGCCTGCGTCCCGCTGACCCCGTCGATGGCGTAGATGCGACGCAGCACGTCTTGCAGCTGCTCGGTGGTGGCGGTCCTGACCTTCACCAGCACCGAGGCGCTGCCGGCGATGATGTGCGCCTCCAGGATTTCGGGAAGCGCGGCGAAGTCCTTCGCCGAATCGCCCATCCAGGAGGCCGAGTCGACCATCACGTACGCCAGGACGGGGCTGCCCACCGCGACCGGGTCCACCTCGGCCGAGGTGCGCCGGATGACTCCGCGCTCGCGCAGTTTCCGCACCCGCTCATGAGCGGCACCGGCGGACAGGCCGACGGCCTGTCCCAGTGCGGCGTAAGGCTGGGCGGCGTCCTGCTGGAGCTGGGCCAGCAGTGCACGATCGATGTGATCCACAACTCTCCGTTCGGAATTCTCTTGAGGTGACCGTACCTCATCCTGCAATCTTCACCTCAGGCAAGATGTGGTTCGGCACGTGATGTCCACAGGGAGGGCGGATCCCCATGACCAACGAGGGCCCCGGGCTGTACGAGATGCTCGACGAACGGTTCCGTACCGGACGGTGCATGAACGGTGATGAAGCGCTGGAAGTCCTGTACACCGGCTGCCGTTGGGCCGAGGGCCCGATCTACGTGCCCGCCTGGCGCCAGGTGGTCTGGAGCGACATCCCCAACGACCGGATGCTGCGGTGGGACGAGGAGACCGGCTCGGTGAGCGTCTTTCGCCGCTCGGCCGGGCACACCAACGGCAACACCCTCGACCGAGAGGGCCGGCTGATCACCTGTGAGCAGGGCAACCGCCGGGTGACCCGCACCGAACACGACGGCACCATCACCGTGTTGGCCGACCGGTGGCAGGGCAAGCGGCTGAACAGCCCGAACGACGCGGCAGTGAAGGGCGACGGTTCGATCTGGTTCTCCGACCCGGACTTCGGCATCACGAGCGACTACGAGGGCTATCGCGCCGAGAGCGAGATCGGCTCCAACAACGTCTACCGGATCGATCCGGCCACGGGCGAAGTACGGCTGGTCGCGGACTGCTTCGGAGCGCCGAACGGACTGGTCTTCTCGGCCGACGAGCGGCAGCTGTTCGTCTCCGACACCCGCGCGGGCTGCATCCGGGTCTTCGACGTGAGCGACGAGGGCACGCTGTCCGAAGGCGGGATCTTCGCCGAAGCGCAGGCCGGCACGAAGGCCCGCTTCGACAACCTTCGCTTCGACGACGGTGGCCGGCTCTGGGCCGCTGCGATGGGCGACGGGGTGCACTGCTACGACCCCGACGGCACCCTGATCGGGCGGCTCAACGTCCCCGAGGCGGTCGCCAACATCTCCTGGGGCGGCGCCAAGCGCAACCGCCTCCTCATCGCCGCGGAGACCAGCCTGTACTCGGTGGTCATGGGCGTCACCGGCGCCCACCCGACGGGCCCGGGCCGCCGACCCTGGCTGGAGCCGGCATCCCGCTGACCTCCGGGGCACGCGGGCCGCAGAGGTCTCGGCATCGACGCAGCCCCAGGTCGCCGACCTGGGGCTTCGTCGCCCTGACTGGCACGTGGTGGCACGACGAGCGCGAGGTCCGTTCAGGCGGCGCCGCCGGCGTCCGGGGCGATGAAGCGACGGTAGAGGGGGGCGAACGTCACCTGTGGCTCGGTCGTGACGCCCAGTTCCCCCTTGACGACGGGGGCGACCCGGTCGGCGATGAACCGCGTGAAGTGGTCCTCCGTCTCCCAGACGTCGGCCACGTGGAAGGCGTCGTCGACGAACCAGCCCATGTGCATCACGAACCCGTCCGGAGCGTCGTCTTCCCAGCCCACCCGGGCACGAGCCGCGTCGTACACCTCCGGCGTCATCTCAGGCCACACGAAGGTCATCACGACTGCCATGGGAGTTCCTCTCCATTGCCCTGGTGCGCCGCAGCCTGTGCGGCACGGCAGTACGACGCTAGGCAGGTCAGGCCGGCCGGGCACATCGGAGCAGCCATTCGGCGCAGGTGGTCATCCGCGCCATTCGACCAGGAGGAGCGTGGCGTCGTCCGTGGTGGCTTCGCCGCGGGCCCGCTTGAGCGTGTGGGACAGGTCCCGTGCCACCGTGCGGACGCCCCGGTCCGTCTCCTGCAGCCGGTTCACCAGGTCGATCAGCTGGTCCTCGCCGAACTGCTCCTGCCCGCTCTGGTGTTCCTCGATCAGGCCGTCGGTGAAGCACAGGACCCGGTCTCCCGGCTCCAGCGCCAGCTCGCTGACCTGTGGCTCCGATCCGCCGAAGCCGACGGGGAGGGTCGTCGGGCTGTCCAGCCGGCGTACGACGCGGTGCCCGCGGATCAGCAGGGGAGCGGGGTGTCCCGCGTTGACCCACTGGAGGTTCCCGGTGGTCGTGTCCAGCCGCATCATCTGCGCGGTCACGAAGTGGTCGGGGGCGAACTGGTCGGCAACGGCCCGGTCCATGAAGGCGTAGATCTCGGACAGCTCGATGCTGGTCCGGCGAGCGTGGCGGTAGGCGCCGATGGCCACGGTGGCCATCGTGGCCGCGCTCAGCCCGTGGCCCATCGCGTCGATCATGGCGAGGTGGAGGGTGTCCTCGTTGTAGGCGTAGTCGAAGCTGTCGCCCGCCACGTCGTAGGCGGGCTCCAGGACCCCCGCGACCGCGACTCGGGGCATCACCATGGCCAGGGGTGGCAGCAGGGACCACTGGATCTCCGCGGCGACGCTCATCGGCTCGGTGCGACGGGTGCGGGAGAACAGGTCGGTGTAGCCGTTCTTGGTCACCATCATGTCGGCCACCAGGCCGGCGATCCTGCGGAGGATGCGGCGGTCGTCGTCGTCGACCCGATCCAGGGTCACGGACAGGACCCCCGCCGGGTCGCCGCCGTGCAGCAGCGGCAGGTGGACCCGTACACCGTCGGCCAGCAGGAGCTCGACAGGGCGTGAGCCGAGGAAGCACCGGCCCTCTTCGGAGCTGTCGATGGGCTGCGGATCACCGGCCGCCAGGCCCTCGCCGGCCAAGGGGACCAGCTGCTGCTGTCCGTAGTCCTGGAGCAGGATCTGCGGGTCGCGGGCCCCCAGCCGGGCCACCGCGTCGGCGACGTGCGGCGCGACCAGATGGGGCGGCAGCTCGTGTGCCCGGTCCAGGAACACACCCAGGAGCCCCTCCCCGAAGCTCTCGGAGCGGTCGGAGCGGTCCGGGTCCCCGCGCTGTCCGGCTGCCATCCAGTTACCTCCGGCCGGGCGGTGGGCCGTACCGCTGTGCGCCTTCAGGATGCTCCGCGGTAGCCGGGTGCGCCACACGGGTTTCCGTGCGTGCCGACGGCCGCGGCGAGGGCGGCCGACTCCCGGCGCGGCGAGGGCGGCCGACTCCCGGCCGGAGCTCAGCCGCGTTCTTCCTCTTCGGCCTCCATCCGCCTGATGCCCTGGTGGGTCAGGGAGACCATCGCGGGTGTGTTGCCCGGTTCCCAGTCGACGGTGATCAGGCCCTCGCCGGCCAGGTAGGTGCAGGCCGCGGCCAGGTCGTCCTCCGGGATGCGCAGGTCGTTCCGCAGCGTTCGACCAGGGACTCCGAGGAGGCGGTTGCCCTCGGTGGCTTCGTAGAGGGCGGTCAGGACCCGTTCGCGGTAGCTCTGTCGCTCGCGGAGAGTCGCCATGACCGAGTCCTTTCATGCGTGGGGGTCTGATTGCTCCTCAGACCTCTGGCGGGCGAGAAGTCACGGGCGGGCGAGAAGCCGGCGGGTGGGTTGTCCCGGGTGTCGGGTGCCCCACCCGCGGCCTTCGGCCGGAGGAGTGGTCCGAGGTGGTCACGGCCAGGTGCCCGTGCTCCTGTGGCCGGGCACCGGCCCTGCCCGCGTATGGGGGCTGTGACCGGGTGGCCGGAAGACGGCCGGGAAGGGGTCGCTGAAGTGGTGGGCCGCGATGCGGGCGTCGTGCTGGGCGTTGAGCCGGTGGATCAGGCGCATGCCGAGCGCGATCAGCAGGGCGACTGCCGCGAGCGCGATCAAGGTCTCCATGACGTCACCTCCCCGGGGTCCCGCGGAGCAGGATCATCCGCGAGCCGACGACCGGGTGCCGGAGGGGCGGCAGGTCGGACCCGCCGTCGGTCGCCCAGGCGTCCTCGCTGCTGCGGGCGTCCCGCCTACGGCGGCCGGTCGCGGTCTCGTCGGACATCAGGACACCGGCGGTGAGGACGCTGCCGGGGACGGCGGCGGCGGTCATGAGCCGGGCGGCTGCGGCGGGTTCGGTCTCGGGCGGAATCACCAGCAGGTCGCAGCGGCCCACGGTGTAGGAGAGCAGGATCATCTTGTCGGGGTCCTGTTCGGTGAACCAGCCCACGTGCAGGGTGTGCCCGGTGACGGGCACCTTGTGCGGTACGACGGGCCAGCGGGTGGGGTTCACCGCGACGCGCGTGATGCGTCCGAAGCGGCCCTCCAGCGCGTCGATCAATGGCGGAAGCTCGGCTTCGAGATCGCGTGACTCAGGCCACCAAGCGCCGTCCAACTGGCCGACGAGGGTGGTCTCAGGTGTCAGCGACAGGCGCACCGAGATGAGGGGAGCGGCGACGGCGGTCATGATCGCGGACCCGTCTCCGGGCCGCCCTGCAGGGCGGCCCAGTGTCTTGATCGCCGGAAACGACGTCCGCATGAGAGCGGGTGCTCGACTTACTCCCGGTACCTTCAGCGTACTCCGCGCCGTGGACGGACGAGTCGGTTCTGACCAGGCAATTTCCGACCGGGGACACCGCCCGGCCGATGCTCCGGGCGTGCTCGCAGGCGCCCGGAGTCAGGCGCCCGGAGTACCGTGAGACCACGGCGGTTTCTCGTCGGCTTCGAGGTGTCGGCGGCCCCGCGCAGGCAGGCGGACCACCATGGCCGAATCTGACACACCCAGCCCTCGGAAGCTCCTCCCGGACGAGATCCACCGAGCGGTGAGGCCCGGAACGGCCCTGCTGAGGCTGGAGACGACGCACTCCCGCGAAGGCGTCCTCGACGGTGCCTGGTGGCCCCGCTCCCGGGACGTCGCGACCGAGCTGCCCGCCCTGGTCCAAGCGCTCACCGGACACCTCGGCCCCATCACGAGGGTCGGCCTGGACACCGACGCCTGGGGCGAGGTCCCGACGCGCCTTGTCATCGACGACCGGGTCGTCCGTCTGGACTCGTTTCCCGTCGGTGACGACACCGTCCTCATCACCCGTGGCGACAACGACCACTTCGCCCTGCTGGTGGTCCCGCCGCACACCACGGCGGATGCGGCCCGCGCGGCGATGGCCCGTGCGGTCGACGCCGGCAACGTCACCCAGGCCGCCGAGATCCTTGTCGCCGCGCTGCCCGAACCGGTGACCGACCGCGAGGAGTCGGAATGATCCAGATGGCGGACATCCGTGAGTGGCGAACCCGCGACGTCGTGGACACGCGGGGCCGAAGGATCGGAGAGCTGGAGGCGATCTACGTCGACACCAGCACCGACGAGCCGTTCATGGCCACGGTCCGGGTCGGCCTGCCCACCCGCCACCGTCTGGTGTTCGTCCCTCTGGACGGTGCGACGGCGGGGCCGGGGTATGTGCAGGTCGCCCATGACAAGGCTCTGGTGAAGCAGTGCCCTTCGATCGGCACCGACGACGTACTTCCCGCCGAGGACGAGGAAGCGGTCTTCCGGCACTACGAACTCCCCTACGAGCCCGGGGCGAACGGCGAACGGCAACTGGCCCGCGGCTGAGCCCCCAACCGACCGAGGAGGCAGCACTCATGGCGCTCTTCCTGACCTTGATCATCGTCGCGATGGTGCTGGGCATCATCGGCGTCACCGCCGACGGACTCCTCTTCCTTCTGTTCATCGGCATAGCGGTGTTCGTGGCAGCCCTCACGTACGCCGTCAAACGCACAGGGTTGCGCTCTGCGCATCGCCGCCCGGTCCGGTGACCCGGCGCACGGGGCGATCCGGTCCGGACAACGACGCAGCCCCAGGTCTCTGACCTGGGGTTTCGCGGAAAGAGCGGATGACGGGAATCGAACCCGCGCCGTAAGTTTGGGAACGTAGTGGCACGTGGCTCAGTTTCCGTGCCACGCGGTGAGTAGTTCCCCCGGGCCGTACGTCGCCCGGCCACCGGCTGGCGGTCGGCGCCGACCAGGTCGATCTCGATGTCGTTGCTGCGGGTCCAGTATCCGCCGATGGCCGGGGCGGCGGGCAGCTCCCCGTCGGGAAGCAGGCGGGCAAGCGATTCGCGTACGAGTGGCTCGACGGCCCGGCCGCGCCAGCTTGTCCATTGTTCTTTGATCCGGCTCAGGGTCAGGTCGCCGCGCATGCGCTCGATCTCTGCCATGTGCGGGTCGAGGAACGCCGGCCAGAAGCGCAGATACGGGTCGGCCACCCGGTAGCGGCGCTCCTTGGACGGCCTGAGGGAGACGGGTAGTTCGGCTGCTACCACGCGCTTCTCCGTCAGGACGTCGGTGGCCCGGGTGAGGGTCGTATGGGTGATGCCGCCGGCCGCCCGGGCGATGTTGGTGAACGTGCGCTCGCCGCTCCCGATCGCACGCAGCACTTCCCGGCTCATCGCCTGGGGAGGGAGCTCGGCGGCCAGTGACCGTTCGGCGGAGACCAGGAGGGCGGAGAGGGGATTGTCGAGCGAGGTCCGCAGGAACTCCCAAAGTGAGGTCCCCGGCGCCCATTCGGCGCAGATGAGGGGCAGTCCGCCGGTCACCAGTGCCGCATCGAACGAGGACGCCGGTTCCAGGTCGAGCATGTCGCCGATGCCAGCGGGATTGAGCGGCCCCAGGACCATTGTCGGTGCCTCCTCGCCGAACAGGGACCGCTCCGGCAGGGTGGAGGAGGCGACGGCGTCGAGCAGCTCCGTCAGCTCGTCCTCAGCGGATCCCCCCACTGCGGTGAAGAAGAGGTACGGAACCTCGGCCCGGCCGAGGAATTCCTCGACCAGGCTCGACTTCCCGACTCGACGGCGCCCGCGTAGCAGGATGCAGCCGGGACCAGAGCCGGCCCCGGCTGCAATTCCCCCTGCAAAAACTATGGATGGATTCTGGTTGCAGGCGCAAGTGTACGACCTATACTTGCGTGTATGTCATATACAGCGTCGCGCATGCAAGGCCTCCCGCTGCGAAGGTTCACCGGAACCACCGGTGTGGCATTCACAGTCCTGCAGGTCATCGAGGTGCCGCTCTATTTCATCCATGACGGGGCACCGCCCGACTCCAACGTGCTGACCCGCATCATGCTCAGCCTTGTCGTCCTCGTGCTGTTTCTCGGCTTCGTCACCGGGCTCCGCGAGCTCGTCCGCCTGGCGGCCCCGGCCTTCGGCTGGGTCGCGGACCTCGCCTACGGAGGGGCACTGGTCTACATCGCGGTCACCTTCGTCGCTCACTCCCTGCAGGCCGGGGAGGTCATCGCTGCCGAGGAGCCGGTCGATCCGACTATCACCGCAGAGGGCTCCTATCTGCTGTACGGCTCGATCGGGCGCATCCTCATCGCGGTGTTCCTGGTGGCCGCCGGGTATGCCGTCGTTCGGTCCGGACTGCTGTCCCTGTGGGCCGCCCGGTCGGCCTACGCCATCGCCCTGATCAATCTCGCGTTCGTCCCGTCGCTGTATTTCGGCAACGACACCGGGCACTTCTTCAGTGCCAACGGCTGGGGCACCACGGCAACCATCGCCAGCCTCTACGCTTACTGGGTCCTCGCAGTCGGCATCGCGCTCCTCCGACAGCGGAACACCCGCCACTATGCTGGGCAGCCGGGATCGGCCTCGGAGAATCGGCGGTAGAAGTGTCAGCGGACAAGAGCGCGGCGGCTACCTTCCGACTCCTCTGGGAGACGAAGCAGAGCGCTCGGTCCTCTCTCAGCGTCGGCGGCATCGTCGAGGCCGCCATCGCGCTGGCCGACGCCGAGGGTCTGGGTGCGGTGTCGATGCAGCGGGTCGCCGGCGAACTCGGTTACACGGCGATGGCCCTGTACCGGCACGTCCCCGGGAAGGAACAGCTGGTCGCCCTGATGGCCGACCGAGCGCAGGGCAACCCCCCGGCGGAGTCGGGGAAGGATTGGCGCACCGAGATCCTGAACTGGGCGGATGCGGCCTGGGACTTCTACCTCGCCCACCCCTGGATGCTGCGCGTCGCGACCACCGGGGCGCCGACCGGTCCGAACGAGCTGGCCTGGTTCGAGGCCCTTCTGCGTCCTCTGGCCCGGTCCGGCCTCGCCACCGAGAACCTGGTCGCCACTGCCATGTTCATCTCCAGCGCCGTCCGTGACCTGGCCCGGATCGCCACCGAGGTCGTCCCGTCCGGCTCCGACTACGGGAACCTTCTCGCCCAGGTCATCCAGCCAGAGCAGTTCCCCACCCTCGCGTCCCTGATGGAATCGGGCGCTGTGGAAGACGACGGCGATGTCAGACCCGCCCTCGACTTCGGTCTCACTCTCATCCTCGATGGCCTCAAGACCTACACGTCGTGACGCCGGCCTGTACGCACGGCCCCACCGGCCACTTCGCGCTCTACCTCCGCGCCTACTGGCCCGACCCGACCGCCCTCGACGGCACCTGGCGCCCCCCGGCCGTCACCAGGACCACGGACTGACGTCCCCGGCCGGCCGTGGCCCACATGTCCCAAGGCGGGGACAACGACGAAGCCCCAGATCGCTGACCTGGGGCTTCGTTCACGAGCGGATGACGGGAATCGAGCCCGCGCCATAAGCTTGGGAATCACCGACGCCGATTCCACCTATGTTGCATCTGACCTGCGGTAACGCGTTCCAGTGGTGCTCATTCCGCAGGCTCGTGAGCACCCTTCCCGACCGCTGTTGTCCGTTCTGAAGGGCACGGCCGGGGCGCGAGTCCGGAACGGATCAGGCGTCGGGCAGCGTCGTCGCCAGCGACTGGAACCAGGCGCCGTGGGAGAACGGCTCGGGAGGGCCGACCTCCATGCCGAGTTCGGCGGCGGCCAGGGCGTAGTCCCCCTCGTCCAGGGGGAGGGCGAGCAGCTCGTGGAGTTCACCCACGAGGCGGGCGATCAGCTGGGGGTGGGTGGTAGCGGCGTAGTCGGCGACGGCGGCGTCGTGATCGGGGAACTCGTCGACGATGTCCTGCGAGAACCAGCCGCCGAGCAGTTGCGCGATCTCCGGGAAGCGGGCGTGCCACTCCCAGTGCGTCTGCGGGGAGGACGGTTCCGGGGCGTCGCCTTCCTCGATGCTCTTCTTCAGATGGTCGGCCAGCACCGTCAGCCAGTCGCCGATCTCCGACTGCGGCATTCCCATGTCCGGGATGGCGTAGAACTCGCCCAGTTCCTGCCGGATACGACCCGGAGGGTTGCGGCTGTACTCGCGCAGCTGGCGCTCCGCCTCCGCGATGGCCGAGGGGCGGGTCTGCCAGGTGTGCCGGAGGTACGCGTCAAGGGCGCGGCTGCGCCGCTCCGGGGTGTCGTCGGCCGGCTGCCCCAGGTACGCGCGCATCACCTGGTCCAGCTCGCCGTAGCGGCGGTCGTGTTCGAGGGGCTTCATGGGCATGTGCGCGCGACCTCTAGAGGTAGAACGGGACGGTCGTGTGGACGGCGAAGCCGTGCGGGCTCGACGGCTCGCGGCGCAGCACCACGCGCGCCGCGCGGACGTCGACGGGCCCGCGGCCCGCAAGGAGTTCGGCTTCCAATTGGACCCGGCCCACGGCCTCCTCACGGGACGGCCAGGCGGCCTCGATGGTGAGGCGGGCCCGGGTCTTCTGGGCGAGCCAGCGGTGGATGACCTGCTCGTTGGCGGTCACCACCTGCTGGGTGGCCCAGTGGGCGGTCTCCCTGTCGGGGTAGGAAGCGGAACGGGTCAGCACGGGGGCATCCTCTCAAAGCGCCTGTTCAGGAGCTGCGTGCTCGTACGGGATCAGTAGTCGGAGAAGTTCCAGAACATGCCCACCTCGGTGTCCGAGACGACGATCAGGCCGTAGTCCTCCGTGTAGACGCTCAGAGGGCTGTACCCCCAGTTCCGCGTCCTGAAGTCGAGCGTGCCGCGCACGTGGCCGGGCCTGCTGACGTTGGTGTGATAGCGGGCCCCGTCCCCGTAACGCGCGAGGATCGTGCACGCCATCGCCCGCAGCTCCTCTTCGCTCTCCGTGAAGCGCGAAAGGTTGGACAGGGTGCAACTGTCGTCGGTGAGGGCGAGGAGCAGGTTCTCGGCGCTGGCCCGGTCGATCTCCTTGAGTCGCGCCGCGACGTACTCCGGGGGGTGGGCTGCGAAGGGGTACGTGGGGAACCCGTCGCGCTCCGGATCCTGCGCCGCGCCGTCGAGCCCTGACCAGTCCCTGGGGTCCGGAACGGCACGGGCCATCAGCGAGAGGACGTCGAGGACCCAGTCCTCGTGGCAGCGCGGGCCCGTGGCGTCGTACGGGTACGCGTCCTCGTACAGGTGGCGTACAGCGGCTTCCCAGGACGCCTGGTCGATTGACATGTGGTGCTGGCCTTTCTCGGCTGCGGGCTAGGACCTGGAGGGCATCGACGTCATGACGGTGAACGGGGGGTTGCGGCTGCTGTCGTACTTGAGGCGCGTGTCGATGCCGTTCACGTCGTACACCGTGGCGCTCATGCCACCCTGCCTGTACCCGGTCTGCGGGTCCTCCGGGTCCATCGGTTGCTTGCGCACGAAGCGGCCGCTGGTCTGGTCGTCCGGCGCTGTCGCGTGGAACGACTTGACATCACCGTCGGTCAGCGGGGGCGGGCCCTTGAGCCACGCCTCGATGGCTGGTTTGTTCCTGTTGAGGTTGTACTCGGTCAGTTCCTGGGCCCGCTGGTAGTTCGGGAAGGCCGAGGAGCCGCCGGGTATCGGTATGCCGTGCGGCCAGGTCGGGGTCGGGCCGCTCGACTGCTGGTCGCGCAAGCGCTGCCTGAGTTGCTCGTCCGTCTTGCCGACGTGCCTGTCCAGAGTGTGGCCGCCTGCCATGTACTCGTTTGCGGCGAGATTGAGGTCGTACGCGCCTTTGGAGTCGACCTTCAGCCAGACCTGCGAGTCCTTGAACTCCTCCAGAGCCCGGGCGCCGAAGCCGTGAGCGCGGGCGACACCGGCCTCGAACTTGGGGGCGCTCATGTATGCCTCGTCCAGCGGCCCCTTCAGGGCCTCCATGCGGGTGGTCAGCCCGTTCAGGATGCCGGTGTACGTGTTGACGATCCGGTTCAGCTTGGCCGTGTCGATGTTCAGCACGGTCTTGACCTCGAAGGACAGGACCAGACCCACACCCTTGCCGATCACGTTCGTGACGGCGCTGAGGGCGCTCTTGGCGTCCTTGGGCTTGGCCAGGTCCTCGATGATCTCCTTGGCGGCCTTCGCCATGGCCCGGTCGAGCTCGTCCTTGACGTCGCGGTTCAGGTCGACGGCGGCCTCGGCGTACTCGCGCAGGAGGGTGGCGATGGTGTCGGCCGTGTCCTTCAGTACGGCCATGACGGGCTCGCTGCCGGTGGGGACCTTGGGTGTGCCCGGGCCGGAGCCGGCCGTATGCGCCCACTGGTAGCCGGGTGGCCGCTGCTGTCCCCAGCTCGTCGCGCCCCACAAGGCGCTGCAGAAGGTCCGCATGGCGGCTTCCCAGTCGGCCTGTTGGTGGTTGGTGATGGCGCCGACGGCCTGGGTGAGCTGGTCGGCCCCCGTCGTGGCGACGATGGAGACGTTCATCCAGCTGTGGCACAGGGAGTTGAGGTAGTGCTGCTGGGGGAAGGGGTGGACGTCCGCCACCCTTCCGATCCGGAACACGTGCCTGCACAGTGGTTGGAGTACGTCCCGGACGATCTCCGGGATGCCCTCCATCAGGCCGCGCAGGATGTCGTCGCCGCCGTCGTCGTCGCCCCACTTGATGTCGGGTATCGAGGCGAAGTTCGGGTCCTTGTCGATGACCGCGGGCCGGGGCCGCTGTTCGGCTGTCTTCCCCGGCTTGGGGTTGGCCGCCGCGTCCGCCTGCGTGTAGGCGTTGGCCGTCTCGGTGAACCCGACCGCGACGCCGCCGACGCTGAGTACGGACCGGCCCCAGACCTCCAGCCAGCGGTCGCCGATCTTCTTGTACGCCTGGGCGAACCTCTGGGCCTCGCTGCCGGCGCCTCCGGCGTCGGGGTACGTGCCCAGCTCCTCCAGGAGTTTGTTGGCGCCGCGCATCAGGAGGTCCTGTTGGGCGGCGACCCGGCCGGAGACCGACCAGAGATCGCTCGGCTTGACGTCGATGGCGCCGCTGCCGCCCGGTGACTGGGCGGGGATGGACGGGCCGGCCATCAGGCGCCGCCTCCCCAACCTTGGAGTACTGACCTGTTGGCCGCGGCGTAGGTGAGGTGCCCCTTCACCACGACCTCGTGGAGCCAGGCCTGGGCGGCCTTGAGGTCGTCGGCGGAGCGGCTCCACTTGTCCAGCTCGTCGATGAAGGCCTCACGGGCCTCGCCGTCCCAGCTCAGGACGACTTTGGCGGCCCGCCCGTACAGCGTGTCCAGCTTCTCGTTGAGGGTGCGGAGGATCTCCTCCAGGTCCCCCGAAAGGCGCTGCAGGGTGCCGAAGTCGACGGTGATCCGGTCTTCGTCCGTCATGGTGCTGATCCCCCGTGGTTCAGACGTCCAGGATGCGGCTCTGCGGCCGGCTGGTGTTCGGCCCTGACGCCGGGTCGGGCACGGTGAGGTCACGGGCGGCGGCGGACACGTCCTCGCCGTCCTGCATGCGCCGGATCCGGGCCAGGGTGTCGAGCTCCTGCTCGGTGAAGCCGTCGCGCGAAGCGCGCATGGCCGCTTCGAGGAGGACCATCACCTGCCGGATGCGTACGGCGTTCTCGGCGACACCGCGGTGCAGGGAGCGGTACGCGGTGGCGGTGGGGCCCTGCCAGCCCGCGGCGACCCTGTCGACGACCCCGTCCATGACGCGGGTCTGCTGCTCCAGGTAGCGCTGCATCTCGTCGAGATCGTTCGCCAGCCCAGTGAGAGCGTCCCCCGAGACGTCCAGATCGGCGTTCAGCATCATGAGCCCCCGCTCGTCGCGCCGTTCGTGCGTGCGTTCCCGTGTGCGGCTGTTCACCGTAGAGGGCGAGGCCCGTGGATCGGGGGGCGGTCGTTACGCGGGGAGGGAGCGACGATAAAGCCCCGAGGCCCTGACCTGGGGCTTAGTCAGGAGAGGGGGGATCGGTGTGCTGCCGCTCTCATATCCGTTCCGGGGGCTTTCTCGTCAAGTCGACAGGCGGCGGAGCCGGGAAGCGGGGGTGGATTCCTCCCTCGATTCGGGACAACGACGAAGCCCCAGGTCGCTGACCTGGGGCTTCGTAGAAGAGCGGATGACGGGAATCGAACCCGCGCCATAAGCATGGGAATCACCGGCGCCCAGACAGATCATTTGGTATCTGACCTGTGAAAACGCCTTCTGGTGTGGCGGCATCGGCGGGCGAGGGGACACCCATGTCGACCGCTGTTCGCCGCTCTGAAGGGCACGGATGGGGCACGGCCCGGCGTCGTAGGGCACCGACGGGAGTGGGTGCGCCGCCCTAGCCGGCGCGGTCCTCCGAGGCGTGCGGCGGCAGATCGCGCGGCGGCGTGGCGCGTTCGCGCTCCCGGTGCCATTGTTCGGCCGCGTGGAGCATGGCCTGTCCGACGTGCTCGAAGAAGTCGCCGATGTCGTACAGCCGAGCACCGGCTGGCGAGTTGAGGCCGAGGGTGTCGGCGCCGGATCGGGCGAAGTCGGCCAGGGCGGAGTTCTGGCGGGCGCTGGCCGTCCAGCCGCGGAACCAGGCGTCGGCGTCGATCACATAGCGGTCGCGTCGCCCGCGGGGGTCGCGTTCGCGGCGCACGAGCTCCTGTTGTTCGAGCTGGCCGATGGCCTTGGAGACGGAGGCGGGGCTGACCTGGAGGCGCCGGACGAGTTCGGAAGCGGAGAGGCTGCCGCTGTCGGTGAGGTAGAGGCAGGCGAGCACCCGGGCGGTCATGCGGGGCAGGCCGGTGCCGATCATGATGTCGGTGAACCGGTGTTCCAGTTCGCGCACCGCGTCCGCGTCACGCTCCTCGGCATCGGTGGCGGCATCGGCGGCGGCCCGCGTCACCGGGCGGCTCCGGCGGGCCCGCTCCCGGGTGGTCCGGTGCGCCTCGTCGGCCCGGTAGGCGTCGGGACCGCCATTGCGGCTCACTTCGCGCGTGACGGTGGACAGGGGCCGGTCCAGGCGGACGGCGATCTCGGTGTACTTGAGTCCTTCGGCCAGTCCCTCGGCGATGAGCCGCCGTTCCTCGTGAGTCAGCCTGCCTCCGGGCATCTCTTCGCCTCCTGCCGCTCCGGCCGCCCGCTCGATGCGGGCGGGATCGCTGGACAGTCTTACGTTCGCCCCCATGTCATTGCAAGTATGGACGGAAGTGACTTGCGTTCAACGTCATTGTCATTGCAATCTCCCTTCATAATTCCTTGCAATGCTGGGCGCTAGACCGTGCTTCGATGTTGACGAAATAGTGAATGCAAGTTACGTTCGGCGATACGTAAATGCTGGCTGTTGCGATCGGGCGTCCGGGAACGAGGCGCTGCTCGCCACCCGGGATGGGATCTCCGATGACGTCGACGTTCGCCCCCGCGCGCACTTCCTGGCGCACCTGGCACCGCCCCCTGCTGGTCTGCTCCGGCCTGATGGCCGTTCTCGTGCTCGTCTGCGGCGTCGGCCTCGCGGTCGACGACCGGCTGCTGCTCGGTGAGCCGGTCTGGTACAAGCCGCTGAAGTTCGGTTTCGCCTTCGGCCTCTACGCCGCCACCCTCGCGTGGCTGCTCGCCCGGCTGGACAAGGGGCGGCGCCTTGCCCGGTGGCTGGGCACGGTCTTCGCGGTGACCACCGTCGCCGAGGTCGGCGCCATCACCGTCCAGGCGGCGCGTGGCACCATCAGTCACTTCAATGCGGACCAGGTCGATCCGGTCACCCTGGCGCTGACGCCGGTCCTCACCTTCGGGGTGATGGTCATCGTGATCGCCCAGCTCGTCATCGGCGTCGTCGTCCTGATCCAGCGCACCGGCAGCCCGGCCCTCAACCGGGCCATCCGCGCTGGCATCGGCCTTACGATCGCGGGCATGCTCATCCCGGTCTACTGGATGGTCACCGAGGTCAACCCCCGCACCGTCACGGACGCCAACGGGCACGCCATCCCCCTTTATCAGGGGCACGGCATCGGCGACCCCGACGGCAGCGGCATGCCGCTGACCCACTGGAGCACCACCGGCGGCGACTTCCGCGTCCCGCACTTCTTCGCCCTGCACGGCATCCAGGTGCTCCTCGTCCTCGCCTTCGTCCTCACCGCCCTCGCCGCCCGCCACGCCTGGCTCCGCAGCGAGCAGGCACAGGCCCGCCTCGTGGGCGCGGTGGCCCTCGGCTACACCGGCCTGGTCGCCGTGGTGACCTGGCAGGCCGGCCGCGGCCAGTCCTTCCTCCACCCGGACACGACCACCCTCACTGCGTTCACCGCGGTGCTGCTGTTTACCGCCGGGACGATCGTCACGACGATTGTGAAGGCCCGGCGCGCGGGCGCGGAGGTGGTCGAGCATGCCTGACACGAGGCGCGGAACGCACCCGCAGGGCGCCCCCGTCCTGGATCAGGAGGACCTGTGCAACGTGGTGAAGTCTGGTGGGTCGAGTTCGACGAGCGGCGGCTGGCCGTACTCCTGTCGGGAGACACGGCGTCCGGGATCCGGATGATGCAGGTCGTCGCCCCGGCGGGCGTCGACATCAGCGGTCTGGGCGTCGAAGTGGCCGTGGGTGCCATGGAGGGACTGCCCTTGGAAGGTGTGCCGCGGTTCGCGTTCCCGCGTCCGGGCTTCACCCCGTGTACGTGGCTGACCACCGTGTCCCAGGGCGACCTGATCGAGCCGGCGGGCGTCCTGTCCTCCGCGAAACTCAGCGAGGTCGAGCAGGCCATCCGGCTCGCCGAACAGGCGAGGGAGCGGACCCCGGCGGCGACCGCGAAGCTCAGCGAGATAAGTGACGCCCTCCGTCTCGGTGGACTCGGGTAGACGGAAGGGGAACCGACGCCCGCGGTGGCGGGGTCGGTACCGCTTCGAAGGCGGGCAGGCCGCGCTGTCCGAGTCTCTGGGGTACACCGTCGCCGCCTCGACCTGGTGGGCCTCTCGGTGACCCTGCCGCGCCAACGCGCACCGGTTTCGAAACGACGGGCCAACAACGAAGCCCCAGGTCGCTGACCTGGGGCTTCGTGGAAGAGCGGATGACGGGAATCGAACCCGCGCTATAAGCTTGGGAATCACCGCCGCCCGGCGGGGCTATCCTGCCTCTGACCTGCGGGAACATGCTCAGGCGGCGCTCATTCAGCGGGCTCGTGGGCACCTGTGCCGACCGCTGTTGTCCGTCCTGAAGGGCACGGTTGGGGCACGAGGTGACGAAGGCGATCCCCGCCTCCCCGCTGCCCACCGGGTCGCCGCGATCGCGCCCAGAAGGAGCGGGCCAGGGCCTTCAAATGAGCCTTCGCGCGCCCTGCGGATGCCCTCCGGGCACTGCTCGGCTGAGTGGAAACGGCCGCACCCGTGCCGCTCTCGCGTTGGCGCTGGCGACGCTGACGGCGTCGGGATTCACTGCGCCGTCGGCGTTCGCCGACTCGGCCTCGGACGTGACCGTCCTGCCTGCGGCCCCGCGCTTCTCGCCTCGCGCCACCTCGATCCTCAACGCGGGGGAGACCGGCTCTGAGACGCGATTGAGCCAAACGGTCCGTTCGTTTATCGATCACCCTCGGCGCTACGGTTCCGATCCCGCACTCGTTCCGGCCGGCCACGGGGGCAACTGGTCCTTGCCTCTGAGTTCTTCGGCCTTGTCGAAGCACGCCTGAGCAGCAGCGGTTTCGCTGAAGTGCGCGTGGGTCCGTCCGACGGCCATCAGGGTGTCCGTCGAGCCGCCGGCGTCGCCGACCTGACGTCGCAGAGCCAGAGCCTCGGTCAAGGCGTCGAGCGCTTCGTCACGCCGGCCGAGTGCGCGCAGGGTGTCGCCGAGATCTTCCAGGGCGATGGCGATGTTGGTGAGGTACCCCAGCTCGCGGCACATGGCCAGCACCTGGCGGTACACGGCCTCGGCCTGCCGGAGTTCGCCAGCGGCGCGATGGGCCGTGGCCAGTCCGCTCAGGAGCGGAGCCTCGCTGCGCTCGCTGCCGGACCGCCTGAAGAGATCGATGGCCTTCCGCGCGTGGTCGAGGGCTTGCCGTGGGCGGTGCGTCCCGCTGTAGGCCCGGGAAAGGTTGGAGTAGACACCCGCCCGGCACTCGAGATCGCCGCTCGCCTCGAAATGGGGGAGGCAGTCCAGCAGGCAGGTGAGGCTGGCATCGTGCCGGTGCGCCATGCGGTGCGCCACCCCGAGGCGGAACAGGACCCATGCCTGCCCCTCGTGGTCGTCGTGCGCCTTCGCCGTGGCCAGCGCCGACCGCAGGCAGGTGTCCCACACGCCGGTCCACCAGTACGTGGTGGCGTAGCCGAAGAGGTTGAGGGCCAGCCGCCAGGCCAGATCCGGACGCAGGGACAGCGCGGCCGCCTGGACGGCTTCCCGCAGGTTGGGCAGCTCCTGCACGAACCACGCCAGCGCCCCGGCGGCGTCGTAGAAGCGCGGCGCCCGGCCCGCCGGGCCCTCCTCGAACCTCGGGCCGGCGGGCATGCCAGGCGCGATCGTCGCACTGGCCGCCTCGGTTGCGACGGTGTACCAGGTCAGGAGCCTCAGCAGCGCCGTCCTTCGGGCGGGCTCGGACTCCTCCGCGGCGCTGCGCTCGGCCGCGTACTCTCCGACCAGGTCGTGGAACCGGTATCGCCCGGGCTCCGGATTCTGCAGCAGATGTACGTCCCCCAGGAGTCCGAGCACCTCGGCGGTCCTGCGCGCGGGAAGGTCCAGCAGCGCGGCGGAGGCATCGAGGCTCAGCCCCTCGCCGCGCCACAGGCTGAGCAGCCGGAAGGCACGCGCCGCGTCGCGTTCGTGGCGGTCACGGCTGTCCCGCAGCATCCGATAGCTGGAGGCGAAGGAGCTGTGGACGGACAGGCTGCCGGCCGACAGGGCCCGCAGCCGGCCGTCGCCGGCTTCCAGTTGCTCCGCGATCGCGCGCAGCGGCCAGGAGGGGCGAACCCTCGCCTTCGCTCCGACGATCCGCAGGGCCAGGGGCAGTCCGGCACAGGCCGCCAGGATCCGCGTAGCGTCCCCTGCCTCCGCCAGGACTCGGTCGGCACCGCAGAACGCCGAGAGCATCGCCCGTTGGTCGCCTTCGCCGAGCGGCTCCAGGGGAACCCGGGCTCCGATGGGCAGGTCGGGCAGCGCGTTCCTGCTTGTGATCAGGACCGAGCAGCCGGCCGAACCCGGCAGGAGCGGGAGCACCTGCTCGACGTCGTGGGCGTTGTCGAGGACCATCAGCACGCCCCTGTCCGTCAGGCGGGTACGGAGCAGCGCCGCGCGTCCGTCGGTGTCGCCGGGTATCGGCAGGCCGGGACCGGCCGGAGTGTCGGACAGATCGCTCAGGAAGCGCCCGAGCAGGTCGTGCGGGTCCTGGCGGGTACCGAGCCCGAATCCGTGCAGGTCCGTGAAGATCTGGCCGCCCGGAAAGCGGTCGCCCAGGATGCGCGCGGTGTGGACGGCCAGGGCGGTCTTCCCGACGCCGCTCATCCCGGTGACGACCGCCATGCGGGGGCCCCGGTCGTCCGGCCGGGGGGTGAGCAGCTCGATCAGGGTCCGCACCTCGTCGGCGCGCCCCGTGAAATCGGGGACGTCGGCGGGCAGCTGGGACGGAGCGGGCCAGGTCCTGACGGTACGAGGGTCAGCGGCTTCGTCGGGCACGTCGGCGTCGACGGACGCGCCGCCGCCGGGGTGTCCGCTGGCGGCGTGCACCGCATCGGCCTGCCGGCCGTTCTCGGCGGCGACGGCCGGGCCCGTCCACTGCAGTGCCGGGTCGTCGACCAGCAGTGACTGATGCAGATCGCGCAGTGCGCGGCCCGGATCAGTGCCGAGCTCCTCGACCAGGTCATGGCGCACGCGCTCGAACGCGAGCAGCGCCTCGGCCTGGCGACCGCTGCGGAACAGGGCGAGGATCAGCTGGGCGCAGAACACCTCGTGCAGTGGGTACCGGGCGGTCCACCGGCTGATCTCGGGAACGATCTCGTGGTGACGCCCCAGCCGGAGCTCGGCCGCGAAGTGCCACTCCCGGGCCTGCACCCGCGCCTGCTCGTAGTGTGTGATCTGGGGACGCAGGGTCTCGGACACGGGGGCGTCAGCGAGCGGAGCACCGCGCCACAGCTGTTCGGCCGCCCGGGTCAGGCGGCTGACGGACACCCAGTCCTGCCGGGATTGTGCCGTCTTCGCCTCAGCGAGCAGCAGGGTGAACTCCTCGGTGTCCACCTCGCCGCCGTGGACGAGTAGCCGGTAGCCGGTCGGTACGGACGCGAGGCGCTCGGCGTCGACGGCCGACAGGGTTCGTCGCAACTGGCTCACGTAGTTGCTCAGGGCGGCAGCGGCCGTCGCGGGCGGACTCTCACCCCACAGCGCGGCCGCGAGCCGCTCACGTGAGACGAGGCGGTTCGGCTCGAGAAGCAGCGCGGCCAGCAGGGCCCTGCTCTTCGGAGTGGGAACGGCGAGAGGCCTGCCACCGGCGTCATGGACGGTCAGCGGACCCAGCAGACCGAACCTCATCCCCACCGCTCCGTGATCCCCGGGCACGCCACCGCGCTGATCATAGCCAGCGCCGAAACCGGGCCGTTGACGTTCCATTGCCGCCGCCCCGCAGACTCGGGCGCCAGAGACCGACGTGCACCGGAGCCGAGAAGAGTCCGGAAGCCGAGAGGAACAAGGAGGCCTTGTGGCCAAGGTCGTGGAACTCACCTATTACCCGGTCAAGGGCTGCGCGGGCCTCTCCGTGCAGGATGCCTTCATGGCCCCGGCGGGACTCCCTCACGATCGCTCATTCATGATCGTCGACGAGAACGGAGTCTTCCGCAGCCAGCGGCGCGATCCCCGGCTGGCCCTGATACGCCCGAGCATCGCGGCCGACGGAACACGCCTGACCTTGGAGGCCCCGGGCTCCGGCACCGTCACCGTCCCGGTGGACTCGTCGTCCGAGCGACGGCCGGTGGAACTGTTCGGAGCTCCGTTCACCGGCATCGATCAGGGCGACGAGGCAGCAGCCTGGCTTTCCGCGGTGACAGGCGGGCCGAGCCGACTCGTGCGGGTGCCGCCCGAGCACGACCGGATCACCGACGGACTCGTCGCGGGCACATCGGGCTACGCCGACAGCTGCGCGGTGCACGTCGTCTCCCGCTCGTCCATGGCCGCCCTCAACGAGCGCCTCGTCTCCGACGGCGCGGAACCGCTGCCGATCAGCCGGTTCCGCCCCAATGTCGTCGTCGACGGATGGGACGATCCCCACACCGAGGACCTCGCGCGCCGCATCACCGTCGGCTCGGTGGAGTTGGCGTACGCGAAGCTCGCCATCCGCTGTGCCGTCACCTTGGTCGACCAGCAGTCCGGGTGCCGGAGAGGGCGGGAACCGATCCGCACCCTCGCCACCTACCGGCGGGCCGCTGAGGGCGGCGTCGCCTTCGGCGTGAAGCTGGCCGTGGTCCGGCCCGGCCGACTGTCCGTTGGCGACGGCGTGACAGTCAGCTCGTGGGGTGTGTCCGAACTTTGCGCCGATGGTGCGGCGACGATCATGTGACCGGGTCGGACAGGTCTGGGCAACGACGAAGCCCCAGGTCTCTGACCTGGGGCTTCGTTTGAAGAGCGGATGACGGGAATCGAACCCGCGCTATAAGCTTGGGAAGCTCATGTTCTACCATTAAACTACATCCGCACAGCGGCCGTATGAACGGTGCCGCATCGTTGCACACTGTACCCCATGCGCCACTTGAGGCGAAGCTCACGCCTCCGCGTGTGCGGAGCGCCGCCTGGAGGGTGTCCTGTTGATCCCCTAATGTGGCTGTCTCGTCCACCGCATGTGTAGGGGAAGGGACTTGATGGGTTCCATGGAGCGCACCATCGTCCGCTGTGCCGAAGGGCACGTGTTCAGTACCGCCTCGTTCCCGCTTCAGCAGCTCGGGGCCGGGCGGATCGGGCCCGGGCGGCTCATTCGGTGTCCCCGGTGTGCGCGGTTGCGGCACGCGGTGCCCGTGGTGCTCGGGCAGCGCTGAGCCGAGGGGCCGGGCGCGGGGCCCTGCCGATTGGGGCAGGTCCGCGCCCTCTGCGTATCGTGGGGGCGTGCTTCTCTCAGACAAGGACATCCGGGCCGAGATCGATGCCGGACGGGTGCGCATCGACCCGTACGACGAATCCATGGTGCAGCCCTCGAGCATCGACGTGAGGCTTGACCGCTTCTTCCGGGTGTTCGAGAACCACCGCTACCCCCACATCGACCCCGCCGTCGAGCAGTTCGACCTGACGCGTGAGGTCGAGCCGGAGGGCGACGAGGCGTTCATCCTCCACCCCGGCGAGTTCGTGCTCGCCTCGACCTACGAGGTCATCTCCCTGCCGGACGACATCGCGTCGCGGCTGGAAGGTAAGAGCTCCCTCGGGCGGCTCGGGCTGGTCACGCACTCGACCGCCGGGTTCATCGACCCCGGTTTCTCCGGGCACGTGACCCTGGAGCTGTCGAACCTCGCCACCCTGCCGATCAAGCTGTGGCCGGGCATGAAGATCGGCCAGCTGTGCCTGTTCAAGCTGAGCTCGCCCGCCGAGTTCCCGTACGGCAGCGAGCGGTACGGCTCGCGGTACCAGGGGCAGCGGGGGCCGACGGCCTCCCGCTCGTTCATGAACTTCCATCGGACCCAGGTGTGAGGCGGTAGCCGGCATGAGTGAAGTACGCGAGAACCTGACGTACGAGGGCTTCGGCACCGCCGTCCGCGAGCTGGCGCAGACCATCGCCGACGACGGCTACGAGCCCGACATCGTGCTCTCGATCGCCCGCGGCGGCGTCTTCGTCGCCGGCGGTCTGGCCTACGCGCTCGACTGCAAGAACATCCACCTCGTGAACGTGGAGTTCTATACCGGCGTCGGGACCACCCTGGAGATGCCGGTCATGCTGGCGCCCGTGCCCGACGCGATCGATTTCAGCGACAAGAAGGTGCTCATCACCGACGACGTCGCCGACACCGGCAAGACGCTCAAGCTCGTCCACGACTTCTGCGTCGACCATGTCGCCGAGGTCCGCTCGGCCGTCATCTACGAGAAGTCGCACTCGCTCGTGAAATGCGAGTACGTGTGGAAGAAGACCGACGAGTGGATCAACTTCCCCTGGTCGGTCGAGCCGCCCGTCGTGAGGCGTGAGGGCCAGGTTCTCGACGCCTGAGTCGCCTGCGGCGCTTGAGGGTGTGATTGCGGTACGGGAGAAGGGGCCCTGTCGGCTTCGGTCGACGAGGGCCCCTTTTTCTTTACGTCCGCTTTTTCTTTACGTCCGCGCGTCGCTCAAGGGTGAGCGGCCGGGGTCAGTCCCAGACGTAGAGGCCCCAGCCGGCGGATTCGCGCAGGCAGTAATAGGACGAGTATCCGTGGCGAACGTAGTATTCGCCGCCGCCCTTGCATTGCGACTCGGAGCTGTAGTGAGCAATGAAGTGCTGCGCGGTAGCAGTGGCGGGAGCGGCGGAAGCGCTGCTCGACACGGCTCCCGTCAAACCGAATGCGGCAAGTGCGGCCGAGAATATTGCTAAGCGAGAAATCTTGCCGGACATAAAACTCCTCGAATGAGTCGAAAGCCATTCCATGCGGTGAGTCCGGGCCGATCCTCTCATCTGACGGCAGCATGTCAACGGAGTTCCCGGGGGGTGGCGAAAAAGCGCTCCCCGAGTGCGGAAACGCCGCTCAGGCGACCAGGTTGCTCAGTGCCCGGTACGTGTTCGTGCCGGGCACACCGTCCAGCGGGCCCGTGTAGCCGCCGGTCTGGGCCAGGCGCTGGAGCGCCACGTACGTCGCCGTGCCGGGTGCTCCGTCGATCAGGCCCGAGTAGCCCGAGCCGCGCAGGCACGCCTGGACGCCGGCCCAGCTGTACGAGCCGAGCACGCCGTCGGCCGGGCCCGTGTAGCCGCCGAGTACGGCCATCCGCTGCATCGCCGCGTACGTGTTCGTCCCCGGAGCGCCGTCGATGGGACCCGTGTAGCCGAAGCGGCGCATCACCGTCTGGACGCCCTTCCACGAGTTGGTGCCCATGGCGCCGTCGATCGGGCCCGTGTAGCCGCCCGCCGTCGCCAGGGTCTGCAGTCCCTTGTACGTCGCCGTGCCGGGCGCCCCGTCCAGCGGGCCCGTGTAGCCGTAGCCCCGCAGGACCGTCTGGACGCCCTTCCACGAGTTGGTGCCCATGGCGCCGTCCAGCGGGCCGGTGTAGCCGCCGCCCTTGGCGATCTTCTGCAGGGTCGTTCCGTCGGCCGTCGAGATCGGGCCGGGGCCCGTGCCCGTCACGCTCAGGTACGTGCGGACGGCCGCGAACGTGTTCGGGCCGGGCACGCCGTCGATCGGACCGCTGTAGCCGTAGTCGGCCGCCAGCCGCTGGAGCCCCTTGTACGTCTCCGGGGTGGGGGTGCCGTCGATCGGGCCCGTGGAGTAGCCCTGCGCCAGGACCGTCTGGACGCCCTTCCACGACAGGGGGCCCAGGACGCCGTCCACCGGGCCCGTGTAGCCGCCGCGCTGCGCCAGCTGCTGGAGCGTCTTCGCGTCCGCCGTCGAGATCGTCACCGGCCCCGTACCGCCCGCCTGCGCGAGGTAGCCGCGCAGCCCGGCGTACGTGTTCGGGCCCATGATCCCGTCGACCGGGCCCGTGTAGCCGCCGCGCTGGGCCAGGGTCTGCAGTCCCTTGTACGTGTTCGGGCCGGGGGCTCCGTCGACCGGGCCGCCGTACAGGCCCAGCTGGGTGAGGAAGGTCTGGATGCCCTTCCACGACAGGGGGCCCAGGACGCCGTCCAGCGGGCCCGTGTAGCCGCCCAGCTGCGCGATCCGCTGGAGCGTCACGCCGTCGGCCAGCGGGATGTCCGGCGCCGGGTCGGGGATCGGGTTCGGGCCCGGGGGCGGCAGGACCGCCGAACCGAACGCGTCCGGCTTCGCCTGGTTCAGGTCGACGGCGACGCCCTTGACCGACCCCGTGTCGCTGAACTGGTGGATCGCCCACGCCGGATACGCCGTCCCGATCCGCGGGCTGCCGGCGGGAGCGCCGTAGTCCGCGATCCAGAGCTTCGCGCCCGTCGCCTGCGTCTGCGGCCAGGAGCGGGACTGGAGCAGGGAGGAGTACGTGTAGAGGAACGGGGTCGTGCCCAGACGGGCCTTCACGATGCCGATGAACTCCGCCGTCTGGGCGTCCGTCCACACCGGGCTCTGGTCGACGCCCTCGACGTCGACCATCAGCGGCTCGCCGGGGCGGTAGTCACGCAGATGGGCGAGGAAGTACGCGGCGTCGGTGGCCGCCGCTCCCCAGCCTGTCATCCAGTAGTGGCCGACCAGGAACCCGGCGGCCCTGGCCTCGTCGACCTGCCGGACGTAGTGCGGCGAGGTGTACGGCTGGTGGGTGCCGTCGTTCGAGCCGCCCGACTTCACGACGCAGAACCGGAAGCCGGCGCTGCGCGCGGCCAGGAAGTCCAGGTCGGCCTGGCTGGTGCCGACGTCGATCCCGTACACCGCGTCCGTGGGTGAGGGGGTGGGGGCCGGGCCCGGCGCCGGTGGCGTGGACGGCGGGTGCGCGGACAGCCAGCCCGAGACGCCGAGGATCGTGTTCGGGCCGAGGACGCCGTCGATCGGCCCGGTGTAGCCGCCGTCCCGGGCCAGGGCCTGGACCGCCTTGTACGTCGCCGCGCCGGGCACGCCGTCGATCGGGCCCGTGTAGTCGTAGCCGCGGACCGCCGTCTGCACGCCCTTCCAGCCGTTGACGCCGATCGCGCCGTCGACGGGGCCGGTGTAGCCGCCGCGCTGCGCGAGCGTCTGCAGCACGCGCTGGTCGTCCGCGGTCAGCGGGTACGTGGAGCCCCCGGGGCCCGGGGTGCCGACATCGGCCATCCGCGCACCGACGTTGTCCAGCGTCCAGCCCAGGTAGACGAGGCCGGCGAGGGAGTTGTACCGGGCGACGGACTGGGTCCCGATGCGGTAGCCGCCGGGAGCGAAGTCCTCCCCGCCCGACAGGTGGCCCGTCGCCATCAGACAGCGCGTGCCGCCGCCGTCGAGGTCCAGGGCCACGTGGCCGGGCGTGAGCCGGACCGCGTTGGCCCACCAGTGGAAGGCCCCGCGGGGCGCCGCCGAGTAGTCCGGATGCCCCTCTCCCGACGCCTCCCACGCGTCGTACGCCGTGCCCCGCGAGCTGCTCAGGTCGCAGGCCCGGAACATCAACGACTGGCACATGTCCGACCAGTTGGAGCCGTTGTCGAAGCCGGCGGCACCACCATCGGTGACGTGCAGGCGGGCCCACTGCTCCGCCCCGGCGACCGTTCTCGTCAACTCGCACCTCGCTGAAGGCCGTTGGGGGTGGCGGGGGAGGTGAGGACGGACAAGTCGGCCGTCGCGAGGATCGTCTCGGATCCCACCAGTTGGGCCCGTACCACCGGTCGTGCGCCCGTCGTCGCCGCCGTCGGTACGGCTCCGTGCCGGAGCCACGGGGCCAGGTCGACCGTTCCTTCCGCGTCCGTGTCGAGGTCCAGGTAGCCGTGCCGGCCCGGGGACTTCCGGCCCTCGGACACCTCGAACCAGAGACCGGGACGGGCCGCGTGGAAGGAGCCGAGGGAGAACCGGACCCGTCGGCCGGACAGCGGCCTGCCGTCCGGTGCGGCGAGCGTGAACAGCACTCCGGTGGCCGGGGCACCGGAGGGCCCCGGTGCTCCCGTGGCCCGCCAGGCGTATCCGGGTGACGAGAACGTCCCCCGGACGTCCGCGTCGCCGGACGTCCGGGGCGGGCTCGCCGCCGAGGCCGTGCCGACCGCGCCCACCCCCACTCCCAGAACCAGTCCCGGCAGCAGCGCGCCGGCCGTCCGCAGGACGGACCGCCGGGACAGTCCCCGCCCCCGCCCTTCGCCGTCAACCCACTCGGGCACCTGACCTCCTGGAATCCCTGTACCGCCGGCCGAACCACGGACCGGTCAAGACCACCCCACGGGCCGTGCGCCGACAACCCAACGAAAACGCGGAGTTGAAGCCCCGGTTCCGCGCATTCGTTGGGTTGTCGGCGACGGGGCGGCCCGATGGGATGAGCGGGCTCGCGAACCGTCCTAGACGAGGAGAAGCGTTGACCGAGAACGAGGCACGGCACCGTTGTGGCGGCGGCCAGGACGACCACCACCCCGTCGTCCCCGCGGGCGTCAGCCGCCGCACGCTGCTGCGTGGCGCGGTGGTGGGCGGCGGAGCGCTGGCCGCCGGCGGGCTCGTGCTGCCCACGAGTGCGTACGCCGTCCCCGCGCTCTACAACCCGTTCGGCGCGTACGCCGTCACCGGCCCGTGGGACCCGCCGTACCACAACGGCATCGACTACGGCATGGCCGTGGGGACGTCGCTCCCGGCCTGCGGCGCCGGAACCATCGAGAACATCGCCTACAACGGCACCGGCGGCCACACCGTCACCATCCACCACGCCGAGGGCTACCGCAGCCAGTACATGCACCTGTCGCAGTTCCTGCTGTCCAACGGCGCCTCCGTGGCCGCCGGGACGATCGTCGGGCGCTCCGGAGGGGCGGCCGGGGCCGACGGCGCCGGCAACTCGACCGGACCGCACCTGCACTGGCACGTCATCAACGCGAGCGGCGTCCGGGTCAACCCGCTCTCCGTCGTGGGCGGCGGTACGCCCCCGCCCTCCTCCGGGGGCGAGGGGCTGACGCTGCAGAAGATCGCCGGTGCCGGCGGCTACACCGGAGCCCTGGACGGCGTGCCGGGCACCAACACCTGGAAGGGCGTGCAGCAGGTCGTCACGGGCTACGCCTACACCGGCACGATCGACGGCGTGCCCGGCACGAACACGTACAAGGGCCTCCAGCGGATGGCCGCGAAGGGCGGCTACGGCGGCCCGATCGACGGTGCGATGGGCACCAACTCCTGGATGGGCGTGCAGACCATCTGCCGGCGCTTCGGCTACGGCGGTCCGATCGACGGAGCCCCGGGGACGAACACGTACGCGGCGATGCAGCGGATCGCCAAGCTCGGCGGCTACACCGGCCCGGCCGACGGCATCCTCGGCGGCAACTCGTGGAAGGGCCTGCAGAGGCTGTTCACCGGCTTCGGGTACACCGGCCCGATCGACGGCGCCCCCGGCAAGAACACGTACATGGGGCTCCAGCGCATGGCCCAGCTCGGCGGCTACGGAGGCCCGGTCGACGGCGTCCCCGGCGACTACACCTGGGCGGCGCTCGCCAAGCTCGTCTGAGGCATCCTCTGACACGTCCGCTCGTCCGACCGCTCGTCGAACTCCGTTGGGGCAGGGTCTCTTTCCGAGGCCCTGCCCTCAGGCATGCCGCTCAACTATCTTCATCGTTGCGTGCCGGAGGGCTGTCACCGGAGGGCCGCCCCGGAGCCGAGGAGGACGATGAGGATCCGTAGCGGTCCGTGGCGGGTCGCGGAGCTGCCCACGACGAGGGCCGGCGTCGAGCGGGCCTTCTCGTACTTCACCGCGGGGGTCCGGCTCGGGACCGTCGCGCAGATGGTTCCCGCGGTGCAGCTCGGGGCGGCGCGCTCGCCGCACGAGGCCGGCTACCTCGCGTGCTGGGGCGCCGCCGCCCTCGCCGCGGTCGCGGTGAGCGTCGTGACGCTCGTACGCCGCCGGCCGCCGGGCACGGTCGTGTCCGTGCTCGACTTCGGGCTGGCCTGCGCCCTGCTCGTCCTCGGCCCCCTGGTGCTCGCGCCCTGGGACCGCTTCGGCACCTGGACCGCGTTCCAGCCGGGGTACGCGCTGTCCGTCATCATCACCGCCGGCGGGGTGCGCGCCCTCGGGGTCTGGGCGGGCAGCCTGCTCGCCGTCTCCGTCTGTTACGTGGTCTACCTCGGCGGCGACGTCGGGAGCGAGATGACGTCGACCGCCGTCGGCAACGTCATGACCTATGTCGTGTACGCGCTGGTCGCCCGCATGTTCTTCGGGTACACCCGCCGCATCGCGCGCGACGCCGACGCCTCACGCGCGCGTGCCGCCGAGCTGGCGCGCCGCGAGGAGGAGCGGCGGGCGCAGGTGATGATGCACAACGGCGTCGCCGTCATGCGCCTGCTGACCGAGCAGGGCGACGACGTCTCGCGGGCCCGGCTCGTCGGCCAGGCCGAGGTGGAGCTGCGGCGGATGCGCTCCTATCTGCGGGGCACGGACGTGTACGTCTCCGACGCCGAAGGGGCCTCGGTCGGGCTCGTCCCGATGGTCAGGCGGGTGTGCGACCGCTTCGCCGACCTGAACGTCGTCGCCTCGCTCGACCTCTGCACCGGCCTGCGGATCCCCGCCGCGCAGGCGGAGGCGCTGGAGCGCGCGCTCGGGAGCCTGCTCCTGAACGTCCGCGTGCACGCCCGCGCGCACGAGGTCGTCGTCCACCTCGACGACCAGGAGACCGAGCGCGGGGGCTGGACGCTGACCGTGCACGACGACGGCGTCGGCTTTGAGCCGGCGTCGGTGACCGCCGGGGTCGGACTGCGCGAGGTGGTCGTCGGCGAGCTGCGCCGGCGGGGACTCGGCGTCGGGATCGTGTCCGCCGTGGGCGAGGGGACGACCGTGACGGTCCGGTCGCGCCCGGGGCCGGACGCGGATCCGCCGGGGCCGGCGCATCCGACCGTACGGGCCGCCTTCGCGGACGCGCCGTGAGGCCCGCGGTGGCGGTCGTCGACGACGCCTCGCTGATCCGCGAGTCGATCGGGCTGCTCATGCCCGGTCTCGACGTCGTCGCCTCGGTCGCGACCGTCGAGGAGCTGGTGCGCCGCAGCCCGGCGGTGGACGTCGTCCTGCTCGACCTGCACCTGGCCAACCTCGAACAGCAGCCCGACGCGCGCCAGGGCATCGCCGCCATCCGTACGCTGACCCGCCGCGGCTACCGCGTCTGCGTCTACAGCCAGGAGGAACGCCGGTTCGTCCTCGCGGCGTGCATCGCCGCCGGCGCGAGCGGCATCGTCTCCAAGGCCCTGCCGCGCGACCGGGCCGAACAGCTCTTCCTGGACGTCGCCGCCGGCGGCACCGCCGTGCCGCAACAGGTCGTCGGCATCCTCGAAGTGCTCGTCCGGCGCGACTGCATCACCCTGCTGAGCGAGCGCCAGCGCCAGATCCTGCACGGCCGTGCCCGCGGCCTGAGCTACGCCCAGGTCGCGCGCGAGCTGTTCGTGAGCGAGTCGACGCTGCGCGGCTACTGGTTCGACCTGACCAGGTCGCTGTCGGACTCCCTGCGAGGCCTCACCCCCGGCGAGATCGAGCGCGCCCTCGGGCTCGCGCCGGGCGACCTCCTGGAGTACTGGGCCGAGGGGGCGACGGACCCGCTGGACCCGCCGGACCGCAAGGACTGGTGGCGGATCGGCGGCCGGAGCCGCTGAGCGGATGCGGATGTACGGAGCGGCCCCCCACCGAAGTGCGATGGGGGGCCGCTCCCTGTGCGTGCGTACGTGTGTACTGCGCCGCTACAGCATGCCCAGCTTGGTCAGGCTCAGCAGCGCCACGAGCTGGATCGCCGACGCGCCCAGGGCCTTCGGCCACGGCAGGTCGTGCGAGCGGCTCACCATCACGGTGAGCAGGGCGCCGAGCGCCAGCCAGGTCAGCCAGCCGACGACCTGCACGAAGCCGTTCTCGCCGCCCAGGAAGAGCGCGAAGACGAGCCGGGGCGTGTCCGTGATCGACATGATCAGCATCGACAGGCCCACGGTCGGCTGCCAGGAGCCGTCGCCGCCGAGCTGGCGGGCGAGCGTGTGCGTGACCGCGCCCAGGATCAGTCCGCCGACGACGAAGCCGAGGGCGGTCATCAGGACGTACGGGATCGCCGTCGACAGGGTCGCGTTGATCGCCTCGTCGCGCGCCTTGTCGAAGCCGAAGATCGCGAGCAGGCCGTAGAGGAAGGTGACGATCAGCGCCGGGCCCCAGACGGCGTGGTCCCGCATCCGGAGGAAGGTGTCCGCCGGGCGCAGCACGATGCCGCTCAGAAGGGCCTTCCAGGGGAGGCGGGGGCCGGTGGGGACGGGCGGCGCGGCCTGGTAGCCGCCGCCGTCGCCGTACGGGTCGTCGACGCTGAACATCTGCGTGTGGCCCGGGTTGTTCGCCGTGCCGGCGTGCGCCTGCTGTCCGGGCGGCTGCTGCTGCCCGTACGAGTCCCCGAAGTACTCGGGCTCGCCGTAGGGCTGCTGCTGCGGCTGTCCCTGGGGGCCGCCGCCGTACTGGCCGCCGCCCTGCGGGCCCTGCTGACCGCCGTACTGACCGCCGTACTGGCCGCTCTGCGGGGGCCACTGCTGCTGCGGGTACGGCGGCGGGGCCGCGTTGTACCCGTAGGGCGCCTGCTGCGGTTGCTGTTGCTGCGGGGGGCGGTTGTCCCGGCCGCGTCCGTTCCTGAATCCAGCCACGCCCTTGAACGTACCCGCTCGGGCTGTGAGGGCGCGCGTCCGGACGGTCCTTGCCACTGAGCTGTGACATCCCCTAAGGGATCCTCGGGGGAGCCATGGGGGACGGCGGGGCCGTGACGCGGTCGGTGGACAGCCTTGAGGGCGCTGTTACAAATCCGACGTATCACCTCAATGTCGGCCTCGTAGCTTCGGAGATGTCAGCGACCCGAGGACCCCACCAAGGAGCTCTTCCGATGCGTGTCACCCGCCGTTCCGCCCGTACCGCCGCAGTCGCCACCGGGGCCGTCGCCGCCCTCCTCCTGCCGGCCGCGGGGGCCTTCGCCGCCGACGTGCCGGACCAGGACCAGGACCCGAGCGTGAGCGACGAGTCGGTCCTGTGGCGGAACGTCGACCTCGCCGACGGCTCGCTCGCCAAGGTCTACCAGGACGGCCCGGGCCGCTTCTCCGCCGACATCTACGCGGGCGGGTCCCTGATCGACACGCTCACGACCACCGGGCAGCCGGCCTACGGGCAGAACAACGGCCTCCACGTCACCCTCCAGCCGGACGGCACGGTGACCTCCTGGCTGGAGACCGCCCCGAAGCCGACGCCCAAGCCTGCCCCGAAGCCGACGCCCAAGCCTGCCCCGAAGAAGCCCGCCCCACAGCAGGCGTACGCCAAGATCACGCTCCCCGACGGCAACACCGCCAAGTTCTTCAAGAGCAAGGGCCCGAACACCTGGCCCCGCGTCGAGATCGACCGGCCGAACGGGCACGCCGTCGGCACCCTCGATCTCAAGCACCCCACCGCCGCCCACCACGGCTGGACCTACAAGCTCGTCGACACCGGCAAGCACCGCTACGAGCTCGCCGCGATCGACACCCCGAAACAGGGCGCCGACAGCTGGGTCTACGACTTCCAGGGCAAGCTGATCGAGAAGTACACCGCGCAGAAGACCGCCTGAGGCGAGGACACAAGAAGGACGGCCGCCCCGCATCTCCGCGGGACGGCCGTCCTTCTCGTACGTACGTGACTACTGCCTACTGAGCCGGCTCCGGCTCCGGCGCGGACTCCGGCTCCGCCGGGGTCTTCACCGAGTCGAGGAGCAGCTGGGCCACGTCCACGACCTGGAGGTTCTCCTTCGCCTTGCCCTCGTTCTTCTTGCCGTTGACGGAGTCCGTCAGCATGACGAGGCAGAACGGGCAGGCGGTGGAGACGATGTCCGGGTTCAGGGACAGGGCCTCGTCGACGCGCTCGGTGTTGATGCGCTTGCCGATCCGCTCCTCCATCCACATCCGGGCACCGCCGGCGCCGCAGCAGAAGCCGCGCTCCTTGTGGCGGTGCATCTCCTGCTGGCGCAGGCCGGGGACGGCGGACATGATCTCGCGCGGCGGCGTGTAGACCTTGTTGTGACGGCCCAGGTAGCAGGGGTCGTGGTAGGTGATGAGGCCGTCGACCGGGGTCACCGGGATCAGCTTGCCCTCGTCGATGAGGTGCTGGAGCAGCTGGGTGTGGTGGATGACCTCGTAGTCGCCGCCGAGCTGCGGGTACTCGTTGGCGATGGTGTTGAAGCAGTGCGGGCAGGTCGAGACGATCCGCTTCGCCGACTTCGGCTTCTTCGTCTCCGGATCGTCGTCGTCCTCGCCGAACGCCATGTTCAGCATGGCGACGTTCTCCTGCGCGAGCTGCTGGAACAGCGGCTCGTTGCCCAGGCGGCGGGGGGAGTCACCGGTGCACTTCTCGTCGCCGCCCATGATCGCGAACTTGACGCCCGCGATGTTCAGCAGCTCGGCGAAGGCCTTGGTGGTCTTCTTGGCCCGGTCCTCCAGGGCGCCCGCGCAGCCGACCCAGTACAGGTAGTCGTACTCCGAGAGGTCCTCGACGTCCTTGCCGACGATCGGGACCTCGAAGTCGACCTCCTTGGTCCACTCGACGCGCGCCTTCTTGGCGAGACCCCAGGGGTTGCCCTTCTTCTCCAGGTTCTTGAGCATCGTGCCCGCCTCGGACGGGAACGCGGACTCGATCATCACCTGGTAGCGGCGCATGTCGACGATGTGGTCGATGTGCTCGATGTCGACCGGGCACTGCTCGACGCAGGCGCCGCAGGTGGTGCAGGACCACAGGACGTCCGGGTCGATGACGCCGTTCTCCTCGGCGGTGCCGATGAGGGGGCGCTCGGCCTCGGCGATCGCCGACGCGGGGACGTCCTTGAGCTGCTCCGGCGTCGCCTTCTCGTTGCCCTCCATGTCCTTGCCGCCGCCGGCGAGCAGGTACGGGGCCTTGGCGTGCGCGTGGTCGCGCAGCGACATGATGAGGAGCTTCGGGGAGAGCGGCTTGCCGGTGTTCCAGGCGGGGCACTGCGACTGGCAGCGGCCGCACTCGGTGCAGGTGGAGAAGTCGAGGATGCCCTTCCAGGAGAACTGCTCGACCTGGGAGACACCGAAGACGGCGTCCTCGGCCGGGTCCTCCCAGTCGATCTCCTTGCCGGCGGTCGTCATCGGCTGGAGCGCGCCGAGGGCGGTGGAGCCGTCGGAGTTCCGCTTGAACCAGATGTTCGGGAAGCCGAGGAAGCGGTGCCAGGCGACACCCATGTTGGTGTTGAGCGAGACCGTGATCATCCAGGTGAAGGACGTGACGATCTTGAGCGCCGCGACGAAGTAGGTCAGGTACTGGATCGTGCTCAGGCTCAGGCCGTCGAGCAGCGCGATCAGCGGGTACGAGGCGAAGAAGCCCGGCTCCCAGCTGGTCACGTGGTGCTGGACGCCTTCGAGGGCGCGGAGCGTCATGATGCAGGCGCCGACGATGAGGATGACGGCCTCGACGAAGTACGCCTGGCCTGTCTTGGAGCCGGTGAAGCGGGACTTGCGGCCCGCCCTGGTGGGGCTGCTGAGCTGCCGGATCACGATGAGGGTCAGGATGCCGAGGACCGTCATCAGGCCGAGGAACTCGGTGAAGATCTCGTACGGCAGCCAGTCGCCGATGATCGGGATCAGCCAGTCGGCCTGGAACAGCTGGCCGAAGGCGTTGACGATCGTGAGGAGCAGCGAGAAGAAGCCCACCGCGACGAACCAGTGCGCGAAGCCGACGATGCCCCAGCGGTTCATCCGGGTGTGGCCGAGGAACTCCTTGACCAGCGTGATGGTGCGCTGCGTGGGGTCGCCGGTGCGCGTGCCCGCGGGGACCGGCTGGCCGAGGCGTACGAAGCGGTAGATCTGCACGGTGGCACGGCCGAACAGCGCGACGGCCACCACCGTGATGACGATCGACACGACGATCGCGGCGAGTTGCATGAGGGGCTCCTCGGGCGGGCCTCGCGTGCCTACTACTCGCGGGCCTACTAAGCGGTAACTTATTGAGTCCGTGCTGAGATTACCGGGTCACGGCCCCGCGCTGTAGCGGCACTCACGGTGATCTGTGTCGCTCAGGCAAACCTTGCCGCGCGACGTCTGCGGACTGCTGGAAGCGTACGCGCCAGGATGGTCAGGTCCATCCCGAGCCAGTGGTGGTCCACATAGTGGAGATCGAGCAGCTCGCGCTCCTCCCACGGTAGTTCCGATCGCCCGCTGATCTGCCACGGTCCGGTGAGTCCGGGGCGTACGGAGAGCCGGCGCCGGCCCTCGCCCGCGCACTCGCGGTGGGACGGGGTCAGCGGACACGGCCCGACCAGCGACATCTGGCCCGCGACGACGTGCAGGAGCAGGGGCAGCGCGGCCAGCGGGCTCCTCGTGCGGAAGGTCAGCATCGTGAAGGCGCGGCCGTCCAGACCGGCCACCGTCCGGCGGCGCAGCACGCCGCGGCCGGGCGTCGTCCCGCCGAGCGCGACCGAGAGGGCGACGGCGGCGAGGACCGGGAGGAGCACGACCAGGAGGGCGAGCCCGCCCAGGACGTCGAAGGCGCGCTTGGCCGTCATTCCCCACACCCTTCCGAGGGACCGAGTGAGAATCATGGGATATTCGTGGGATATGCCTGCTTTGCCCGGCGAGGGGCAACCGGACTCTCTCACGCGTCACCCCGTCCGGTCCGGGATCGACGCGCACCCGGCTCCGTATGAGCGAGATAAAGGGCGAAGAATTGAGCCCCCTCCACTCAGGTCTGTTGACGCACCGCGGGGTCTCGTGCATCCTTGAGTCAGATCCACTCAAGTACGTCAGCTGGAGGAATTGAAATGGCACGTGCGGTCGGCATCGACCTGGGCACGACTAACTCCGTCGTCAGCGTTCTGGAAGGCGGCGAGCCCACCGTCATCACCAACGCCGAGGGCGCCAGGACCACGCCGTCCGTCGTCGCCTTCGCGAAGAACGGCGAGGTGCTCGTCGGCGAGGTGGCCAAGCGTCAGGCCGTCACCAACGTCGACAGGACCATCCGGTCGGTCAAGCGCCACATGGGCACCGACTGGAAGATCGAGATCGACGGCAAGAACTTCAACCCGCAGCAGATGAGCGCCTTCATCCTGCAGAAGCTCAAGCGTGACGCCGAGGCGTACCTGGGCGAGAAGGTCGTCGACGCGGTCATCACCGTCCCGGCGTACTTCAACGACTCCGAGCGTCAGGCCACCAAGGAGGCCGGTGAGATCGCGGGCCTCAACGTCCTGCGCATCGTCAACGAGCCGACCGCGGCCGCCCTGGCCTACGGCCTCGACAAGGACGACCAGACGATCCTCGTCTTCGACCTCGGTGGCGGCACCTTCGACGTGTCCCTCCTGGAGATCGGCGACGGCGTCGTCGAGGTGAAGGCCACCAACGGTGACAACCACCTCGGTGGTGACGACTGGGACCAGCGCGTCGTCGACTACCTGGTGACGCAGTTCCAGAACGGCCACGGCGTGGACCTGGCCAAGGACAAGATGGCCCTCCAGCGCCTCCGCGAGGCCGCCGAGAAGGCCAAGATCGAGCTGTCCTCCTCCACGGAGACCTCGATCAACCTGCCCTACATCACGGCTTCCGCCGAGGGCCCGCTGCACCTGGACGAGAAGCTCACGCGCGCCCAGTTCCAGCAGCTCACCTCGGACCTGCTCGACCGCTGCAAGGTGCCGTTCCACAACGTCATCAAGGACGCGGGCATCGAGCTCCGCGAGATCGACCACGTCGTTCTCGTCGGTGGCTCCACCCGTATGCCGGCCGTCGCCGAGCTCGTCAAGGAGCTGACCGGCGGTCAGGACGCCAACAAGGGCGTCAACCCGGACGAGGTCGTCGCCATCGGCGCCGCGCTCCAGGCCGGTGTCCTCAAGGGTGAGGTCAAGGACGTCCTGCTCCTCGACGTGACCCCGCTGTCCCTCGGCATCGAGACCAAGGGAGGGATCATGACGAAGCTCATCGAGCGCAACACCACGATCCCGACCAAGCGGTCCGAGATCTTCACGACGGCCGAGGACAACCAGCCGTCCGTGCAGATCCAGGTCTACCAGGGCGAGCGCGAGATCGCGGCGTACAACAAGAAGCTCGGCATGTTCGAGCTGACCGGTCTGCCGCCGGCCCCGCGTGGTGTCCCGCAGATCGAGGTCGCCTTCGACATCGACGCCAACGGCATCATGCACGTGACCGCGAAGGACCTGGGCACGGGCAAGGAGCAGAAGATGACCGTCACCGGCGGCTCCTCGCTGCCGAAGGACGAGGTCGACCGGATGCGCCAGGAGGCCGAGCAGTACGCGGACGAGGACCACCGTCGCCGCGAGGCCGCCGAGTCCCGCAACCAGGGCGAGCAGCTCGTCTACCAGACGGAGAAGTTCCTCAAGGACAACGAGGACAAGGTCCCCGGTGACGTCAAGGCCGAGGTCGAGGCCGCGCTCGTCGAGCTGAAGGAGAAGCTCAAGGGCGAGGACACCGCCGAGATCCGCACCGCCACCGAGAAGGTCGCGGCCGTCTCCCAGAAGCTCGGCCAGGCCCTCTACGCCGACGCGCAGGGCGCGCAGGCCGCGGGCGACGCCGGTGCCGGTCAGGCGCAGGCCGACGACGACGTCGTCGACGCCGAGATCATCGACGACGAGCCCAAGAAGGGTGGTCAGGCGTGACCGAGGAGACCCCGGGCTTCGAGGAGTCCGACGTCCCCTCCGGCGCCACCCCTGACGACGCCGCCGAGGCCGCCGACTCCTCCAAGGAGGAGAAGGCGGCCCCGGCCGGGGACGCAAGCAGCCAGAAGTCGGCCGCCGGTACCGCGGGCCTCACCGCCCAGCTGGACCAGGTGCGCTCCGCGCTCGACGAGCGCACCGCGGACCTCCAGCGGCTCCAGGCCGAATACCAGAACTACCGCCGCCGCGTGGAGCGGGACCGGATCACGGTCAAGGAGATCGCCGTCGCGACCCTCCTGTCCGAGCTCCTGCCCGTGCTCGACGACGTCGGCCGGGCCCGCGAGCACGGTGAGCTCCTGGGCGGGTTCAAGTCGGTGGCCGAATCGCTGGAGACCGTCGTCGCCAAGATGGGTCTGCAGCAGTTCGGCAAGGAGGGCGAGCCCTTCGACCCGACGATCCACGAGGCCCTGATGCACTCGTACGCGCCGGACGTCACCGAGACGACCTGCGTGGCGATCCTGCAGCCGGGGTACCGGATCGGCGAGCGGACCATCAGGCCCGCCCGGGTCGCGGTGGCCGAGCCCCAGCCGGGCGCCACGTCCGGCACCAAGGAAGAGAAGGCCGACGAGGAGAGCGGTGCCCCCGAAGAGGGGTGACGCAACGATCGTCCGGAAGGAGGGACGTCGATGAGCACGAAGGACTTCGTCGAGAAGGACTACTACAAGGTTCTCGGCGTCCCCAAGGACGCCACCGAGGCCGAGATCAAGAAGGCGTACCGGAAGCTCGCCCGCGAGAACCATCCGGACGCCAACAAGGGTGACGCGAGCGCCGAGTCGCGCTTCAAGGAGATCTCCGAGGCGAACGACATCCTCGGTGACCCCAAGAAGCGCAAGGAGTACGACGAGGCGCGCGCCCTCTTCGGGAACGGCGGCTTCAGAGCCGGCGGCCCGGGTGGCGGCTCGTTCAACTTCGACCTGGGCGACCTCTTCGGAGGCGGCCAGGGCGGCGGCCCCGGCGGAGCCGGCGGCTTCGGCGGCGGTGGCGGCATCGGGGACGTCTTCGGCGGCCTGTTCAACCGCGGGGCGGGGGCGGGTACGCGTACCCAGCCGCGCCGCGGCCAGGACATCGAGTCCGAGGTGACCCTCAGCTTCATCGAGGCCGTCGAGGGCGCGACCGTACCGCTGCGGATGTCCAGCCAGCAGCCGTGCACGGCGTGTTCGGGCACCGGCGACAAGAACGGCACGCCCCGCGTGTGCCCGACCTGTGTCGGCACCGGGCAGGTCTCGCGCGGCAGCGGCGGCGGCTTCTCGCTCACCGACCCGTGCGTGGACTGCAAGGGCCGCGGCCTCATCGCCGAGAACCCCTGCGAGGTCTGCAAGGGCAGCGGGCGGGCCAAGTCCTCCCGCACCATGCAGGTCCGCATCCCGGCGGGTGTCGCCGACGGGCAGCGGATCCGGCTGCGCGGCAAGGGTGCCCCGGGTGAGCGCGGCGGGCAGAACGGCGACCTGTACGTCGTCGTGCACGTCGACGACCACGCGGTCTTCGGCCGCAAGGACGACAACCTCACCGTCACGGTGCCGGTCTCCTTCACGGAGGCGGCGCTCGGCGGCGAGATCAAGGTGCCGACGCTCGGCGGCCCCGCGGTGACGCTCAAGCTGCCCGCGGGCACTCCGAACGGCCGGACCATGCGCGCCCGTGGCAAGGGCGCGGTCCGCAAGGACGGCACCCGCGGCGACCTGCTCGTCACGGTGGAGGTCGCGGTGCCGCAGGAGCTGGACGACAAGGCACGTGAGGCCCTGGAGACCTTCCGCGAGGCCACGGCCTCCGAGGACCCCCGGGCGGAGCTGTTCCAGGCCGCGAAGGGAGCGTGACCCCGTGGACGGGCGCCGACGCAATCCGTACGAACTGACCGACGAGTCGCCGGTGTACGTCATCTCGGTGGCGGCCCAGCTCTCCGGTCTGCACCCGCAGACCCTGCGGCAGTACGACCGTCTCGGCCTGGTCTCCCCGGACCGCACGGCGGGCCGCGGCCGGCGCTACTCGGCCCGTGACATCGAGCTGCTCCGTCAGGTGCAGCAGCTGTCGCAGGACGAGGGCATCAACCTCGCGGGCATCAAGCGCATCATCGAGCTGGAGAACCAGGTCGCGGCGCTGCAGAGCCGGATCGCCGAGCTGTCGGCCGCGGTCGACGGCGCGGCGGCGGCGATGCGGCAGCGCGAGGCCCAGGTGCACGCCTCGTACCGGCGCGACCTGGTGCCGTACCAGGACGTGCAGCAGGCGAGCGCGCTGGTGGTCTGGCGCCCCAAGCGCGGCGAATAGCCCCGCACGGCATGTACGGCGAGGCCCCCTCCACCACGGTGGAGGGGGCCTCGTGCGTGTGCCGGAAGGATTCCTAGGGGATCAGCTCGCCCACGATGTCGCCGAGGGTCTCCCACCAGGGGGAGGCGCCGGTGCCGAACGCGGCGGCGAGGGCGGTGCCGAGGGCGAGGTCGTGGGGGGTGGGGTCGCCGTCCCACTCGTCGATGACCTTGCCGTCGCCCGAGGAGGTGAAGGTGCCGATCCGGCGCCCGTCGCGGGTGAGGCGGCTGTCCACGTACCCGCAGGGCACGAGCCGGTAGCGGACGCCGCCGGTCCGGACGTCCACCCGGTAGGAGCGCCGCAGGAGCCGCCCGCGCGCGGGCCGGATGACGGCCGGTTCCCCGTCGACGGTGAGCGCGAGCAGGGCGCGCTTGCGGGTCCCGATGGGGGTGTGGGCGTCGGGGTCGGTCCCGGGGGCCCGTACGAGCTCCACGGTGGGCAGCCCGTGACCGGAGACCCGGAGCGTCCCCGCGGGTCCGTCGAGGTCGATCTGTACGTACACGCTGGTCAGTTGTCCCGTTCGAGGATGCCGGACTGGGCGATGAGATAGCCGAGCTGGGCCCGGCTGCCGCTGCCGAGGGCGGTGGCGAGTTTGGCGATGTGGGCGCGGCAGGTGCGGACGTTCATGCCGAGGCGCCGGGCGATGGCCTCGTCGACGTGCCCCTCGACGAGGAGCTTCGCGATGGACCGCTGGACGCCGCCGATGCCGTCGGCCTTGATGTCGTACGGGATCTCCTCCCGGATCGGCACCGCGAGGTGCCAGAACTGGTCGAAGACGCCGCCGAGGTAGGCGACCAGGCCCGGGTGTCGCAGCTCCAGGGCGACCTGGCGGTCGCTGCGGGCCGGGACGAAGGCGACCTCGCGGTCGACGATGATCAGCCGGTCGATGATCTCTTCCAGCGTGCGCACCTGGACCTCGGGGCCGACGTGCTCCAGGTAGGTCAGGGTGAGCTCGGTGTGGCGGGCCGTGTGCTGGTAGAGCGTGCGCATGCTGATGCCGCGGCCGAGCAGGGGCGAGACGCGGTCGAGGGCTTCGCTGAGGGCCTGCGCGGGGCGCCCGCCGCCGGGCTGGACGGTGAGCAGTTCGTGGCGGCAGTTGGCGACGACGCGGTCGAGGGTCGAGTTGATGCGGTCGATGCCCTCGAGCACGGTGATGGCGTGCGTGGTGGGGGAGTCGTGGGCGCTGATGGCCATGAACGGCTCGAAAGCGTCCGAAAGGGCGACGGTGCGCCGGCGGCGGTCGAGTATTTCCCGTTCGATCGGCTGGAGGAGCTGGGCGAGGGCGGCCGAGGGGGGAACCGGACGGAGCCACCGGGCGTCGTCCGGGTCGGGGTGGAGCAGGGAGAGATCGAGGAGGCAGGGGGCCTCAAGGGTCTCTGACCGGGGTATTCGCCCGGTCCGCAGGGCGGCCGCGTACAGCTCGGAACCGGCTTTGCACAGTTCGGCATACGAATGCGGGTGACCGGTTTCGTCCGCTTGTTTCCGCATATGTACACCCCCAGGCTCCTGCATCTCAGGAACATGATGCCTGGGTTTGGTGGTGCAGGTGCAGAGAGTAAGCCATCGTCTTACTCGCGGGGGTTGGAAAAGAGACGTTGCCTTCAAGTGAGGTTGCTCGGTGATGATGAAGAAGCTCATACGCACGGTGGCCGGAGTCGCCTTCATCGCGGCGGCCGCATTGGGCGCCGTGGGAGTGGCGCAGGACCCCGGTTGGTCCTCGGCTCCGGCCGAGGTGCACGCCGCTCCGCTCGACCCGGGCTGGAGCGTGGCGCCCGCACTCCTCGGTGACCCGGGCTGGAGTGTGGCCCCCGCACAGGATCCCGGTTGGAGCTAGACGGGCGCATGAACGTTCCCGATGACCCAAGGTTCCGCCGGGAGATGGCCTCGGCCTATCGCTCCGGCTGGCACTTCGTCGACCTCGCCACGGCCATCCCCCACCGTGGCGACGCGCTGAAGGTCTCCCTCTTCGGAGAACCGATCGTCGTGGCACGCGAGCAGGACGAGGACGTCCGTGCTTACCGCTGTCTCCGCCGTCCGCGCGGTGCCCCGCAGCCCATCCGCTGTGCCATCCGGTACGGCATGATCTTCGTCAACCTCGACCAGCGGGACCACCAGCTGATCGAACCAGAGACCATCACCGCCACCCCCCGCAGTGCCTGAGCGATTCCCCCGTCGTTGTAGATCGCTCCGGCACTTCCCCCACACAGCGGCGCCATCGCGGACCTGAAACGCGATGGCGCCGCTGTGCTGTGCCCGTGTCTTCTCCGGGCTCGCCGCCGCGTCCTTCCCGCCTCTCAGGCGCGGCCCATCGCCCGCGTGAGGGCGATCTCGATGACGACCCGGTCCGGGTTCGGGGCCGGCGTGCGGCCGTACCGCTCGGCGTACCGGTCGACGGCGTCCGCGACGACCTCGGCCTCCGTGCGGACGCGCCCGACGCCCTCCAGGGTGGCCCAGCGCCCCTTGTCGACCTGGCAGACCGCCACGCGCGCGCCGTCCGCGCCCGCCGCCAGGACGTTGGCGACCTTCCGGCTGTTCTTGTTGGTGATCACCCGGGCGTATCCGCCCTCGGGGTCGTACGTGACGCCGACCGCCACGACGTGCGGGGTGCCGTCCGCGCGCGGGGTCGTCAGGGTGCACATGTGGTACTCGCGCCAGAAGCTGAGGTACGAGTCGGAAGGGTTCCTCGGGTCTGTGGCCATGCCCGGAAACTACCCGGGGGAGAACTCCCTCCGAAAGCTTGAGTGGAATGGACTCAACTTTGTGTACGCTGGAAGGGTCATAGGAGACGAGTAGCCCTACACCGAGGAGGAACACCGCACGTGGACGTCGAACTGACCAACCGGAGCCGGGACGCGATCAACGCGGCCACGAGCCGCGCCGTGTCCGCGGGGAACCCGGATCTCATCCCCGCACACCTGCTGCTCGCCTTGCTGGCGGGTCAGGACAACGAGAACATCACCGACCTGCTCGCCGCCGTCGAGGCCGACCAGGCGGTCGTGCGCTCCGGCGCGGAGCGGCTGATCGCCGCCCAGCCGAGCATCACGGGGTCCACGGTCGCGCCCCCGCAGCCCAACCGCGAGTTCCTCGCGGTCATCGCCGACGCCGACCGGCAGGCCAAGGAGCTCGGCGACGACTTCCTCTCCACCGAGCACCTGCTCATCGGGATCGCCGCCAAGGGCGGCCAGGCCGGTGAGATCCTCGACCGGCAGGGCGCGAGCGCGGCGAAGCTGCTCGACGCCTTCGAGAAGAGCAGGGGAGGACGCCGGGTGACCACACCCGACCCGGAAGGGCAGTACAAGGCGCTGGAGAAGTTCGGCACGGACTTCACGGCCGCCGCGCGCGAGGGCAAGCTGGACCCGGTCATCGGCCGGGACCACGAGATCCGGCGCGTGGTGCAGGTGCTGTCCCGCCGCACCAAGAACAACCCGGTCCTCATCGGTGAGCCCGGCGTCGGCAAGACAGCCGTCGTCGAGGGCCTCGCCCAGCGGATCGTGAAGGGCGACGTACCCGAGTCGCTGAAGAACAAGCGGCTCGTCTCGCTCGACCTCGGCGCGATGGTCGCGGGCGCCAAGTACCGCGGCGAGTTCGAGGAGCGGCTGAAGACCGTCCTCTCCGAGATCAAGGCGAGCGACGGCCAGATCATCACCTTCATCGACGAGCTGCACACGGTCGTCGGCGCGGGCGCCGGCGGCGACTCCGCCATGGACGCGGGCAACATGCTCAAGCCCATGCTGGCGCGCGGCGAGCTGCGGATGGTCGGTGCGACCACCCTCGACGAGTACCGCGAGCGCATCGAGAAGGACCCCGCCCTGGAGCGCCGCTTCCAGCAGGTCCTGGTCGCCGAGCCGACGGTCGAGGACACCATCGCGATCCTCCGCGGCCTCAAGGGTCGGTACGAGGCGCACCACAAGGTCCAGATCAACGACTCCGCGCTGGTCGCCGCCGCGACCCTGTCCGACCGGTACATCACCTCGCGCTTCCTCCCCGACAAGGCCATCGACCTCGTCGACGAGGCCGCGTCCCGGCTCCGTATGGAGATCGACTCGTCGCCCGTCGAGATCGACGAGCTCCAGCGCTCCGTGGACCGGCTCCGCATGGAGGAGCTGGCCCTCAAGAACGAGACGGACGCGGCGAGCAAGCAGCGCCTGGAGAAGCTGCGGCGCGACCTCGCCGACCGCGAGGAGGAGCTGCGCGGCCTCACCGCCCGCTGGGAGAAGGAGAAGCAGTCCCTCAACCGGGTCGGCGAGCTCAAGGAGCGCCTCGACGAGGCCCGGGGACGGGCCGAGCGCGCCCAGCGCGACGGCGACTTCGACGCCGCGTCCAAGCTGCTGTACGGGGAGATCCCGGCCCTGGAGCGGGAGCTGGCGGAGGCGAGCGAGGCCGAGGCCCAGCAGGAGTCCAGCAAGGACACCATGGTCAAGGAGGAAGTCGGGCCCGACGACATCGCGGACGTCGTCGGCGCCTGGACCGGCATCCCCGCCGGCCGCCTCCTGGAGGGCGAGACGCAGAAGCTGCTGCGCATGGAGGACGAGCTCGGCCGGCGTCTGATCGGCCAGTCCGAGGCCGTGCAGGCCGTCTCCGACGCCGTGCGCCGCACGCGCGCCGGGATCGCCGACCCCGACCGGCCCACCGGCTCCTTCCTCTTCCTCGGCCCCACCGGCGTCGGCAAGACCGAGCTGGCGAAGGCGCTCGCCGACTTCCTCTTCGACGACGAGCGGGCCATGATCCGCATCGACATGTCGGAGTACGGCGAGAAGCACTCCGTCGCCCGGCTGGTCGGCGCGCCTCCCGGCTACGTCGGCTACGAGGAGGGCGGCCAGCTCACGGAGGCGGTCCGCCGCCGCCCGTACAGCGTGGTCCTGCTCGACGAGGTGGAGAAGGCGCACCCGGAGGTCTTCGACGTCCTGCTCCAGGTCCTCGACGACGGCCGCCTCACCGACGGCCAGGGCCGGACGGTCGACTTCCGCAACACCATCCTGATCCTCACCTCGAACCTGGGAAGCCAGTACCTCGTCGACCCGGTGACCTCGGAGGACGTGAAGAAGCAGCAGGTCCTGGACGTGGTCAGGGCGAGCTTCAAGCCGGAGTTCCTCAACCGCCTCGACGACCTCGTCGTCTTCTCGGCGCTCGACCGGGCCGAGCTGGGCCGGATCGCGCGGCTCCAGATCGACCGGCTCGCGAAGCGGCTCGCCGACCGGCGGCTCACCCTGGAGGTCAGCCCGGAGGCCCTGGAGTGGCTCGCCGAGGAGGGCAACGACCCCGCGTACGGCGCCAGGCCGCTGCGCCGCCTGATCCAGACGGCGATCGGCGACCGGCTCGCGAAGGAGATCCTCGCGGGCGAGGTCGTGGACGGCGACACGGTCAGGGTGGAGCGGTTCGAGGACGGTCTGATCGTCGGCCCGGCGCGGTGACGGGGCGGTGACGGGGCGGTAGGGGGCGACGTTCTTGTCAGCCCGCAGCGGATCGCGGCTGGTGGGGCTCCCATGAACGGCCCGACATGGGGGAGGATGGCGAGCATCCGTACGAAGGGAAATTCACGGTGAGCATCGACCCGTCCTCGATTCCGAATTTCGGGGGCCAGCCCCAGCCTCAGGCCGCAGGACCGGCGGGCCCCGTCGTCCCCGACCAGGACCTCGTCAAGCAGCTCCTCGAGCAGATGGAGCTGAAGTACGTCGTCGACGACGAGGGTGACCTCGCGGCGCCGTGGGAGGAATTCCGCACGTACTTCATGTTCCGCGGCGAGGACGAGCAGCAGGTCTTCTCGGTGCGGACGTTCTACGACCGCCCGCACTCGGCCGACGACCGCGCGAGGGTCCTCGACGCGATCGACGACTGGAACCGCCGCACCCTGTGGCCCAAGGTCTACACCCACCTGCACGAGGAGGAGGACGGCTCCGCCACCCTCCGTCTCATCGGTGAGGCCCAGATGCTGATCGGCACCGGCGTCGCCCTGGAGCACTTCGTGTCCTCCACGGTCAGCTGGGTCCGCGCCTCCATCGAGTTCGACAAGTGGGTCGTCGAGCAGTTCGGTCTGGAGACCCCCGAGCAGAAGGCGGGCGACGAGGAGGCCTGAGCCTCCCGCCACTCGCACCCCGCCGAAGCCCGGCCGGGAGCCGTGATCCCCGCGATCACGGCCCCGGGCCGGGCTTTCGCACGTCCGGGGCCCGGTCTCAGGCGGCGAGGCGCTTGAGGCGGGAGACTGCCTCCTCCAGGACCTCCGTCTTCTTGCAGAAGGCGAAGCGGACGAAGGGGGCGCCGGCCTCGCGGTGGTCGTAGAAGACGGCGTTCGGGATGGCGACGACGCCCGCGCGCTCCGGGAGGGAGCGGCAGAAGGCGAAGCCGTCGTCGGCGCCGAGCGGGCGGATGTCGGTGGTGACGAAGTAGGTGCCCGCCGGGCGGTAGACCTCGAAGCCCGCCTGCGCGAGGCCCTCGCTCAGCAGGTCCCGCTTGGCCCGGAGGTCGGCGCGGAGGCCGTCGAAGTACGTGGCGGGGAGGCGGAGCGCCTCGGCGATCGCGTACTGGAAGGGGCCGGCGGAGACGTACGTGAGGAACTGCTTGGCCGAGCGGACGGCCGAGGTCAGCTCGGGGCTCGCGGTGATCCAGCCGACCTTCCAGCCGGTGAAGGAGAACGTCTTCCCGCTCGAACCGATGGTGACCGTGCGGTCCCGCATGCCGGGGAGGCTCGCGAGCGGGATGTGCTCGGCGTCGTCGAAGACCAGGTGCTCGTACACCTCGTCGGTGACGACGAGCAGGTCCCGCTCGATCGCCAGCTCGGCGACGGCGGTCAGTTCGGCGCGGGTGAGGACGGTGCCGGTGGGGTTGTGCGGGGTGTTCAGGAGGATCAGCCGGGTGCGGTCGGTGACGGCGGCCCGCAGCTCGTCCAGGTCGAGGACGTAGGCGCCCTCGTGCGGGCGGAGCGTGACGGGGACGCGGGTGCCGCCGGCCATCGCGACACAGGCCGCGTACGAGTCGTAGTACGGCTCCAGGGCGATCACCTCGTCGCCCGGTTCCACGAGGGCGAGCAGGGTGGCCGCGATCGCCTCGGTGGCGCCGGCGGTGACCAGGACCTCCGTGTCGGGGTCGTACGTGACGCCGTACCACTCGCGCTGGTGGTCGGCGACGGCCTGCCGCAGCTCGGGGACGCCGGGGCCGGGCGGGTACTGGTTGCCGCGGCCGTCGCGCAGCGCGCGGACCGCGGCCTCGCGGATCTCCTCCGGGCCGTCGGTGTCGGGGAAGCCCTGACCGAGGTTGATCGACCCGGTCGTGGCGGCCAGTGCGGACATCTCGGCGAAGATCGTCGTCCCGAATTCGGCGAGCCGGCGGTTGAGCAGCGGTCGTGTCATGACCGCCATCCTGGGGGGAAGCTCTGGACTTCCTCAAGTGCGCTTTGGCGAGGGCGCGCCGGGGGGATCGCCCTGGCATGAACATCGCATTCTTCATCCTCGGGATCGCGCTCGTGATCGCGATCGTGGTGTGGGTCGTCGCGCTGTCGATGCGCGGCACGGTGCGTTCCGGTGGCAGTGCCGGTGGCAGCGCGAGTGGTGCCGAGAGCTGGTGGGCCGGTTCGTCGCCTTCCTCGTCGTCTTCCTCGTCCTCGTCCTCGTGTTCGTCGTCTTCCACTTCGTCTTCCTGTTCCACGTCCAGCTCGTCGTGTTCGAGCTCGTCGTGCTCCTCGTCCTCGTCCTCCTGCTCCAGCTCCTCGTCCTCGTGCAGCTGAAGCTCTGGAATCGCTCAAGTCGTCTTTGAGGGAGGGCCCCAGGGGGCATCTCCCTCGCACAGAAGAACGGGGGTAGTACAGATGGAACTCTTCATCGTCTTCATGGGGGCCGTGATCCTCATCAGCCTGATCCACACCGTCCGCCGCGGCACCGGCGCGGGCAGGCGCCGCGGCGGCCGGCGGAACGGGCGCAGCTGGGCCGACGGCGGCGGCGGTGGCACGGCGGGCTGCGGAGGGGGCGGAAGCTCCTGCAGCTCCGGCTCCAGCTGTGGAGGTGGCGGCTGCGGCGGCGGCAGCTGAGGCGCGCCGGCCCCGGTGGGCCGCCGGCGTAACGGGCGCGGTGGCACGTGACGTTGGCATTTCGGCGGATCTTGTCGATCGATTCTGATTGAACAATTGAACTGTGGGGTCCCCGAAGGGGTTGGAAACCACGGCAAGTTGGGTAAAAACGCTGCGAGTCGCCCGGCGTCCGTGGTTCTCTCGCTCCTGACAGAGACAGCCCTCGGACCGTGTGTGGAACCGAGCCGGCGATCCCCCACTCCCGTTGGACCCTCTCCGGGGCGCCCCCGGCCCACCCGTCAAACCGTGTTTGCGGAGCCGACCCATGCTCACCACCCTGAAAACCTCCTATACCGATACCCGCGCGGCCGATCTGGCCTGGGCCCTCGGGCGCGAGCCGCTGCCCGCCCTGGCCGTGCTCGACCTCGAACTCTCCGGTGCCAGACTCCAGTTGAGACTGCTCGGCGCCTCCCATCAGGTACTCCTGGAGGAGGAGGGTCGCAGCTGCTCGGAGACCGTCGCCTGTATGCCCGGCAGCAGCACCCCCCTCCCGCTCGGCGTCTCCAAGCGCGTCGGCGAATGGGAGTACGAATTCGCGGCGCGCGTCGAGACGCTCTCGCACGGCTCCTTCGCGGGCCGTGCGCAGGAGTTGCTCGCGCTCGTCGCCGACCACCCCAACGGCCTCGCGGGGACCTTCCCCGGCTCCCCGCACGCCTTCACGGCGATGCTGGCGCAGCGCCACGAGGGCCAGGTGCGCTGGCGCACCTGGCACGCCTACCCGCAGGAAGGGCAGCTGGTGGTGACCAGGACCCGGATCGGCGCACGTATGCCGGCGACACTCTGATACGCCCCTCCAGAGCTCCAGATGCACTCGTGTGGGTGACAAGGAGTGGGTAATTCGTGACGTAGCGTTACGTTCATGATCGAGCCGACCGTGACCATGCCACCCACCAGGGTGCGACAACCGCCCGTGCGGCGGCGCGAGCGGCCGCCCAGACCGCCCAGGTCGCCGAAACCTCCCAGGTCACCCCGGCCGCCGCGGTCGGCCGAGGCGGTGCGGTTCCCGGTCCTCGCCGTGGTCTTCGTCTGCGCCGCCTGCGGTCTGGTCTACGAACTGGAACTGGTCGCGCTCGCCTCCTACTTGATCGGCGACTCGGTCACCCAGGCGTCCGTCGTGCTCTCCGTGATGGTCTTCGCGATGGGAGTGGGCTCGCTCCTCGCCAAACGGCTGCGCTGCCGTGCCGCCGTCGGCTTCGGCCTGGTCGAGGCCGGGCTCGCCCTCATCGGCGGCTGCTCGGCCCTCGCGCTGTACGCGGCCTTCGCCTGGCTCGGCGAGTCGCGGTACGTCGTCGTCGCGTTCTCGCTCGCCATCGGTGTGCTCATCGGCGCGGAGATCCCGCTCCTCATGTCCCTCATACAGCGGGCCGCCGGGGACGGGTCCGGGTCCGCGCGGCGGCAGGCCTCGGCCGGCGAGCAGGACGACGCCGCGGGGACGGTCGCCGACCTCTTCGCCGCCGACTACGTCGGCGCGCTCGTCGGCGGCCTCGCCTTCCCCTTCCTCCTGCTGCCCTGGCTCGGCCAGCTCACCGGCGCGCTCGTCACCGGCGCGGTCAACGTGATCGCGGGCGGCGGCCTCGTGCTGTGGGTGTTCCGCCGCGACCTGACCGCACGCTCCCGCGCCCTGCTGATCGGGGTGAACATGTCGGTCCTGGCCGTCCTGGCCACGGCGACCGTGCTCGTCGACGACTTCGAGGAGGCCGCGCGCCGGGCCGTGTACGGGGACCGGGTGCGGGTCGCCGTCCACACCGACCTCCAGGAGGTGGTGGTGACAGGAGGCCGCGAGGGGCCGCCCGACCTGTTCCTCGACGGCCGGCTGCGGGTGGCGGGCCAGGACGAGTACCGCTACCACGAGGCGCTCGTCCACCCCGCGATGAAGGGCCCGCACGCGCGCGTACTGATCGTCGGCGGCGGGGACGGCCTCGCCGCCCGCGAGGCGCTGCGCTACCCCGGCGTCACCTCCGTCACCGTCGTCGAGCTCGACCCCGGGGTCGTCCGCCTCGCCCGCACCGATCCGGCGCTCGCCACGCTCAACGCCCAGGCGTTCCGGGACCCGCGCGTCCGGGTGGTCTACGCGGACGCCTTCAACTGGCTCCGGGGCGCCGCCGACCGTCTGCAGGAACGGTACGACGTGGTGATCTCCGACCTCCCGGACCCGGGCATCACCCCCAGCACCAAGCTGTACTCGGAGGAGTTCTACGGGCTCGCGGCCCGGGTCCTCGCCGGTTCCGGGCGGTTCGCCGTCCACGCCGGATCGGTCACCGACCGGCCGCACACCTACTGGACGGTGGACGCCACCCTGCGCGCCGCCGGGTTCGCGACCCGCCCCTACAGCGCGAGCGGCCGCACCCCCGGCTTCGCGGCGGGCCCCGACCGCGCCGACCGCACCGGCGGTACGGAGCAGGGGCCGGGGGACTGGGGCTTCCTCCTCGCGGTCCCGGGCGACCGGCCGCCCGCCCTCGGCCTCGCGCCCGACGTGCCCCGGCTGCGCTCGCTCGGTGCGGGCACCCTGGAGGCCGCGGCCCGCCGCGCCGAACGGGCCAGGGGCGCCGAGCTGCCGCCCTCGACCCTGGTGCACCCGAGGTACGGCGGCTGAGGGCGAAGCCGCGGAGGGTGGCGGCAGGGGCGCGCGGGCCCCGGCGCAAAGAGGCGACGCCGCGCCCCGGCCTGAGTAGGCTCGGCTTCCATGGAGCATGAGGTGTTCGTTCCGGTACCGGCCGAGGCCCTGCGCGCGACGCTCACGGACCCGGCCCGGGTGGTGCGCTGCGTGCCCGGCCTCCAGCGGGACGCCGACGCGGAGGCGGGCCCCCTCTCGGGCCGGCTCAAGGTCCGGGTCGGCGGCCACACCATCACCTACCGCGGCGCCCTGCGGGTCGTCGAGCGGGACGGCGCCATCACCTACGAGGGACAGGGCGCCGAGGCCCGGGGCAAGGGCTCGGCCGAGCTCACCCTGACCGTCGTCCTCACCCCCGTGGACGAGGGCACGAGCATCGCCTTCACCGGCGCCCTGACGGCGGCCGGCCGGCTCGCCGAGGCGACGGACGAGGCACGGGCCACGGCCGGCGCCAAGCTGCTCGACAAGTTCGTGGAGGCGCTGGCAGCGCTCGCGGAGGGGCCGGGGGAGACGGGGGAGACGGAAGAGGAGGACAGCGACTCCGACTCCGACTCCGACTCCGATCACGACGGTGTGGACGACGGAGTCGAGGAGCCCCCGCGCCCCTCCGTCTACGACGCGCCCGTCCCGCCCCCCTCCCTCGACCCCCTCCGCGACGAGGACTTCGGCGCCACCCCGATCGAGTTCCCCGCCCCGCAGCCCGCCGTCGAGGCCGCCCACGCGCGGCGGACCATGATCGGGCGCAGCGCCGAGGAGGTCGACCACGCCCCGCCGCGCGGCCGGTACGCCCCCGTCCCCGCTCCCGAGTCCGGCGGCGCGACCGCGACTCTGCGCTGGATCGCCCCCGCCGCCGCGCTCGCCATCGCCTCCGCCGTCGTCGTCGGCCGCGCTCTGCGCCGACGCCGCTGAATCGCCCCGGCACGTGGGGCCCCTGTCCGGCGGATCAGGCCGGACAGGGCCTAGGGTCAGAGGCGTGAGCATGCAGACGCGACTGACGGCGGGCGACGCCGAGTTGACCATCAGCCCCGAGCACGGCTGCCGGATCGAGGGCCTGCGCATCGGCGGCACCGAAGTGCTGCGCCAGGGCGAGCGGTTCGGGAGCTTCCCGATGGTGCCCTGGTGCGGGCGGACCGAGAACGGCCGCTTCCGCGACGGGGCGACCACGCACCAGCTGCCGGTCAACGCGCCCCCGCACGCCATCCACGGCACCGTCCGCGACCTCGCCTGGAAGACCGCCCGCGTCTCCGGGACGGAGGCGGTCTTCACCTGCGATCTCGGGGACCCGTGGCCGTACAAGGGCAGGGTGACCCAGGTCTTCGAGCTGGCCGAGGACTCCCTCACCCTTCGCTTCGGGGTCGAGACCTACGACGACTCCTTCCCGGCGCAGGCCGGCTGGCACCCCTGGTTCCTGCGCAACCTCGGCAACGGCGGCCAGGACGTACGGCTCGGCTTCACCCCCGGCTGGCAGGAGGAGCGCGGCGAGAACCACCTCCCCACCGGCCGCCGGATCGACCCCCTCCCCGGCCCCTGGGACGACTGCTTCGGCATGCCCGACGGCGTCGACGTCACCCTCACCTGGCCGGAGGAGCTGGAGCTGAAGGTCAGCAGCCGTGCCGAGTGGGTCGTGATCTACGACGAGCCGGCGGAGGCGGTCTGCGTCGAGCCGCAGTCCGGCCCGCCGAACGGTCTCAACACCCACCCGCGTCTCGTCACCCCGATCGACCCCCTGGAGATCGAGAGCGTCTGGAGCTGGCGGCGGCTCTAGAGAGTGCCCTCTAAGCTGCTGACCATGACTGACGTACGCGCTGAACTGCTCCAGCAGATCAAGGACAAGGCCGTGGTGCACGGCAAGGTGACCCTCTCCTCGGGTCTGGAAGCCGACTACTACATCGACCTGCGCCGCATCACGCTGGACGGCGAGGCCGCGCCGATGGTCGGTCAGGTCATGCTCGACCTCACCGCCGACCTGGACTTCGACTGCGTCGGCGGCCTGACCCTGGGCGCCGACCCGGTCGCCACCTCGATGCTGCACGCCTCCGCCGCGCGCGGACAGCGCCTCGACGCCTTCGTCGTACGGAAGGCCCAGAAGGCGCACGGCATGCAGCGCCGTATCGAGGGCACGGACGTGAAGGGCCGTCGCTGCCTCGTCGTCGAGGACACGTCGACCACCGGCGGCTCCCCGCTGACGGCCGTCGAGGCCGTCCGCGAGGCGGGCGGCGAGGTCGTGGCCGTGGCCACGATCGTGGACCGGGGCGCGGCCGGCGCGATCGCCGAAGCGGGTCTGCCGTACCTCACCGGCTACCAGCTGGGCGATCTCGAGCTGGCGTAACCGCCGCGAAGTCGTGACTTAGGTCCCGGACCCTGTCGAAAGCGGTCCTGACCTGCATTTTCACCAAGGGGCGGGGTGTTTCACGTGAAACACCCCGCCCCTTGTCGTGCCGCGCCCGTGGGAGCCCGGACAAGAGTCTGGAAGGATGGGGGCGACGATGACGTCGCCCCCAGGTCAGGGACAGCAACGCACACACCCCGCACATCACAAGGAGCGGACGAATGCCCATCGCAACCCCCGAGGTCTACACCGAGATGCTCGACCGGGCGAAGGCAGGCAAGTTCGCCTACCCGGCCATCAATGTGACCTCGACCCAGACTCTGCACGCTGCACTGCGCGGCTTCGCTGAGGCCGAGAGCGACGGCATCATCCAGATCTCGACCGGCGGAGCCGAGTTCCTGGGCGGCCAGTACAACAAGGACATGGTCACGGGCGCCGTTGCCCTGGCCGAGTTCGCGCACATCGTCGCCGCGAAGTACGACATCACGGTCGCGCTGCACACCGACCACTGCCCGAAGGACAAGCTGGACGGCTACGTCCGTCCGCTGCTCGACATCTCCGCCGAGCGCGTCGCCCGTGGCGAGAACCCGCTGTTCCAGTCGCACATGTGGGACGGCTCCGCCGAGACCCTCGCCGACAACCTGGCCATCGGTCAGGAGCTGCTCGCGAAGGCCGCCGCCGCCAAGATCATCCTTGAGGTCGAGATCACCCCGACCGGTGGCGAGGAGGACGGCGTCACCCACGAGATCAACGACGAGCTGTACACCACCGTCGACGACGCCATCCGCACCGCCGAGGCCCTCGGCCTGGGCGAGAAGGGCCGCTACCTGCTGGCCGCGTCCTTCGGCAACGTGCACGGCGTCTACAAGCCGGGCAACGTCGTGCTCCGCCCCGAGCTCCTCAAGGACCTCCAGGCGGGCGTCGCCGAGAAGTTCGGCAAGGTCAACCCGTTCGACTTCGTCTTCCACGGCGGCTCGGGCTCGACGGCCGAGGAGATCGCCACCGCGCTGGAGAACGGCGTCGTGAAGATGAACCTCGACACCGACACCCAGTACGCCTTCACCCGTCCGGTCGTGGACCACATGTTCCGCAACTACGACGGTGTCCTGAAGGTCGACGGCGAGGTCGGCAAGAAGTCCACCTACGACCCGCGCACCTGGGGCAAGCTGGCCGAGGCCGGCATGGCCGTCCGCGTGACCGAGGCGTGTGCCGCGCTGCGCTCGACCGGCACGAAGCTGAAGTAAGTCCACGAGGCTGACGTAAGTCATCCTGTGAACGACGGGCCCGGTACCTCCCGAGGTGCCGGGCCTTCGTGCGTCGACGAGAGGGCGGAGGGCCTGATGTACGACTTCGACCGTGAGACAGACCGGCACGGGACCTGGTCGGTCCAGTGGGACGGGATAGCGGACCGCTTCGGCGTCTCCGACCTGCTCCCCTTCACCATCTCCGACATGGACTTCGCCTCGCCTCCGGAGGTTCTTGCCGCCCTGCGCGACCGCGTCGACCACGGGGTCTTCGGCTACACGGACTGGCGGCTCGGCGACTTCCGGGACGCGATCCGGCACTGGTACGCGAGCCGGTACGCGACCGAGATCGACCCGGGCGCGCTGGTGTACGCGCCGTCCGTGCTCAACCAGCTGTCGCAGCTCCTGCGGATGTGGACGGAGCCCGGCGACGGCGTCGTCGTGCACACCCCCACCTACGACGGCTTCCGCAAGGCCGTCACCGGGCTCGGGCGCGAGCTGCGCGGCGTACCGCTCGGGGACCTCGACGCCCTGGAACGGGAGCTGGCCCGCCCCGACAGCCGGATGTTGCTGCTTTGCTCCCCGCACAACCCGACCGGCCGGGTGTGGACGGAGGAGGAGCTCGCCGCCTTCGCCGAGCTGGCGGAGCGCCACGGCGCGTCCGTCGTCAGCGACGAGATCCACGCCGACCTCACCACCGACGGCCACCGCCACGTCCCGTGGACGCGGGTGGCGGAGCCGGGCCGGGGCCGCCGCTGGGCGCTCGTCACCTCCGGCACGAAGGCCTTCAACTTCCCCGCGCTCTCCGGTTCGTACGGGATCCTCGGCGACCCCGACGCCCGCGAGGCCTTCGTCCGGCGCATGGAGACCGGCGAGGGCCTCGCCTCGCCCGCCGTCCTCTCGCTGACGGCCCACATCGCCGCGTACCGACAGGGCGCACCGTGGCTGGACGAGCTGCGCGGCTATGTCGCGGGCACGATGGAGCTGCTCCGGGAGCGGCTGGCCACGGGCCTGCCCGGCGTCGTCTGGGAGCCCCCGCAGGCCGGCTACCTCGCCTGGATCGACCTGCGGCCGCTCGGGATCGAGGAGACCCGGCTCCAGGAGGAGCTGGTGTCGGTGGAGAAGGTCGCGATCATGCCGGGCGGGGTGTACGGGACGCCGGGCTTCGTCCGGCTGAACGTGGGCTGCCCGAGGAAGAAGGCCGAGCGGGGCGTGGACGCGCTGATCCGGGCGGCGACCCGGCTGCGTACGGCCTGACCGAGACCGGTCGGGCGGGCGGCGGTCAGGCTCCGGATGGCCTGAGGCCGGGTCGTTCGGAGCGCGGTCGCGGCGGCTTCGCGGGACCATGCAGGCATGGGTGAGCGGGACGTACGGATGGCCTCGGGGACCGGCCGGTGGATCTTGTTCACGACCGTCCTCGGCTCCGGGATGGTGCTGCTGGACTCCACCGTCGTCAACGTCGCCCTGCCGCACATCGGCGAGGACCTGGACGCCGACCTCGGCGCGCTCCAGTGGACCGTCAACGCCTACATGCTGACGCTCGCCGGGCTGATCCTGCTCGGCGGGGCGCTCGGCGACCGGTACGGCCGCCGCCGGGTCTTCGTGATCGGGGTGGTGTGGTTCGCGCTGGCCTCGCTGCTGTGCGGGCTCGCGCCGAACACCGGGATCCTGATCGCGGCCCGTGCCCTCCAGGGCGTGGGCGGGGCACTGCTCACACCCGGATCGCTCGCGCTGATCCAGGCCAGTTTCCACGAGGACGACCGGGCCAAGGCGGTCGGTCTGTGGTCCGGCTTCGGCGGGGTGGGCGCGGCGGTCGGGCCGTTCGTCGGCGGCTGGCTGGTGGACGGGCCGGGCTGGCGGTGGGTGTTCCTCCTGAACGTGCCGCTCGCCGCCCTCTGCGTGCCCGTCGCCCTGCGTCATGTGCCGGAGTCGCGGGACGAGACCGCGCACGGCCGTTTCGACGTGCTCGGTGCGGTCCTGGGCGCGGCGGGGCTCGGGCTCGTGACGTACGCGCTGATCGGCGAGGCCTGGTGGGCGGGGGCGGTCGGGGTGGTGCTCGGGGCGGGGTTCGTGGTGGTGGAGCGGCGGCGCGGCGAGCGGGCGATGGCGCCCCCGTCGATCTTCGCGTCCCGGCTGTTCACGTCGGTCAATCTGGTCACCCTGTGCGTGTACGCGGCGTTCGGCGGCTTCTTCTTCCTGGCCGCGCTCCAGCTCCAGGTGGTCTCGGGCTACTCGGCGCTGGGCGCCGGTACCGCGCTGCTGCCGACGACCGTGCTGATGCTGCTGCTGTCGGCGAAGTCCGGGGAGCTGGGGGAGCGGATCGGGCCCCGGATCCCGCTCACGGTGGGGCCGCTGCTGTGCGCGGCGGGGATGCTGCTGATGCTGCGGGTCGGGGAGGACGCCTCGTACGTGCAGGACGTGCTGCCGGCCGTGACGGTGCTCGGTCTCGGCATGACGGCCCTGGTGGCCCCGCTGACCGCGACCGTCCTGGCCTCCGTGGACGTGGCCAGGGCGGGCCTGGCGAGCGGGATCAACAACGCGGCGGCGCGGGCGGCCGGACTGCTCGCGGTGGCCGCGCTGCCGCTGCTGGCGGGGATGGGCCCGGAGGCGTACCTCTCGGCGGAGGAGTTCGACGAGACCTTCCGGCGCGCGATGCCGATGTGCGCGGGGATCCTGGTGGTGGGGGCGGTGCTCGCCTGGACGACGATGCGCACCCCGGCCGTGGGAGCCACGTGCCACCCGGAGTGCCGGGTCCACTGCGGGGTGACGTCACCGCCGCTCGACCCGGGCGAGCGGGACGCCCCGGCCTGAGCCCCGGCACACCCCCTAGGGTGGTCCCCATGGCCATCCACGAGAACCTTCTGGGGGGACCGGCCCCCACCCACCTGCCCGACGACCCGGGGCCGCGCGAACTGCTCGCGAACGGTACGGCGCCGGCGGAGGTCGCCGCGCAGTACCCGACGTCTTCGCTCGCCTGGGCGCAGCTCGCCGACGACGCCTTCGAGGGCGGCCGGGTCGTCGAGTCGTACGCCTACGCCCGTACGGGCTACCACCGCGGCCTGGACTCGCTGCGCCGCAGCGGCTGGAAGGGCCACGGCCCGGTGCCGTGGGAGCACGAGCCGAACCGCGGCTTCCTGCGCGCGCTGCACGCCCTCGCCCGGGCGGCCGGCGCGATCGGCGAGAAGGAGGAGTTCGAGCGCTGCACGACCTTCCTGCGGGACTCCTCGGAGACCGCGGCGGAGACGCTCGGCTGACCTTCCTGTGACGTTCCCGACGGTCTTCCGAACGACCTGATCCATCCCGATTTTCCCCCGTCCCGCCGGGTCGGGGGAAAACGGGACACACCTCTCGTTGCGCCCGAGCACGTTCGAGGATGTTCGAAGAGGGCCGGTACGATCCCGGGGACCGCAGCACCGAGAACGCCGGTTTCCGAGGCCCCACTTCCTCTTCCCCCACACCGGCCGACGCAGGGGAGAAGACTGTCGTGGGCAAGCGTGCCGCACCCGCAGGACGGCGAGGGACACAGAGCCGCCGGCGGGGCAGAGGCAGACGCGGTCCCGTGCGCCGTCTCGCGCTGCCGGTCCTGGTCCTGATGACCGTCGCCCTCGGCGGCGGCGCGGCCCTCGCGCACTTCAACGGTCAGACGACCGACGACTCGGCCGCCCCCGCGCCGCAGGCGACGACCGCGACTGCGGATCCGACGACGGACGCACCCACCCCCCGGCCGACCACGGCGAAGCCGAAACCGAAGCCGAAGGCCACGACGGCGAAGCCGAAACCCAAGCCGACGCCGACGCCGAAGAAGACGACCGTGCCGAAGTCCGGCGCCGGGACCTTCACCACCGCGCAGGCCTCCGGTGACGCGGAGGGCACAGGCGGCTCGCTGCGCCGCTACCGCGTCCAGGTCGAGGACGGCATCGAGCTCTCGGCGCACTCGGCGGCCGCCGAGATCCAGCAGATCCTGGCCCATCCGCGCAGCTGGGCCGCGCACGGCCGGGGCCGTTTCCAGTTGGTCTCGCAGAACGCCGACTTCGTCATCCGGATCGCCACCCCGGACACGGCGGACGCCCTCTGCGCCCAGCAGGGTCTGAACACCCACGGCGAGCTGAACTGCGAGACCACCGACGGCGTCGTGGTGAACCTCAAGCGGTGGATGCTCGGCTCGCCGACCTTCGCGGGGGAGCCGGCCGAGTACCGGCACCTGATCATCAACCACGAGGTGGGGCACGAGATCGGCATCAGGCAGCACATGGGCTGCCCGGGTCCGGGCAAGCTCGCGCCGGCGATGATGCAGCAGATCAAGGGTCTGAACGGCTGCCGTTCGAACGCATTTCCGTATGACGAAGACGGGAGCTACATCACGGGCCCGATCGTGTCATGATGCCGTTGGGACGGCGCGCGACGAAGCACGCCTCCCGAGGGGACCGGGGCTCCCGTGCCGCAGGGAAGTACGCGCGGGCGGTGGAGCAGACCGCTACCCGGTAGTTCGTATCGAGGAGACAGAAATGTCACTCCCCCCGGGTTCTCCCCATTCCGGAGCCGGTTCGGTCGACCCGAACCTCGACTTCGCGGGTACCACGCCGTACGAGGACTACGTCCAGGCGGACGTCCTCACCCACCTCCAGCACCTCCGCTCGGACGACCCGGGCGAGATGGTCTTCCTGGTCACCACCCAGGTCATGGAGCTGTGGTTCACGGTCATCGTCCACGAGTGGGAGACCGCGAGCCGCGCCCTGCGCGAGGACCGCGTCCCCGTCGCGATGGACGCGCTCAAGCGCTCGGTGCGCGAGCTGGAGGCCCTGAACCACTCGTGGCGGCCGCTCGCCCAGCTCACCCCCGGCCAGTTCAACGCCTACCGGGCCGCGCTCGGCGAGGGCTCCGGCTTCCAGTCGGCGATGTACCGCCGCATGGAGTTCCTGCTCGGCGAGAAGTCCGCGTCGATGCTCGTCCCGCACCGGGGCGCGCCCCGCGTCCACGCCGAGCTGGAGAAGGCGCTCCAGGAGCCGAGCCTGTACGACGAGGTCCTCGGCCTGCTGGCCAGGCGCGGTCTGCCCGTGCCGCAGTCGGTCCTCGGCCGTGACCTCGCGCAGCGGTACGAGCCTTCCCCGGCGGTCGAGGCCGTCTGGGCCGGGATCTACGCGGACACCGACCAGAACACCGAGCTGGTCCGGCTCGGCGAGGCCCTCAGCGACGTCGCCGAGCTCGTCTGGCGATGGCGCAACGACCACCTGGTGGCGACCCGGCGCGCGATGGGCGCGAAGACCGGCACCGGCGGTTCGGCGGGCGTGGCCTGGCTGGAGAAGCGGGCCCAGAAGAACGTGTTCCCGGAGCTCTGGACGGCGCGCAGCCATGTCTGACCTCCTCAAGGGCAGGGCCCTGGAACTCGACGCCGCCGACGGCCTCGCGAAGTACCGCGAGAAGTTCGCCCTCGACGCCGGGACCGTCTACCTCGACGGCAACTCGCTCGGCGCGCTGCCCGCGCACGTCCCGGCCCGCATGGCCGACGTGATCACCCGTGAGTGGGGCGAGCTGCGCATCCGCTCCTGGGACGAGTCGGGCTGGTGGACCGCGCCCGAGCGGATCGGCGACCGGATCGCCCCGATCGTCGGCGCCGCCCCCGGGCAGATCGTGGTCGGCGACTCGACGAGCGTGAACGTCTTCAAGGCGGTCGTCGCCGCGGCCCGGATCAACGGCGACGAGCGGGACGAGATCCTCGTCGACGCGACGACCTTTCCCACGGACGGGTACATCGCGGAGTCCGCGGCGCGCATGACGGGTCACGAGATCGTGGCGTGCGACCCGGCCGACATGGCGGACGCAGTGAGCGACCGGACGGCCCTCGCGCTCGTCAACCACGTCGACTACCGGACGGGTCGGCTCCAGGACCTGCCGGGCCTCACCGCCGCGCTTCACGCGGCGGGCGCGCTCGCCGTCTGGGACCTGTGCCACAGCGCGGGCGCCCTGCCCGTCGGCCTGGACGCCCACGGGGTCGACCTGGCCGTCGGCTGCACCTACAAGTACCTGAACGGCGGCCCCGGTTCGCCCGCGTACCTGTACGTCGCCGAGCGCCACCAGGCGGCCTTCGACTCGCCGCTGCCCGGCTGGAACTCGCACACGGACCCGTTCGCGATGACCCCCGGGTACGAGGCGGCCGAGGGCGCCCTGCGGGGCCGCGTCGGGACGCCGGACATCCTCTCCATGCTGGCGCTGGAGTCGGCGCTCGACGTGTGGGACGGCGTCGCGATCGAGGACGTGCGCGCCAAGTCCCTCGCGTTGACGGACTTCTTCCTGGAGTGCGTCGCCGCCTACGCGCCCGCGGGCCGGGTCGTCCCGGTGACGCCGGGAGCGCGCGCCGAGCGCGGCAGCCAGACCGCGCTGAGCTGCGAGAACGCGCCCGCCGTGATGGCGGAGCTGATCAAGCGCGGGGTCGTCGGCGACCTGCGCCGCCCGGACGTGCTGAGGTTCGGCTTCACGCCGCTGTACGTGGGCTTCGCGGACGCGGAGCGCGCGGCCCGGATCCTCGCGGAGGTCCTGGCCGACCTCCCCGCCTGAGGGTGACCGTCCGATGATCGCCTGATCTGCGGGGGCTCCGGTGCTGGTACCGTCCCCGCAGGTCAGGCCAATTCGGCCGCGTCACCGAGAGGTTGGAACAGCATGCCGGACCCCGCCGCGCGCGATGCCGCCGAAGAAGCGTCGGCCTTCTCGCACCCGGCCGTCGCCCCGGACGCCTCCGCCGCGTACGGCGACCACCCGGACCAGGTGGTCGACTTCTACGCCCCGCGCGACGGCCGCACCCGGGCCCCGCTCGTCGTCGCCCTGCACGGCGGCGCGTGGCGGGCGCCGTACGACCGGCAGCATCTGACCCCGTTCGTGGACTTCCTGGCCCGCCGCGGCTTCGCCGTCGCCAGCGTCGAGTACCGGCGCGGCAGCGACATCCCCCGCCAGGGCGGTACGGCCCCGGTCGCCGGGCGCTGGCCGGAGACCTTCGACGACGTGGCCGCCGCGCTCGACGCCGTACCGGCGCTGGCCGCCGCACACCTGCCGCAGGCGGACACCGCCCGGATCGTCCTCACCGGCCACTCCGCCGGCGGGCACCTCGCCCTCTGGGCCGCGGCCCGCCATGTCCTGCCCGCCGGCTCCCCCTGGCGGCTGCCCGCCCCGCCCGCGCTGCGCGGGGTCGTCGCCCTCGCCCCGATCGCCCACTTCGAGCGGGCGGTGGAGCTCGGCGTGTGCGGCGGCGCGGTCACCGAACTCCTCGGCGGCGAGGCGGAGTACGCGCACCGGGCGGCCTTCGCGGACCCGGCCGTCCTCCTCCCGACGGGCATCGCGACCACGATCGTCCAGGGCCGCGAGGACGTCGTCGTCCCGCACACGGTCGCCGAGGCGTACGCGGAGGCGGCGGCGAAGGCCGGCGAGGAGGTCGGCTTCACGCTTCTCGAAGGCGTCGGCCACTTCCCGCTGATCGACCCGGCGGCGGACGCGTGCGCGGTGGTCTCTGAGGAGATCGCCCAGCTGGCCTGGTGACGGACACGTAGTCCTCAGGGGGGACGGCGGAGGATCCGCATCGAGCGGGACGACCGGGTCCCCCGCCGCCCGTACCGTGGAGCGCGTGACCGAGACACGGACCTCCGAGACGAGCCGCAGCCCCGAGCTCCACCTGGTGCAGGTGGCCATCGGCGGGCTGCGCCAAGAGCTCTTCCATGACGCCTTCGCCTACCGACCGCTGCCGCGCATGGACGTGAACAGCGGGCCGACCCGCTTCCTGCCGGAGCGGATACGCATCTTCGCGGGGTTGCTCCCGCACGCATTCGTCGCGTTCTGCGCCGTGATCGTCTTCGCTCTGGGATACGACCGGATCTACTACGCCTTCGGCGTGTCGGCGCTCGTGATCACCTGCCTGCCGGCCGCGATCGTGCTGCTCACCCTGGTCCGGCCGATCCTCGCCTTCTGGGCTTCGCTCGGTGCGGCCCCCTTCGTCGGGTACGTCGGCGGTTTCGACGGCGGCTGGCCCTGGACGGGGGCATGCCTCGTCGGCCATGTGGTGGTCCTCGGCGTGGTCGCCGCCCGCACCCGGCCCCGTACCGCTGTGTGGATGTGGCTCGTGACGGCCGCCTACTGCCTTTTCGCCGAGATGTTCCTCGGCATGGGCCGCAGCTCCGTCTCGGTCCCGCTGCTCTTCGTCTCGGCCCTCGTCCTGCTCACCGTCTCCATGATCCAGGTCCGCCGCCAGGCCGACCGCGAGGTCACCGCCCAGCAGACCGTCACCGCCCAGGAGATCTCCAAGCGGACCGTCCTCGAAGAGCGCACCACCATCGCCCGTGAGCTCCACGACGTCGTCGCCCACCACATGTCGGTGGTCGCCATCCAGGCGGAGGCCGCGCCCTACCGGGTCGATAACCCGCCGCCGGAGCTGGAGCAGGCCTTCCTCACCATCCGCGAGAACGCCGTCGCCGCGCTGACCGAGCTGCGCCGCATCCTCGGGGTCGTCCGCGCCGAGGACTACGAGGCCCCCGACGCCCCGCAGCCGACCCTCGGCGACCTCGACGCACTCGTCCGCAACGTCACCGAGGCCGGGCTCGACGTCGAGAAGACGGTGACCGGCGCGGTGCGCGAGCTGCCGCAGGGCGTGGAGCTCTCCGCGTACCGGATCGTCCAGGAGGCCCTGTCGAACGTCCTGCGCCACGCGCCCGGCGCGGCGGCGAAGGTCGAGGTCAGCTATGTCCTCGGGGGGCTCGGGCTGCGCGTCGCCAACGGGCCCGCGCGCGGTCTCGTGAAGCCCTCGCCCGGAGCCGGGCACGGCATCACCGGCATGCGGGAGCGGGTGACCATGCTGGGCGGCGAGATGACCGCCGAGGTCACGGCCGACGGCGGCTACGAGGTGGCGGCCTTCATCCCCGTGAGCCGTGAAGAGACCCGTGACGAGACCCGTGAGGAGGCCGGGGAATGAGCATCAAGGTGCTGATCGTCGACGACCAGATGATGGTCCGCGAGGGCTTCTCCGTCCTGCTCGGCGCGATGCCCGACATCGAGGTCGTCGGCGAGGCCGTCAACGGCCGGGAGGCGATCTCCCAGGTCGCCGCCCTCCGCCCGGACGTCGTCCTCATGGACATCCGGATGCCCGAGCTGAACGGCATCGACGCCACGCGGGAGATCGTCGCCGCCGACGAGGACGCGAAGGTCCTCGTCCTGACCACCTTCGACCTCGACGAGTACGTGTACCAGGCGCTGCGCGCCGGGGCCTCCGGCTTCCTCCTCAAGGACGCCTCGGCCCGGCAGCTCGCGGAGGGCGTGCGGGTCGTCGCGGCCGGCGAGGCGCTGCTCGCGCCGACCGTCACGAAGCGGCTGATCACCGAGTTCGCCAAGGCACCCGGCAGCTCCCCGCGCCCGCCGGCGATGGCGCAGATCGGGGAGCTGACGGAGCGGGAGACGGAGGTGCTCGTGCTCATCGCGCAGGGCCTGTCGAACGTCGAGATCGCCGAGCACCTCGTCGTCGCCGAGTCCACGATCAAGACGCACGTGAGCCGCATCCTGGTGAAGCTGGGGCTGCGCGACCGGACGCAGGCGGCGGTCTTCGCGTACGAGGCGGGTCTGGTGCGTGTCGGCGGCTGACGGCCCGTTCGGAGGTAGCGTCCGGTCATGAACGCCATGGACGCTGTTGATGTCGACGCCGTGTACGACCCCTGGTCCCCCGGGTTCGTCGCCGATCCGTACCCCGCCTACGCCCGGCTGCGCGCCGCCGGTCGCGCGCACTGGCACGGTCCCACCCGGCAGTGGCTGATCCCGCACTACGAGGACGTGTCGGCGCTCCTCCGAGACCGGCGGCTCGGCCGGACGTACACGCACCGGTTCACCCACGAGGAGTTCGGGCGGGAGGCGCCGGCCGCCGCGTACGAGCCCTTCCACACGCTCAACGACCACGGGCTGCTCGACCTGGAGGCGGCCGACCACGGCCGGATCCGGCGGCTCGTGTCGAAGGCGTTCACGCCGAGGACGGTGGAGAACCTGGCGCCGACGGTACGGCGGCTCGCCGCCGGGCTCGTCGGCGACCTGGTCGCGCAGGGCGGCGGCGATCTGCTCGCCTCGGTCGCCGAACCCCTCCCCGTCGCGGTGATCGCCGAGATGCTGGGCGTCCCGGAGGACGACGAGGAGCGGGGGCGGCTGCGGCCTTGGTCGGCGGCGATCTGCGGGATGTTCGAGCTGAACCCCTCGGAGGAGACGGCCCGGCGGGCGGTGACGGCCTCGATCGAGTTCTCGGACTACCTGCGGGAGCTGATCGCGCGGCGCCGGAAGAGCCCCGGGGACGACCTGATCTCGGGCCTCGTCGCGGTGGAGGGGCTGACGGAGCAGGAGATGATCTCCACCTGCGTCCTGCTCCTGAACGCGGGCCACGAGGCCACCGTGAACACCACGGTCAACGGCTGGTGGACGCTCTTCCGCAAGGGTGTCCGTCCGGATCCCGAAAAGTTGTCCACAGCTGTGGAGGAACTTCTGCGGTACGACACCCCGCTCCAGATGTTCGAGCGCTGGGTCCTCGACGACATCGAGGTCGGCGGCCAGGTCATCCCGCGCGGCTCCGAGGTCGCCCTCCTCTTCGGCTCCGCCAACCGCGACCCGGCCCGCTTCGGCCCGACGGCCGACGAGCTCGACCTCACCCGCGCCGACAACCCCCACATCACCTTCGGCGCGGGCATCCACTACTGCCTCGGCGCCCCGCTCGCCCGCCTCGAACTGGAGGCGGTCTTCGGCGAATTGCTGCGCCAGGCGCCGGGCCTGCGGCTCGCGGCGGAGCCCGTGTGGAAGCCGGGGTACGTGATCCGGGGCTTCGAGGAGCTGCTCGTGGAGGTGTGAGGCCTGCCGCCGTACGGGGCGGGGCCCGCCGTCAGTTCGTCTCCACGTCCCGGCGGCGCAGCCCCGCCAGGCCCATCGTGACCAGGGCCGCTGCCAGGGCGGTCAGGGTCAGGGCCGGGAGCCAGGCCGGGTCCTGCCCGGGGAGCTTCGGCAGGTGGCCGAAGGGGGAGAGGTCCAGGACCGCCTGCGGCAGGTCCAGCGCCGGGCCGATCCAGCCGAGGGCCAGGCAGACCCCGGCCGCGCCCCACGCGGCGGGCGCGGCCTTCGGGACGGCGCCCCAGAGGAGGACGGCGAGCCCGGCGAGGGTCCACACCGCCGGGAGCTGGACGAGCGAGGCGCCCAGGACCGGACCGAGGTCCCGCCCGTAGGAGAGGGCGAGGCCGAGGCCGGCGAGGACCAGGATCAGGGCCGAGCCGCCGAAGGCGATCACCAGGTGGCTGGCGGCCCAGCGGATCCGGCCGACCGCGTTCGCGAGGAGCGGTTCGGCGCGGCCGGAGGTCTCCTCGCCGTGCGCCCGCAGCACCGACCCGACGGCGAAGAGCGCGGCGATCATCCCGAAGAGGGAGACCATGGTGGCGAGGAAGGCGTTCGTCAGCCCGCTCTGCCCGCCCATCCGCTCGAAGATCTCGCGGGCCTGCGCGTTGTCGCCGACGATGTCGGCCGCGCCCTCGACCATCCCGCCGAAGACGAGCCCGCCGAGCAGGAAGCCGAGCGACCAGCCGAGGAGCGAGCCGCGCTGGAGCCGCCACGCGAGCGCCCCGGCCGAGGCCAGCCGTCCCTCCGCCGGGCCCGGCCGGGTCGCGAGGAAGCTCGCGCCGACGTCCCTGCGGCCGGTCAGCGCGTACGCCACCGCCGTCTGGACCAGGACGGCCGCGCCGATCAGGAGCAGCACCCACCAGCGTTCGCCGGCGAAGGCGCGGACGTTCTCGGCCCAGCCGAAGGGGGAGAGCCAGGTCAGGACGGAGTCCCCGGAGGCCGTACCGGCGTCGCCGGCCGCCCGCAGGACGAAGGCGAGACCGAGGACGGCCGCCGCCAGGCCCCTGGCGAGGCGGGCGCTCTCGGTGAGCTGCGCGGTGAGGGCGGCCAGGGTCGCGAAGACCATGCCGGTGCCGCCGACGGCGAGGCCGAGGGCGAGCGCCCCGGCCGCGCCCTGTCCGGCGAGCCCCGCCGTGACGATGAGGGCGACGGCGCCGTTGAGGGCGAGCGCGGCGAGGAGGGCGGCGGTGAGCGGGGCGCGGCGGCCGACCGCTCCGGCGGAGAGCATCTCCTGGCGGCCCGTCTCCTCCTCGTCGCGGGTGTGGCGGACGACGACCATCAGGCTTGCCACGGCGGCGAGGACGGCGGCGAACATGCCGAAGCGCCAGGCGACGAGCCCGCCGAGGGAGTCGCTGAAGACCGGCCCGTAGAACGAGCGCATCGAGCTGTTGGCGGTCATGGAGGCGGCGACCTCGGCGCGCTCGGCGGCCGTGCCGTACAGCCCCTCCATCGAGCCGGCGCCACTGGCGACGATGCCGCCGGTCACGACGGCCCAGAGCGGGATCATGAGCCGGTCGCGGCGCAGGGCGAGCCGGGTGAGGGTCCCGGTGCCGGTCACGCTGGTCATCGCAGGGCCCCCTCTTCCGCGTAGTGGCGGAGGAAGAGCTCCTCCAGCGTGGGCGGGGTGCTGGTCAGGCTCCGGACTCCCGACCCGGTCAGGGACCGCAGGACGGCGTCGAGCTTGTCGGTGTCGACCTGGAGCTTCACCCGGTGTCCCGTCACGGCCAGGTCGTGGACGCCGGGGAGGTGGGCGAGCCCGTTGGGCGGGGAGGCGAGGTCGGCCGTGACACTCGTACGGGTCAGGTGGCGCAGCTCCGCGAGCGAGCCGGACTCGACGATCCGGCCCTTGCGGACGATGCTGACCCGGTCGCAGAGGGTCTCCACCTCGCTGAGGATGTGCGAGGAGAGGAGCACCGTCCGGCCGCGCTCCCGCGCCTCGGTGACGCAGCTCTGGAAGACCTCCTCCATCAGCGGGTCGAGGCCGCTGGTCGGTTCGTCGAGGACGAGCAGGTCGACGTCGGAGGCGAAGGCGGCGACGAGGGCGACCTTCTGGCGGTTGCCCTTGGAGTAGGTGCGGCCCTTCTTGGTGGGGTCGAGCTCGAAGCGCTCGATCAGGTCGGCGCGCCGGGACCGGTCGAGGCCGCCGCCGCGCAGCCGCCCGAACAGGTCGATGACCTCGCCGCCGGAGAGGTTGCGCCAGAGCGTCACGTCGCCGGGGACGTACGCGATGCGGCGGTGCAGCGCGACGGCGTCCTGCCAGGGGTCCCGGCCGAGGACGGCGGCGGCGCCGGAGTCGGGGCGCAGCAGGCCGAGGAGGACGCGGATGGTGGTGGACTTCCCGGCGCCGTTGGGGCCGAGGAAGCCGTGGACCTCGCCGGCCTCGACGGCGAGGTCGAGACCGTCCAGCGCGTGGGTGCGCCCGAAGGACTTGTGGAGTCCGGCGACGCTGATTGCCTTCGTCATGCTTCTGAACGTACGATACTTTCACAAACTTGTGAAGTTAAGGAAGCGTATAAAGTCGGGGTGGTAAGACGAGCGAGGGAGACGATGACCGGCATGAGCAGCACCGAAGGCGCCGAAGGGACCGAGGTCGACGACGCGGCGGCCTCCCGCTTCGTCGAGCGCTTCGCCGCCGAGATGACGGAGGCCGGCATGCAGCGCATGGCGTCCCGGGTCTTCGCGGCGCTCCTCGCCTCCGAGACGGCCTCCATGACCTCGGCCGAGCTCGCCGAACAGCTCCGGATCAGCCCGGCGGCGGTCTCCGGCGCGATCCGCTACCTCAACCAGGTCAGCATGGTCAGCCGCGAGCGCGACCCGGGCACGCGCCGCGAGCGGTACGTCCTCCACAACGAGCTCTGGTACGAGACCTTCACCCGCCGCGACCAGGTCCTGACCCGCTGGGAGAAGGTCCTCCGCGACGGCGTGGAGACGCTCGGCCCGGACACGGCGGCGGGCCGGCGGACCGCCGAGACGGCCGACTTCTTCGCGTTCCTCCAGACGGAGATGCTGGGGATCATGGACCGCTGGCGGGCCCACAAGGAGGGTCAGGCGGGCGGCTGAGGGGCCTCCACGCCCGGTGCCAGCCACTCCAGCTGCCCCTCGAAGTCGGCACTGCCCGCCTCCCAGAGCGGCTCCGCGGGCCACAGCGGCCGCCCGTCGACCCAGGGGACGACGACCGGCAGACCGGAGTCCGCCCGGTCGAGCCAGCCGTGCAGCTCCACGGAGCCGGTGGGCGCGGAGGGCAGCGCGTCGGACGGCCGAAGCATCAACAGGCCGTCGGGCAGGTCGTCCGGCCGCTCGCCGTCCGGGAACAGGAACAGGCTCGGCCGCCCGCCCGCAGGGCCGTGCAGCAGCACGTACCGCCGGGTGGCGGGCCGGGGAGCGGTCGCGGCCCGGGCGAGGCGGCGGGCGGCGGGGCGGCCGGTGGTCAGCAGCCGGTAGCCGGAGACCACGAACGTGCCGAGCATCATCATCCCGAAGGTGTACGCAGCGATCTCGGGGCCCCCGTCGAGGTCGGTCGGCGTCAGCACGCCGAGGAGGACCGCGCAGACGACCCCGGAGATCAGCACCTCACCCAGTCCGGAGCCCTGGCGCAGACTCCGCACCCGCCACCAGGGCACGGCCCGGACGTCCGCCTCCGGGCGGTGCGCGCGGGCCGGCGCGACGACCTCACGCGCGGCCTCGGCGGCGAGCAGGGCGTACGTCGGGGATGGCGCGGTACCGGCTTCGTCGAGACTCACGGGCGGAGCGTAGCCCGGAGGCGGGGCCGCGGGGGAGGGGGTCGTGGACGGGAGCGACAGGACGCCGGGACCCCGGCTCGCCGCGCCGCGTCAGACCGCCGCCTGCGGGCTCCTCGGCACCGGACGGTCCAGCAGGCCCTCCGCCCGCGCCACGATCCGGCGCCGCCCGGCTTGCCCCCGTACCGGCCTCATCCAGACCAGCTCCCCGCCCCCGGGAGGCGCGATCACACCGCCCAGTCGAGGGTCCCCGCACCACCACAGCACCCCGTCCGGACCCGGCACTACGGGTCCGAACCGCTGCCGTACGGACGGCAGCGTCAGCGGCCACAGCTCGCCGGTGCCCGGGGAGGCCAGTACGACGGTCTCCGCGTGCCAGGGACGGGCCACAGGCAGGGCCGTGTGCGCCGACCACGTCCCGACGCCGAGGACGTGCCGCATCCGCTTCGCGATCGACCGGGCGTTGACGCCGATGCCCAACGTGGGGAGAGCGAACAGCACGAGCCAGCCGATCGCGGCGGGCGTCCACGAGCCCGAGAACAGCAGACCGACGCCGACGGCGAGGACGAGCAGCACCGCGCCGATGACCGTCAGCCTGACCGCCCTCCGCCGGTACCGCTCCAGCGCGTCGGCCGTCTCCGGCAGATCGAGCGCACGTGCCACCGCAAGCCCCTCTCGCCCCACGAGCTCCCACCAGCCACTCCAGCCCCACACGCGAGGCTAGAGCCCGGCGGACTCCCGGGGAAGCATCAGCCCCCACGCTCCCGCCCGGGCCGTCCACGTCCGGCGGCGGACCGGGCCCGTGACGCGACCGTCCGCGCGGTAGCGGAAGTCCGGGCCCGAGACCGTGAGTGTGCGGGCCAGCGCCTGGTGGTCCGGCGGCCGGTCGTCCGGCGACGGGTGGGCCGGGTGGACGGTGACCTCCGCCGTGCCGGCGACCGAGCGGACCGAGACGCCCTCCACCGGCGTGTCCACGTCCGCGAGGAGCACCCCGTCCGCCTCCACCCGCAGCCGGTGCGTGCGGACCGCGAGGGCCGTCGGGGCCGGGCGGACCAGCGTGCGGACCAGGGAGCGGCAGGTGCCCCACACGGACGAGGTCGGCGCGGCCAGGGTGCGGAGGGCCGGTACGCCGGGGATGCAGAGGTCGCCGAGGACGACCCCGTCGCTGTCGTCGACCAGCAGGTCGAGGCGGCGTACCGCCCCGTCGAGGACCGCCCGCGCCGCCGCCGGGGTGGAGCGCGGCACGCCGAGCGCGTGCGCCAGTTCCAGGGCGTCCGGCGGGCCGATCGGGACGAGGGACAGCGCCCCCTCGGCGAGCTCCCGCTCCCGGTGCAGCAGCGTCACCGTACGGAGCAGCGCGCGGTCGTCGCCGAGCACCACGGGGTGCCGGGAGCCGCGCCGGGCCAGGGCCCGGGTGAATTCCTCCGGGCTGTCCGGCAGGCAGATCTTCGCTTCCGCGCGCGCCGACAGGACATCCTTCGCGATCCGTACGGACTCGCCGTCACTTCGGCGGGCGACCGGGTCGACGATGACCAGCAGCTGGTCGTGATCCGACACCTCGGTCCTTCCTCGGGTAGCATCTTTGTGCAAGAGCCCCTTGCGCTATTGCGCCAGGGGCTTCGTCTATTCCGGGGCACACCGGTGAGGCGGCCTCGGCCCCTGACCTTGGACATGCCCCACCCGGAAGGGGTGTACGCCTGTGCCCGCACTTGTGCTGCTCGGTGCTCAGTGGGGTGACGAGGGCAAGGGAAAGGCCACCGATCTCCTCGGTGGATCCGTTGACTATGTAGTGCGTTACCAGGGCGGCAACAACGCCGGCCACACCGTCGTCGTAGGCGACCAGAAGTACGCGCTGCATCTTCTCCCTTCCGGAATCCTCTCGCCGGGGTGTACCCCGGTGATCGGAAACGGTGTCGTCGTCGACCCGGCGGTCCTGCTCTCCGAGCTGAGTGGACTGAACGAGCGCGGCGTCGACACGTCGAAGCTCCTGATCAGCGGTAACGCTCACCTGATCACCCCGTACAACGTCACCCTCGACAAGGTGACGGAACGGTTCCTCGGCAAGCGCAAGATCGGTACCACCGGTCGCGGCATCGGGCCGACGTACGCCGACAAGATCAACCGCGTCGGCATCCGGGTCCAGGACCTGTACGACGAGTCGATCCTGGTCCAGAAGGTCGAGGCGGCGCTGGAGGGCAAGAACCAGCTCCTCGCCAAGCTGTACAACCGCCGCGCGATCGACGCCGCCCAGATCGTCGAGGAGATGCTCCAGTACGCGGAGCAGATCAAGCCGTTCGTCGCGGACACCACGTTGATCCTCAACAAGGCGCTCGACGACGACAAGGTCGTGCTCTTCGAGGGCGGCCAGGGCACCCTGCTCGACGTCGACCACGGCACGTACCCCTTCGTCACCTCCTCGAACCCGACCGCGGGCGGCGCCTGCACCGGCGCCGGCGTGGGCCCGACGAAGATCAGCCGGGTCATCGGCATCCTCAAGGCGTACACGACCCGTGTCGGCGCCGGCCCGTTCCCGACGGAGCTCTTCGACGCGGACGGCGAGGCGCTGCGCCGCATCGGTGGCGAGCGCGGTGTCACCACCGGCCGTGACCGTCGCTGCGGCTGGTTCGACGCGGTCATCGCCCGTTACGCGACCCGCGTCAACGGCCTGACGGACTTCTTCCTCACCAAGCTCGACGTGCTGACGGGCTGGGAGCAGATCCCGGTCTGCGTCGCGTACGAGATCGACGGCAAGCGCGTCGAGGAGCTGCCCTACTCGCAGACCGACTTCCACCACGCGAAGCCGATCTACGAAATGCTGCCGGGCTGGTCCGAGGACATCACCGGGGCGCAGACCTTCGCCGACCTGCCGAAGAACGCGCAGGCGTACGTGAAGGCCCTGGAGGAGATGTCGGGCGCCCCGATCTCCGCGATCGGCGTCGGCCCCGGCCGCACCGAGACGATCGAGATCAACTCCTTCCTGTAGGAGTACGCACGAGGAAGGGCCCGCACTCCGGCGACGAACCGGTGTGCGGGCCCTTCGTCATGTCCGTCAGCCGTCCAACTTCGTGTCCCGGCCGACCTTCTCCCAGGCCGTGAGGTCGCCGCGCACCTGCTCCAGGTGGCCCAGGATCGCGTCGATGGAGTCGTCGCCGAGGGCGAGCCGCAGCGGGGGCTCGTCGGCGTCCAGGGCCTTGAGTACCGCCGCCGCGGCCTTCGCCGGGTCGCCCTCCTGCGTACCGCCCCCGGTCTCCACGAACGCCCGCGTCCCGCCCACCGTGTCCGCGTAGTCGGCGATGCCGTCGCCGCTGAGGCTGTGGTTGCCGAACAGGCTCGTACGGAAGGCGCCCGGCTCCACGATCAGGACCCGGATGCCGAGCGGGCCGACCTCGGCCGCGAGCGCCTCCGACATGCCCTCCAGGGCGAACTTGGTCGCGCTGTACGCGCCGAAGCCCGCCATCGACGCCTGCCCGCCGACGCTGCTGAGCTGCACGATCGCGCCCGAGCGGCGGGCCCGCATGTGCGGCAGGACGGCCCGCGTGAGGGCGGCCGGGCCGAAGACGTGCAGGTCGAAGAGGGACCGCAGCTCGGCGTCGACGGTCTCCTCGACCGAACCGACGTGCGTGCGGCCCGCGTTGTTGACGAGGACGTCGATGCGGCCGTGCCGCTCCGCGGCCTCCGCGACGACCCGGTCGACCGCCGCCGCGTCCGTGACGTCCAGGGCGACCGCGTCCACCTGGTCGGGGTGGGCGGCGACCAGGTCGTCCAGGGTCCCGGGGCGGCGGGCGGCGGCGACCACGACGTCGCCGGCGGCGATCGCGGCCTCGGCGAAGGCCCGCCCGAATCCGCTGTTGGCGCCCGTGATCAACCAGACCTTGCTCATGTCCGTACTCCCTCGCGGCTGTTCCGTGCTGACGCAACAAGCCTGCGCCGGACGCCCTTTGGCCGTCCAAGACCTGCCGTGATAACCCATGGGCATGACCACCAGCGATGTGCACGGCCGCGACCTGAGGTACTTCCTCGCGGTCGCCGAGGAGCTCCACTTCACCCGCGCCGCCGAGAAGCTGTACGTGTCCCAGCCGGCGCTCAGCAAGCAGATACGGGCCCTGGAACGGCAGCTCGGCGCCCCCCTCTTCGACCGCGACCGGCGGGGCGTCGCCCTCACCCCCGTCGGTACGGCCCTGCTGCCGCACGCCCGCGCCGCGCTCGCCGCCTGGGAGGAGGGCCGGGAGGCGGTGCGGCGGGCGCGGGAGGCCGCGGACGGCACCCTCGTCGTCGGCATGAGCACCAGCCCCGGGCGGGGCGGCCTGCTGCCCGCGATCCGCTCCCGCTTCACCGAGGCCCACCCCGGGGCCCGGCTGAAGCTGCGCCAGGTGGCCTGGGACGACCCGACGGCCGGCCTGGCCGAAGGCGGCAGCGACGTCGCCTTCGTCTGGCTTCCGCTGGCGGGCGCGGACCGGTTCCGCTGGGTCGTCGTGGCCACCGAGCCCCGGCTCGTCGCGCTCTCCGAGGCCCACCCGCTGGCCGCGCGCGAGAGCCTGGACTTCGCCGACCTCCTCGACGAGCCCTTCCTCGCCCTGCCCGACACCGGACCCGAACTGCGCGACTACTGGCTGGCGTTGGACTCCCGGGGCGGGTGCCCGCCGGTGATCGGCGCCGAGATCGGCGGGGTGGACGAGACGTACGAGGCGCTCGCGGGCGGCCTCGGTATCTGCCTGGTCGCGGCCGGGAACGTACCGCTGCTCGCCCGCGAAGGCGTCGCGATCCGCCCCGTCAGCGGCGTCGCCCCGAGCCGTCTCGTCCTCGCCTGGCGGGCCGACGATACCCGCCCCCTGGTGCGCGGCTATGCCCGCGCGGCGGCCGAACTCCGCCCTCAGGAGGCCTGAACTCGCCTTGTGAGTAAGGGGAGTTGAGCGCTTAATGAGTCTCCACTCACGTGCGGTTCCGTCCCAGGGGGAAGCATGGACACGACCGGACCTCTCGTCACACCGCCGCCGCCGCCGAACCGGCCACCCGCTCCGCCGCCCGGCGACGTCAGCATCATCGACGTGAGCGTCAGCAAGCGCCTGCTGTGGGTGAACCGCGCGTGCTATCCGCTGGGGAACATCGCCCGCGTCCACACGTACGTCGTCGTGCCCGACCGCTGGGCCGCCGTGAAGCGGTTCCTGACGATCGTGCTCATCCCGGTTCTGGTGCTGTCCGTGGCCGCCGCCGGCTCCGGCGAGGGCGTGGACATCGCCCGGTTCGTCAGCCTCGTGGTCCTTGTCTACGCCCTCGCGGACATGCTGATCATTCTCTTCCGGCCGGAGCACTCGGTCCTGGCCATCGAGACCACGGGGGCGGCGATCGCGCTGCTCACCAGCCGCGACGCGAGCGTGCTCGCGGATCTCGTCCGCCGGATCGCGCTCGCGATCGAGAACCCGGACGCGGATTTCCACGTCCAGGTGGAGCAGCTGACGGTCAACATGAAGAACTACACCGGGGACACCGTCAACATCGTCGGAGGCCGCGACCACAAGGGGATCGTGAAGTGATGTCCGGGGACAACCACGGCGGAAACAACCACGGTAGCGGCGACGTGGTGAACATCTTCGGCGGCCAAGGTCACACGGGCATCGTCAACAACCCCGCCCCGCCCCAGCAGCAGCCCGCCTTGGAGGCGGCGCTGCGGACCGTCGTCGAGCTCATGGAGCAGCTGCGTGCCGACGTGGGGCCCGAGGACCGGCGCTCCTTCGACGAGGCGCTGCCCGTGCTCGAAGCCGACGCCGCCGACCCGGCCGTCGAGACGCCGGTACGGCGCCGGGCGCTACTGGCCGTCGCGGGCATCGCCGCGCTGCTCGGGACGGCCGGCGCCTCGCTCCTGGACGCTGCCCGGGCAGCGCTGGAACTACTCGGTGTAGGCGGCTAGGTCCTCTCCAGGGGGTGTGCTCACGCAGGGTGTTCGGGTGCCCCGGCCCCGAGTTGCCGACTCGGGGCCACGGGAGAAGAGTGGGTCCTGTGATTCCTGTGCACCGTTGAGTCGTGGAACTCCGGTCATCTTGGGCCGCCTTCGCGGGTCGGCCCTCAAGGGACGAACCAGCAAACTGATAGCACCTGGATTCACCATGACCACATCCGCCCAGCGACGAGTCGTCCGGGCTGCGAGCGCGTCGATCCTGGCTGCCGGCTTGGCCTTGTCGGCAGGTATGAGTGCCATGGCGGCACCTGCCGCCGCCCCGGCACAGGTCCAGACCGTGGCAAGTGGCCTGAACGAGCCGGTACCTCCTCCCGGCGAGGGGGAGCCGGTGCCGCCGCCTCCGGCCGAGGAGGTCCCGCCGCCCGCCGAGGAGGTGCCGCCTCCGGCCGAGGAGGTCCCGCCGCCCGCCGAGGAGGTGCCGCCTCCGGCCGAGGAGGTGCCGCCGCCCGCCGAGGAGGAAGTGCCGCCTCCGGCCGAGGAGGAGGCGCCGCCGCCCGGTGAGGAGGAGGCACCGCCTCCCGCCGAGGGCGAGGCGGAAGTGCCGCCCGGCGCGGGCGAGGAAGCGCCTCCCGCCGAGAACGGAGTACCTCCGGCGCAGACACCTGACGAGATCAAGAAGCAGGTGGAGACCAGCATCAACGGCTCCAGCCTCTCCGCGGCGGACAAGGCCAAGGTCCAGAAGTCGCTGGACGACGTCCTCAAGGTCCTCAACGACGGCGCGGCAACGGCGGAGCAGAAGGCCGAGGCCACGGCCATCGCGAAGGGTCTCGGCGAAGCCCTGAGGCTCAGCAAGGACCCGGGCACGTCGACGGCGGACCAGGAGAGGTACGCCAAGCTCGCGGTCGGCCTCAGCGAAGCGCTGCAGAAGGCCAACGACCCGTCGCTTCCCATCGACGAGCAGGACGCGTACTACGAGGTCTTCCTGGACCTGAACGACATCCTCGCCGGTCTCACGGCCGAGAACCTGACGCCGGCGGACAAGATCTACTACTCCAAGTGGGCGGACCTGCTCCTCGGCGGTCTGCTGGCCGTCCAGCAGCCGGGGACCGCGCCGACGGAGCCGGAGGACAAGAAGAAGGTCCAGGAGCAGTTGAAGAAGAACTCCGCGGCGCTGAAGACGTACCAGAACCCGGAGGCCTCCGAGGAGGAGAGGGCCGCCGCCAAGCAGACGCTCGACGAGCAGGCCGCCGCGACGACGAACGACAAGTACCAGGAGCTCGTGGCGGAACTCAAGCGCCTGAAGGCGCCGCAGGCCTGCCTCGACGTCGTCCAGAACCGCACGCAGCAGGCCGGTTGGCCGGACGGATCCCTGTGGGGTCTGACCGACAAGTCCTGTGCCGCCACGGTGAAGGCGGGTGCCGCGGACACCAACAGCGAATGGAACGACCTCTTCACCTGCGTCACGACTCAGGCGTTCTCCACCTGCACGGCCCGCATCCCCGAGTAACCGCTACAACCCCTACAACCGCAGGAACTCACCTGGCTCCGCGTCGATCATCGGATAGACGAGGAGCCGGTCCTTGCCCTCCCACTTGTCCGCGACCAGATAACTGGCCCCGGCCTCGGGGCACTCGGCGTCCGAGCTGCCCGCGTCCTTGGCCTGTGGGCCGACGACGAGGAGGTCGCCGACGCCCGCGAGGACGGCGGTGGAGCCGCAGCTGACGATGTCGGTGGTGATCTCACCGGCGTCGTTCATGCGCGGGAAGACGTCGGTGAAGCGGACCAGCTGGGTGCCGATCGGGCCCTGGCTGACCGTGACTTCCGTCCTGTAGCGGTCGTCGTTGTCGCCGTAGATCTCCGGCATGGGCTTGCTGCGCCAGCGGCCGAGGAAGCGGGCCGGGACGACGGCGGTGCCGGTGGGCGCCTTGCGGAAGGTGGCCTTCGCGGCGCCCGAGGTCCACTCCAGGACGTCGGGGGAGCGCAGGGTGAGGGTCTGGTGGGCGGCGGGGGTGCAGCGCTGGGCGGGCATGCTGCTCGTGACGTCGGACTCGCCGTAGACGACCTTGTCCTCGTCGGCGGAGACGAGCCGGGAGCGGCCCATGCAGAGCCGTCCTTCGGAGACCTGGACGTAGACGGCGTTCTTGGCGCCGGCCGCGCCCTGGGTGATCTCGATGCGGGCGGTCTCGCGGGGGTGGTCGGCGGTGCCCTGGATGACGCCTTCCCAGGCGCCGAGGAAGCCGCCGGGGACGATCCCGGCCGGCCGGGCGGAGACGCCGTCGGTCTGGCCCTTGCCGCGGTTCTTCTGCTCGTCGCCGCCGGTGTTCGGGTCGGGCCAGAAGGTGTACGTGGCGGTGGCCGCGGCGGCCACGACCAGCGTCGCCAGGGCGGCGATCAGGGCCGTACGCCGACGGGGGCGCGGTGCGGTGCGGGCGGTGGGCGGCAGGGGAGTGGCGGGCGTCGGGTCACCGGCGGCCGATCCCCCGGCTACGGCAGCGGCAGCCACCGAGGCTCCCCCGGACCCCGTCCCGACCCCCGTCGCGGCCTCCGCCTCCAGGAGGCGGGCCGCGTGGCGGCCGAGCCGGGCGAGGACGTCCGCCGGGAGCCAGGGGTCGGCGACCGGAAGCGTCTCGACGATCTCGGTCGCCGAGGGGCGGGCCTCCGGGTCCTTGGCGAGGCAGGCCCGGATGAGGCCGGAGAGCTCCGGCGCGAGGTCCGTCAGGTCGGGCTCGTCGTGGGCGATGCGGAACATCGTGGCGTGGACCCCGCTGTCGGCCGTCCCGAAGGGGGAGCGGCCGGTCGCCGCGTAGGCGAGGACGGAGCCGAGGCAGAAGACGTCCGACGCGGGCGTGACGCGGTCGCCGCGGACCTGCTCGGGCGACATGAAGCCGGGGGAGCCGACGACCGCGCCGGTGGTGGTCAGCCCGCCGCCGTCGGCGACCGTGTCGACGGCGCGGGCGATGCCGAAGTCGATGAGCCGGGGCCCGTCGACGGTCAGCAGCACGTTGGACGGCTTGAGGTCGCGGTGGACGAGCCCGGCGTCGTGGATGTGGACGAGGGCGCGGGCGAGCCCGGAGGCCAGTGTCCGTACGGTCGCGGGCGGCAGCGGCCCGAACTCGTCGCCGACCACGGTCCGCAGCGAAGGACCCGGTACGTACCCGATGGCCACCCACGGGGCTCCGGCGGTCGTGTCGGAGCCGAGCACGGGCGCGGTGCCCGTCCCGCCGACCCGCTCCAGGGCGGCGACCTCGCGGGCGAACCGCCGCCGGAACTCCTCCTGGGCGGCCAGCTCGGCGTGCACGACCTTCACCGCGACCGTCCGGCCGCCGGCCGAGCGCGCGAGGAACACCCGGCCCATCCCCCCGACCCCGAGACGGCCGATCAGACGGAACGGACCGATGCTGACCGGGTCTTCCGCGTTCAATGGCTCCACGGCGACGAGCATGCCAGACCGCGCGTCAGCCGTCCCCTACGGACGCCAGCAGCCGTCCCCTACGGACGCCATCACCCGTCCCGTACGGACGCCATCAGCCGGCCCCGCAGATCCGTAGCCCCTTCGGGGTGGAGCAGGGCAGATGGCCGTGGGTGAGGACGACGTCCTGGCCGCTGCCCCGGATCAGGTAGTTGAGGAAGCTGGAGGTCAGGGAGTCGGCCGGCGGCCGGCCCCAGGTGTAGGCGTACTCGATCTCCCGGTACGGGTAGCTGGACTCGCCGATCTCCTCGACGACGGGTCTGCGCCCGTCGATGGCGACCCGGTGCAGCCCCTTCAGGCCGCTGCCGCTGCGGAGTTCGGTGTAGCCGATGGCGCCGGGAAGCCTGGCGACGGTCGACAGGACCTGTTCGGTGGAGTCGAGTTCGCAGCGGACCACCACGGAGGCGGGGTCGTCGATGTTCTGGCAGTCGAGGGAGGAGTTGGCCAGCTCGTTGCGGCCGAGGACCCGGCGCTGGAACACCTCCCTGGTACCGGAGTTGGCGTCCCTGCTGATCAGCCGGACCGGCTGGTCGAGGCTGGGGACCAGCTCCTTCCAGTTGGTGATCTCGCCCCGGTAGAGGCGGCGGATCTCGTCCAGGGTGAGGCTCTCCACGGGGATCCCGTCGTTGAGGACGAGCGTGAAGAGGGAGACCGCGACCATGCTCTCCCGCAGCTGCGGATAGCCGCCCGGCTTGCGCCCGTCGGAGAGGGCGACGACGGCGGGGGAGCCCTTGGCGGACTTCGCCCCGGACGCTTCCAGCTCCCGTATCCCGGCGGTCGAGCCGTGCGCGGTCACGTTCACCGTCGAGCCCGCGCAGTCCTTCTCGTACTTCCTCGCCAGCTCCCGTACGACCGGTGCGAAGGCCGTCGAGCCGGTGACGGTGAGGGTGCCCCTGGCGCAGCCGATCGGGGGCGGGGTCTGCTCGCGGACGATGATCGCGGCGAGCGCGACGACACAGACGGTGAGGACGACGGTGACCGTGCGGGCGACCCGGCTGAAGACGGGCGGCTTGTCGTCGGGGGTCGTGCTGTGGTTGACGTGGACGTGCCCCTCGGCGATGTTGCCGTCGACCGAGACCGGGTCGTCGATCGGGCCGCCGGTGAGCAGGACGAGCAGCTTGTAGTGGGCGCCGCGGTTGAGCGGGACCTTGGGCAGCAGGATGGTGGCGTCGCCCTCCGCCGGGCCCACCCAGCTGTCGGAGAAGTGGCTGAGCAGCCGGGGATGGTCGGGAGCGGTCACGACGACCGCCTGCACCCGGCGGCGCTCGAACTCGACCGTGAGTCCGTGGTCGTCACCGTCCGTGTAGTGGTCGGCGCCGATGGACAGGGCCCCGTCGTTCTCGATCCGGAGCAGGACGAGGGTGGCGTCCCTCAGGGCCGGGGTCGCGTTGAAGAACCCGCGCCGCACGGCCGCGCCGGGGCCGGTCGCCGCCCCGTTCGTCGCGGCGTTCCCGATGGTCGTGTCGAGCTGGACGCGGTAGCCGATCCGCCGCTGGTGCGGCACCCGCCGCTCGTACCAGACGGCACCGGTGGAGACGAGGACACCGAGGAGGGCGGTGACCAGGGCGATGAGGTTCTCAGCGGTGAGCCAGTCCACCCGCGCGACAGTACGCACGTGTGTGCGGTTCCGTGCGAGGCGTAGTCCCCCGTCACCCGGAGTTCTCCCTTCCTTCAGCCGGGGGCTCGCGGGCGGGCCATCAGGGGTTGCTCGGGGCTCTCCGGCGTGGGTGTAATGGCCACGAGGGGGCCTTCCGTCTGAGGAGTACCCCATGCGTGTCGTCGAAGTGACCGCCTACGGCGGACCCGAGGTCCTCAGAATGGCCCGCCGGCCCGAGCCGGTGGCCGGGGACGTCCCCGGCAGGGTGCGCGTACGGCTCAAGGCCGCCGGTGTGAACCAGGCGGATCTGCGGATCCGGGCAGGCCTGTACGCCGACGCGGTCGGCGCGCTCAAGCCCCCCTTCGTCCTGGGGACGGACTTCGCGGGAAAGCTGCTCGATCCCCTGCCCGGGATGGCCGAAGGGACCCGTGTGGCCGGTTACGTCAACTGGTACGAGGAGCTGACCGGCGAGGGCACGTACGCCGAGGTCATCTGGGTCGATCCGGACTGGCTGGCCCCGATCCCGGACGACGTGGACTTCACCGTGGCCGCGTCCGTCCCGCTGGCCTCGGCCACCGCCCAGCAGGGCCTCGACCGGCTCGCCCTCCCGGCGGGGGCGACGCTGCTCGTGACCGGCGGGAGTACCGTGGTGGGCCGCTTCGCGGTCCAGTACGCCCATGCGGCCGGACTGTGGGTCGTGGCCGTCGCCCACGAGGGTGACGAGAGCGAACTGAAGATCCTCGGCGCGGACCACGCCGTCCCGCGCGGTGCGCCGGAGGAGGTGGCCGCCAGGGTGATGGAGGTCGCCCCGGAGCGGGTGGACGGGGTCTTCGACGGGGCGCTCTTCGGCGGTGTGGGGCTCCTTCCGCTGCTGAAGGACGACGGCGTCTTCGTCGCGATCGCTCCCGACCGGGTTCCGGCCGCCGAGCGGAACATCCGCGTCGAGGCCGTCCGGGCCCGCCCGGACGCCGCCCGGTTGAAGGAGACCCTGGAGAAGGTCGCGGCCCGTGAGCTGATCACCCGGGTGGCCGACGTCATGCCGCTGGAGGAGGTCGCCGAGGCCCACCGCCGGGCGGAGGCGGGCCACCGCCCGGGCCGCGTCATCCTGATGATCTGACCGGTTCCGATCGGTTCCGGCCCGTCAACCTCATCCGCCCCGGGTGCCCCGACCCGGGGCGGATGACGGCCGTACCGGTACCTGGGACGAGGGGGATCGTTATCCGGACATGAACTCTTCCCAGCGTGTCCTCACCGCCCTCGCCCTCGCCGCCTCCGCCATCGGTCTCGGAGCGGGCGCCGCCGCCGCGGTCGACCCCCTGGCGGGCGCGACCGGCCTGCTCGGCCCGGTCACCGGCGTCGCCAGCCAGTCCGACTCTCCCCTGGGCGCCGTCACGGACGCCGCGAACCCCGCCGCGCTCGGCGACGTCACCAAGGCCCTGCCCCTCTAAGGCGCCCGCTTCTCCCTCTCTCCCCCGACGGCTCCGGGGGGCGGCAAGCCGCCGCCCCCCGGAGCCGTTTTTTGTGGCGCAAAGCTATCGAACAGCTGTGGCAGGATTCGGGGCAGCGGCGGTGTGTCAAATGCGCCGCCGAAGTATCCCAGGGGGGATTTTCGATGAACATCATTCGTCGTCGTGCGCTCAAGGGCGCGTTCGTCGCCACCGCCGTCGCGGTCGCGACCGCGACCGTGGCCGGCACGGCCTCCGCGGCGGAGCTGCCGGTGCAGCCCACGTTCGAGATGTACGGCGTCCACAAGACGACCCAGGAACTCCACGTGTGGTACCCCGTGGGGAACGGCAGCTTCGAGAAGGTCGGTCCTCTGGACGACGCCCGCGACATCGCCGACATCGTCGTCGCCGACAACGACAACGACGGACACGGCGAGAGCGAGTGGATCGTCTACAAGGACGGGCGCCTGGACTTCTGGGGCCCCGAGTCGGGCTCCGAGGACACGAGCGTCGTCGGCAAGGGCTGGAACATCTACAAGACGGTCCTCTCGCCCGGCAACATCGGCGGTGCCAAGGAGGCCGACCTCATCGGCGTCGACAAGTACGGCGTGCTGTGGAGCTACCTCACGTACCCGAACGGCACCACCACCACCCGCGTGCGGGTCGGCGGCGGCTGGAACGCGTACGACCAGATCGCCGGCCAGGGCGACCTGACCGGTGACGGCAAGCCCGACATCGTCGCCAAGGAGAAGTCCACCGGCTACCTGTACCTCTACAAGGGCACGGGCAACTACAAGGCCCCCTTCAGCGGCCGTACGAAGATCGGCCAGGGCTGGAACGCGTACGACCGCCTGGTGTCGACCGGTGACATCAACCTCGACGGCAAGGCGGACCTCCTCGCCCGCAAGCCCAGCGGTGCGCTGATGCGCTACTACGGCACGGGCGTCGCCGCGACCCCGTTCAAGGCGCCGACCCAGGTCGGCACCGGCTACCAGTCGTACAACCTGCTGTAGCAGTACGGGCGTTACGCGCCTCACGTCGGCCCCGGGCCTCGGATCTCCGAGCCCGGGGCCGCTTCGTATGCAACCGGAACCCCAACTGTCACAAGTTCTGGTCTAGACCTTGACAGGTCCAGACCAATCACGCTTCGCTGGGCCTTCCCCACCCGGACCCCACCCGGAAGGACAGCTCATGCTGCGAAGGCTGATCACTCTGATCGCCGCTCTCTGTACGGCCGCTGGACTCGCCGTACTCCTCCCCTCCGCGACCGCCGGCGCGGCCCCCGCCTGTGTCGGCGCCTGGAACTCGGGCAGCGTCTACACCGGCGGCATGACCGCCTCGTACAACGGCCACAACTGGTACGCGAAGTGGTGGACCCAGAACGAGCGTCCCGGCTCCTCCGACGTCTGGCGCGACGAGGGCACCTGCGGCACCGGCGGCGGCACGGACCCGGACCCCTCCGGATTCGTCGTCTCCGAGGCGCAGTTCAACCAGATGTTCCCGAACAGGAACCCCTTCTACACGTACGCGGGCCTCACCGCCGCCCTCAAGTCCTACCCCGGCTTCGCCAAGACGGGCAGCGACACGGTGAAGAAGCAGGAGGCTGCGGCTTTCCTCGCCAACGTCTCCCACGAGACGGCGGGCCTCTTCTACATCGTCGAGCAGAACACCGCGAACTACCCGCACTACTGCGACGCGGGCCAGCCCTACGGCTGCCCGGCCGGCCAGGCCGCGTACTACGGCCGCGGCCCGATCCAGCTCTCCTGGAACTTCAACTACAAGGCGGCCGGTGACGCCCTCGGCATCGACCTGCTCAACAACCCCTGGAGGGTCGAGCAGGATCCGGCCGTCGCCATGCAGACGGGCCTCTGGTACTGGAACACCCAGAACGGCCCCGGCACGATGACCGCCCACAACGCCATGGTCAACGGCGCGGGCTTCGGCCAGACCATCTGGGCGATCAACGGCAGCCTGGAGTGCAACGGCGGCAACCCGGCCCAGGTGCAGAGCCGGGTCACCAAGTACCAGCAGTTCACCCAGATCCTGGGCGTACCCACCGGCGCGAACCTGTACTGCTGATCAGTCCTGCCAGGCAACGAACACGGTCCAGGCGGCGGGCTCCACGGCGAACGTGGGCCCGTCGCTGACCTTCGAGTCCCGAAGGTGGACGGCGTGGGCGCAGGAGGCGACCTCTACGCAGTTGCCGCCACTGCTGTCGCTGTAGCTGGACTTGAACCAGTGCAAGGTGTCGTTCATCTTTGTACTCCCGCCAACTCCTCGATGAGGCCCAGCGACCTGCGCGGATCCAGGGCCTGTGCCCGGATCTTTGCATACTGCTGCATGTGAGCACTTACCTTCGCTCGGTCGGTGATCAGCAGGCTCTCCCGCTGGATCTCCAGGTAGGTCACACGGTCGTGGGCGGGGGTCTCGATGATGTTCAGATCGCCCCGGTCGCCGGCGTACTCGCCCCCGAGCCCCGCATCCAGCGGCAGCACCTGAAGGTTCACGTTCCTCCTGCGGGCGCACTCGGCCAAGTACTCCAGCTGCTCCCGCATCACCTCCTTGTCACCGATCACTCGCCGCAGCACCGACTCGTCGAGGATCAGCTCGATCTCGCACACCTGCTTCCTGTTGAACAGGGCCTTGCGGGCCATCCGGCCGACGACCAGCTCCTCGACCCGCTCCGGAGTCGGCTCCGGGTGACCGCCCGCGATCAGCGCCCGCGCATACGCCTCCGTCTGGAACAGACCGTGCACGACGTGGTTCGCGTACAGCCACAGCGCCAGCGCCTTCTGCTCGATCGGTGCGTACCCGCGGAACTGCTCCGGCAGTTTCTCCAGCCGTACGAGCTCCCGCATCTCCTCGAAGATGCCCGTCCCGCCGCCCAGGGCGACTTCGAGATGCACCAGCATCTCGTCGCTCACCGCGTGCAGGAGCCGTTCCATCGCGCTGATCGCCGCGCCGCTGTAGCCCATCTGCGCGCCCAACTGCTCCTGTGTCAGGCCCTTCTTCAGTCGCATTCTCTTCGCCACGGCAGCCGCCATCCTCGCCGCGGGGCCCACCGTTTCCTTGTTCTCTTCTCGCGCCATCGCGATCCCCATCCGAACTCAACCGGTCTCAACCGGTCTCAACTGCTCCCCGCCGAATTCGACTGCCCACAAGGTGCGTTGGTGCAGGTCAAGGGGTTACCGACGCGCCCACCGCAGTCGTGGAAAACGCTAGCGTCGGCGCGGGAACATGTCCCTGTGAATGAAGAGAATCGGGAAGTAAACGTGGATTGGATTCCTGTTTCCGGATTCCAACTCCGCAAGGCCGGAGTGCAATTCGACGCCGTCCGCGTCGACGGCGACGAGGGGCGGCGGCTCGCCGACTGGATAGAGGCGCTCACCGGGGGCGACCCCGGGCCCGTCGTCATCGAGGCGAACGGCCGGCGCGGGGTGTACTTCCTCGTGCCGCCGGGGTCGACGGCGCACCGGTCGTGGCCGCGCGGGGTGACCCGGTTCAACGCCGGGCCCGCCCAGGTGAGTTACGTACCAGTGCCCGCGTTGACGGGACGGACCTGGCCGCTGTCGTGGCGGTTCCCGCCGACGGCGCCGGGCCGGTTCGTGCACACGCTGCTCCTGCGGAGCGCCGTGAGGGAGCTCTTCGCGGACCCGTACGCGTACACGGACGCGACCGCTTCGGGCCGGTGAAATTTTATTCGCGGCGCGAGACGGCGGTATGTGCTTATTGTTCCGCCGTGACCGACTGGAGCGGCATCGAAGCCGCCGACTACGCCATACCCGCCGACCGTGACCTGGAAGAACTGACAGGAGAGCTGTCCCGCGCGCTCGCGGATCCCGATCCGGGGATCCGCGACGGGGCGGCGTACTCCGTCCTCGCGACCTGGATCGAGCGCGGGGTGATCGACGGGCCCCGGCGGCTCGCGCTCGGCGACGAGATGGCGGCGCGCTTCGACGACCCGGAGATCCAGGCCCGGACGTTCGCGCCGCTCGTGCTCGACATGCTCGTGGGCAAGGGGGACCTCCGGCCGGAGTGGGTGGACGCGTTCGCGCGCTGGTACCCGGCGGAGGAGGACCTGCGGGGCCACGACGAGAAGCTCGGCTGGCTTCACGCGGTCGCGCACGGCGCGGACCTCCTCGCCGTGTTCGGGCGGCACGCCGAGGTGGACCCGGTGCGGATGCTGGACCTCGCCGCCGCGCGGCTTACGGCGCCCACCGACCACGTACTCGACCAGCTGGAGGACGACCGGCTCGCACGGGCCGTCGCCCGCGTCCTCATCCGCCCCGACCTGACCGAGCACGAGGCGACGGCCTGGCTCGACGTGATCGCCGCCGACTTCGGGGCGGACGCCCCCGGCGCCCCCGTCCCCGCCCACCTCTCCAACTGCCTGCGCACGCTGCGCATGGTGTACGTCCTCGCGGACCGGGGCGTCCGGATGACCCGCGAAGGCGAGCCGCAGCCGCTCCCGCACGGCCCTGCGGTCAAGGCCCGCCTCGCGGAGGTCCTCGACCGGATCGTCAGGCGCTGATCAAGCTGATCAAGCCGGTCAAGCCGGTCAAGCCGGTCAAGGCGTCTCGGGGGCCGTGTAGCGCGTACTGACCGCGTCCAGTGCCCCCGAGAGCCGTTCCAGTACCCGTACCGTCTCGTCGAAGGCCTCCTGGCCGCCCAGCTCCCGGGCGAGCAGGGCCGCCAGCTCCGCGTGGCCCGGCTCGATGCGGTCGATCGCCGCCCGGCCCGCCTCCGTCGGCGCGAGGAGCTTGGCGCGGCGGTGGGCGGGGTTCGTCTCGTACGCCGCCAGGCCCTCCCGTACGAGCAGGTCCGCGATCCGCTGGACGCTCTGGCGCGTGATGCCCATGACGCGGGCGATCCCGGCGACCGGCAGCGGTTCGGGGAGGACGGCGCCGAGGACCTGCCACCAGGCGGCGGTCAGGCCGGCCGGTTCGGCCAGCTTCTCCGAGACGGCGAGGAACTGGCCGTTGAGGCGGAAGGCGCCCAGGGCCGTACGGGACAGGGCGTCCTGCTCCTCGCGGCTCACGAGTTCAGCTCGACGAAGGCCGCCGGGTCCGAGTCGTGGAAGAGGCGGTACCAGGCGTCCCGCTTGCCCTCGTACGCGCCGAGGCGGGCGAAGATCTCGCGGGCGAACGCGACCGGCTCCGTCGGGCCCGCCGTGATCAGGTCCCCGTCCCTCACCGCGTCCGCGTCGACGTAGTGGTCGCCGCCCTTGTAGCCGGTGGCGGCCAGGTAGAACGAGACGGCGCTCGTGTGCGGGCGGTCGTCGAGGAGGCCCTCCTTCGCCAGGCCCGCCGTGGCGCCGCAGATCGCGGCGACCGGCACGCCGGCGTCGAGGAAGGCGCGGGCCTTGGCCGTGAAGGGGGCGAGCTCGTCGCCCTCGTCGTACTTCTCGGCGCCCGGCAGGATCAGCAGGGCGCTGTCCTCGGGGCCGAGGTCGGCGAGCGCGAGGTCGGGGACGATCCGGATCCCGGCGATCGTCGTGACGGGCTCTCCGGCGACCGGGCCGACGGTCCGGATCGTGTAGCCGGCGCGGGCGAGCCAGGCCGTGGCGTGGCCCGTCTCCCAGTCGGCGAGGGTGTCGTAGACGGCGAGATGAACGGTCTTGGTGTCGCTCTCGTTTCCCATGACAGAAGACTGTCATGATGACAGCTTGCTGTCAATGAGGATGTGGGTTCATGTGGGTTCCTCCGAGACTCCGCCCCGGCGCGAAACGCGACGGAGCAAGATGTCGCGTCCGGCCCGGTCTCGGTGGACAAGATGGCCATGGCCCACCCCACCAGCGATTACTTACCCTCGACCGCATGACCCCTCATGTCGCCGCACCCGATCCGCAGGCCGGCGCGGCCGTCAAGGCCGCCGACCGCGCGCACGTCTTCCACTCCTGGTCCGCCCAGGGTCTGATCGACCCGCTCGCCGTCGCCGGCGCCGAGGGTTCGTACTTCTGGGACTACGACGGAAACCGCTACCTCGACTTCACCAGCGGTCTCGTCTACACGAACATCGGCTACCAGCACCCCAAGGTCGTCGCCGCGATCCAGGAGCAGGCCGGGAAGCTGACCACCTTCGCGCCCGCCTTCGCCATCGACGTCCGCTCCGAGGCCGCACGCCTCATCGCCGAGCGCACCCCGGGCGACCTGGACAAGATCTTCTTCACCAACGGCGGCGCCGAGGCCGTCGAGAACGCCGTCCGCATGGCCCGGCTGCACACCGGCCGTACGAAGGTGCTCTCCGCCTACCGCTCGTACCACGGCGCCACCTCCACCGCGATCAACCTGACCGGTGACCCGCGCCGCTGGGCCTCCGACAACGGCTCCGCCGGCGTCGTGCGCTTCTGGGCGCCGTTCCTCTACCGCTCGCCCTTCTACGCCACCACCGAGGCGGAGGAGAGCGCGCGGGCCCTCCAGCACCTGGAGGACACGATCGCCTTCGAGGGTCCGGCGACGATCGCCGCGATCATCCTGGAGACCGTGCCCGGCACCGCCGGCATCATGACCCCGCCGCCCGGCTACCTCACCGGCGTCCGCGAGATCTGTGACAGGTACGGCATCGTCTTCATCCTCGACGAGGTCATGGCCGGCTTCGGCCGCACGGGCAAGTGGTTCGCCGCCGAGCACTTCGACGTCGTGCCCGACCTGATGACCTTCGCCAAGGGCGTGAACTCCGGCTACGTGCCGCTCGGCGGCGTCGCCATCAACGCCGAGATCGCCGCGACCTTCGACAAGCGGCCCTTCCCGGGCGGTCTGACCTACTCCGGTCACCCGCTGGCCTGCGCCGCCGCCGTCGCCACCATCCAGGTGATGGAGGACGAGAAGGTCGTCGAGAACGCCGCCCACATCGGCGAGAACGTCCTCGGTCCCGGCCTGCGCGAGCTCGCCGAGCGCCACCCGTCGGTCGGCGAGGTCCGCGGCATGGGCGTCTTCTGGGCGCTCGACCTGGTCAGGAACCGCGAGACGCGCGAGCCGCTCGTCCCGTACAACGCGGCCGGCGAGGCCGCCGCGCCGATGGCCGCCCTGGGCGCCGCGGCGAAGAAGAACGGCCTGTGGCCCTTCATCAACATGAACCGCACGCACGCCGTCCCCGCCTGCAACGTCTCCGAGGCGGAGGTCAAGGAGGGCCTGGCGGCCCTGGACGCGGCGCTCTCGGTGGCCGACGAGTACACCGCGTAAGCGCGTAGCCAAGGCGATACGGGGAGGTTCCCTCCGTTTGGACTAGGGTGTCCGAAGCCGGACGGAGGGGACCGACCACATGCCCGCGAGCGGAGCTGTCACCCGCAACACCTTGCGACAGCAGATCGCGGACGCGCTGCGTGACGAGGTGCTCGCGGGCCGTCTCCAGCCGGGCGAGGAATTCACCGTCAAGCAGATCGCCGAGCAGTACGGCGTGTCCGCGACGCCCGTACGGGAAGCCCTCGTCGACCTCTGCGCGCAGGGGCTCCTCGACTCCGATCAGCACCGCGGCTTCCGCGTCCACCAGTACTCGGTCGACGACTACCGGCGGATGGTCGAGGCCCGGATGCTCGTCGTCGACGGCATCTTCCGCCGCGACGCCGCCCTCGTGCCGCCCCGCTCCGCGGCCACCGAACCCGACCTCGGGATCGGCGTCGCACTCGTCTCCATACGGCGCAGGGGCGAGGCCGCGGCCCGCGCCGCCCGCGCCGGGGACCTGGACGTCCTCATCGGGTACGACATCCGCTACTGGCGCGAACTGGCCCGCCTCGTCGCCTCGAACGACTACATCGCCGACTTCCTGCACCGGCTCCGCGTCCAGGCCTGGGTCTTCTCCGTGCCCTACCTGCGCTCCGAGCGGGAGATGCACGGCTGGCTGTGGAGCGGACACGTCGACCTGGTGGACGCGGTCACGCGCGGCGACGCGGAGGCGGCCGTCGCGGTCGTACGGGACTACAACACGCACTCGCTGGACTGGGCTGACCGGTTGGAGAGCCGCGCGCGCTGAGGGGATCCCCAGGGTGGGGGCCGGGTTGAGGCGGTGCCTCCCGGGGCAGTTCCTGAGCGGGTGGGCGTCGTCGGCCGTGCCGACTACCCTGGCCGTCCCTGCAACTGACGGAGAGCGAGCCTCCCTTGGCCTGTGACCTGTGGCTGGTCCCCCTTGTCGACCTGCTGTGCCACAGCCCCGACAACCCCTTCGCCGAAGAGATAGCGGCCTACGACGCCGTGCTGAGCGCGTCCGGCCTGCCGACCGTGCCCGTCTACGCGTACATGCCGGGGCTCTCCGGCGACGTCGCCCCGATCGCGGGCTTCGACTACGAGGCCCTGCACTTCCTGCGCCGCGCGTACCTCCTCCAGGTGTGCGGGCTGCCGGTCGAGCCGGTCGGCGCGCTCGGCGGGGACTACGAACAGCTCCTGGAGATGTTCGAGTCGACCGCCCAGCAGTCGCACCTGGTCTGGCACTACGACCACGCGGGCTCGTACGTGCCCGTCGACTTCCCGGCGCCGCTCTCCAGCGACGAGCTCCTGGAGCGGGGCGGCCCGCTCGGCTCCTCGTACGGGCTGCTGCGGGAGCTCGAGTTCGTGGCGCCCTCGATCGGCATCGACCCGATGAACCCGCCGGCGATGCCGGTGCCGCCGGAGCGGCCGACCTCCCTGGAGGAGCCGGCCGGACCGATTCCGTACGACGACAGTCCCTTCGCGCGGGAGCGTCACGTGTGGCTGGGGCTGCACGCGGCGGCGACCAGGAGCCTCGCACAGGGCTCGATGATCATCCTGAGCTAGGGCCGGACAGGCCCTGGGGCGCCGATCCACCGGACAGGCCCCGGCCCCCGCGCGGGCGCCCCCGTCGGCCCCCTCCGGAGGCTCAGCGAGCCTCCGGGGGCCGCTGGCGCGGCATGTTCGGCCGGGTGCCGGGCGGCAGCGGGAAGCGGCCCGACGGGTGCGAGCTCTCCGCGCGCGCGGGCACCACGCCCACCGACTGGAGCATGAGCGGCGCCGGGCCCGAGCGGAACTCGACCATCCAGTCCGCGGTCTCCGCCCGTACGAGCTCGGTCACGTCCTCCGAGAAGCGGCGCAGCACGCCGAGACATCGCTCGGCCGCCTCGCTCGCCGTGCCCTCCGTGGGCCCCAGGACCTCCCGGACGCTCTCCGATGCCCAGTCGAACTGCAGGGCCTGGAGACGGCGCTGCACGGCCTGTGCCGTCGCCACGTCCCTTATCCAGCCGGACGTCAGCCCGAAGTACCGGTCGCAGGCCAGGCAGGCCGCGCCGATCAGCAGCGACAGATAGCCCCAGCCGGCCGCGCCCTCGGCCGCCCCGGTCAGGTCGAGCAGCGGCAGCGCGGCGCCCGCGATCACCCCGGCGGCGGTGCCCACCCGCAGGATCCGGGCGCAGCGGCGCTTCCAGACGCGGTCGGAGAGGTACCACTCCGCCGTGCGCAGGGCGTTCGACTCGACCCAGCGGTACAGCTCGTCGAGCCGCTCGGCGGGCTCGCCCCAGTCGCCCAGGGGGAACGGCGTACCGGTGAGATCGCGGTCCGGCCGCTCTGTGTCTTCCGCGTTCTCCCCGGGCTGCCCCGGTGGCTGCATGTCCGGCTGCTGGCTCACCGGGGGACTCCTCTGTTCAGCTCAGCGCGCGTGTCCTTCTGTGACGTGCGGTGCACGTGGTGCCTGCCCTTCCTACCGCCGAATGGTGGGCGGCGGACCCGGAATCCCGGGTTTTCCGCCCGCAAGAGGGTGTTGATCAGGTAGAGAAGCCCGCAGTTTCTCACTCGAAAGAGTGATGGAGGCAGGGCGGGCGGCGACCACGTAGGCTCGGGCGTACCCGACATACGGACGTACCGAACCTCAGGAGTGACCGTGATTCCCGGTGGTGGCCAGCCCGACATGCAGCAGCTTCTCCTCCAGGCCCAGAAGATGCAGCAGGACCTCGCCCGCGCCCAGGACGAGCTGGCCAGGACCGAGGTCGAGGGCCAGGCCGGCGGCGGCCTGGTCAAGGCCACCATCACCGGCTCCGGCGAGCTGCGCGGCCTCGTGATCGACCCCAAGGCGGTCGACCCGGAGGACACGGAGACGCTCGCCGACCTGATCGTGGCCGCCGTGCACGCGGCCAACGAGAACGCGCAGCAGCTCCAGCAGACGAAGCTGGGCCCGCTGGCGCAGGGCCTGGGCGGCATGCCGGGCCTCGGCTTCTGAGCCGTACATCTTCAAAGGTGGCATTCCAGCCACTACCGTAAGAATCAAGCACCCCCGAGAAGGGCGTTCCGTTGTACGAAGGCGTGGTTCAGGACCTCATCGACGAACTGGGCAGGCTGCCCGGCGTCGGTCCCAAGAGCGCGCAGCGGATCGCCTTCCACATCCTCCAGGCCGAGCCCACCGACGTACGGCGGCTGGCGCACGCGCTCCTGGAGGTCAAGGACAAGGTCCGGTTCTGCGCGGTCTGCGGCAACGTGGCACAGCAGGAGCAGTGCAACATCTGCCGGGATCCGCGGCGCGACCTGACCGTCATCTGCGTGGTCGAGGAACCGAAGGACGTCGTCGCGATCGAGCGGACGCGCGAGTTCCGGGGGCGGTACCACGTCCTCGGCGGCGCGATCAGCCCGATCGAGGGCGTCGGCCCGGACGACCTGCGCATCCGGGAGCTCCTCGCGCGGCTCGCGGACGGCGCGGTCACGGAACTGATCCTCGCCACCGACCCGAACCTGGAGGGCGAGGCCACCGCGACGTACCTGGCGCGGATGATCAAGCCCATGGGCCTGAGGGTGACCCGGCTCGCGAGCGGGCTCCCGGTCGGCGGCGACCTGGAGTACGCCGACGAGGTGACCCTCGGCCGCGCCTTCGAGGGGCGGCGACTGCTAGATGTATGACGAGGACCGAGCCCACGCAGGTGCGCCCCGAGGAAGGCTGCTCGATGTCTGACGCCACGCTCCACTCCGTCACGCAGGACCCCGACGACTTCGCGGTCCAGATCGCCGACTCGATCGAGAGCTTCATCGTCGCGACCACCGAGGTCGCCAAGGGCGACGAGCCGGACAGCGCGGTCCCGTTCATGCTCCTGGAGCTCTCGCAGCTGCTGCTCGCGGGCGGGCGGCTCGGCGCGCACGAGGACATCGTTCCCGACGAGCGGTACGAGCCGGACACGGGTCCGGAGCCGGACGTCGACGACCTGCGCGAGCGGTTCGCCGTGATGCTGGACCCGGTCGACGTCTTCTCCGAGGTCTTCGACCCGTACGAGCCGCGCAAGGCCCCGGTCCCGGCGCGGATCTCCGACAACCTCGCCGACATCGTCACCGACCTCCGGCACGGCCTCGCGCACTACCGCGCGGGCCGCACCAGCGAGGCGCTGTGGTGGTGGCAGTTCTCGTACTTCTCCAACTGGGGCCCGACCGCCTCGGCGACCCTCCGCGCCCTCCAGTCCCTCGTCGCCCACGTCCGCCTCGACCAGCCCCTGGCCGAGCTGGACGGCCTCGACACGGACGAGGACCTGGCGGAGGAGGAGCTCGCGGAGGAGGCGGGGCGCGTGATGCTGGAGGAGATCGCGGCGCCGCTGGGCCTGCGGTCGGTCAGGAAGTAGCGGACCTCCGGCCGCGCGGGATCCGGCCCGAGGGCTGCTCCGCGACGGCCGGAACGTCCTCGGCGAGGGCGGGTTGCCGGACATCGTCCGACAACTCGCCGATGAACAGCTGCCGTCGGACGGCTGACTCCCCCATCATGGCCCCATGGCAGCCACCACACCCTCAAAGGCCTTGCTCCGGAGCGGAATCTGCGTCGCCGGAACCGGCGTGGGCGCCCTGCTCGCCGTAGCCGTCTCCGACCTCGGCAAGGCGGACCAGATCGCCAGTGTCACCGGAGCCGTGCTCGCCCTCGCCGGGCTCGGGCTCTCCCTGTGGGCGCAGTTCGGGCGTTCCGGCGGTGTGGAGGCCGCGGGAAGCCGCGCCGTCGCCGCCGGCGGGAGCATCGGGGTCGCCGTCACCGGTGACGGGGCGCAGGCCCCGCCCGCCCCGCCCGCCATGCCGGCCGGCGGGCCCACCGCAGCGGGCCCCGTCACCGCCTCCGGTGACCGGTCCGTCGCGGCGGGCGGTGACATCGGCTCCGTATCGACCGGCGACGCGTGAGCGGGGGCGTCTCCGCCTCGGGGGACCGGGCCGTCGCGGCCGGTGGGGACATCGGTTGGGTGCACACCGGCGACCGCGTGACCACGCTGCCGCCGGAGGCCCTCGGGCCCGTGGTCTGCCCGCCCGGACTCGTCAGCGTGCCCCGCAAGGCCGCCCACTTCGTGGGGCGCGGCGAGGAGGGCGACCTGCTCGACCGGGAGGCGGAGACCGTCGTGATCTGCGGCCTCGGCGGGGTCGGCAAGTCCTCGCTCGCCGCCCGCTGGGCCCTCCGGCAGGCGGCGCACCGCAACCCCGTCTGGTGGATCACCGCCGAGAGCCGCGCCGACGTGGACGCCGGGCTCGCGGACCTCGCCGTCGCGATGCAGCCCGCGCTGATCGGCATACTCCCGCAAGAGGCCCTGCGCGAGCGGGCCTTGCAGTGGCTGTCGGCCCACGACGGCTGGCTGCTCGTCCTCGACAACGTCACCGACCCCGGGGACGTGGCGGGCCTCCTGGCCCGGACCGGCCGGGGGAGGATCGTCGTCACGAGCCGGACGACGGACGCCTGGTACGGGATCGGGCGGGTCGTCACGCTGCCCGTCCTGCCGGCCGCCGAAGCCGTCGAGCTGTTCACCCGCGTCGCCACCCACGCAGGCCCCCGCGACACCACCGGCGCCGAGCGGCTCTGCGAGACCCTCGGGCAGCTGCCGCTGGCCGTCGAGATCGCCGCCGCGTACTGCGGCCGCACGGCCACGCCCCCGCTCGCCTACCTGGCGGAGCTGGGCCGGAGCGGCGGCCCCGGCAACGCGGAGGAGGCCGTCGCCCGGACCCTGCGCGTCACGCTCGACCGGCTCGACGCCTCCAATCCACTCGCGGGGGCCGTCCTGGGGCTGCTCGCGTGGTTCGCCCCCGACCGGATTCCTGCGCTGCTCCTGCCGTCGATGCCCGGCGTCCGCGAGGCGCTCGGGGAGCTGGCCGCGCACAGCATGGTCACGCTCCACGAGGACGGGTCGGTGTCGGTGCACCGGCTGGTGCAGGCGGTGGCCCGGCGGGCGGACCCGGAGGACCCGTACCGGGCTCCGCGGGTGATAGCGCAGGCCCGGCTGGTCGCGGAGGGGGCGCTCGGCCGTGCCGTACCGCTGAACAGCGGGGATCCGGTCCACTGGGAGACGTGGCGCGGGCTGATGCCGCACATCGAATCGTTTCTGCGGTACGCCGACCCCGCGGAGGACGGCAAGGCGCTGCTGGTGACGCTGGCCGTCGCGGGCGCCTATCTGAGCCTGAACGGGCTGCCCGAGGCGGCGGTGGGCATGTACGAGCGGGCGCTGACCGGCTCCGAGCGGCTGCTCGGCCCGGACGATCCGTTCACCCTCGGGATGCGTGGCGCGCTGGCCGAGTGCCTCGCCTCGTCGGGACGCCCGGAGGAGGCGATCGAGCGGGCGGCCGAGCTGGTGCGGAGGACGACCGAGGTCCTCGGGGCCGACCACAGGGACACGCTCCTGACGCGGGCCAGCCTCGCGCAGGCCCACCTGCACGCCGGGCTGCTCCGCGAGGCGGCCACTCTCCAGGCGAGCGTGCTCGAGGACATGGTCCGCGTGCTGGGCGTGAAGTGCCGGGAGACGCTGGTGGCGTTCGTCGATCTCGCCGGGATGTACCAGGCCGCGCACCGGACCCGCGAGGCCGTGGCGGTCTGCGCTTATGCGACGGCCGAGCTGCGGACGCTCCTCGGCGAGGAGCATCTGGAGGCCCTGAGCGCCCGGATCAATCTGGCCGGTGTGTACGCGAGCGCCGGGGTGACCGACCGGGCCCGGGCCGACTACCGGGAACTGCTGCCCGTCTGCGTACGCGTGCTCGGGGAGCACCACCCCTACACGGTGCTCGTGGAGGATGCCCTCGCGGAGCTGCCCGAGTGATCACTCTCTGAGCGGCGCGTCTCAGCATCCGATATCACGCTGGCGTTCCCGGGCCGCTCGTTAGACTGAGCCGATCGCAGCGCCGGCTGCGGCACACATTGAGCGAGGAGCGCACGTGGGCCTTGTCGTGCAGAAGTACGGAGGCTCCTCCGTTGCCGATGCCGAAGGCATCAAGCGCGTCGCCAAGCGGATCGTGGATGCCAAGAAGAACGGCCACCAGGTGGTCGTCGTGGTTTCCGCGATGGGCGACACGACGGACGAGCTGATCGATCTCGCCGAGCAGGTATCCCCGATCCCTGCCGGGCGAGAGTTCGACATGCTGCTGACCGCCGGAGAGCGGATCTCGATGGCCCTGCTGGCCATGGCGATCAAAAACCTGGGCCACGAGGCCCAGTCGTTCACGGGCAGCCAGGCAGGTGTCATCACCGACTCGGTCCACAACAAAGCGCGCATCATCGATGTCACGCCGGGCCGGATCCGCACCGCCCTCGACGAGGGCAACATCGCCATCGTCGCCGGCTTCCAGGGTGTGTCCCAGGACAAGAAGGACATCACGACGCTGGGCCGTGGCGGTTCCGACACGACGGCCGTGGCGCTCGCCGCCGCGCTCGACGCCGAGGTCTGCGAGATCTACACCGACGTCGACGGTGTGTTCACGGCCGACCCGCGCGTCGTGAAGAAGGCGAAGAAGATCGACTGGATCTCCTTCGAGGACATGCTGGAGCTCGCCGCCTCCGGCTCCAAGGTGCTGCTGCACCGGTGCGTCGAGTACGCGCGTCGCTACAACATCCCGATCCACGTCCGCTCGTCCTTCTCGGGGCTGCAGGGCACGTGGGTCAGCAACGAGCCGCAAGGGGACCGCAAGGTGGAGCAGGCCATCATCTCGGGCGTCGCCCACGACACCTCCGAGGCGAAGATCACCGTCGTCGGCGTGCCGGACAAGCCGGGCGAGGCCGCGGCCATCTTCCGCGCCGTCGCGGACGCCGAGATCAACATCGACATGATCGTGCAGAACGTGTCCGCCGCCTCCACCGGTCTGACGGACATCTCCTTCACCCTCCCCAAGGCCGAGGGCCGCAAGGCCATCGACGCCCTGGAGAAGGCGAAGGGCGCGATCGGCTTCGACTCGCTCCGCTACGACGACCAGATCGGCAAGATCTCCCTGGTCGGCGCCGGTATGAAGACCAACCCGGGCGTCACCGCGGACTTCTTCAAGGCGCTCTCCGACGCGGGCGTGAACATCGAGCTCATCTCGACCTCCGAGATCCGCATCTCGGTCGTCACCCGCGCCGACGACGTCAACGAGGCCGTGCGCGCCGTCCACTCCGCCTTCGGACTGGACAGCGACTCGGACGAGGCCGTCGTCTATGGAGGCACCGGCCGATGACGCCGAAGCCGACGCTCGCGGTCGTCGGTGCGACCGGAGCCGTCGGCTCGGTGATGCTCCAGATGCTCACGCACCACGCGGACGTCTGGGGCGAGATACGCCTGCTCGACATCCCGGGGGCGGCGGTCGGCTCCAAGGCCGCCGTCCGCGGGGTCGAGTGCGAGATCCTCGCGCTCGACGAGCAGTCCGAGGAGTCCCTGGACGGCGTCGACCTGGCGCTCTTCCTCGTGCCCGAGGCGGTGGCGGCGCGGTGGGCGCCCATCGCCGTCGCCAAGGGCGCCGTCGTCGTGGACACCTCCACGGCCTTCCGGGGCGACCCGGACGTGCCGCTCGTCGTCCCCGAGGTCAATCCGCACGCCGCGCGCGTACGCCCCCGGGGCATCGTCGCGAGCCCCGGCTGCACCACCCTCGCGCTGATCGCCGCCGTGGGCGCCCTGCACGCCGAGTTCGGGGTCGCCGAACTGGTCGTCACCGCCCAGCAGGCGGCGAGCGGCGCCGGCGCCGGGCAGGCGGGCGTCGACGCGCTCCGCGCGCAGCTGGGCCTGGTGGCCGGCGGCGGCGAGCTCGGCACACAGCCCGGCGACGTACGCCGGGCCGTCGGCGACGACAGCGGACCGTTCCCCGGGCCCCTCGCGCTCAACGTCCTGCCCTGGTCGGGCACGGCAGGCGAGGACGGCGCCTCCTCGGAGGAGGAGCGCGTCCGGGACGAGACCCGCAGGATCCTCGGGCTGCCCGGGCTGCGGATCGCCGCGACCTGTCTGCGCGTGCCCGTCGTGAGCGGCCACTCCGTCTCCGTCCACGCGCGTTTCGAACACCCCGTCACCGTCGGGCGTGCGCACGAGGTTCTGGCGACCTCGCCGGGCGTCGTGCTGTACGACGATCCCGCGGCGGGCGACTTCCCCACCCCGGCCGATGTCGTCGGCACCGATCCCGCGTGGGTCGGACGGGTGCGGCGCTCGATGGACGACGAGCGCGCGCTGGACTTCTTCGTCTGCGCCGACAACCTCCGCAAGGGCGCGGCGCTCAACGCGCTGCAGATCGCGGAATCGGTTGTCACAGATTTGTAGGATCTGTGAAGGTGCTGTGAGCAAAAAGGCGTCAGATACCTCTTGAACTGCGGTGATTCCGTGTTCGACGATGCTCTTCCCCCGCATTGCAACCACGAGTTGGCTGGGGCGCGTCTCTGCGTTCACTCACCATCGTGTGGCGCGGAACACGCTGCGAAAGCGGGGTATCGGGGGAGAACGGTTACGCATGAGGACAAACGGGTCACCGTCGATTTCGGTGGCGTACGCGTACAACCCTGACGGGGCGAGACGTGTCCAACAGGCGTGGCAGAGGTACTCGACATCGCGACCATCGCTCCGCTGCGCGGCGCGGGCACAGCGGTGCTCCCCGTGCGGAGCGCCGCCGTCATCCCCGTACGCGGCTCCGCGACCCGTCCGTTCGGGCGTCCGCGCGGGCTCGGCGGGATGCCGGTGATCGCCCCCGTGCCCGCCGGATCCCGCACGAGAGCGATGGACGGCATCCCCTCTCCCCGTACGAGCGCTGAAGGGGCCATGGCCGCCGGCACCACCGTCGACCACCTGACCGAGACCTACCGCGCCCACTACCGGTCGCTGCTGGGCCTCGCGGCGCTCCTCCTGGACGACACGGCCTCCTGCGAGGACGTGGTCCAGGAGGCGTTCATCCGCGTCCACTCCGCCCGCAAGCGCGTCCGCGAGCCCGAGAAGACGCTCGCCTACCTGCGCCAGACCGTCGTGAACCTCTCCAGGTCCGCGCTGCGCCGGCGCATCCTCGGCCTCAAACTGCTGTCCAAGCCGATGCCGGACATGGCCAGCGCGGAGGAGGGGGCGTACGACCAGCTGGAGCGGGACGACCTCATCAAGGCGATGAAGGGCCTTCAGCGGCGGCAGCGCGAGGTGCTCGTGCTGCGGTACTTCGCGGACATGACGGAGGCCCAGGTCGCCGAGACGCTCGGGATATCGCTGGGTTCGGTGAAGGCGTACGGTTCGCGGGGCATCGCGGCGCTGCGCGTCGCGATGGAGGCGAACGCATGAGCCACGAGAAGGACGAGCCCCAAGCCGAGCGCGACGCCCGTGCCGAGCGCGACGCCCGTGCCGAGCGTGACGCCGGTGATGAACGTGACGACCTGAGTGGACGACGGATGCTGAACATCGAGCCCGATTCCGAGCCCGATTCCGAGCCGGATCCAGAACCGGATCCGGAGGCGGATGTCGTGGGTGCCGTCAGTGGTCCGGGCGCCGTGAGCGACCTGGGTGCCGGGAGCGACCTGGGTGACCTGGGTGACGAGCTCGCGCTGCGGCGGCTGCTCCACGGCGCCGTCGCGGGCCTGGAGCCCACCACCGGCTCGCTGGACCACCTGCGCCGTGCCGTGCCCGCGCGGCGGGCCCGCAAGCGGCAGGCCGTCGTCGGCGCCGCCGCTGCCGCCGTCCTCATCGGGACGGCCGTGCCGGCCTTCGTGCACGTCGCGAACTCGGGCGGGATCACCGCCGCCAACCCCGTGAACGCGGGCCACGGCCAGGATGCCCAGGGCGGCACCGGAGCCGAGACGGGCGTCGAGGGAGGCAAGTCCTCCCAGTCCCCGGCGACCCATGTGTCCCCCAGCCAGGGCACGGTCGACGGGGCCACGGGCAAGCCGGAGCGGACGGAGAGCCTCACGAGCACCACGGGACCGCGGGCCTCCGAGATCCCGGTGATCGGCGACTCGCCGCGGTGCGAGCCCGACCAGCTCGGCGTCAGCGCGACCCAGACGAGCGGCCCCGACGGCTCGGGGAGCGTGTACGGCACGTTCCGCGTCGCCAACGTCTCCGGGAAGAACTGCGTCGTGGACGGCAGCGGCATCGTCAGCTTCGAGGCCAGGGGCGCCGCCGACCCGGGCCAGATCTCGGTCGTCCGGCACACCGCGGGCGACGGCAGCGGACTGCCCGATCCCGCGCAGGAGGCGTCCGCGCTCCTCCTGAAGCCCGACGGCTCCTACGAGGTCCGGTTCGCCTGGTTGCCGAGCTCGACCTGTCCGACGACCGGCGGGACCGCGACGACGGTGCCGACTCCGACGCTGCCGCCGACCGTGCCGCCGACCACGCCGCCCTCGACGGAGCCGACGCCGACGGAGCCGCCGACCACGACGCCCCCGACGACGGAACCGGCCACCCAGGACCCCGGCACGGACACGGGGACGGGCACCGGCGGGGACACCGGAACGGGCACGGACGCGGAGAGCGGTGTGGCGCCGCAGCTGTTCCGGGCGGACGGCGCACCGGCGGACGGCAGCGTCTCGGTCAGCCACACCGCGGAGCCGGGCGGACCCGTCGCCGTGGCGACCGTCCCGAACGCCTGCGCGGGCACGATCTACCGGACCGGCATCCTCGCGGGCTCCTGAGCCTGAGCCGACGGAAAAGGGCCCGGAGGACCCGTCGGTCCTCCAAGCCCTTTCGCGGCTGTCCTACAGGCCCAGCGCCTCGTCCCGGGAGGCCTCCGCCTCGCGGCGCACGAGGCGGAACCACATGAAGAGGACGAAGCCGGCGAAGACGAACCACTCCGCCGTGTAGCCGAGGTTCTGGAAGGCCTTCACGTCCAGGCTCGTCCCCGAGGCGGCCGCCGCCGGGACCGGCGTGAGACCGGCGGGGGAGTCGGTGAGGGTGATCCAGGCGTCGTAGACGTCGTCCGTGACCACGTTCACCAGGGCCGCCGCGCTGATCATGCCGAGCTGCCCCTCGGGCAGGCCGCCCGCGCTGTGGACGCCCTTCGTCCCCGGATTCTCCGAGGCCTGGAGCGCGCCCACCACCGTGACCTCGCCGGTCGGCGGGGCCGGGGCCTTCGTACCCGTGGGGAGCCAGCCCCGGACCACCGGCAGGGACTGGCCGCCGTCCGTCTTCAGCAGCGTCAGGACGTACGAACCGGTCCGGCCGTCCAGGTCGCGCTCCGGGACGAGGAACTGCTCCCCGAACCGGCCGCGCGCCTCGGCGGGCCGCCCCGAGGTCTCCTGGTCCACCGGCAGGAGCGTGTCCAGCGGCGCCGCCTTCAGCGAGCTCGCGGCGGGCCGCTGCTCGGCCTCCTGATGGGAGTCGACGCGATCCTCGAACTTGCCCAGCTGCCAGGTCCCCATGAACACGCAGAACGGGATCGCCAGCAGGACGAAGACGTTGATCCCCCACCAGCGGGGCGTTGCCAGGAACCGGTACACACCCCCACGGTACGCAAGCGCGCCCCGCTCCCCGACGGCCGGGTCCCCAGGGGATCCCCCTGGGATCCCCCTGGGGTCCCCAGGCGGTCCCTACGCGGTCCCGAGGTGCTTCGCGGCGAAGGCCAGGTCCAGGGCGACCTGCTTGATCCGCTCCTCCACCACGAGCGAACCGTGGCCCGCGTCGTACCGGTACACGTCGTGGACGGCGCCCCGGTCGGCGAGCCGGTCCACGTAGTTGTCGATCTGCCGGATCGGGCAGCGCGGGTCGTTGACGCCGGCCGAGATGTGCACCGGGGCCTTCACCGCGTCCACGTACGTCAGCGGTGACGAGGCCGCGTACCGCTCGGGCACCTCCTCGGGCGAGCCGCCGAGCAGCGTCCGGTCCAGCGCCTTGAGGGCCTCCATCTCGTCCTCGTACGCCGTGACGTAGTCCGCGACCGGGACCGCGGCGAGACCGACCGCCCAGGCGTCCGGCCGCGTGCCGAGACCGAGGAGCGTGAGGTAGCCGCCCCACGAGCCGCCGGAGAGGACCAGCCGCGCCGGGTCGGCGAGCCCGCTCGCCACCGCCCACTCACGGACCGCCTCGACGTCCTCCAGCTCGATCAGACCGACCCGGTGCTTGAGCGCGTCCGTCCACTCCCGGCCGTACCCCGTCGAGCCCCGGTAGTTCACCCGCACCACCGCGTATCCGTGGTCCACCCAGGCCGCCGGGCCCGAGGCGAAGGCGTCGCTGTCGTGCCACGCCGGGCCGCCGTGCACCTCGAAGACCGTGGGGAACGGCCCCTCGCCCTCGGCGGGGCGCTGCACCAGCGCGTGGATCCGGCCGCCGGGCCCGTCCACCCACACGTCCTCCACCGGCACCGACGGCGGCGCCTTGGGGCCGGGAGGGTCGAGGACGATCCCGCCGTCCGTGGAGCGCACGACCGGCGGCTCGGCCGCCGAGGACCACAGGTACTCGACGCTGCCGTCGGGCCGGGCCGTCGCGCTCGACACCGAACCGGCCGGGGTGTCCACCCGGACCAGCGCGCGCGTCGCGATGTCGTACCGGAACAGCTCGCTGCGGGCCTCGAAGCCGTGCACGATCAGCAGGCCGGAGCCGTCCGGGTACCACTCGGCCGACACGTCGCCCGGCAGGTCGAGCCGCAGGTCGGTCTCGGTGCCCGTCGCCACGTCCCAGAGCATCGGCTCCCAGCGGCCGCGCCGCTGGTGCGCGACGAGCAGCCGGGAGTCGCCCGCCATCGGCGCGAAACCGAGGACCGCGAGCCCGAGCTCCTCGGTGCCGCCCTTGGTGTCGTCGAGCTCGGCAAGCACGCTCGCGTCGGCGGCGCGCAGCACGCGCAGCGCCGAGTGCATCGCGTCCCCGTGCTCGGTGTGCTCGATCGCGATCAGCGACCCGTCGTGCGAGAGGTCGCCGACCCCGGCCGACTCCCGGTGCCGGTAGATCTCGACCGGGGCGCCGGCCCCCGGGCGTACGAGATGGACCGTCGAGCCGTCCTCGTCCGTGGAGCGGCCGATCACCAGCGTGCCCTCCCGGCCGATGGCCAGACCGCCGGGGTAGGAGGCGTCCAGGCCGGCTACGGCGGGCTCGTCCGCGCCGCCCGCGAACGGCTGGCGCATCCACACCCCGAACTCGTCCCCGTCGGTGTCCGCGAACCACCAGATCCACGCGCCGTCCGGGGAGAGCGTGCCGTCCGTCGTGCCGTTCGGCCGGTCCGTGACCTGCCGCTGCTCACCGCTCGCCCGGTCCCAGGCGTACAGCTCGTACGTCCCCGTGGCGTTGGAGACGAACAGCGAGCGGTCCGGGGCCTCCTCGGCCCACTCGGGCAGGGAGACGCGCGGTGCGCGGAACCGCTGCTCCCACACCGGGGTCTGCTCCCATGCCGGGATCTGGGCGAAGTCCTTGCTCTCAGTCATGACACCCATCATGCTCCGCCCGGCCGACAATCCGGTCGCGTCGTCCGCAACCTGTGGATAACCTCGCGATCATGTACTCCCCGACCCCTGAGGACTGGCGCGAGGCCAATCGCGCACGCTGGGACGAGCGCGTCCCGATCCACGCCTCCAGCTCCTACTACGACCTCGACTCCTTCCGGGCGGGCAAGGACGCCCTGCGGGACTTCGAGCTCGCGGAGGTCGGGGACGTCACCGGACGCTCCCTGCTCCACCTCCAGTGCCACATCGGCCTGGACACGCTCTCCTGGGCCCGGCACGGCGCCGCGCACGTCGTCGGCCTGGACTTCTCCGAGCCGGCCGTCGAGACCGCCCGTTCGCTCGCCGGCGACCTGGGGTTCTCGCAGGACCGCGCCGCCTTCGTCGCCGCCGACGTGTACGACGCCGCAGAGGCCGTCCCGGACAGCTCGTACGACATCGTCTACACGGGCACCGGGGCGCTCAACTGGCTTCCCGACATCGAGCGCTGGGCGGAGACCGCCGCCTCCCTCGTCGCCCCGGGCGGCTTCCTCTACGTGGCCGAGTTCCATCCGCTCACCGACTCGCTCGACGACGAGACCGGCAGCCGGATCGTGAACGACTACTTCGTCCGCGAGCCGTGGGTGGACACCGCCCCGGGCACGTACGCGGACCTCGACGCCGACACCGTCCACAACCGCAGCGTGGAGTGGGTGCACCCGGTCGGCGACGTCGTCACGGCGATCGCGCGGGCAGGGCTGCGCATCGAGTCGCTGCGCGAGCACGACGCCTCGCTGTACCCCCGCTACGGCGCGCTCCAGCGGCACGAGGACGGCTTCTACCGCTTCCCGGCCGACCGTCCCCGGATCCCGCTGATGTACTCGATCAAGGCGACCCGACCCGCCTAGAGGTGTCCCCTACGACCGGCCGAGCCTGATGACGGCGCGTCCGCCCGTCAGATCCACCGTCGAGTGGTGCGGCGGGGCGCCGTCCAGCTCGTCGTCGCGCATCACGAGGGAGCTCTGCCGCTCCTTGAGCTCGTTCTGCTTGCCCTGCGAGAACGTCGCGTGCAGCTGCTCGAAGCCCGTGGAGGAGACCTGGCCCGTGCGCTTGCCGCGCCCGGTCGCCCGCAGCAGCTGGTCGGCGAAGGCCACCACCGTCAGCAGGATGACGAGGCCGGGCAGCGTCACGAACACGGCGAACTCCATGGCCCCATGAGACCACGTCGGGCGGTACGGGGGAACGGGCCGGAACGGGCCGGCCGGCCTCAGATCGCCACGTCGGGCCGGATGTGGTGCGTGCGCCGTCCGTCCGGGCCGAGGACCTGCGCCCCGATCTTGTGGGTGCGCAGGGAGACCTGGGTGCCCGTGATCCGCATCGTGGGAGCGGCCCGTACGAGCGTCGCCGTCACCTCGTGGAGTTCCTCGACCGTACGGAGCCACATCGCGAGCGCCAGATTGTGCGGTCCCGTCACCGAGGTGATCACACGGGTGTGGCGCAGCCGGGTCAGCGCCGCCACCGTCGCCGCCACCTCGAGGGGCGGGACGTCGGCCGTGACCAGCGCCCACACCGGACGCCCGGAGAACCTCGGGGCCGGCAGGCAGTGGTGGTGCAGCGCGCCGGCCGCCATGAGGGCGTCGAGCCTGCGCCGTACCGTCGACTCGCTCGTGTCGCACTGCCGGGCCAGCTCGGCGGCGCTGCGGCGGGCGTCCCCGGCCAGTTCCGCGACCAGCTTGCGGTCGAGCTCCGTGAGGGGAGTCTGCGCGCGGCCGGGTATGCGCACCCGCCGGTCCCCGCCCGTGGCCTCCGCGAGGTGCTGGACCTGCCCCGGGGCGAGCTGCTCGATGCGTGACCGGTACGGGCGGTTGTGCAGCCGGGTCACCACCTGCGTACGGGAGCGGAGCACTCCGGGCAGCGGTCGCACCCGGCCCGCGAGGTAGGCGTCGAGGGCGTAGAGATCCGGGCAGACCACGAGCAGCAGCAGGTCGGCGTCGCCGGTCACCTGGTGGACGCCGAGGGTGTACGGATCGTCCGTGAGCTCGATCGCGGTGGCTTCGGCGGCACCCGCGGCGCATTCCAGCTCGACCCAGGCGTACAGCGTGGTGTCCCCGCCGCGGGCGACGATCAGCGAACTCCAGGCCCAGCCCCCCGTGGTGAGGTGGTCCCAGCGTCGGGCGAGCGTGTCGGGGCTCGACCCCAGCACGGCCGAGAGCTGGGTCCAGCTGGCGCGCGGTGCGATCTGCAGTGCGTGGATCAATGACAGATCCGCCTCTCCCAGGACGGATTCCCCGGTATGCATATGCCTCCTTGGCCGATCCCTGGGAAACCGTGGGTGTGGGCGCCAGGGCGCCCCAGGATGTGGACTGGGGCATATGCATTCAAGCCGTAGTGGCGATTGTTCGCCATTAAGGCCGGCATAAGTCCCGGATTCGGACAGAAAGAGAACAGGACAGAACGGGACAGGGTGGTACGGGGGATGGAATCCATGGGGCACATGGGGAATCCGAAGAGCCCGCGGAGTACGAGGGGTACGAGCAGTACGAGCAGTACGCGGAGTACCGGGGGAAGGGAGGACGCGGGGAGTACGAGGCTCTCCGCGAGTAAACGCATGGCGGGGCGCACGGCGGGCACGGGGAGCACGACGAGCCCCGTGTGCGCGGCGGCGGAGGAGTCGCCGGAGGCAGAGCTGCTGTGGGGCGAACCGGTCAGTCCCGACCAACTGACCGCCGCCGAGCAGGGCTACGAGCGCTGCGGCGCCGCCGAACGCCTCCTGTGGGAACGGCTCTCCGTCTTCGAGGGCGCCTTCGGCCGGGAGGCCGTCCGCGAGGTCTGCGCCTCCGGCACGCTGCCCGCGGGGGAGATCCAGGCGGTCCTCGACCGGCTCGCCCCCCTCGCGCTCCTCCCCGTCGACGACCTCTTCGACGGCGAGGACGGCGCGCCCCGCTACTGGATGCCGCACCCGATGCGAGCCGTCGGCGCCCGCCGCCTCACCGAACGCGGCGACCGGTGGGCCGTCGTCCTGCACCACCGGAGGTGGTGCGTGAAGCTGGCCCGGCAGGCCGCCGACTGGTGGCAGAGCGGCCGCCAGATCGACGCCAGGAACCTCGCCCTGCGGGAACTCCCGGACCTGGCCGCCGCGATGGACCCGACGACCGCCCCGCTCTCGCCGCGCGCCGAGGCCGGCACGTCCGTCGAGATCGCGATCTCCCTGTGGTTCCTGTGGGTGGCCTGCGGGCGGGTCGCCGAGGGCCGGACCCGGCTGCGGCACGCCCTCTCCCTGCACTCCGGCCCGCCGCCAGCCCGCGCGCTGTGGCTCGCCGCCTACCTGGAGCTGGAGTCGGGCCGCCCCGAGGACGCCGACCCGCTCCTCGCCCAGGGCTGGGCGGCGGCCGTACGGGACGGGGACGACCGGTGCCTCGGCATGCTGGCCCATCTGCGCGGCGCGACCGCCCTCTTCCAGGGGCGTACGCGCGCGGCGGCGACGGAGTTCCGGGAGGCCCTCGCGCTCATGGAGGAGCACCCGGAGTTCGGGCCGAGCCGGGAGCTGTGCTGGGTCGCCCTCGCCCTCGCCCTCAGCCGGACCGACCCGGAGGCCGCGCAGGAGGCCCTGGACCAGGCCGTCCTCGACACGGCGGCCCGGCGGGCCTGGACGGGGCGCGACCTGTGGGCCGACGCCTGGGCGCACCACGCGCGGGCCGAACTCCTCGCCTGGGACGGGGAGCGCGAGCGGGCCGCCGAGCACGCCCGGCGGGCGCTCCGCGCCCATCTGTCCCTCGGCGCGGCGGTCGGGGCGGCCTGCGCGGCCGAACTCCTCGCCCAGATGCGGGTCATGGTCGGCCGGATGACGTCCGCCGCCCATCTCCTGGGCGCGGCGGACCTGTTGCGCGCCTCGGTCTTCGAGGAGTCGTACTGCCCGGCGGAGTACTGCGCGACCTCGCGCGACCGCAGCGAAACGCTCCTGCGGCGGCTCCTCGACGACCGGGAGCTGCGCCGCGCCTACGAAGAGGGCGCGCGGCTGGGCCTGTTCGCCCTGGCGGGCGAGGAGTAGGCGAGGCTCGTCGTCACGGGATCCGGCTCCGTCGACAGTCGGATTGTCAGTCGCGGTGTCTACGATGTCGGAATGTTCGCCTTCGTCGTGGCCGCGGTCTTCCTGCTGCTCTTCGGGGCCGGTGTGCTGCGCGACCGGCGCCGCTTCGGCAATGCCGTGTACCTGGGCCTGGCCGTCACGTTCCTCGGGCTCGGTCTCCTCGCCGAGATCGACGCCGCCCCGCCCGGCGTCTCCGAGACCGTGATGATCCTGGTGCTGCTCGTGCTGAGCCTCGGCCCGGTCGTGCTCGCCGGCCTGCTCTGCGTGAACGGCGTGAAGATGGTCCGCAAGGAGGGCAGACGCCCGGCGAACCTGCTCTCGCTCCTGGCGGGCCTCGGCATGTTCGGGGTGATGGGCCTGATGGCGGCGGCGGTCGTCACGCACTCGCGGGCCCTGGGCCTGATCGCCGTCACCACCCTCCTCGTGCTCGGCTACGTCTCGTTCCTGTTCCTCTGCTTCGTCGGGTACGCGTACCTGTACGGACGGATGCGGCTCCGCCGCGACGCCGACTACGTCGTGGTCCTCGGCTCCGGGCTGATCGGCGGCCGCCGGGTGCCGCCGCTCCTCGCGAGCCGGCTGGACCGGGGCCGGCAGGTGTACGAGACGCTGGCCGCGCGCGGCGGGGACGCGCCCGTCCTGATCACCTCGGGCGGCCAGGGCCCCGACGAGGAGGTGCCCGAGTCCCACGCGATGGCCGACTACCTCGTCGGGCGGGGCTTTCCGGCCGGGGCGGTCGTGCGCGAGGACCGTTCGCGCACGACCGAGGAGAACATGCTCTTCAGCAAGGAGCTGATGGAGCGGGACAGACCCGGCTCCTCCTGCGTGATCGTCACCAACAACTTCCACGCCTTCCGGGCCGCGCTGATGGCCCGGCGGGCGGGGGTGGACGGCCAGGTCGTCGGCTCGCCCACCGCCGCCTACTTCTGGCCGTCGGCGACCATGCGCGAGTTCGTCGCGGTCTTCCTCCAGTACAAGGTGGTGAACCTCGGGATCTGCGCGGCGCTGATCCTGCTCGGCGTCGTGGCGTGGTTCGCCCGCTGACCCGCACCACTGATGCGGCTCACGGGGTGACGATCGGGAACTGCGGGTCGGGCGTCGTCACGTACGAGAAGAGCCGCCCGAGCAGCGCCGGGTCGCCCTCCACGCCGACCCCGAGCTCCTGGACGCTCTGGCCCGCCAGCAGGCCGAGGAGCTGGGCCTTGGCCAGGGTGAGCGTGAGCCCGGCGGGGGTCCGGGGATCGGAGATCTCCCGGTGGGTGAGAGCGCCGTTGTGCAGGGTGAGCCGGCGGCGGGTCCCCGCGCCCTTGGGGCCGTCCGTCAGGACCAGGTCGACGGTCAGCTCCTCGTGCCAGGCGCGCGGCCCGTCGATCCGTACGGCGATCGAGTCGAGGAGCATGGGGACGGTGAGGGCCATCGCCATCTCGGGGTTGGACGTGTCGAGATCCGTCTTGACGATGCCCTCGCGGAGCTCCAGCGCCGAGGTGAGGTAGAAGTTGCGCCAGGTGCCGTTCTCGGAGCCGTACCCGAGCCGGTCGTAGACCGAGGCCAGGGCCTCCTTCGCCTCGACGTTCCCCGGCTCGGCGAAGACCAGGTGGTTGAGCAGGGTCGCCGCGAACCGCAGGTCGTCCGCGTCGACGTACTCGCGGGCCTTGACGAGCATCTCTGCGGGGCCGCCGGCCAGGGCCACGTACCGCTTCGCGGTCTCGACCGGCGGGTGCTCCCAGAGATGGGCGACGTTGCCGTCGAACCAGCCCAGGTAGCGCTGGTAGATCGCCTTGGTGTTGTGGCTCAGCGAGCCGTAGTAGCCGCGCGCGTGCCAGGACGTGGCCAGGGCGGGCGGCAGCTCGATCCGCTCGGCGATCTCCGGGCCGGTGAGGCCCTCGTTGAGCAGCCGCAGCGTCTGGTCGTGCATGTACGCGTAGAGGTCCCGCTGCTCGGTCAGGAACCGCACCACGTTGTCGTGGCCCCAGGTCGGCCAGTGGTGGGAGGCGAAGCCGACGTCGTACATCCCGTGGAAGTACTCGATCGCCTCGTCGAGGTACACGGACCAGATGCGGGAGTCGCGGACGACCGCCCCGCGCAGGGTCAGGATGTTGTGCATGTTGTGCGTGGCGTTCTCGGCCAGGCACAGGGCACGGAGGTCGGGGAAGAGGAAGTTCATCTCGGCCGGGGCCTCGGTGCCCGGCGTCAGCTGGAAGACGATCCGTACGCCGTCGACCGTCACCTCCTGGCCGGTGTCCGTGATGTCCACGGTCGGCGGGATGAGGCTGATGGTGCCGAGCGAGGTGGTCTGGCCGAGGCCGGCGCTGATCTGGGCGTCCGGGGCCTTGGGGAGGTTCGCCCCGTACATGTAGGCCGCGCGGCGGGTCATCGCGTTGCCCGCGTACACGTTCTCGCTGACCGCGTGCTCCAGGAAGCCGACCGGGGCGATGATCGGCACCCCGCCCTCGGTGCCGTGCGGCAGGATCCCGCGGGCGCCGCCGAAGTGGTCGCCGTGCGAGTGGGTGTAGATCATGCCGGTGACGGGCCGGTCGCCGCGGTGCTCCTTGTAGAGCGCGAGCGCGGCGGCGGCGGTCTCCGTGGAGATGAGCGGGTCGATGACGATGATCCCGCTGTCGCCCTCGACGATCGTCATGCTCGACAGGTCGAGGCCCCGCACCTGGTAGATGCCCGCGGTGACCTCGTACAGCCCCTGCCGGGAGCAGAGCTGGGCCTGACGCCAGAGGCTCGGATGAGCGGTGTCGGGGCAGTCCGCCTTCAGGAAGTCGTAGACGTCGCCGTCCCAGACGGTCCGGCCGTCGTCGGCCGTGATCGCGCCGGGGACCAGGGCGCCGATGAAGCCGCGGTCCGCGTTCTCGAAGTCGGTGGTGTCGTCGAAGGAGGGCAGGGTGTCGCTCATGTACGGGGTGCTCCGTTCCGCGAGGGCGGTGATCGGCGTTCCGATCCATCTGAACACCGGGGCACTACGACCGCACTTCGGAGCAGATCCGCGAAAGGCGTGGTGAGCGGCGGGAGCGGCGCTCCGTACCTACTCTGGAGGTACGGAGGTGACCCATGAGGCGACGCCACCACTTCCACATCGACTACCTCGGGCACTCGGTCTCCGCGACCGTCCAGACCGGGCACACGCCCGTCGTGGAGGTGCTCGTCGACGGCAAGGAGACGGGGTACGCCACCGCGAAGCACGACCGGCCGGTGACCGTACCGATCGAGCTGCCGACCGACCCGCCGACGGCCGTGTTCGTACGGGCGACGCCGGGGCCCGGCGTGCCGCGCTGCCTGCTGCTCGCGACGGCGGACGGGGAGCCGCAGGTGATGGCGCCGAGACTGTACTGACGATCTGCACCGGCGATCTGTACCGACGGCCTGTCCTCACGGCCGGTACCGACGGCTCAGGAGAGCCAGGCCATGCCGATGATCAGGAAGACGACGAAGGCGATGGCCCCGGCGACGGCGGCGGTCTTGCGGGGACGGCGCCGGGACAGCTCGGCGAGGCCGCCGGTGCTGGTGCCCACGCCGGCCGCGGGGCGCTCGCGCCGCCGCGAGGTGGGCGCGGTGGGGGGCACGTGACGGGGCGCGGGCTGGTGCGCGGGCACGTGCTGCTGTGGGGCGTGCGACGCAGGCACGTGCTGCTGCGACTGCTGAGGCTGATGGGGCTGAGGCGACTGATACGCCTGCTGAGGCTGATGCGACGCATGCGGTTGCTGTGACTGGTGGGGCTGCTGCGATTGGTGAGGCTGATGGGCGGCCGGCTGCGGATAGCCGCGCCAGGCGCCGGAGGAGAACCAGTCCGCGATCGCCTGCGCCGACGGCCGCTGCTCGGGCTGCTTGGCGAGGAGGCTCAGCAGATACGTCTCGAAGACGGGCGGCAGCGCCACCCCCAGCCGCCCGGGCGGCATGGGTGCGGTGTCGATGTGCTGGTACAGCAGGGCCGTGGCGGTGTCCGCGCGGAACGGCGGGCGCCCGGTGAGGAGTTGGTAGAGCACGCACCCCAGCGAGTACACGTCGGAGGCGGACGACGCGGACTGCCCGAGGGCCCGCTCGGGCGCCAGGTACAGCCCGGTGCCGACGATCTGCCCCGTCGTGGTGAGCGCCCCGGAAGGGTCGTCGACGAACCGCGCGATGCCGAAGTCGGCCAGCTTCACGGTGCCCTCGGCGTCGACCAGCAGGTTCCCGGGCTTGATGTCGCGGTGCACGACCCCCTGCCGGTGGGCGGCCGCGAGCCCGGCGGCGGCGTGGGCGGCGACGACCGCGACCCGCTCGGCCGGCAGGACCAGCGGATCGGACGGGCTGCCCGCGAGGCTGTCGCCCTCGACCAACTCCATGACGAGGTACAGCTTCCCGTCCCACGTACCGAAGTCGAAGACGCCCACGACGTGCGGGTGGCTCAGCCGGGCGGCGGTCTGCGCCTCCAGCCGGAAGCGGTCGCCCGCGGACGGGTCGGAGCCGTGGCCCAGCATCAGCTTCACGGCCACGGACCGGCCGAGGACCTCGTCGGTGGCCTGCCACACCTCGCCCATGCCGCCCCGGCCGATACACACATGAAGCCGATATCGGTCCGCGACCAGCACCTGGAGACCACCCTTTCGACGATCGATCAACTTGACGGAAGGGAACCAGCGTAGAGCCGCGCGGAGGCGCCCTTCGCCGCGCGTCCCCTCCGGACCGCCTCCCACCCTTCTCCCTCCCCGCCCGAGATGATGAAGGGATGCTGATCGAACACGACGGCCACGCGCCGACCGTCCACCCGACCGCGTATGTCGCCCCGACGGCGACGCTCTCCGGCGACGTCCGCGTCGGCGCCGGCTGCCGGATCCTCTTCGGAGCCGTACTGACCGCCGAGGGCGGCCCGGTGGAACTCGGCGAGGGCTGCATCGTCATGGAGAACGCGGTCCTGCGCGGCACCCGCCGCGACCCCCTGACCCTGGGCCGGCACGTACTGATCGGACCGACCTCCTCCCTCGCGGGCTGCACGGTGGAGGACGAGGTCTTCCTCGCCACGGGCAGCCGGGTGTTCAACGGGGCGCGGATCGGTACGCGTTCGGAGGTCCGTGTCAACGGGATCGTGCACCTGAGGACGGTGCTCCCCGCCGACGCGACCGTCCCGATCGGCTGGGTCGCGGTCGGCGACCCGGCACGGATCCTCCCGCCGAACGACCACGGCGAGATCTGGGAGACGCAGAAGGACCTGGACTTCCCCGGCTACGTCTTCGGCCTGGACCGCCCGGCGGAGGGGGAGAGCCTCATGCCGGCCGTCTCCGAACGCTACGGCCGTGCCCTGGGCCACCACCGCAACGACCGCCCGCTCTGACGACGACGCCGTCCGATGCATTCCGATGTATGAGGTCTGTGATGCGGATGAACGGAAGATGACGCCCGGCGGTTAGCATCACGGCGTTGTCTCTGAGCGTGGGACGGAGTGGGTCGTGGCACGACCGCGTATGGGTGTGGCGGTACTGACGATGGGCTCGCGCCCCGACGAGCTGCGGGCCCTGCTCGACGCCGTGGCACGGCAGGACGAACCGGCCGCCCGGATCGTCGTGGTCGGCAACGGCACCGGCTCGCTCCCGGAGCTCCCCGAGGGCGTCACGGGGGTCGAACTTCCCGAGAACAGGGGAGTGTCGGGCGGCCGGAACGTCGCCATCGACACGCTGCGCGCGTGCGGCGACGTCGACGTGGTGGTGGACCTCGACGACGACGGCCTGCTGGTCGACACGGACGTCCTGCGCCGCCTGGCCGACCTGTACGAGGCCGATCCGGCCCTCGGGATCGTCTCGTTCCGCATCGCCGACGAGACCGGCGAGACGCAGCGCCGCCACGTCCCCCGCCTCGGGGCGAAGGACCCGCTGCTCGGCGGCGAGGTGACGACGTTCCTCGGCGGCGGCCACGGCCTGTCGATGCCGATGCTCGACCAGATCGGCGACTGGCCGGAGGACTTCTTCTTCACCCACGAGGAGACCGACCTCGCGTGGCGGGCCCTCGACGCGGACTGGAAGGTCCTGTACGCGCCGGAGCTCCTGCTCCAGCACCCGAAGACCAGCCCCGCCCGGCACGCCGTCTACTACCGGATGACCGCCCGCAACCGCGTCTGGCTGGCCAAGCGCAACCTTCCCCTCCCGCTGGTCCCCGTCTACCTCGGCGTCTGGACCCTCCTGACCCTGGCCCGCACCCGCTCCCTCCCCGGCCTCGCGGCCTGGTTCGCCGGCTTCGCGGAAGGCATCCGCCGCCCCTGCGGCCCCCGCCGCCCCATGCGCTGGTCCACGGTGGGCCGCATGACCCGCCTGGGCCGCCCGCCGATCATCTAGGGCCACCCCGAGCACGGCCCGGCGGGCCGCGAACATGCGAAGGCTTCCGGCGAATGCTGCAATTGATGGAGGCCTCGGTCCGACCATGCCTTGCGCGGGCCAGCGGGCGGTGTGCAGGGATTGGAGTGGTCATGAGCGACGAAATCGAGGACATGGGACCGGTCGACTACCTGGTCGTCGAGTTCCCGGGCAACCGCATGACGGGGGAGGGCTTCCCCCTGCTTCTCGACCTGGTGGACCGAGGCGTCATCCGCATCCTCGACCTCCTGTTCGTACGGAAGGACGACGACGGGAGTGTCGTCGGTCTCGAGCTGGCCGATCTGGACGGTGACGGCCGGCTCGACCTGTCCGTGTTCGAGGGAGTGTCGTCCGGACTCCTGGGCCAGGACGACATCGAAGAGGCCGGGATGGCGCTCGAACCCGGCAACGCGGCCGGAATCCTGGTCTACGAGAACCTCTGGGCCGCTCCCTTCGCCCGCGCCCTGCGGCGCGGCGGCGCGCAGCTCGTGGCGGGCGGACGGATCCCCGTGCAAGCCCTCCTGGCCTCGCTCGACGCCGCGGAGGCGACGGAGGACTGACGGATCGAGCCGACGGAAGCAAGGAGGAGCGACATGCCAGGACTGCTTCGAGGGGTGGCACGCACCGCCGTGGTGGCAGGGACGGCGACCGCGGTCTCCAACCGGGTCTCACGGCGCCAGGCGGGCCGCTGGGCCGGCCAGGAATCGGCGGCAGCCGAACAGCGCGCCCCGGCGCCTCCCCCTCCCCCGCCCCCGCCGCCGGCCGCACCGGCCGACGACATGAGCAGCAAGATCGCTCAGCTCAAGGAACTCGGACAGCTGAAGGAACAAGGCGTCCTCACCGAGGAGGAATTCGCGACCCAGAAGAGCCGGATCCTCGCCTCCTGACCGCCGTACTCGACTCAGTCCGAGGAGGCCGGCGGAGGGGCCGGCGGAGGGGATGATTCGGCGGCGCGGCGGTACTCGGCGTTGATCCGCTGGGCTTCCTCGAGCTGGTCTTCGAGGATGATGATGCGGCAGGCGGCCTCGATGGGGGTGCCCTGGTCGACCAGCTCCCGGGCGCGGGCGGCGATGCGCAGCTGGTAGCGGGAGTACCGGCGGTGGCCGCCGCCGGAGCGGAGCGGAGTGATGAGGCGCGCCTCACCGAGGGCGCGCAGGAATCCCTGGGTGGTACCGATCATCTCGGCGGCTCGGCCCATCGTGTAGGCGGGGTAGTCGTCGTCATCGAGACGGTCGAGACGGTCGGAGGAGTCGTCTGCTGTCACTTGCACCTCTCTGGTGAACGCGTTGAGGGGCCCTGGTGCCGTACGGCACCAGGGCCCCGAAGGAACTACTACACCATCCGCCGGTCCTGATACTGCACCGGCCTTCTGTTTCCACCGACCCGACCGAGATGCTGTCGGGCACGCGGGGATCGCGGTTGCTTGACCGGAGACCACCTCACTATCGATGTCCTGCGGTACCCGGACTCAAGAGTTCCGCCCGGGCGATCCTGATGGCGCCTGGCTCCTCCGTTCTTCCCTCGGTGATCAACTGCATACCCAACGGGGGACTGCGTACTGCTGGAACTGCGTACTGCTCGCGGCGGCCCCTGATCACTGCGGGCCCCCCGGTCCGGCCGTCAGTCCCGTCGCCGTCCTGCAACAGCCCTGGCTTCGGAACTCCACCACCGCACCGTCCTGCCAACTACACCTGCGGGTACTGCTGCCCGGCAGTTCGTCTCTGCCAGGCCTTCTTGTCTCGCTGGGTTACGAGAGAAACCATAATCACGCCACTGCCCAATGTCTACTCTGGCCGGGATAGATTTTTGTTGTCCCTGAGGAGAGGTAAATCTTCCTGGCCGGTCCAGGATGTGGAGAGCCGCCGAATCGGCTCCCCTGCCGAAGCCGGTACGCGGAAGGGCCCGACCAGCAAGCGTGCTGGTCGGGCCCTTCTGGTTGTTCCGGTGGCGGCTCGCGCCGGTCCCGTCGGTCAGACGGCGACCGGGGTGCCGAGCAGCGCGGATGCCTGCTGTACCGGGGTGAGGCCGTGGGCGGTGGCGTCGGCGTCGGGAAGCCCGCGGCAGGTGAAGCCGAGCCGGGTCATGGCCCTCAGGACTTCGCCGGCGCTGAAGTCACGGCGGTCCTGGCGCGTGATGACCTGGCCGACCTGCTTCGCGGGGTAGGTGCGGCGGCCGATGATCACGGATTCGCCGGTGACCGGCTCGGGCTTGATGCCCTTCATCGAATCCAGGACGCCGCTCCTGGTCAGATCGAACGGGAACCGGGCGATGACACAACGCATGGTGCCTCACAGGGAGAAGGGGGAGAAGGTGCTCCGACGGTGGCCTATCGGGGTGCGGGGTGAGGTGAACGGCCCGCGGTCGCCGGGGACGTCGCGCAGCCGGATGCGGTCCGTGTACGCGCTGCTGTCACGGACGGCGGCGAGCTGGGCCCGGGTGACCAGTCGGGTACACAGACCGTCGTCGTCGCAGATGAGCAGATGCCCCGCGCGGGCACTGATCACGACGGACAGGGCCACTTCCACGGTCATGTCGTCGCAGACCCGCGGTGCGGTCGTGTCCATGGCGTCGGTCACCGACCTGTCCGCGGGGGTGACGTTCGCCGAGCGGGGCTGCGTCTGGACCAGCGTCAAAAGTGCCTCCTGCGGAGATGGTTCGGTTGCCTGTTCATGGCGTACGGACCGTCGGGCCGACGGTGGACTCCGCACGCCCACGTGCCGGACCGCCGCGCGCTCACGCGCCGGACCGCCACACGCTCACGCGCCGGACTGTCGCGCGGCGCGCCGGGCCGCCGAGGCGGCACTGCGGCGACCGCGGGACACCGGGGCGCGCTTACGCTGCTCGGTCGCCGGCGCGGTGATGGTGACCGGGACGCCGCTGGGGGTCCGGGCGCCGGTGATCCGGTGGAGTGCTTCCTCGCCGGAGCGGACCTGGGTGGTCTGGGGCACGATGCCGGCGTCGGCCATGAGGCGGGTCAGGCCGCGGCGCTGGTTGGAGGTGACCAGGGTGACGACGCTGCCGGACTCGCCCGCACGGGCGGTGCGGCCACCGCGGTGGAGGTAGTCCTTGTGGTCGGTCGGCGGGTCCACGTTGACGACGAGGTCGAGGTTGTCGACGTGGATGCCGCGGGCGGCGACGTTCGTGGCGACCAGGACGGTGACGTGTCCGGTCTTGAACCGGGCGAGGGTGCGGGTGCGCTGGGGCTGGGACTTGCCGCCGTGGAGTGCCGCGGCGCGGACTCCGCTGTCGAGGAGGTCCTGGGTGAGCCGGTCCACGGCGTGCTTGGTGTCCAGGAACATGATCACCCGGCCCTCGCGCGCCGCGATCTCCGTCGTCACCCGGTGCTTGTCGGTGCCGTGCACGTGCAGGAGGTGGTGCTCCATCGTGGTGACCGCTCCCTGGGAGGGGTCGACGGAGTGGACGACGGGGTCGGTGAGGTAGCGGCGGACCAGCAGGTCGACGTTGCGGTCCAGGGTGGCGGAGAACAGCATCCGCTGGCCTTCGGGGCGGACCTGGTCCAGGAGGGCGGTGACCTGGGGCATGAAGCCCATGTCGGCCATCTGGTCGGCCTCGTCGAGGACGGAGATCGCGACCTGGCTCAGCCCGCAGTCACCTCGGTCGATGAGGTCCTTGAGGCGGCCGGGGGTGGCGATGACGACTTCGGCGCCGCCGCGCAGGGCGCCGGCCTGGCGGCCGATGGACATGCCGCCGACCACGGTCGCCAGACGCAGCCTGACGGCGCGGGCGTACGGCGTGAGGGCGTCGGTCACCTGCTGGGCCAGCTCGCGGGTGGGGACGAGGACGAGGGCGAGCGGCCGACGCGGCTCGGCGCGCTGCCCGGCGGTGCGGGCCAGGAGGGCCAGGCCGAAGGCGAGGGTCTTGCCGGAGCCGGTCCGGCCGCGGCCCAGCACGTCACGGCCTGCGAGGGAGTTCGGCAGGGTCGCGCCCTGGATCGGGAACGGCACGGACACGCCCTGCGCGGTGAGGGCGGCCAGGAGCTCCCTGGGCATGTCGAGTTCGCCGAACGCCTCGACGGCGGGCAGCGAGGGGGTGATCGTCTTCGGGAGGGCGAACTCTCCCTGCACCACGGCGGGCCGGCGGCCACGGCCACCCGAGCGGCTCGGGTCTCCCGCACGGCTGGGGGCGGAGGAGCCGAAGCGACCGGCCCGAACCGGAGCGGCGGTGGAGCCGAAACCGGAGCCGCCGGTGCGTCGGCGACTCTGGGAGGAGCGGCCATTCGTACGTGTGGGGTTCATTCAGAACCTTCCTTGATGCGGCACGTCATCAAGGAATTCCCGCAGCGGTGGAGCGGCGCGGGGAACCAAAAGAACGGGCCGAAGGGAATGCGAAAGCGAATCTCGCCCGCATGGAATATGTATCGGCGCCCCTGGAGGGCCCGTGGGCGGCGGTCATGGGCGGTCGTCCCGCAGATGAAACCGTCGCCGGAAATGCGTATAGCTGGGGCCCGCACCCCGAGGGATGCGGGCCCCAGCTACGAACTACGCGTCAGCTTCAGGCGGGAACGATGTTCTCGGCCGTCGGGCCCTTCTGGCCCTGCGCGATGTCGAAGGTGACCTTCTGGCCTTCCTGCAGCTCGCGGAAGCCCTGGGCGGCGATGTTCGAGTAGTGGGCGAACACGTCGGGGCCGCCACCGTCCTGCTCGATGAAGCCGAAGCCCTTTTCCGCGTTGAACCACTTCACGGTGCCAGCAGCCATGTCATATCTCCTTTGGGGCAGTACATCGGCGTCCGCACTTTACGGACGCCGTGTCGCCGCGATGATGCCCTGACCGGAAAATGACCGGAAATAAAAAGCGCTCTTATGTGGCGGAGAGCCACCTGGAGACGCTTGAAGTCTTTGGGTACCAAAACTGCAACTGATATCGACAGTAGCATGCCGCAGCGGCTTCTGCGTGGAGGAAAATCCCTCTCTGCGCGTTGTGGCAAAAACTCTCCCTGCGGGGCCCGGTAAAGTCTGTTCCCGCGGTCATAGATAGTGATTCACCCCGAGTGCAGCATTTCGGAAGCCCGGGCCGCATCGACGGCGGTCAGCGGCTCGCAGGGGCGTGGACCACGGGGGTCGGTACGGGCAGCAGGCTCCGCTGCCGATCCGGCGCAACCCGGAAGGGGATCGCCGAAGAGATCGCCGAGGCGCGGCGCTCCCCCGCACGGCTCCAGAGGAGCCCCGGAAACCACTCAGGGGCCCGACCCGCTTTCGCGGATCAGGCCCCTGAACTGGTCTTACGGCTGTCGGGGTGGCGGGATTTGAACCCACGACCTCTTCGTCCCGAACGAAGCGCGCTGCCAAGCTGCGCTACACCCCGATGTCGCTGCTCTGTTCTTCACGTCGCGGCGACATCGCTTACTTTAGCCCACGCGCGCGCTCAGGCGAAATCCGGTTTTCGGAGAGCCGCACCGCAGGTCGGACGCGGTCGAGGCCGACGATCGCGAGGCCCAGGACGTAGAAGCCCGCGCCCAGCACGACCGCGTTGGTGAGGACGCCGGCGTAGCCGTGGACGGTGACGTCGAGGAACGGGTACGTGTAGCGGGTGGGGGCGTCCGGGGAGATCAGTTCGCCGCGGATCAGGGCGAAGGCGAAGTAGACGGCCGGGGCCGCGAGCCACTGGGCGGCGTGGCGCAGGCGGAGGGCGCCGGGGAGGGTGAGGAGGAGGAAGTCGAGCACCGCGCCGATCGGGGTGACGGTGTGGAGCAGCTGGTTCGCGACGGCCTTCGCGCCGGTGAGGCGGGCGATCTCGGCGGCCTGGTTGAACTCGCTCGCCTCGTTGTCGAGGACCAGGTGGAAGACGAGGCCGACCACCGAGATGCAGAGCAGGGCGCCGCCGGTCCAGAGCGCGGGGAGCGGCGGGCGGCGGTTCCAGGCGCGGACGGCGCCCCAGCCGAAGACCACGGCGACCAGGATGTTCGACCAGATCGTGAAGAAGCTCAGGACGACGAGGACGTTCCCGTGGACGCACTCGATGACGAGTCCCGTCGCCGCGCACAGGGCGATCAGGCACCGGAACGCCGCCGCGGAGGGGCGCCGCTGGGCGGGGGGTACGACGGCGGAGGCCGGTATGGCCGACGTGCCGGCGGAGCGGGGCGTGAGCATTCCCCCACCGTAGGTGGTTACGCGCGCGCCGTCAGCGTGAGCAGGGTGACCTCGGGCGGGCAGGCGAAGCGGACCGGGGTGAAGCGGTTGGTGCCGCAGCCCGCCGAGACGTGCAGGTAGGAGGTGTGGTCGGCGACCGTGTGCGTGGAGAGCCCCTTCACGCGGTCCGTGTCCAGGTCGCAGTTGGTGACGAGCGCCCCGTAGAAGGGGATGCACAGCTGGCCGCCGTGGGTGTGCCCGGCGAGGATCAGCTCGTACCCGTCCGCCGTGAACGCGTCGAGCGAGCGCAGGTACGGGGCGTGGACGACGCCCACGGTGAAGTCGGCCGAGGCGTCGGGGCCGCCGGCCACCCGCTCGTACCGGTCGCGCTTGATGTGCGGGTCGTCGAGGCCGGTGAAGGCCAGTTCGGCCTCGGGCAGCTTGAGCGTGCCGCGGGTGTTGGTGAGGTTCACCCAGCCCGCCGCGTCGAAGGCGTCCCGCATGCCCTCCCACGGGTTGTGGACCGCGCCGACCACGGGCTTGTTGCCGTTGAGACCGTGGCGGCCCTGGGCCTTCTCCATCAGGTAGCGGGCGGGGTTGCGCAGCTTCGGCCCGTAGTAGTCGTTGGAGCCGAAGACGTACACGCCCGGGAACTCCATCAGCGGGCCGAGCGCGTCCAGGACCTCGGGTACGGCGTCGGGGTCGGAGAGGTTGTCGCCGGTGTTGACGACGAAGTCCGGGCGGAGCCCCGCGAGCGACTGGAGCCAGGCCCGCTTCTTGCGCTGGCCGCTGACCATGTGGATGTCGGAGACCTGAAGGACCCGCAGGTCGCGCATGCCGCGCGGGAGTACGGGCACGGTCACCCGGCGGAGCCGGAAGGAGCGGGCCTCGAAGCCGGCCGCGTAGACGATTCCGGCCGCGGCCGTCGCCGTGAGACCTGCCGTGACCTTCAGGGGGATCCCGTACCGTGCGCGCATCGCACCATCGTCGCAGACCCGGCGGGCGGAAATGTGCGGGCGGGTGGGGTGGGGCACCTGCCACACTTGACCCCATGACCACGCTCAAGGAGAAGCTCAAGGCCGACCTCGACGCCGCGATCAGGGGGCGCGACGAACTGCGCTCCTCGACCCTGCGGCTGACCATCACCGCGATCACCATGGAGGAGGTCGCGGGCAAGTCCAAGCGCGAACTCTCCGACGACGAGGTGCTGAAGGTGATCGCCAAGGAGGCGAAGAAGCGCCGCGAGGCCGCGGAGGCCTTCGCCCAGGGCGGCCGTGCCGAGTCCGCGGAGCGGGAGCGCGCGGAGGGTGTCCTCCTCGACGCGTACCTGCCGAAGCAGCTCAGCGACGAGGAGCTCGACGGGATCGTCGCGTCGGCCGTCGAGGAGGCGAAGGCGGCGGGCGCCGAGGGGCCGCGTGCCATGGGTGCCGTCATGAAGATCGTGAGCCCGAAGGTGGCCGGCCAGGCCGACGGCGGCCGCGTCGCCGCCTCGGTGAAGAAGCTGCTCGCGGGCTGATCCGCCGCCGCGGAGTACGTACGAGGAAGGGCGCCCCACCGAGAGTGGGGCGCCCTTCGTCGTCATCCGTTACGTCAGCGGTTTCCGCCGCGGCGGTTGCCGTCGCCGTCTCCGAACATGTCCGGCGGGATCGTGATCCCCGGGAACGGGTTCGTCGGCGGCTTCGTGTCGCCGGGCTTGTTGTCGCCGGGCTTCTTCGGCTTGTTCGGGCCTTCGTCGCCCTCCTTCTCCTTTTCCTTGGGCTTCTCGGCCCGCGGTACGGAGATGGGGTTGAAGCGCGGCTTCTCGTCGTCCAGGGCGCCCGTCATCGCGATCCGCCAGATGGGGCCGGGGAGGCAGCCACCGCAGACCTTGTCGTAGTAGACGCCGCCGATGGTGATGTCGAACATCTCGTCGCGCTTGCCGACGTCGTCGCCGACCCAGACGGCGGTGGACAGGTTCGGCGTGTAGCCGACGAACCAGGCGTCCTTGCGGCCTTCGGTGGTACCGGTCTTGCCCGCGTTGTCCCGGTCGCTCAGACCGGCCCGCGTACCGGTGCCGTCCTCGACAACGCCCTTCAGCATCTGGTTGATGGTGTCGGCGGTGCGGTCGGACATCGCGCGTGTGCACTTGGTCTGCGGCACGTTCAGCTTGTCGCCGTTGGCGCCCTTGATGGACTCGATGGCGACCGGAAGGCAGTAGATGCCGCGGTTGGCGAAGGTGGCGTAGACGGAGGCCATGTCGAGCGGGGTGCTCTCCAGGCTGCCGAGCGTGGCCGACGGGCTCTGCGCGATGCGCTTGCCCAGCTCGCGCTCGTAACCGACCTTGTTCGCCATCGTCAGCGTCTCGCACAGGCCGGCCATCTGCTCCAGCTTGGCGAAGTACGTGTTGATGGACTTGCCGAGGGCGCTCGTCATGTCGTACGCCCCCTTCTCCGACTTGAGCTCGTTCTGGACGGACCAGTCGGCGTAGCCCGCCGGCTTGCCGTCGCAGCGCGTGAAGTCGTTCTCCTTCATGTTGATCTTCCACGGCGTGTCGAAGCTCTGCGCCGGGCTCAGACCCTTCTCCAAGGCGGCGGCGGCAGTGATCGGCTTGAAGGTCGAGCCGACCGGGAAGCCGAACGTGGTGCCGCCCATCTTGCTGCCGACGGCGAGATTGAGCGTCGTCTGGTGCTGCTTCTGGTCCAGGCCGTACGGGCGGGACTGGCCCATCGAGAGGATCTTGCCGGTACCGGGCTGGACCTGGACGACGGCGGTCGCGACGCCGTCGTCCTTGTTGACCTTGGCCACCGCGGCCTCGTTGGCCGCCGCCTGCGCCTTCGGGGAGAGCGTGGTCCTGACGGTGAGACCGCCCAGGTTCCACAGCTTCTGCCGCTCCTCGGCCGTCTTCCCGAAGACCGGGTCGCTCAGGATCGTCTTGCGGACGTAGTCGCAGAAGAAGCCGGCGCCGTCGACGGCGGTGATGCAGCCGTTCTTCGGCGTCTTGACCTTCAGCTTCAGCGGCGCGGCCTTCGCCTTGTCCGCGTCCGCCTGGCTGATGTCCTTCACGTCGGCCATCCGCTGGAGGACCACGTTGCGGCGCTTGGTGGCTTCCTGGATGTCGTTGATCGGGTCGTAGCGGCTCGGCGACTGGACGAGCCCGGCCATCATCGCCGCCTCGCCCAGCTCCAGGTCGGCGGCCGGCTTGGAGAAGTACCGCTGGGAGGCGGCCTCGATGCCGTACGCCTGCTGACCGAAGAACGTGATGTTGAGGTAGTTCTCCAGGATCTTCTTCTTGCCCAGCTCCTCCTCGACCTGGATCGCGAACTTCAGCTCGCGGACCTTCCGGCCGATGGTCTGCTGGGTGGCCTGCGCGACCTTCTCCGGGTCGTCGCCCGCCTCCTCGACGAAGACGTTCTTCACGTACTGCTGGGTGAGCGTGGACGCGCCCTGCGCGACCCCGCCCGACTGCGCGTTGCGGTTGATCGCGCGCAGCACGCCCTTGAGGTCGATCGCCCCGTGCTCGTAGAAGCGGCCGTCCTCGATCGCGACGATCGCCTTCTGCATGTACGGGGAGATCTTGTCCAGCGGGACGACCTTCCGGTCCCGCGAGTACACCGTGGCGAGGAGCCCGCCCTCGGCGTCGAGAATGGTGGTGCGCTGACTCAGCGGCGGGGTCTTCAGGTTGGAGGGAATCTCGTCGAATCCCTCGACCGTGCCCTTCGCGGCCAAGCCGAGTGCTCCGGCCGCGGGCAGGGCGATGCCCGCCAGCACGGCTCCGGAGAGCACACTGACACCGAGGAACTTGGCGGCCTGCTGGGTCCCGGTCAGACCACCGCCCGAGCGCTTCTTTGCCATGGGGGCAGCCTACGTTCTCATTCGCCGGACACGCGTATATGCCTTGGCCTAAGCTGCTCACAACTGTCACAGCAGTGTGGTTTCGCATCAAGACCCGTGCGTGACATCGGCATGAATTCCCGTGACCCGAAACACGGGAAGCTCGTGTCCGTTTCCGGATCATGCGTCACCCGGTGCCCGAAGTGGCGCCGGTGAGGAAGGGCGTATCCATGGGGATATGTCCGCTATCACACGCATGTCCTTCGGTCACTCCCCTGGGTGATCTGACGCGTACGCATAGTCCGTTCGGGCCATTCAAGATTGGGCCCGAAGGGGGTGTTGCGCTGTGCCCACCTTCCGTAACGTCCCAACTGGCAGCGGTGAATATGCCGCTGCCGCCGTGGGGGAGCCTCGATTCGGGAGAGGACGGCGCCGGTATGGGCTGGGTAGCTGACTGGAGTGCGCAGGCGGCCTGCCGCACTACCGATCCGGATGAACTTTTCGTGCAGGGAGCGGCGCAGAACAGGGCAAAGGCGGTGTGCACCGGATGTCCGGTGCGGACCGAGTGCCTCGCCGACGCCCTCGACAACCGCGTGGAGTTCGGTGTGTGGGGCGGCATGACGGAGCGCGAGCGCCGTGCCCTGTTGCGCCGACGGCCGACCGTCACCTCGTGGCGCCGGCTCCTGGAGACCGCGCGGACGGAGTACGAGCGTGGTGCGGGCCTGCTGCCCGTGGCGATCGAGGACGACGCGACGTACGAGGCGTACGCCGCGGTCGGCTAGTCCCCGACCGGCAGGTACGGGGACGGTGGCTCAGCTCAGGCCGAGGGCATCCGCCCGGCCGTGAGCCGGTCACCGATGGCCCGCAGCCCGGCGAGGTCGTGCACATCGCCGGGCAGGGCGGCCACTTCGGCCACCGCCACCTCGGGGTGGAGCGCGGTGAAGCGGTCGCGTGTGCGCTGCTCACGCGCGAGCACCCGCATGCGCTCGGCATGCAGGCGCAGAAGTCCCGCGGTGAGATGTCGTACGTCTACGTCTGTGTATGCGTCTGTGTCTACGTCTGGGTGCTGTGCGGCCGGTTCGGCTGTGGGGGCAGCCTCGGGTACGGAACATACGGCGGCGGTGGCGAGTTCAGACAGCTCGGGCGACGTGGCCGGGGAGCCACTCCGTCCAGTCTTCCCGTCGCCCCGATCCGTCATGCGCCCCTCGTCAAGATTTTCCGCGGCGGCCCGCGCCCGCTCGGCCGAGAGGCCGGCCGCGCCGCTGCCGTGGACACGGTTGAGGACGAGACCCGCCAGCGGCATCTCCTCGGCCGCCAGCCGCTCCACGAAGTACGCGGCCTCGCGCAGCGCGTCCCGCTCCGGCGTGGCGACGACGAGGAAGGCCGTGCCCGGGGCCTGGAGCAGCCGGTACGTGGCGTCGGCGCGGGTCCGGAAGCCGCCGAACATCGTGTCCATCGCCGCGACGAAGGTCTGCACGTCCTTGAGGAACTGACCCCCGAGCAGCTTCCCGAGCGTCCCCGTCATCATCGACATGCCGACGTTGAGGAACTTCATGCCGGCCCGGCCGCCCACCTTCGCCGGGGCCATGAGCAGCTTGATGAACTTCCCGTCGAGGAAGGACCCCAGCCGCTTCGGCGCGTCCAGGAAGTCCAGGGCGGAGCGGGACGGCGGCGTGTCGACCACGATGAGGTCCCACTCGTCGCGCGCCCGGAGCTGGCCCAGCTTCTCCATCGCCATGTACTCCTGCGTACCGGCGAACCCGGCCGACAGGGACTGGTAGAAGGGGTTCTCCAGGATCGCCCGGGCCCGCTCGGGGTCCGCGTGCGCCTCGACGATCTCGTCGAAGGTCCGCTTCATGTCGAGCATCATGGCGTGCAGTTCGCCGCCGTCGGACCCCTTGATCCCGTCCACCTTGCGGGGCGTGTTGTCGAGGGAGTCGATGCCCATGGACTGGGCGAGGCGGCGCGCCGGGTCGATGGTGAGCACGACCACCCGTCGGCCGCGCTCCGCCGCCCGTACGCCGAGGGCCGCCGCCGTGGTCGTCTTGCCGACCCCGCCCGCGCCGCAGCAGACGATGATGCGGGTGCCCCGGTCGTCGATGAGCGGATCGAGCTCCAGGACGGGGACAGCGTCGAACCCGGTGGTGTCCGGGTCGGGGACAGCGTCGAACCCGGTCGTGTCCGGTGTTTCCGGCCCGGTCGTGTCGTGGGCGGGTCTTTTCGGTCCGGTCGCCTTCTCCGTCACGCGCCCACCCCTTGCTTCCGCAGTTCCTTCGCCAGCCGGTAGAGCCCTGCGATGTCCCCGCCGTCCCCGAGGAAGGGGAGCTCGTACGAGGGCACGTCGATGCCGTCCAGGACCGCGCGCTGCTCCCGCTCCAGCTCCACCCGCCGGGCGTGCTCGGCCGCCTGGTCGAGGAGCGGTTCGACGAGCCGCGAGCCGCCCGCGACGCCGACGGAGGCCAGGCTCCGCGCGATCGCGTCCCGGTGGTCGCCGGAGGCGGCCCGTACCGCCGCCTCGTCGAGGACGTGCGGGCGGACCATGTTCACCACGACCCGCCCCACCGGCAGTTCGGCGGCGCGGAGCTCCGCGATGCCGTCCGCCGTCTCCTGGACCGGCATCTCCTCCAGGAGCGTCACCAGATGGACCGCCGTCTCGGGCGACTTGAGGACCCGCATGACGGCCTGCGCCTGGTTGTATATCGGGCCGATCCTGGCCAGGCCCGCCACCTCGTCGTTGACGTTGAGGAAGCGGGTGATGCGGCCGGTGGGCGGCGCGTCCATGACCACGTGGTCGTAGGTGTGGCCGCCGTGCTTCTCGCGCCGTCTGACCGCCTCGCACGCCTTGCCGGTCAACAGGACGTCCCGTACCCCCGGCGCTATCGTCGTCGCGAAGTCGATCGCCCCGAGCTTCTTCAGGGCCCGCCCCGCGGTGCCCAGTTTGTAGAACATCTGGAGGTAGTCGAGGAGCGCGCGCTCGGCGTCGATCGCCAGCGCGTACACCTCGCCGCCGCCCGGCGCGACGGCGATCTTGCGCTCCTCGTACGGAAGCGCTTCCGTCTCGAAGAGCTGTGCGATGCCCTGTCTGCCTTCGACCTCGACGAGGAGGGTGCGTTTGCCCTCCGTCGCGAGGGCGAGCGCGAGGGCCGCGGCGACCGTCGTCTTACCGGTACCGCCCTTTCCGCTGACGACCTGGAGCCTGCTCACGCTGTCGAGCCTAACCACTGGCGGCGGCGCCCAATCAGGAGGCCGCCCCACGGCAGCGGATACAGTCGCCTCCATGACCAAGTGGGAGTACGTCACGGTGCCGCTTCTGGTGCACGCGACGAAGCAGATTCTGGACACCTGGGGCGAGGACGGCTGGGAGCTCGTCCAGGTCGTGCCCGGGCCGAACAACCCCGAGCAGCTCGTGGCCTACCTGAAGCGGGCCAAGTCGTGAGCGGGGCCGTGGAGGCGAAGCTCGCCGAGCTCGGCCTGACCCTGCCGGAGGTCGTGCCCCCGTTGGCCGCGTACCAGCCGGCCGTGCAGTCGGGCGTGTACGTCTACACCTCGGGCCAGCTCCCGATGGTGGGGGGCAAGCTCTCGGTGACCGGCAAGGTCGGCGACGAGGTCACCGCCGAGGAGGCCAAGCAGCTCGCGGCCACCTGCGCGCTGAACGCCCTCGCGGCCGTGAAGTCGGTCGCCGGTGACCTGGACCGGATCAAGCGGGTCGTGAAGGTCGTGGGCTTCGTCGCCTCCGCCTCCGACTTCACCGGGCAGCCGGCCGTCATCAACGGCGCCAGCGAGCTGCTCGGCGCGGTCCTCGGCGACAAGGGCGTGCACGCGCGCAGCGCCGTCGGCGTGGCCGTGCTGCCGCTCGACGCGCCGGTCGAGGTCGAGGTCCAGGTGGAGCTCGTCGAGGCCTGACCCCCTGGCCTCCCAATTCGTTCGTGAAGAGCCGGTTCCTTCGTGCGAGTTCCTTCGTGCGAGGGAACCGGCTCTCCTGCGTTCCCGCCGCTCCCCGGCCTTCCGCCGGCGAGCGGCCATTCCGGCCCTCGTGGATTTCGGTGCTTGCGCATAGCATCCGCCCATGCCGCCCAAGTCGAATGCTCAGCCGAACGGTCAGTGGTACCCGCCGGAATGGCCCGACCGCATCCGCGCCCTCGCCGCGGGCGAGCTCACCCCGGTGAGCCCCCGGCGCGCCGCCACCGTGCTCATCCTGCGGGACGGGGCAGCGGGGCCCGACGTGCACATGCTGCGCCGTCGCGCCTCGATGGCCTTCGCGGGCGGCGCGTACGCCTACCCCGGCGGCGGGGTCGACCCGCGCGACGAGCACCCGGTGCGCTGGGCGGGGCCCTCGCTCGACGAGTGGGCCGGGCGCCTCGGCCTCGACGACCCCGCGCAGGCCCAGGCCGTGGTCTGCGCCGCCGTACGCGAGACGTACGAGGAGGCGGGCGTCCTGCTCGCCGGGGACACCGCGGACAGCGTGGTCGGCGACACCACCGGCGAGGACTGGGAGCGGGACCGGGAGGCGCTCGTCGCCCGGGAGCTGTCCTTCGCCGACTTCCTCGACCGGCGCGGGCTCGTCCTGCGCTCGGACCTGCTCGGCGCGTGGGCCCGCTGGATCACCCCGGAGTTCGAGCAGCGGCGCTACGACACGTGGTTCTTCGTGGCCGCGCTGCCGGCCGGGCAGCGCACCCGGAACGCCTCCACGGAGGCGGACCGCACGGTCTGGATCCGCCCGGCGGAGGCCGCCGCCGGCTATGACCGCGGCGAGCTGACGATGATGCCGCCGACGATCTCGACCCTGCGCACCCTGGAGCCGTACGGCACGGCCGCCGAGGCGCTGGAGGCGGCCGGGGGCCAGGACATGACCCCCGTGCTCGCACAGGCGCGTCTGGAGGGCGACGAGCTGGTCCTGAGCTGGCCGGGGCACGAGGAGTTCACCAAGATCATCCCGGTCGGGGGTACGCGATGAGCGACGCCGCCGCCCTGCCCGGGCAGCCGCGCGGGCTCGTCGTCTCCGGGCCCGCGACCGCCCGCGCCGTGAACGTCCTCGCGCCGAACCCGTCCGCGATGACCCTCGACGGCACGAACACCTGGCTCCTCTCCGAGCCCGGCTCCGACCTCGCCGTCGTCGTCGACCCGGGGCCGCTCGACGAGGGCCATCTGCGCCATGTCGTCGAGACCGCCGAGAAGCTCGGCAAGCGGGTCGCGCTCACCCTGCTCACCCACGGCCACCCGGACCACGCGGAGGGCGCGGGACGCTTCGCCGAGCTGACCGGGACCGCCGTACGGGCCCTCGACCCGGCGCTGCGGCTCGGCGACGAGGGGCTCGGCGAGGGGGACGTGGTGACGGTCGGCGGCCTGGAGCTGCGGGTCGTCCCGACGCCCGGGCACACCTCGGACTCGCTCTCCTTCCATCTGCCCGCCGACCGGGCGGTCCTGACGGGGGACACGATCCTGGGGCGCGGCACGACGATGGTCGCGCATCCGGACGGGCGGCTCGGCGACTACCTGGACTCGCTGCGGCGGCTGCGCTCGCTCACCGTCGACGACGGGGTGCACACGGTCCTGCCGGGGCACGGGCCGGTCCTGGAGGACGCGCAGGGGGCCGTGGAGTTCTATCTGGCGCACCGGGCGAACCGGCTCGCCCAGGTCGAGACGGCGGTCGAGAGCGGCCACCGGACGGCGGCCGAGGTCGTCGCGCACGTGTACGCGGACGTGGACCGCTCGCTGTGGCCGGCCGCGGAGCTGTCCGTGCGGGCGCAGCTGGAGTACCTGCGGGAGCGCGGCCTGGTGTAGGGCGGGCCCGGCCGGCGGAGGCGGGGCGGAGGTGAAGGCGGGGCGGGGGTGAAGGCGGGGCGGGGCGCAAGGCCCGGCTTCGGGGACGTCACGATCCTGTCCCGAGGCTGACCCCGACGCTTCGGCGTTCTTGACCCGTGCTTTACGCTCCGCTTACTTCTGGCCGTAGCTTTCGGGGGGATCGCCCGTGTTCGTCATCGCCATTCTGTTGCTCATCGCCGCAGTGGTGCTCTTCTTCGTCGCCCGCTCGCAGGACTCGAAGGGGCTGAAGCTCGGCGCCGTCGGCGCGGTCGTCGCCGGCCTCTTCTCGCTCGTCGTCAGCATGACGTACGTGATCAGCGCGTACGAGGTCGGTGTGCCGGTCGCCTTCGGCAAGGTGGGCTCGCCCATGACCTCGGGCATGCACGTGAAGTCGCCGTTCACCGACGTCACGACGTTCTCCACCCGCCCCGTCGACCTCAACCTCTCCGACAAGGACGTGGTCGAGGTCCGCTCCTCGCAGGGTGGCGTGATGTACGCCGAGGTGACGGTGAAGTGGGCTGTCGTCCCGTCCAAGTCCGTCGAGCTGTACAAGCTCGCGGGCAGCGAGGACGCCATCCAGCAGCGGCTCGTCTACCCGGACAGCCGGGAGATCGTCCGGAACGTCTTCGCCCGCTACACCAGCGAGCAGGGGTACGCCTCCGACCGCGAGAAGATCAATGCCGAGATCGGCACCCTGATCAAGGAGCGTCTCGTCCCGCGCGGCATCGACGTGACCACGGTCAACCTGCGCAACGTGAAGCCCTCCGACTCGCTCCAGGGCCAGATCGACCGCAAGATCCAGCAGCAGCAGGCGACCGAGCGCGCCCTTGAGGCCGCCCGTACCGCCCAGGCCGAGTCCGACCGGCGCCGGATCGAGGCGGAGGGCATCGCCCGCGCCAACAAGATCCTCAACGACTCGCTGACGGACAAGGTCCTCATGAACCAGTGCATCGACGCGTTCAAGGAGGCGGCGGCGAAGAACCCGATCTACACCGTGCCCTGCGCGAACGGCGGCTCCGCCCCGGTGATCGTGGACGGCTCGAAGCGCTGACCCCGCCCGTACCCGTACACGTACCCGTACACGTACACGGAAAGGCCGCCCCGGTCCGACGACCGGGGCGGCCTTTTCCGTACGCGTACGGAGGTGCTTACCGCGAGCGCTTCGCGAGGCGCTCCACGTCCAGCAGGATCACGGCGCGGGCCTCCAGGCGCAGCCAGCCGCGCTGGGCGAAGTCGGCGAGCGCCTTGTTGACCGTCTCGCGGGAGGCGCCGACCAGCTGGGCCAGCTCCTCCTGGGTGAGGTCGTGGACGACGTGGATGCCCTCCTCCGACTGCACGCCGAAGCGGCGCGACAGGTCGAGGAGCGCGCGGGCGACACGGCCCGGCACGTCGGAGAAGACCAGGTCGGACATCTGGTCGTTGGTCTTGCGCAGCCGGCGGGCGACCGCGCGGAGCAGCGCGGTGGCCACCTCGGGGCGGGCGTTCAGCCAGGGCTGGAGGTCGCCGTGGCCGAGGCCGAGCAGCTTGACCTCGGTCAGCGCCGTCGCGGTCGCGGTGCGCGGGCCCGGGTCGAAGAGGGACAGCTCACCGATGAGCTCGCCGGGGCCGAGGACCGCCAGCATGTTCTCGCGGCCGTCGGGGGAGGTGCGGTGCAGCTTCACCTTGCCCTCGGTGACCACGTACAGGCGGTCACCGGGGTCGCCTTCGTGGAACAGCGCGTCGCCACGGGCGAGCGTCGCCTCACTCATCGAGGCGCGCAGCTCGGCGGCCTGCTCGTCATCGAGCGCCGCGAAGAGCGGGGCGCGCCGCAGAACGTCGTCCACGAGTTCTCTCCATACTGTCGACCTGCTCAAAGGACCTGGGTCCCATGATGCCGGACGCACAAAACAGTGCGATCAATCACAACAAGTTTGACGCACTTGGCTACCCGTGCGTACGGCAGGGGCCCGATTGGGGTGCGATCGGCCGTGCCCGGGGCGGATGTCGGTGGTGGCCCCTAGGCTGGCCGGGTGTCCAACTCGCCGGTGAGAGCGCAGGCCAAGGGGGCTGAAAGAGTGTCGGCCGAAGGTAATTCCGCCGTGGGCGAACACGGCGTGTCGAAACGGGTGAAAGCCTCAAATCGGAAGGTTGTGGCCGCTCCGAAGAGCCCGAAGAGTCCGAAGGGGGCGTCCGCCAAGCCCGAGTCGCGACTCGCGATGGTCCGGCGGGCACGGAAGATCAACCGCGAGCTGGCCGAGGTCTTCCCGTACGCCCATCCGGAGCTCGACTTCCGGAACCCCTTCGAGCTCCTCGTCGCCACGGTCCTCTCCGCGCAGACCACCGACCTGCGGGTCAACCAGACCACCCCCGCGCTCTTCGCGAAGTACCCCACGCCCGAGGACCTCGCCGCCGCCGTGCCGGAGGAGGTCGAGGAGCTGATCCGCCCGACCGGCTTCTTCCGGGCCAAGACCAAGTCGATCATGGGTCTGGCCGCCGCCCTCAGGGACGACTTCGGCGGAGAGGTCCCCGGCCGCCTGGAGGACCTCGTGAAGCTCCCCGGCGTCGGCCGCAAGACCGCCTTCGTCGTCCTCGGCAACGCTTTCGGGGTCCCCGGCATCACCGTCGACACCCACTTCATGCGCCTCGTCCGGCGCTGGAAGTGGACCGAGCAGGAGGACCCGGTCAAGATCGAGGCGGAGATCGCCGAGATCTTCCCGAAGAGCGAGTGGACCATGCTCTCGCACCGGGTGATCTTCCACGGTCGCCGGATCTGCCACGCCCGCAAGCCCGCGTGCGGCGCCTGCCCGATCGCCCCCCTCTGCCCCTCGTACGGCGAGGGCGAGACGGACCCGGAGAAGGCCAGGAAGCTGCTCAAGTACGAGATGGGCGGCTTCCCCGGCCAGCGGCTCGACCCGCCGCCCGGCTACCCGGGCCGCCCCGCGCCGCCGCTGGGCGCGAGCGGCTGAGACCACAGCCGATCGGCCGCTCGGCCGCTCAGCCGCTCAACAGGGGAACGAACCCGTCCATCGATCGCGTTGTGAAACACGGGGTGCCTATGACGCGCACTGACGAAGACATCCACGACGAGCACGTCCACAACGGAGGGGGTCACCGCCCCGGGACCGGTGGCCTGCTCGACAGGGACGGGCTGCCGGGCTGGCTCGGCCCCGTCGACCGGGCCGCCCGCACGGTCGCGCCCGAGCAGCTGAGCCGCTTCCTGCCGCCCGCGAGCGGCGCCGGCCGTCAGTCCGCCGTCCTCGTCCTCTTCGGCGAGGCCGAGCGCGGCCCCGAGCTGCTCCTCATGGAGCGCGCCGGCAGCCTCCGCTCGCACGCCGGCCAGCCCTCCTTCCCCGGCGGCGCCCTCGACCCCGAGGACGGCGACCCGGCGGACGGCGGGCTGCTGCGCGCGGCCCTCCGGGAGGCCCAGGAGGAGACCGGGCTCGACCCGGCGGGCGTCCAGATCTTCGGCGTGCTCCCGCAGCTCTACATCCCGGTCAGCGGCTTCGTCGTCACCCCCGTCCTCGGCTGGTGGCGCGTCCCCAGCCCGGTCGGGGTCGTCGACCCCGGCGAGACCGCCCGCGTCTTCACCGTGCCCGTGGCGGATCTCACGGATCCCGCGAACCGCGCGACGACCGTCCACCCGAGCGGCCACCAGGGCCCGGCGTTCCTGGTCGAGTCCGCTCTGGTCTGGGGTTTTACGGCCGGAGTGATCGACCGGCTACTGCACTACGCAGGCTGGGAGCGCCCCTGGGACCGGGCCAAGCAGGTCCCGCTCGACTGGCGCTCATGACAGGCTGACCCCGGGCGACCGAAACGAATTTGCGAGGCTATCGACGGTGAACGTGCTGGACATCTTGTTGCTGCTCGCCGCCGTGTGGTTCGCCGTCATCGGATATCGCCAGGGATTCGTGGTCGGCATCCTGTCGGTGGTCGGGTTCCTCGGCGGCGGTCTCGTCGCGGTTCTGCTGCTCCCGATCCTCTGGGACCAGCTGACGGACAACAGCGAGGTCTCGACCACGGCGACGGTCGTCTTCGTGATGGTGGTCATCGTCTGCGCCTCGGTCGGCCAGGCGTTCACCACCCACCTCGGCAACAAGCTGCGCCGGCACATCACCTGGTCACCGGTGCGCGCCCTGGACGCCACCGGCGGCGCGCTGGTCAACGTCGTCGCGATGCTGCTCGTGGCCTGGCTGATCGGCTCGGCCCTGGCCCGGACCTCGCTGCCCACCGTGGGCAAGGAGGTGCGCAACTCCAAGGTCCTGCTCGGCGTGGAACAGGTGATGCCGGATCAGGCGTCCGGCTGGTTCGACGACTTCAGCAAAACCCTGGCCCGCAGCGGCTTCCCCCCGGTCTTCAGCCCCTTCGCCAACGAGCCGATCACCCCGGTCACACCGCCCGACCCGGCGCTCGCCGACAGCCCGGTCGCCGCCCGCGCCCAGCGCTCCATCGTGAAGGTCGTCGGCACGGCGCAGAGCTGCGGCAAGGTCTTCGAGGGCACCGGCTTCGTCTTCTCCGACCGCCGGGTCATGACCAATGCCCATGTCGTCGGCGGGGTCGACGAGCCGACCGTCCAGATAGGCGGCGAGGGCAAGCTCTACGACGCCAAGGTCGTCCTCTACGACTGGCAGCGCGACATCGCCGTCCTGGACGTGCCGGACCTCAAGGCGGAGCCGCTGAAGTTCACCGAGGAGGACGCCCGCAGCGGCGACGGCGCGATCGTCGCCGGCTTCCCGGAGAACGGCTCGTACGACGTGCGATCGGCGCGCGTGCGGGGCCGTATCAGCGCCAAGGGCCCCGACATCTACCAGCGGGACGAGGTGCGCAGGGACGTGTACTCGCTGTACGCGACGGTGCGCCAGGGCAACTCCGGCGGCCCGCTCCTCACCGAGGACGGCGAGGTGTACGGCGTGATCTTCGCCCGCTCCCTCGACGACGTGAACACGGGCTACGCCCTGACGGTCGACGAGATCCGCGAGGACATCGAGCGCGGCCTGACCGCCGGCCAGCAGGTCGACACCCAGGGCTGCGCGCTGTAGCCCGACCCCCTACGGGGTGTCGCGTGGATGCCGGAGCCGGGCCGAGACCCAGCGGGCCCGGCGTCGCAGGATGCGCGAGATCCCTACCCCTTGCACGGCGTGCGCGCGGCCCTGGTCCGGCGGGCCACCCCTCTCTCGGGAGCCCGGCCCAGCGGCCGAGCGGCGGTTGCGTGCTGTGTCACCGTAGTCGTGCGTCCAGCCCATACCTCGACGTCTGCCCGTGCCCCAAGGTCGGTAACCGCCCGGGGGCCCGCCAATTGGAGTATGCGCCGGGCACATGGCCGTTCGACGGATGTCTGTGCGTCAGAAGAAGGGGCCGGCGCGGGTGCAGACGGAGCGTCAGCGATCGGGCTCGGGGTCCTTCAGCCAGTTGACGAGCTCCGTCGAGAAGGCCACCGGGTCCTCCTCGTGCGGGAAGTGACCGAGGCCGTCGAAGAGCCGCCAGCGGTACGGCGCCTCCACGTACTCGCCCGAGCCGGCCGCGCTGCGGGTCCGCATCACCGGGTCCAGCGAGCCGTGCAGGTGCAGCGTCGGCACCCGTACGGGCCGCTTCATGCGCCGGTTGAACTGGATGCCGTCGGGGCGGGCCAGGGACCGCACCATCCAGCGGTACGGCTCGATCGAGCAGTGCGCCGTCGACGGGACCAGCATCGCCCGCCGGTAGACCTCTACGGCCTCCTCGTCGGCGGGGCGCGGCCCCGACCACTCCTGGATCAGCTCCCCGACGAGCGCCGCGTCGTCCGCGACGAGCCGGCGCTCCGGCAGCCACGGCCGCTGGAAGCCCCAGATGTGCGAGCCGGCCCGCGACTGGGAGAAGTCGGCGAGCATCGCCGAGCGCCAGCGGCGCGGGTGCGGCATCGAGGAGACGGCCAGACGGCGCACCAGCTTGGGCCGCATCACGGCCGCCGTCCAGGCGAGGTAGCCGCCCAGGTCGTGCCCGACGAGCGCCGCGTCCGGTTCCCCGAGGGAGCGGATCACGCCGGTGATGTCGAGAGCCAGGTTGGCGGGGTCGTAACCCCGGGGCGTGCGGTCGCTGCCGCCCACCCCGCGCAGGTCCATCGCGACGGCCCGGAATCCCGCGTCGGCGAGGGCCGGCAGCTGGTGGCGCCAGGTCCACCAGAACTGCGGGAAGCCGTGCAGGAGCAGCACCAGCGGGCCGTCACCCATCTCGGCGATGTGGAAGCGGGCACCGTTGGCGGCCACGTCGCGATGGGTCCACGGCCCGTCGAGCCGGACGGGCCCGCCGCTGCCGTTGCTGCTGTCGGGAAGGGTCATACGGACGAGCGTGCCACAGCGGGGGCCTTCTCCAGCGCCGGGCGCTGCTCCGGACGGGGGTGCGGCTTCACGTTCTGCATGATCGCGGCCGTCTGCTTGGCGGAGGCGATGGACTTCTCCGGCGGCTTGACCTTCTTGAACTTGGCGTACGCCAGGAGGCCGAGGAGTCCCGCGATCAGCACGTTCGCCGCGAAGGAGAGCAGGAAGCACCAGACGAGGTTCCAGCCCCCGTTGCCGTTGTGCCCGCCGGTCCAGGTGTTGATGGCGTACGCGAGCGCGAAGCTCAGCATCGGCAGCGAGAACAGCAGCACGACGCCGGCGGCGATGCCCGCGACGCTGCCGATCGCGCCGCGCTTGACGTCCTGCTTGACCTCGGCCTTGGCCAGGGCGATCTCGTCGTGCACCAGCGCGGACATCTCGGCGGTCGCCGAGGCGACCAGCTGGCCGAGGCTGCGCTCGGTGCCGTCGAACGGGTCGCTCATCGCTGCTCCCTCTTCTTTTCTGCGGTCAGAGGTTCTCTTCTACGGTGCGAGTCCTCTTCTACGGTCCGAGTCAGATCATGCCGGACGGTCGGCCTCGTCGCGCGATGCCCCCGCCGCTTGGGCGCGCTCGCGGTGTTCGGCGGCCTTCCGCTCGTAGATCTCCGCCATGCGCAGGTGGTACGCCGGGTTGTCCTGCTCGTAGATGTCGGGGATGCCGTCGTGGTCGTCGTCGCGCTCCTCGTCGGCGATGAGCGCCTGGTACTTGCGGACCCGGAGCTTCAGCAGGACGGAGGCGAGGACGGCCGCGATGAGGGAGCCGATGAGGACGGCGGCCTTCACCTCGTCGGTGAGGACGGCGTCGCCGGCGAAGGCGAGTTCGCCGATGAGCAGCGAGACGGTGAAGCCGATGCCGGCGAGGGAGGCGACGGCGAAGACGTCCGGCCAGGTCAGGTCGGGGTTGAGTTCGGCCTTGGTGAAGCGGGCGGCGAGCCAGGTGCCGCCGAAGATGCCGACGGCCTTGCCGACGACGAGACCGAGGACGACGCCGAGGGTGACCGGCTGGGTGAAGACGTCGCCGATCGCGCCGCCGGAGACGCTGACACCGGCGGAGAAGAGCGCGAACAGCGGTACGGCGAGGCCGGCGGAGAGCGGGCGTACGAGGTGCTCGATGTGCTCGCCGGGGGAGTGCTTCTCACCCTCGCGGGTGGTGCAGCGCAGCATCAGGCCCATGGCGACACCGGCGATGGTGGCGTGGACGCCGCTGTTGTACATCAGGGTCCAGATGACGAGGGCCAGCGGGACGTACACGTACCAGCCGCGGATGTTCTTGCGGAGCAGGACCCAGAAGAGGACGAGTCCGGCGAAGGCGCCGCCGAGCGCGGCGAAGTTCAGGTCGTTGGTGAAGAAGACCGCGATGATCAGGATCGCGAAGAGGTCGTCGACGACGGCGAGGGTGAGCAGGAAGGCGCGGAGCGCGGACGGCAGCGAGGTGCCGATGACGGCGAGGACGGCGAGCGCGAAGGCGATGTCGGTCGCGGTGGGCACGGCCCAGCCGTCCATCGAGCCGTTGCCCAGGGCGTTGACCAGGGCGTAGACGAGGGCGGGCGCGGCCATGCCGCAGATCGCGGCGATGACGGGGAGTGCGGCGGCCTTGGGGTCGCGCAGCTCGCCCGCGACGAGCTCGCGCTTGAGCTCGATGCCGGCGACGAAGAAGAAGATCGCGAGGAGGCCGTCGGCGGCCCAGTGCTGGATCGACAGGTCGAGGCCGAGGGCGGCGGGGCCTATGTGGAAGTTCTGTACGGACTTGTAGCTCTCGGCCGCCGGGGTGTTGGCCCAGATGAGGGCGGCGACGGCGGCGAGGAGGAGCAGCACGCCGCCCACGGTCTCGGTGCGCAGGGCGTCGGTGAGGTACCGCCGCTCGGGCAGGGAGAGCCGGCCGAGGAACTTGCGGTCGGTCGGTGTGGGCGTGGGTGCGGACACGTGGGAAACCTCCGTCGGGCGGGCAGGGCGAAGCACATGCCGACCAGACTTCCCGGCGCACCTAGGTATTTCTGTCGCGTTCCTGACGCGATCCTTACCTTACCTAACGAGCGAGGGTTGTGTCCGGCGGGATTCACTTTATGGATATCCGCGGCTTTCGTCCCCTCGGAGTCCGACATGCGAAAAGCCCGCCCCGAACGGATCGGGGCGGGCTTTTCGTGGCGTACGACTGCTTCGGCTCAGTCCTCGCTGGACGTCGTCGGCAGCTGGGTCTGGATGAGCGACATGACCGAGGAGTCGGTGAGCGTCGTGACGTCGCCCAGCTCCCTGTTCTCCGCCACGTCGCGCAGCAGACGGCGCATGATCTTGCCCGAGCGGGTCTTCGGCAGCTCCGCGACGGGCAGGACCCGCTTCGGCTTGGCGATCGGGCCGAGGGTCGCGCCGACGTGGTTGCGGAGCTCGGCCACCAGGTTCTCGTCCTCGCTGGCCGTACCGCGCAGGATGACGAAGGCGACGATCGCCTGACCGGTGGTCTCGTCGGCGGCGCCGACGACGGCCGCCTCGGCCACGGCCGGGTGGGAGACGAGGGCCGACTCGACCTCGGTGGTCGAGATGTTGTGGCCCGAGACGAGCATGACGTCGTCGACCCGGCCGAGCAGCCAGATGTCGCCGTCCTCGTCCTTCTTGGCGCCGTCACCGGCGAAGTACTTGCCCTCGAAGCGGGACCAGTACGTGTCGATGTAGCGCTGGTCGTCGCCCCAGATCGTGCGGAGCATCGACGGCCACGGCTCGGTGAGGACCAGGTAGCCCCCGCCGCCGTTCGGCACCTCGTTCGCCTCGTCGTCGACGACGGTCGCGGAGATGCCGGGCAGCGCGCGCTGGGCGGAGCCCGGCTTGGTCTCGGTGACGCCCGGCAGCGGCGAGATCATCATCGCGCCGGTCTCGGTCTGCCACCAGGTGTCCACGATCGGGGTCTTGTTCGCGCCGATGTGCTCGCGGTACCAGACCCAGGCCTCGGGGTTGATCGGCTCGCCGACCGAGCCCAGCACGCGGAGGCTGGACAGGTCGAACTTCGCGGGGATGTCGTCGCCCCACTTCATGAACGTGCGGATCGCGGTGGGCGCCGTGTAGAGGATCGTGACGCCGTACTTCTGCACGATCTCCCAGAACCGGCCCTGGTGCGGGGTGTCCGGCGTGCCCTCGTACATGACCTGCGTCGCGCCGTTGGCCAGCGGGCCGTAGACGATGTACGAGTGCCCGGTGACCCAGCCGATGTCGGCGGTGCACCAGTAGACGTCCGTCTCCGGCTTCAGGTCGAAGACGGCGTGGTGCGTGTACGCGGCCTGGGTGAGGTAGCCGCCGGAGGTGTGCAGGATGCCCTTCGGCTTACCCGTGGTGCCGGAGGTGTAGAGGATGAAGAGCGGGTGCTCCGCCTCGAAGGCCTCCGGGGTGTGCTCGGCGGACTGGCGGGCGACGATGTCGTCCCACCACACGTCGCGGCCCTCGGTGAAGGCGGTGTCCTGGCCCGTGCGGCGGACCACGAGGACGTGCTCGACCTGCGGGCACTTGGCGACGGCCTCGTCGATGGCCGGCTTCAGGGCGCTCGGCTTGCCGCGGCGGTAGCCGCCGTCGGCGGTGACGACCAGCTTGGCGTCGGCGTCCTGGATGCGGGAGGCCACGGCGTCGGCCGAGAAGCCGCCGAAGACCACCGAGTGGGCGGCGCCGACGCGGGCGCAGGCCAGCATCGTGATGGCCGCCTCGGGGATCATCGGCAGGTAGACCGCGACCCGGTCGCCCTTGCGCACGCCCAGCTCGGTCAGGGCGTTGGCGGCCCGCGAGACCTCGTCCTTGAGCTCGGCGTACGTGATGGCGCGGCTGTCGCCCGGCTCGCCCTCGAAGTGGATGGCGACCCGGTCGCCGTGACCGGCCTCGACATGGCGGTCGACGCAGTTGTACGCCACGTTCAGCTCGCCGTCCGCGAACCACTTGGCGAACGGCGGGTTCGACCAGTCGAGCGTCTCGGTCGGCTCGGTGGCCCAGGTCAGGCGTTTGGCCTGCTCGGCCCAGAAGCCCAGCCTGTCCGCCTTGGCCTGCTCGTACGCCTCCGCCGTCACATTGGCGTCCGCGGCCAGCTCGGCAGGCGGCGCGAACCGCCGCTCTTCCTTGAGCAGGTTGGCCAAGGATTCGTTGCTCACGACATCTCCCTTTCCCAGGGCGTCCTCTGTGCGTATGTGTCCCGCGTCATACCTCACCAGTCAGATGCCCGGGTGACAAGAGCATCCAGGAAATTGGTTTAGACCTGTGAGGTGGATGACGTGCGGTGGCCCCTTCTTCCCGAGCGGGTGGGAGAAGGGGCCACACAGTCTCACGGACGGCAGGAGCCGATGGTTCAGGACGCGCGGGGGCGGGATCGGGCCGAAGGTTTCAGGACACGCGGGCGGTCTCGCAGGTGGACGGCCTTTGCGTGGCCCTCCTCCGTGTGGCCCGTTTGCTCCCTGTAGGCCGTTTGCTCTCCGTGGGCCGCTTGCTCCCCGTGGGTCGTCTCCGCGTGGTCCGTCGGCATGACCTGGGTGAAGACGTCGTCGTAGCTGTGCACCTCGTCCGTGCCGGCGAGCAGGTACGCCTGCGCCTCGCCCACGTGGAAGTACATGCCGTGCAGCGTCAGGCTGCCGTCGGCCAGTCGGCGCGCCACCGACTCGTACGCCCTGAGGTGCTCCAGCTGCTGCACCACGTTGGTCAGGCAGAGCTGCTCGACCGCGTCGGCAGGCAGCCGTCCGGAGATACGGGCCCAGGCGTGCCGACGGCTGTCCATCCGCTCCAGGCTCGGCCGGCCGTGCCGCAGCCAGCGCCGCAGCGGGGTCGGCGGTGTCGCCGGATCGTCCGGGCCGCTGCCCAGCAGGGCCTGCATAGCGCCGCAGCCGGAGTGGCCGCACACGGTGATCGACTCGACCCGGAGCACGTCCACCGCGTACTCGATCGCCGCGGCCACCGAGTCGTCCCCGCTCTCCTTGCCGGGGAGGGGGACGAGGTTGCCGACGTTGCGCACGGTGAAGAGGTCACCCGGGCCGCTGGAGGTGATCATGCTCGTGACCAGGCGGGAGTCCGCGCAGGTCAGGAAGAGCTGGGAGGGGCGCTGACCCTCGCGGGCGAGGCGGGCCAGCTCGTCCCGTACGAGCGGGGCGGTGTTCCGCTGGAACTTGCCGATGCCACTGGCCAGGTGCAGCCCCGACGTCCGCCGGGTCTCGGCGGGCTCGGCGGCCGCGTCCGGCCCGTCGGTGGTCTCGGCGAGCCCCTCGGCCGGCGCGGGCCGTTCCCCGCACTGGTGGTTGTGCCACGGGGTCCAGGGGCGGGAGCAGGCGGGCGAGGCGGGGCCGGAGGCCGTATCGGAGGCCGTACCGGGGGCGGGTTCGGCGATCCGGGCGCCGGACGGACCGGTCGTCTCGACCGTGCCGCCGCGGGCGAGGTACCCGGATCTCCACTCGCTCAGCGTCTCGTAGGCCGCGTGGTCCATGAAGGACCCGTCGAGCTCGACCACGACGTGGGACCCCTGGGGCAGTTGGTGCAGGGCCCGGCTCAGCCGGGGGACGGCGAGGAAGGTCAGCTGGCCCCGTACGTGCAGCAGCTGGTGTCCGTCCCGCTCCTCGCGGCTGATCCGCGTGTGGGCCAGCCGGTGCAGTGCGACGGCGATGGCGACGGCGATGCCGAGGGCGACGCCCTCCAGGATGCCGACGAGGACGACACCGGCCAGCGTCACGGCGTAGACGACGACTTCGCGGTGGCGCGTGACCGTACGGATGTGGGTGATGCTGACCATCTGGATGCCGACCACCATGACGAGCGCGGCGAGCGCGGCCAGCGGGATCAGGTCGAGCGCGGGGACGAACAGCAGGGCCGCCAGCACGATCCACAGACCGTGGAGCATGGTGGAGGCGCGGCTCACCGCGCCCGCCGAGACGTTGGCGACGCTGCGGACCGCGACCCCGGCGACCGGCAGTCCGCCGAGCGCCCCGGAGACCACGTTGGCCGCGCCCTGTCCGGCGAGTTCGCGGTCGAGGTGGGAGCGGGGGATGTTCCGGCCGAGGTCTGGGCGGGCGGCGACCAGCTTGTCGACCGCGACGGCGGAGAGCAGCGACTGCACGCTCGTGACCAGGGTGATCGTGAGCACCCCGGCGGCGATGCCGAGGACCGGCCCCTCGGGCAGGCCGGGCAGTGCGTGGCTGCTCCAGGAGGGCAGGTCGACGCGCGGCACGGAGAGCCCGGCGACGACGGCCACCGCCGTCGCCCCGGCCACCGCGACGAGCGCGGCGGGCACCTTCCGTACGAGCCGGCCGGCCCGCCCCGGAAGCTTCGGCCAGGACAGCAGCAGGGTCACGGTGAGAGCGCTGATGGCGAGCGCGGACGGGTGGATGTGCGCCAACTGGGCGGGCAGGCCGAGGACGTTGTCCACGGCGGAGCTCTGGGGGGTGCCGCCGAGCACGATGTGGAGCTGGGCGAGGGCGATCGTGACGCCGATGCCGGCCAGCATGCCGTGCACGATCGCGGGCGAGACGGCGAGGGCGGAGCGGGCCACGCGCAGGACGGACAGGCCGAGTTGGGCGAGTCCGGCGAGGACGGTGATGGCGCAGGTGGTGCGCCAGCCGTACCGCTGGATGAGCTCGGCGGTCACCACGGTGAGGCCGGCGGCGGGCCCGCTCACCTGGAGGGGGGAGCCGCCGAACCGGCCGGCGACGATGCCGCCGACGGCGGCGGCGACCAGGCCGGACTGGAGCGGTGCTCCGGTGGCGAGCGCGATGCCGAGCGAGAGCGGCAGGGCGATCAGGAAGACGGCGACCGAGGCGGACAGGTCCGCGCCGGCGATGCGGAAGCGGCGCGGGCCGTCCGGCGGGCTGTGGGGCCGCTGGACGTGGGGCCGGGTGGTTTTGCGGCGGGTGGTCTTGCGCGTGGTCTTGCGGGCAGGGGGGCAGAGGGTCATGTTCCCGTCTCCTCCGGGGCAGCGCGGTCGCGGCTCGTGCGGGACGAACGTGGGGGTCGCGGCCGTGGGTCACGGCGTGCAGCGGCGGGATTCCGGCGGGACCCCCGGGATGGGGAGGATCAACGCTCGGTAAATGGATCGTAATGGAGAGTAAAGTCTCCGGCATTATTTTCGGGGCAAACAGGGCAATGATTCACCGGTTCCGGTGATAGACGAGCGGAATGCCGCTTGTCGTTTCATCTCCCCGGCGGGTGTGATGCGACGTTGACGCCGCTCGTACGGAACGTGTGCTCTGAGGAGAGGTGGGCGGATGCCAGCCGCCGGGAGAAGGACCGCAATCCACAAGGCAGTCCACAGGAAGGCGCTCGCCGCCGGTGCCCTCGCCGTCGCCCTGATCACCGGTCTCGCCGGCTGCTCGGGCTCCGACGGCGCTGCCACGAAGGGCACGCCGGGTGGCGCGGGTGCCAAGAAGGGCCCGGCCGCGGCTCCGCCGAACGCGGTCCGCCTGATCGGTGACGGCTCCACGGCCTTCACCGGCGCCCAGCCCCACCAGCCCGTCTGGCAGAAGCTCAAGCCGGGGGAGACGCCGCCGCAGTTCGTGGTCTTCTCGTGGGACGGCGCGGGCGAGGACAGCCAGAAGCTGTTCTCGCACTTCCGCTCGGTCGGCAGGAAGTACGACGCGACCATGACGTACTTCCTGAGCGGCGTGTACCTGCTGCCCGAGGAGAAGCGGAAGCTCTACGACCCGCCGCGGCACAGCGCGGGCCGCTCCGACATCGGCTTCAACGACGTCGAGGGGATCCGTGCCACCGTCCGCGAACTGCGTGCGGCGTGGCAGGAGGGCAACGAGATCGGCACCCACTTCAACGGGCACTTCTGCGGGACGGACACCAGCGTCGGCAAGTGGTCGCCCGAGGAGTGGAAGAGCGAGATCAACCAGGCCAAGTCCTTCGTCAAGAACTGGAAGACGAACGCCGGCCTGGGCGCGGAGCAGCCGCTGCCCTTCGACTACGACAAGGAGCTCGTCGGCGCCCGCACCCCCTGCCTGGAGGGACGGCAGAACTTCCTCCAGGCGGCGAGCGAGATGGGCTTCCGTTACGACACGAGCGGCGTCAACGACCAGATCTGGCCCAAGAAGGACCTGGGTCTGTGGGACCTGTCGATGCAGCTGGTGCCGGTCCCCGGCCGCGCCTTCCAGACGCTCTCCATGGACTACAACTTCCTGGTCAACCAGTCCCCGGGCACGACCCAGGGCGACCCGTCCCAGCACGGGTACTGGGGCGACCAGATGCGGGACGGTCTGGTGCAGGCCTTCGAGCGCTCCTACAAGGGCAACCGCGCGCCGCTGATCATCGGCAACCACTTCGAGTCCTGGAACGGCGGCACGTACATGCGCGCCATCGAGGAGACCATCGCGACGGTCTGCGTACAGAAGGACGTCAAGTGCGTGTCCTTCCGCCAGCTGGCCGACTGGCTCGACGCCCAGGACCCCGACGTCGTCGCCAAGATGCGCACCCTGAAGGTCGGGGAGGCCCCGGCGACCGGCTGGCAGACCTTCCTGGCCGCCCAGCCGCCCGCCCAGCCGCCCGCCCCGGCGGGCGCCCCGGCGACCGGCGTCAAGCAGGCTGAACGGCACTGAGCCCTTCACGCAACACAAACCCGGGGTCGACCTGCGCCAACAGGTCGGCCCCGGGCCCCTTTGTCTTTGCGCCCCTCGCTTCGCTCGGCACCGGGGGCGCCTCACGGGCTTCGGGTCGCTGCGCCGGACTCCGTCCGGCGGCGTCCGGTCCGGGGCGTCGTCAGCCGAGCTGCGATACGGCCACGCGCTCGCCGAGGACGAACTCGGGGTCGACCTGCGCCGCCAGGTCGGCCCCGGTTTTGGCGTTGCCCCAGCTTTCCGCGTTGCGCAGGTGGAAGTGAACCATCTGGCGCGTGTAGCGGTCCCAGTCGCGGTGGGCGTACGAGTCGTCGGCCGCGTCCTGAAGGGCCTGGAGCGACATGCGGTTCTCCGCCTCCAGGAGCTCGAAGCGGGGCGGGCGGCCCTTCTCCATCGCGCGGACCCAGTCCGAGTGGCCCACCGTCACCAGCAGGTCGTCGCCGACCTCCGCGCGCAGGAAGTCGAGGTCGTCATGGCCCTGCACCTTGTTCCCGACGACCTTGAGCGCGACGCCGAAGTCCCGCGCGTACTCCTTGTACTGGCGGTAGACCGAGACGCCCTTGCGGGTCGGCTCGGCCACCAGGAAGGTCATGTCGAAGCGGGTGAAGAGGCCCGACGCGAAGGAGTCCGAGCCCGCCGTCATGTCGACGACCACGTACTCGTCGGCCCCGTCCACCAGGTGGTTGAGGCAGAGCTCCACCGCGCCGACCTTCGAGTGGTAGCAGGACACCCCGAGGTCCGACTCCGTGAAGGGGCCGGTCGCCATCAGCCGGACGTCGCCGTCGTCGAGCGCGACCGTGCGCGCGCAGGCCCCGTAGACCGGGTTGTCCTCGCGGACGCGCAGCAGCCGCGAACCCTCCCCGGGCGGCGTCGTCTTGATCATCGTGTCGGCGGAGACGATCCGCGGGTTCGAGCCCCGCAGGTACTCCTTGATGAGCGGCAGATGCGCGCCCATCGCGGGCATCGCGGCGGCCTCGGACTCGGGCAGTCCGAGCGCGGCGCCCAGGTGCTGGTTGATGTCGGCGTCGACGGCGACGACCGGGGACTCGGTGGCGGCGAGGTGGCGGATGAAGAGCGAGGACAGCGTGGTCTTGCCGCTGCCGCCCTTCCCCACGAAAGCGATCTTCATGTTCACCTAGCGTAGTGGCATGAATGCGTGGTGTGGTCAAGGTGCGTGAAGAAGACCACTCCATCGTGGGGCGGGCCGCCAGGGCGCGTAGCCTCCCTACTTATGAGTACGCACGCCTCTGACCCCTTGGCCGCCCTCGGTTCCCTGCCGGGCGTCGCCGACGCGGTGGACTCCGTACGCAAGGCCGTCGACCGGGTCTACGGCCACCGTGTGATGCGGCGCCGCAGCAACGAGATCTCCTCCGAGGCGGCGCTGCGCGGGGCGCGCGGTTCGGCCGCCCTCTCCGGTGCCGACTGGGCCCTCGAAGAGGTCCGCCGGCGGACCGACTTCAGTGCCGACGCCGAGGCCCGCACGGTCGGCGCCGCCCTGCGCCTGGGTGCGGAGGCCGGGCAGCTCCTCTCCATCTGGCGCCAGTCGCCGATGCGGGTACTCGCCAGGCTCCACCTGGTCGCCGCGGGCGACGCGGGGATCTCGGGCGACACGGGTTTCGCGGTCGGCTCGGGCGGTTCCGACGGCTCGGCCGACTCGGTCGGGCGGCCCCGGCTGGACGGCGAGGCCGTCGACGAGCCGCTGATCGAGGCCCCGCTGCCGATGCCGTCCGAGGTGGCCGGCCGCCTCGACGGGCTCGCGGAGCTGATCGTCGCGGGCGGTGAGGCCCCGGCGCTCGTGACGGCCGCGGTCGTGCACGGCGAACTTCTCGCGCTGCGACCGTTCACCTCGTACAACGGTCTGGTCGCGCGGGCGGCGGAGCGGATCGTGCTGGTGGGCAGTGGCCTCGACCCCAAGGCGATCTGCCCGGCGGAAGTCGGCCACGCCGAGCAGGGGCGGGCGGCGTACCTCGCCGCGTTCGAGGGGTATCTGTCGGGCACCCCGGAGGGTGTGGGTGCCTGGATCGCGCACTGCGGGCGCTCGGTCGAGCTGGGTGTCCGGGAGTCGACGGCCGTCTGTGAGGCGCTCCAGCGCGGCGCGGCCTGAGGTGGTCCGCTTCCGGCGCCAGCGAAGCTGACGCCGGTCGCGATCCACCCCGGCACCGGCTCCAGTTGCGATCCAGAGCCGGGCCGGAAACGGGTTGCGGCGGCACCAGGTCTGGTACCGCCGCTGGCACGTCTACCCAGTTACCATGCGTCCTCGATAAGTGCCCATCAGGCCGGGAACTTTGCCCTTGGCCTGGTGCGGCTGGCCCGTAATCGACGGGTCGACGTCGCGTGGGTGCTCGGTTTCTGTGCTAGGTCCGTGGGGCCTTCATGCTCAACAGGTGATCCTCTCGGATGTCCTCGGTCTCGCGGGCCTGATTCCTTTCTACTCCTGTCGACGGGGAAGCGAAAGTGCTGGCTCCGCTTCTTTGCTCATTGCTCAAATTCGGGCAAAGTCACCCGGCGAGGCGATGGGTGAGCGCGGCCTGGCGGCGCCGGGAGGCGTACCAGACGAGTCCGGCCGTCACCGCTGCCGCGCCCACGGCCGCGGCGGCGACGAGCGCGGGGCGGGGCGGCATCCGGAATTCCGGCAGTCGCTGCTTGAGGCGTACCGGCTTGTCGAAGGAGAGCACCGGCCATTCGCGGGCGACGGCCTCGCGGCGCAGTGTCCGGTCGGGGTTGACGGCGAACGGGTGGCCGACGGCCTCCAGCATGGGGATGTCGGTCGCCGAATCGCTGTAGGCGTAGCAGCGGGAAAGGTCGTAGCCCTCCGACTCCGCGAGTTCCCGGACGGCCTCGGCCTTCGTCGGTCCGTAGGCGTAGTACTCCACCTCACCGGTGAAGCAGCCGTCCTCGCCGACCACCATCCGGGTGGCGACGACACGGTCGGCTCCGAGCATCTCGCCGATCGGCTCGACGACCTCGGCGCCGGACGTGGAGACGATCACGACGTCGCGGCCGGCGGCGTGGTGTTCTTCGATGAGGGAGGCGGCCTCGTCGTAGATGATCGGGTCGATCAGGTCGTGCAGGGTCTCGGCGACGAGCTCCTTGACCTGGGCGACGTTCCAGCCTTTGCAGAGCGCAGAAAGATATTCACGCATCCGCTCCATCTGGTCGTGATCGGCTCCCCCCACCAGGAACACGAACTGGATGTAGGCCGTCCGCAGGGCGGCGCGGCGGCTGATCAGTCCGCCCCGGTAGAAGGACTTGCTGAAGGTCAGCGTCGAGGACTTCGCAATGACCGTCTTGTCCAGGTCAAAGAAGGCGGCTGTGCGCGGCAAGGAGTGGTTTTCCACAAGCCTGAGCATAGGTGCCCGCCATTCGGCGTACGCTGGGGCGCGTGGGTTTGCCTGAGAAGGCTCTCGGGTACACCATGGAAGTCACGGATCGTTCGCGACCGTGCTAACCCGGTCCGGCTCCTCCCCCCCCCGAGTCGGCCGGAAAGACGACCCCCGCTCTCCCCCCCGGCGGGGGTCGTCGCATGTCCGGAGCCGTTTTGGCCCTCCGTGTCATCGTCAGCCCCTCTCTCCATGTGCCTGGGCCGCGATCCGGCCTAGCTGCCGTCGAGCCCTCGATTCATCACTCAGAGTAACCGGCAGGTTGCGTTCCGGGGAGCCCCCGGAGGGATGGCGCGGATATTCACAGGGCCGCGGTTATCCACAGTTTTTCGGTGAGATCTCCGAGATTTCCGTTGCGGCCCCACGGTGATTCCTGACGCGAAGTTCGCGGACGGCAGGAATCACGAGAGGGGTGCGCGCGGTGGAGGGAACAAGGACTTCCGGGGCCAGGGGCGCGGCGAGGACTGGGGGGACGACTGCGGCGAGGGCTGCGGGGAGGGCCGGGGAGAGGAGTTCCGCGGTCGCCGCGGGCCCGGGTGGGGCAGCCGACGAGCCCCGCCGCGCGGGGCCGCTGATCGTCACCGAGGACCTCGCGCTCCTCGACGACCTCCTCCGGCTGTGCGCGGCGGCCGGAGTCGAGCCCGAGGTGCACCACCGGGTGCCGGAGCGGCGGGCGAGTTGGACCGACCCGCCGCTCGTCCTGGTCGGTGACGACGCGGCGGTCCGCTGCCGAGGGGCGGCGCGTCGTCCGGGGGTCGTCCTCGTCGGCCGCTCGCAGGACGATCCAGGGGTCTGGCGGCTCGCCGTCGAGGTCGGCGCGGAGTGCGTGCTGCGGCTGCCGGAGGCCGAGAGCGTCCTCGTCGACCGCATCGCCGACGCGGCCGAGGGCGTGGGGCGGCAGGCGCTGACCGTCGGCGTCGTCGGTGGCCGGGGCGGCGCGGGCGCCTCCACCCTGGCCTGCGGCCTCGCGCTGGCCGCCGCGCGGACCGGCCGGCGCACCCTGCTCGTCGACGGCGACCCGCTGGGCGGGGGGCTCGACGTCTTGCTCGGCGGCGAGCGCGAGGACGGCAGACGCTGGCCCGACTTCGCCGCCTCGAAGGGACGGCTGGCCGGCGGCGCCCTGGAGGAGTCGCTGCCCGCCGTGCGCGGTGTGCGGGTGCTCAGCTGGGGCAGGGAGCCCGCGGCGCCGGTGCCGCCCGAGGCCGTGCGGTCCGTGCTCGCCGCCGCGCGCCGTCGCGGCGGGGTCGTCGTGGTCGACCTGCCGCGCGGGACCGACGAGGCGGCCGCCGAGGCCCTGGCCCAGCTCGACCTCGGACTGCTCGTCGTCCCGGGGGAGCTGAGGGCCGTCGCGGCTGCCCACCGGGTGGCCTCGGTCCTCGGCATGGTCGTGCGCGACCTCCGGGCCGTGGTCCGCGGTCCGTACGCGGCGGGGCTCGACGAGCGCTGGGTCGCCGACGCCCTGCGGCTGCCGCTCGCCGGTGAACTGCCCTACGACCCGGGGATCGTCGCCGACCAGGACGCCGGCGTGCCGCCGGGCGCGGAGCCCCGTGGGGCGCTCGGCCGGTTCTGCGACGCCTTCTGGGAGCGCGCCCTCGTCCCCGGTGGTGCGGCATGACCGGGACCGTCGTCGCGGGTGGCGGCGGGATCGGGGGCGGCGGTGCGGGGCTGCTCGACGCCGTGCGGCAGCGGCTCGCGGCGAGCGGCGCCGAGCCCACTCCGGCGCGGGTGGCGGCGGCGCTCCGGGCCCAAGGGCGGCTCCTCGGAGACGCGGAGGTGCTCGGCGCGGCCGAGGAGCTCAGGTCCGAGCTGATCGGCACGGGGCCGCTGGAGCCGCTGCTCGCCGATCCGGCGGTCACCGACGTCCTGGTCTCGGCGCCCGACCGGGTGTGGGTGGACCGGGGTACGGGCCTGGAGCGGGCCCCGGTGTCCTTCCCCGACGCCACAGCCGTCCGCAGGCTCGCGCAGCGGCTCGCCGCCGTGGCCGGACGCCGGCTCGACGACGCCCGGCCCTGGGTGGACGCGCGGCTGCCCGACGGCACCCGCATGCACGCGGTGCTGCCCCCGGTGGCGGTCGGCTCGACCTGCCTGTCGCTGCGGGTCGTGCGCCCGCGTGCCTACACCCTGGACGAGCTGGCCGATGCGGGCACCGTGCCGCCGGGCGGGGCCCGCGTCCTGCGGGCGCTCATCGACGCCCGTGTGTCGTACCTCGTCAGCGGCGGCACGGGGACGGGGAAGACCACGCTGCTCGCCTCCCTGCTGGGTCTCGTGGGGGAGCGGGAGCGGATCGTGCTCGCCGAGGACTCGGCGGAGCTGCGACCCGACCACCCGCACGTGGTGCGGCTCGAAGCGCGGCCCGCGAACCAGGAGGGCGCCGGTCTCGTGACCCTGCGGGACCTGGTCCGCCAGGCGCTGCGGATGCGGCCCGACCGTCTGGTGGTCGGCGAGGTCAGAGGCGGCGAGGCGGTGGACCTGCTCGCCGCCCTCAACACCGGCCACGAAGGGGGGTGCGGCACGGTCCATGCCAACACGGCGGCGGACGTACCGGCCCGTCTTGAGGCGCTCGGGACCGCGGCCGGGCTCGACAGGGCCGCCCTGCACAGCCAGTTGGGCGCTGGTCTGTCCGCGGTGCTCCACCTCGTACGGGACCGGGACGGGCGGCGGCGGATCGCCGAGATCCACGTCCTGGAGCGGGATCGGGACGGGCTCGTACGGACGGTTCCCGCGCTGCTGTGGGGTGCGGCCGGGTTCGAGCGGGAGCGGGGCTGGGAGCGGCTGCGGTCGCTGATCGGAGGCGGGACGTGGTGATCGCGGAGCTGGTGTCGGTGCGGGCCGTGGCGGAGGGGGCGGCGCTGTTCTGCGCGGGGCTCGGCCTGTGGCGGCTGGTCGAGTGGCGGCGCGGGACGGCCCGGGCCCGGGCGGTGCTCGCGGGCGTCGTGCCGGACGAGTCCGGAGAGCGGGACGAGCGCCGTGAGTGGCGGGCGGTGGCCGTGCGGTGGTGGGCCGTGGCGCGCGGGCGGCGGGCATGGCTGTGCCTGCCGGTGGCCGGGGTGGTCGCGCTGCTGGGCGGGTCGCCGCTGCCGCTGGGCGCCGGCGTGGTCGCGGTGCCTCTGGTGGCCCGGCGGCTGCGGGCGGCCGAGCGGCGGAAGGAACGGGAGGCGCGCGCCGATCGCGTGGTGGCCCTCTGTGGGGCCGTGTCCGGGGAGCTGAGAGCCGGTTGGCAGCCCGCGCAGGCGCTGTCGTTCGCGGCCCGGCAGACGGGCGCGCTGGGCGACGAGGAGGCGGTGGTGCTCGCGGCGGCCCGGTTCGGCGGGGACGTGCCGGAGGCGCTGCGGCGGGCGGCCCGGCAGGACGGCGCCGACGGGCTCGCCGGCCTGGCGGCCTGCTGGCAGGTGGCCGTGGACGGTGGTGCGGGCCTGGCGGCCGGGCTCGACCGGCTGGAGGCGGCCCTGCGGGACCACCATGAGCAGCGGGAGCGGCTGCGGGCCGAACTGGCCGGGGCCTGGGCGACGGTGACGGTCCTCGCGGTGCTGCCGGCGGCCGGACTCGCCCTCGGAGCGGCGCTGGGCGCCGATCCGCTGCGGGTGCTCCTGCACACGCCGGCGGGTCTGGGGTGCCTGGTGGTGGGCGGTGCGCTGGAGGCGGCCGGCCTGTGGTGGGCCGCGCGGATCGTCCGGGGAGGGGAGCCGGCATGAGGGGGGTCGGTCAGATCGTGGCGCTGCTGATCCTGGCGATGGTGCTGTGTGAGCAGGCCGTCCTCGCGGTGGTGCGTGAGCGGCGGGCGCGGGGGATGCGGCGGCGGGTGGGGAGCCTGCTGGCGACGCCCGCGCCACGGCCCGGGAAGCCGGTGGCCCGGAGGGCCCGGGGTGGGTGGTCGACCCGGGTGAAGCGGTGGGCGGTGCCGCTCGCGGTGTCGCTCGTCGGCTGGGCGCTGCTCGGTGTGTTCGGCGGTCTGTGCGCGGGGGTCCTGGCGGCCTGCGGGGCGCGGTGGCGGCGGGCCCGGAAGCCGCCGGCCGCGTCGTCCGACGGCGGCGAGGTGGCGGCGCGTCACCTTCCGCTCGCTGCCGATCTGTTGGCGTCCTGCGCCTCCGCGGGGGCGGGGCCGGGAGAGGCGGCGGAGGCCGTGGGGCGCTCGCTCGGCGGTCCGCTGGGCGAGCGGCTGATCCGCACGGCGGCCGAACTGCGGCTCGGCGGTGAACCGGCCGAGGTGTGGCGGAGGTTCGGCGCGATACCGGGCGCCGAGGGGCTGGCCCGCTGCATGGAGCGGGCCGGGTCCTCGGGCGCTCCCGCGGCGGAGGCCGTCGCCCGGCACGCGGCGGGCCTGCGGGCCGCCCGGGCCCGGACGGCCGCGGCGCGGGCGCGCCGGGCGCAGGTGCTGATCAGCGCGCCCGTGGGGCTCTGCTTCCTGCCCGCGTTCCTGGCGGTGGGGGTGGCGCCCGTGGTGATCGGGCTGGCGACGGGATTGATGGACCGATGAACGCAACGGCAAGGCGACACAAGGAGATCGAGATGGCGAGCATGGCGGGCAAGGCGGCGTCTGTGCGTGGGTGGTGGCGGGCTCGGCGGCGGGCCTCGCGGTCCGACGCGGGGATGACGACGTCCGAGTACGCGGTGGGCACGATCGCCGCGGCGGCCTTCGCCGCGGTGCTCTACAAGATCGTGACGAGCGGGACGGTCTCGGGAGCGCTCGAGTCGATGATCGGCAAGGCGCTCGATGCGCCGTTCTGACCGCGGGTTCGTGACCGTGGAGGCGGCGATGGTCCTGCCCGTCCTCGCGCTGTTCACGGTGACGCTGCTCTGGGCGCTGGCCGCGGCCGCCGCGCAGATCCGGTGCGTGGACGCGGCGCGGGCGGGGGCCAGGGCGGCGGCCCGCTCCGAACCGGTCGCCGCCGCCGAGGGGGCCGCCCGGGCCGCCGCGCCCGAGGGCGCCCGGGTGTCGGTGACGCGGTCGGGGGAGCTGTGGCGGGTGACGGTGGAGGTGGCGGCCCCGGGTCCCCGGGGCATGGGACTGACCTTGCGGGCGGGCGCGGCGGCCCTCGCGGAGGACACGATGGGCGAGGGCCTGGGGTTCGGGAGCCCGCCGTGACGGCGGGTCGCCAGGCCGGGCGGGCCGGTCGGGTCGGATGGGCCGGTCGGGTCGGATGGGCCGGTCGGCGTGATCGGGGGGCGGCGACCGTGTGGGCGGCGTTCGCGGCCTGTGCGTTGTGTGTGGTGTTCGGGGCGGTGCTCGCGCTCGGGCAGGCGGTGGCGGCCCGGCACCGGGCCGGCGGCGCCGCCGATCTGGCCGCCCTCGCGGCGGCCGACCGGGCCCTGTGGGGCGAGGCCGAGGCGTGTGCCGTCGCTTCCCGGGTGGCCGCCGCGCAGGGCGCCGAGCTGCTGCGGTGCGCCGTGCGCGGCGACATCGCCGAGGTGACCGCCACGGTGGTGCGCGGGCCGTACCGGCCGGACGTCAGCTCTCGGGCGGGGCCTCCGGGGCCTCCCTCAGCAGTTCCGTGAGGAGACGGACCGCGCCGCGCTTGTGCAGCGGGTCGTTGCCGTTGCCGCACTTCGGGGACTGGACGCAGGAGGGGCAGCCCGCCTCGCACTCGCAGGAGGCGATGGCCTCGCGGGTGGCGGTCAGCCAGGCCCTGGCCGTGTGGAAGGCGCGCTCGGCGAAGCCCGCGCCGCCCGGGTGGCCGTCGTACACGAAGACGGTCGGCAGCAGCGTGTCGGGATGGAGGGGTACGGAGACGCCGCCGATGTCCCAGCGGTCGCAGGTGGCGAAGAGCGGCAGCATGCCGATGGAGGCGTGTTCGGCGGCGTGCAGGGCGCCCCCGAGGATCTCCGGGCTGATCCGGGCGGCGTCGAGCTGGTCCTCGGTGACCGTCCACCACACGGCCCGGGTGCGCAGGGTGCGGGGCGGCAGGTCGAGCTTGGTCTCGCCGAGGACCTCGCCGGTGATCAGACGGCGGCGCAGGAAGGAGACGACCTGGTTGGTGACCTCGACGGAGCCGAAGCAGAGGCGGCCGGCTCCCCAGGGGATCTCGGTGTCGGTTTCGAGGACGGAGACGGAGGTGGTGTCGCGGGCGGTGGTGGAGTACGGGGGGACGGCCTCCTCCACGAGGGCCACGGAGTCCTTCAGGTCGAGCTCCCGCACCAGATAGGTGCGGCCCTGGTGGAGGTGGACGGCGCCCTCGTGGACGGCGGTGTGGGAGGCGCCCTCGTCGACCGTGCCGAGCAGGCGGCCGGTGCCGGCCTCCACGATCCGGACGGGGCTGCCGCCGCCGCCCCGGATGTCGGTGAGGTCGGCCGCCCGCTCGCGGCGGGTCCAGTACCAGCCGGTGGAGCGGCGGCGCAGCAGTCCGGCGCCCTCCAGCTGGGGCATCAGGCCGGGCGCGGCCGGGCCGAAGAGCGTCAGGTCCGCGTCGGTCAGCGGGAGCTCCGCGGCGGCGGCGCACAGATGGGGGGCGAGGACGTAGGGGTTGTCGGGGTCGAGGACGGTCGACTCGACCGGCTGTTCGAAGATCGCCTCCGGGTGGTGGACCAGGAAGGTGTCCAGCGGGTCGTCCCGGGCGACGAGGATCGCGAGGGCGCCCTCGCCCGAGCGGCCGGCGCGGCCCGCCTGCTGCCACAGGGAGGCCCGGGTGCCCGGGTAGCCGGCGATCACGACGGCGTCCAGGCCGGAGACGTCCACGCCCAGCTCCAGGGCGGTCGTGGCGGCCAGGCCGAGGAGCTCGCCCGAGTGCAGGGCCCGTTCCAGGGCGCGGCGCTCCTCGGGCAGGTAGCCGCCCCGGTAGGCGGCGACCCGCCGGGCCAGGGCGCGGTCGGTCTCGGCGAGCCGTTCCTGGGCGATCACCGCGATCAGTTCGGCGCCGCGCCGGGAGCGGACGAAGGCGACCGAGCGGACGCCCTGTCGGGTCAGGTCGGTCAGCAGGTCGGCGGTCTCGGCGGTGGCGGTGCGGCGCACGGGCGCGCCGCGCTCGCCGTGGAGCTCGGTGAGCGGCGGCTCCCACAGGGCGAAGACCAGTTCGCCGCGCGGGGAGGCGTCGTCGGAGATCTCGGTGACCGGCAGTCCGGTGAGGCGGCCGGCGGCCAGGGCCGGTTCGGCGGAGGTGGCCGAGGCGAGGAGGAAGACGGGATCGGAGCCGTACCGGGCGCAGATCCGGCGCAGGCGGCGCAGCACCTGGGCGACGTGCGAGCCGAAGACGCCCCGGTAGGTGTGGCACTCGTCGATCACGACGTAGCGCAGGGCGCGCAGGAAGGAGGACCACCTGGGGTGGGAGGGGAGTATGCCCCGGTGCAGCATGTCGGGGTTGGTCAGCACGTAGTTCGCGTACTGGCGGACCCACTCGCGCTCCTCGACGGGCGTGTCGCCGTCATAGACGGCGGGGCGGATCCGGGTGCCGAGCGGGCCGGCCAGTTCCCGTACGGCGCGGCGCTGGTCGGCGGCGAGGGCCTTGGTGGGCGAGAGGTAGAGGGCGGTGGCCCCGCGTCCGTTGGGGGCCTCCGCGCCGTCCAGGAGGGTCGTCAGGACCGGGGCGAGGTAGGCGAGCGACTTGCCCGAGGCGGTTCCTGTGGCGATCACCACGGAATCGCCGTTCAGGGCGCGCTCGGCGGCCTCCGCCTGGTGCGCCCAGGGGTGCTCGATTCCGGCCGCCTGGATCGCGCTGATCACCTCGGGACGGATGAGGTGCGGCCAGACGGCATGACGGCCCTCCCGGGCGGGCATGTGCTCCGTATGAGTGATGCGCGCGGCCCGACTCTCGCCTGCGGAGAGCCGGTCGAGGACCATGCCGGGGGAGGGGCGACTGCCCGTGTCCCCGGCTGGACGGCGGGGGCGTGGATTCTTGGCCATCGGCACCGAGTGTGTCACTGCCAGGACGGACAATGCTTCCAAGGCGTCGTGCATGACTGCCGGTAAGTGATTGAATGCCATTGCGGCTGGCGATCAGTTCCCTGGCTCCGCCTGGGAGGCCCGAGGGGGCGATCGCCCGATAGCAAGGTGCTGGAGGATCCGTGGACCTGTCCCTGTCGACTCGCAATGTGTCCGGCGCTGGTGGCGACCGTACGGTCGTCGAGGTCGGTGGCGAGATTGATGTGTATACCGCGCCCAAGCTGCGCGAGCAGTTGGTCGAGTTGGTGAACGACGGCAGCTACCACCTGGTTGTCGACATGGAGGGCGTGGACTTCCTCGACTCCACCGGCCTGGGTGTGCTCGTCGGTGGGCTCAAGCGCGTTCGTGCGCACGAGGGCTCGCTGCGTCTGGTCTGCAACCAGGAGCGCATTCTGAAGATCTTCCGGATCACAGGGCTCACCAAGGTGTTCCCGATCCACACGTCGGTCGACGAGGCCGTCAACGCGGTCGACTGACCGAGGGGGATCGCATGGCCACCGTTGAACTCCGATTCAGCGCTCAGCCCGAGCACGTCCGTACGGCTCGCCTGGTGGCGGCCGCGGTCGCCCGCAGGGCCGGAGTGGACGAGGCGGTCCTCGACGAGGTGCGTCTCGCCGTCGGTGAGGCCTGTTCCCGTGCGGTCGGGCTGCATCGCAGCAACGGCGTCACGACCCCCATCAGGGTCGTGCTGTCCGAAGAGGAGAAGACGTTCTCCATCGAGGTCGGCGACGAGGTGCCGGGCGCGGGCGTGGCGGCGGCGGATGCCGCCGGTGTGCCCGGTGCGCGGTCCTCGGCCCCGGCCGATGACTTCGACGACGCCGACGGCGAGGACGAGATGGGTCTCGCGGTGATCCGCGGGCTCGTCGACGACGTCGAGGTGAGCGCCGGCGAGGACGGCGGCACCATCCGCATGAGCTGGCCTACCAGCACGGCGGACGTCCTGTCCTGACACCGTTCGACCGGTACAAGCGCGACGAGAAGAGGCCCTGCCCCGTGCAGGGCCTCTTCTCGTTCCTCTTTTCGTTTCCTCGGCGGCTCGTGCGGCCGCCCGGATTGGTGCATCCGCGCGGTGGCTCCACGGGGTCCCCGTTTGAGCAGGTTCGTCTCCTTATGATCCGTCCCCATGGACCCCACTTCGCTCGCCGCGGCGGTGCTCACGAGCGGGAACCGGACGATCGTGGTCGTCGTCGCGGCCGTCGCCCTCGGCGCACTGGTCGTCGCCCAGCTCCTCGCCCGCCAGGTGCTCGCGGCCGGCCAGGGCACCGAGAAGATGAAGGAGATCGCCGCCGCCGTGCAGGAGGGCGCCAACGCCTATCTCGCGCGGCAGCTGCGTACTCTCGCCGTCTTCGCGGTCGCCGTGTTCTTCCTGCTGATGCTGCTGCCCGCCGACGACTGGTCGCAGCGCGCCGGACGGTCCCTGTTCTTCCTGGTCGGGGCGCTCTTCTCGGCGACCACCGGATACCTCGGCATGCGCCTCGCCGTCCGGGCGAACGTGCGGGTCGCCGCGGCGGCCAGGGAGGCCACCCCGGCGCCGGGCGAACCGGAGAAGAACCTCACCGAGGTCGCGCACCGGGCCATGCGGATCGCCTTCCGTACGGGCGGGGTCGTCGGCATGTTCACCGTCGGCCTCGGACTGCTCGGAGCCTCCTGCGTCGTCCTCGTCTACGCCGCCGACGCGCCGAAGGTCCTGGAGGGTTTCGGACTCGGCGCCGCGCTCATCGCGATGTTCATGAGGGTGGGCGGCGGCATCTTCACCAAGGCCGCCGACGTCGGCGCCGACCTGGTCGGCAAGGTCGAGCAGGGCATTCCCGAGGACGACGCGCGCAACGCCGCCACCATCGCCGACAACGTGGGCGACAACGTCGGCGACTGCGCGGGCATGGCCGCCGACCTCTTCGAGTCGTACGCGGTGACGCTGGTCGCGGCACTCATCCTCGGCATGGCCGCCTTCGGCGATCACGGCCTCGCGTTCCCGCTGATCGTGCCCGCGATCGGCGTGGTCACCGCGGTGATCGGCATCTTCGCGGTCGCCCCGCGGCGCGCCGACCGCAGCGGGATGAACGCCATCAACCGGGGCTTCTTCCTCTCGGCGACGATCTCGCTCGTGCTGGTCGCCGTCGCCGCCTTCACGTACCTGCCGTCCTCGTACGCCGAGCTGGAAGGCGTCACCGAGCCCGGCATCAACGACCACTCCGGCGATCCGCGGGTCCTCGCCCTCGTCGCGGTCGCCATCGGCATCGTGCTCGCCGCGCTCATCCAGCAGCTCACCGGCTACTTCACCGAGACCGGCCGGCGGCCCGTCCGGGACATCGGCAAGTCCTCGCTCACCGGACCCGCCACCGTCGTCCTCGCGGGCGTCGCCCTCGGCCTGGAGTCCGCCGTCTACACGGCCCTGCTGATCGGGCTGGCCGTGTACGGGGCGTTCCTGCTCGGCGGTGCCTCGATCATGCTGGCGCTGTTCGCGGTCGCCCTCGCCGGGACGGGCCTGCTCACCACCGTCGGCGTGATCGTCGCCATGGACACCTTCGGCCCCGTCTCCGACAACGCGCAGGGCATCGCGGAGATGTCCGGCGACGTCCGGGGCGCGGGCGCGCAGGTCCTCACCGACCTCGACGCCGTGGGCAACACGACGAAGGCCATCACCAAGGGCATCGCCATCGCCACCGCCGTCCTGGCAGCCGCGGCGCTCTTCGGTTCGTACCGGGACGCCATCGCGACCGCGGTCTCCGAGGCCGGTGCGATCGGCGGGGCGGCGGACGTGCTGACGCTCTCCATGGACATCTCGCAGCCCAACAACCTCTTCGGGCTGATCCTCGGAGCGTCGGTCGTCTTCCTCTTCTCGGGGCTCGCGATCAACGCGGTGTCCCGGTCGGCCGGTTCGGTGGTCTACGAGGTGCGGCGGCAGTTCCGCGAGCACCCCGGGATCATGACGTACACCGAGAAGCCCGAGTACGGGCGGGTCGTCGACATCTGCACCAGGGACGCGCTGCGCGAACTCGCCACGCCCGGGCTGCTCGCCGTGACGGCCCCGATCGCGGTCGGCTTCGCGCTCGGTGTCGGACCGCTCGGCTCGTACCTCGCCGGAGCGATCGGCACGGGCGCCCTGATGGCGGTCTTCCTCGCCAACTCCGGCGGTGCGTGGGACAACGCGAAGAAGCTGGTCGAGGACGGCAACCACGGCGGCAAGGGCAGCGAGGCGCACGCCGCGACCGTCATCGGGGACACCGTCGGCGACCCCTTCAAGGACACCGCGGGACCGGCGATCAACCCGCTCCTGAAGGTGATGAACCTGGTCGCGCTGCTGATCGCCCCCGCGGTCGTGAAGTTCGGTTACGGGGACGACGCCAACGACTGGGTGAGGGCGGCGATCGCGGGGCTCGCGGTCCTCGTCGTGGTCGCCGCGGTTTGGGTCTCCAAGCGGCGTTCGGTGACGGTCTCCTGACGTGTCGTCCGTCTCATTTTCCGGGCGCGGGAGGTGTTCGCGGAGCTCTCTCCCTTGGTTCAAACGACTGCAATGTGGGATGAATCCCTCCCACGAAAGGTGGAAGTAGCCCGTTCGGCGTGTATGTTCCGGGGCCGAGAGCCTTGGAAGGGACCGATCCGGTGAACAAGAAGCTTGCGGCCGCGCTGTCCGGCGGCGCGGTACTGGTGCTCGCGCTGTCCGGTTGCAGCGATGACGAGGGCGACAAGGTGGGGGACTGGGCGAAGACGTTCTGCGACCAGGCGAAGCCTCAGATCCAGAAGCGGGCCAACGCCCACCAGATCATCATCTCGACGGCGGCCGACAGTAAGCCGGCCGAGATCCAGGCCGCCGACTCGAAGGCGTTCCAGGACATCGCCGACGCCGACCGCGCGCTCGCCAAGGCCGTCGAGGCCGCCGGGGTCCCGCCCGTCGAGAACGGCGAGAAGGTCCAGCAGGACGCGATCAAGGAGCTCAACGCCACCGCGGTGGCCTACTTGGGGCTCAAGAAGGAAGTCGACGCGCTGGACCCGAGCAACCAGCAGAAGTTCGCGGACGGCCTCCAGGACGTCGCCGACGGGCTGACCAGGATCGAGAAGATGGACCAGGCGGCGCTGGCCAAGCTGGAGGAGGGCGAGCTGGGCCAGGCGATGGCCAAGCAGCCCGGCTGCCAGAAGCCCACGGCCTCGGTCCCGCCGAAGACGTCCGGTTCGGCCACGGCCTCGCCGAAGCCCGGCTCGACCTCCTCGGACAAGGGCTCGGACGCGGACGCGGACTCGGGCTCCGGCTCGGAGTCGGACGCCGACTCGGGCTCCTCGACGCCTAGCAAGAAGGCCTCCGCCAAGCCCACCAAGAAGTCCTAGGAGCAGGTCTTCCCCACCCCGGCGGCGGCGATCGGTCGTCTGTCGCCGGGTCGGCAGCCCGGATGTCGGTGGCGGCCGTCACAATGGGATCCGTGAGTACGACCAGCCTGCCTCCCCGCCTCCCGGTGCCCGCGCACGCCGCCCGTCTGCGCGAGGCACTGCTCGCCGCCGACTACACCGCCGACGGTCTGCTCGACCTGCTCGGCGCCCCCGCCTACGCGGCGCTCGCCCGCAGCGAGACCGTGCCCGCCCTGCGCGCCACCCGCGGCGACTCGTCGCTGGAGACCCTCGTCCGGCTCTTCCTGCTCCAGCGGGCCGTCGCGTACGACAAGGCCGCCGCCGCGCTCCCGCTGGACGAGGCCCTCGCCGACGGCTGGGTGGTCCGCGAGGACGACGCCGTGCTCGCCACGGTCGACGTCCGGCCCTACGGAGGCGAGGACGGCGGGAACTGGTTCATCGTCTCCGACCTCGGCTGCGCCGTCGGCGGAGCCGGCGGCATCGGGAAGAAGGCCGAGGGCGTCGTCCTCGGCGTCGGCGGCGCCTCCACCACGCTCGCCGGGATCACCGTCCGTACGGCGGTGTCCTCCGCGCTCGACCTCGGTACCGGCTCCGGCATCCAGGCGCTGCACGCCGCCCAGCACGCCACGCTGGTCACCGCCACGGACCTCAACCCGCGCGCCCTGGACTTCACCCGGCTCACGCTCGCCCTCTCCGGGGCCCGGGAGGCCGAGCTGCTCGAAGGCTCGCTCTTCGAGCCGGTCGACGGCGACACGTACGACCTGATCGTCTCCAACCCGCCGTTCGTCATCTCCCCCGGCGCCACGCTCACCTACCGGGACGGCGGGATGGGCGGCGACGACCTGTGCCGCACGCTCGTGCAGCAGGCGGGCGAGCGGCTCAACGACGGCGGATACGCCCAGTTCCTCGCCAACTGGCAGCACGTGGACGGCGAGGAGTGGCAGGACCGGCTGCGGTCCTGGGTGCCGCGCGGCTGCGACGCCTGGATCGTGCAGCGCGAGGTCCAGGACGTCACCCAGTACACGGAGCTCTGGCTGCGGGACAGCGGGGACCACCGCGGCGACCCGGACGCGTACCGGCTGGCGTACGGGCGCTGGCTCGACGAGTTCGAGGCCCGCAGGACCAGGGCGATCGGCTTCGGCTGGATCACGATCCGGCGGAACGCGGCGGTGGAGTCGGGCGAGACCGAGCCCTCGATCCTGATCGAGGAGTGGCCGCACCCCGTCGAGCAGCCCCTCGGCGACACCATCCGCGCCCACTTCACGCGCCAGGACTACCTGCGGAGCCACGACGACGCCGCGCTGCTCGCCGACCGCTTCACGCTCGCGCCCGAGGTGATGCAGGAGCAGGTCGGGCTGCCGGGCGCCGAGGACCCCGAGCACGTCGTGCTCCGGCAGAACCGCGGCATGCGCCGCGCCACCAAGGTCGACCACGTCGGCGCCGGGTTCGCCGGCGTGTGCGACGGCACCCTCAGCGCCGGCCGCATCCTCGACGCGATCGGGCAGCTCATGGGGGAGGACCCGGTCATACTGCGGGACCGCACCCCGCAGGCGATCCGGCTGCTCGTCGAGGAGGGCTTCCTGCTGCCCGTCGGGCAGACGCCCGGGGAGTCCGGCGAGGTGAGCGGCGCTTGATACGGATCGAGCTGGACGAGGCCTCGCTCGGGGCGACCCGGATCGCCATCAGCCCGCTGCGGGACGCGTTCTGCTCGATGCACCTCGCGCTGCCGCACCGTCACCCCTCCTGGCCGTACCAGGCGTGGGTCGGGCAGGCGCGCGAGGTGTGGCGCGAGGACGACCGGCTCCGCCCGCTGTGGGACCTGTTCGTCGAGGGGCGGGTCGAGGTCTCCGACTTCCTGCTGCCCCGGCCGTTCGGCACGGTCAACGTCCACGAGGAGCTGGCCGCGCTGCGGGCCACCGACCCGGAGTTCGTCCGCGCCCAGGTGGCCGTCTGCTATCCCGGCATGGCCGACGAGCCCTTCGTACAGCCCTACCTGAAGGATCCGGAGGCGGCCTGCGCGGCGCTCGCCGACGCGTACGCGGCCTACTGGGAGGGCGCGATCGAGCCGTACTGGCCGACGATGCGGCGGCTCGTCGAGGACGAAGTGCTCGTCCGGGCCAGGACGTTCGCGACGGAGGGCGTCGACGCGCTGTTCGCGGGCCTGGAGACGCGGGGGCGGTGGCAGCCCCCCGTACTCGAACTGACCAAGTACATCGACGCGGAGTACGCGCCCGGAGAGCGCCGGCTCGTGCTCGTGCCGCTGGTCTTCGCCGAGGGCTGCCGGCTGTACTCGACGGACGACCCCGAGGTGTTCGCGCTCAGCTTCCAGGCCCGGGGAGCCGCCGCCCTGCGCGAACCGCCCGAGCCCGTCGCCGACGACCGGCTCGGCCTGATGCTCGGCCGGGGCCGCGCGGCGGTCCTGCGCGAGCTGGGCGGGCCGCTCACCACGGCCGGGCTCGCCGACCGGCTCGGCCTCGCGCCGAGCACCGTCTCCGAGCACCTGTCGGTGCTCGCGGAGGCCGGGGTCGTCACCCGGCACCGGGTCGGGCGCTCGGTGTACTACCAGCTCACGGACACCGGCCGTTCGCTGCTCGCGCTGCTCGCCGGGGAGGGCGTGCTGCACGCGGTCGCGTAAGGGGGTGGGGTCGCGTGCCGACGATTCGGGGGCTCCCGAATCGATGGCCCCGCCCCTCCGCCGGCTTCTACCGTCCGCCGCATGCTCGCAATCGAGGCGGACGCGCTGCGCCGCACCTACACCAGCAGGACCGGGTGGCTGAAGCCCCGGCGGACCGAGACCGAGGCCGTGCGCGGGGTCACCTTCGAGGTGGCGCCCGGGGAACTGTTCGGCCTGCTCGGCCCCAACGGCGCCGGGAAGACCACCACCATCAAGATGCTCAACACCCTGCTCCTGCCGACCTCCGGCACGGCCCGGGTGTTCGGCCACGACGTGGCCCGCGACCCCGTCGCCGTACGCCGCAGGATCGGGTACGTCTTCGGCGGCGACCGCGGCCTGTACGAACGGCTCTCCGCCCTCGACAACCTCCGCTACTTCGCCGAGCTGTACGGCGTCGAGGCCCGCGACCAGAAGCGGCGCATCGCCGAACTCCTCGACCTGGTCGGCCTCGTGGGCCGGGAGAAGGAGCGCGTCGAGGGGTACTCGCGCGGCATGCGGCAGCGCCTCCACATCGCCCGCGGCCTCCTCCACCGCCCCGACGTGCTCTTCCTCGACGAGCCGTCCATCGGCGTCGACCCCGTCGCCGCCCGCGACCTGCGCCGCACGGTCGCCGACCTGTCCGCGGCCGGCACCACCGTCCTGCTCACCACCCACTACATGGCCGAGGCCGACGAGCTCTGTGGCCGGATCGCCGTGATCGCGGGCGGCCGGATCTGCGCCCTCGGCACGCCCGAGAGCCTCAAGTCCCGGGTGCGGGGCCGGGACGTGCTGGAGATCCAGGCGTATGGGGTCGACGAGGAGCGGCTCGACCGGGTGCGCCGCCTCGCCGGGGTGCGGGGCGCGTCGGTCGAGGACCGGGGCGCACTGCAGATCGTCACCGTGCAGACAGGCCGGGCCTCCGCCGAGCTGCACGGACCGGTGCTGAACGCCCTCGACGGCGTACGGATCGGCCGGGTCGCGAGCCGCGAACCGTCCCTGGAGGACGCGTACATCGCGATCGTGGAGGAGGCGTCCTCCAGGGACGGCTCGGGGGACACGGAGGCTGTTGACCGCGCGTCCGAGGAGCTTCCCGTGTCCGAGGAGCTGCCGGTGTCCGAGGAGCTGCCCGTATGAGGCGCGTCCCGCGGCTGATCCTCGTCGGCGTCCGCACCCATGTCTCGTACATGTCGCGCTCCCCGATCGAGATCACCTTCGCCGTCCTCGTCCCGCTCGTCTACGCGACCCTCGCCGTCTACCTGTTCCGGGCCGCGGGCGACCCCGACCGGCTGCTCACCGCCTCCGTCGGCGCCGGACTGATGGGCATCTGGGGCTCGGTGCTCTTCGGTTCGGGCGGCGCCGTGCAGAACCAGCGCTGGCTCGGCACCCTGGAGACCCTGGTCGTGGCGCCCGCGCCGCTCGCGCTCGTCCTGCTCCCGATCACCCTCGCGACCGCCGTCATCGGCACGTACGCGATGGGTGCGACGGTCCTGTGGGGCGTGGTCCTCTTCGGTGTCCCGCTCGACTTCGCGCACCCGCTGCTGTTCCTGCTCGCCGTGCCCGTCTGCGTCCTCGCGCTCGGCATGATGGGGCTCCTCCTCGCCGCCACCTTCGTTCTGCTGCGCAACGCCAACGCCCTGGCCAACCCCCTGGACACGCCCGTCTGGCTGCTGTCCGGGCTCCTCGTGCCCGTCACCGTGCTGCCCGCCTGGACGCACCCGCTGTCCTGGGCGCTGCCCACCACCTGGGGCGCACGGGCCGTGCACGCGGCGACCTCCGGCGGGGACGTGGTCACGCCGCTCCTCGCCGCCGTCGCGCTCGGGGCGGGTTACGCCCTGGCCGCCGTCCTCGTCCTCGGGCGGGTGGAGCGCCGGGCGCGCGCCGCCGCCACCCTCGCCCTCACCTGAAAGGCCAGCCAGAGATGTTCCGTTTCCCCGGCACCGCCCGGCTCGTCGTCGTCGGCGGCGCGATCTCCTACCGGGCGCTCTTCAACTGGACGACCCCGCCGATGTTCATCGGAACGCTGCTGGTGGGGCCGCTTCTCCAGGTTTTCTTCTTCGTCTTCCTCGGCCGGGAACTGGGCGTCGCCGACGACCGTTTCCATCTCGTAGGCAACGCCGTCCTCGCAGCTTCCGCCTCCTGCGTGTACGGCGGCACGATGGCCGTCGCCAACGAGCGCCGGTACGGCACGCTCGGCGCCGTCCTGCTCTCGCCCCGGCACCGGGTCCCGCTCTGGCTCGGGCGCGCCCTCCCGTACGTCCTCAACGGGCTGTTCGTCAGCGGCTTCGTGCTGACCGCCGCCGCGCTCGTCCTCGGGCTGCCCGTGCCCGCCGGCGCGCTGCCCGGGCTCGCTCTGGTGCTGCTCGCCGCCGCCGGTGCCTGCTCGGCCTTCGGGCTCGCGCTGGGGGCGCTCGGGCTCCGCTTCCGCGACGTGTTCCTGGTGTCCAACGTGGCGAGTTCGGGGCTGCTCCTCCTGACGGGCGCCGCCGTGCCCCGGGAGTCGCTGCCGGAGTGGATGCGGTTCGCCGGCGAGCTGCTGCCGCTCACGCACGCGGCGGACGCGGCGCGGCGGCTGACCGCGGGCGGCGGCCTGGACGGCACCCTGCTCGGGACCGAGCTCGCGGTGGGCGCCGGCTGGGGGCTGCTCGCCGTCGCCCTGCTCGCCCTCTTCGAGCGCGGCAGCCGACGCCGGGCCACGCTCGACACGATGTGACGGAGGAGAGGGAAAGGACGTGAGGAGTGGGTCACTACCGGCCATCTTCGTGAAACCGTACGGGACGGTCCGCGTCGTTCACCCGGAATTCGCGCCCACGACGCCCGGAGGTGTCAGCCTCGGCTGCGGGAGACGAACACCGCACGTGGACGGAACGGGGTACGGGCATGGAGAGCGGGCCGGCGATCTTCGCGGGGGCGGCGTTCACGCTGTTCGGGGCCGCGCTGCTGCTGTGGACGACCGTGCGGGTGCTGCACCGCGAGCCCGTGGCGTACGGGGTCGCGCCCCGCACCGCCGTCGCGCTGACGAGCCTCTTCGGCGCCGCCTTCCTGGCCCTCGGCCTCTGGTGCTTCGGCCGGCTCTGAGCCGCCTCCGGTTCCACCGCTGATCTCTCCGGCGCGTCCGCCCGCCCCGCCCGACCGGGAGTCCGGGCGGCAGGAATGCCAGGACTCGGGTTACCGTTCGAGTGGCCGTTGCGGGCTTTCGCCGTTTGACACGGGGGCGGGTTGTACCGTCACACTCCGCAGCGACGGGAGCGTCACCGTCCGTGCCGCTGCCGTGCGTGCCAGTGCCGTACGTGCCAGAGAGTGTCGATCCGGAGAGAAGAGCGAAGTTGTCCCCGACCAGCGAGACCGCACACGGCGGCCGCCGACTCGTCATCGTCGAGTCGCCCGCCAAGGCGAAGACGATCAAGGGCTACCTCGGCCCTGGCTACGTCGTCGAGGCGAGCGTCGGGCACATCCGCGACCTCCCCAGCGGCGCCGCCGAGGTGCCGGAGAAGTACACCGGCGAGGTGCGCCGCCTCGGCGTCGACGTCGAGCATGACTTCCAGCCCATCTATGTCGTCAACGCCGACAAGAAGGCGCAGGTCAGGAAGCTCAAGGAGCTGCTCGCCGAGTCCGACGAGCTCTTCCTCGCCACCGATGAGGACCGCGAGGGCGAAGCCATCGCGTGGCACCTCCAGGAAGTCCTGAAGCCCAAGGTCCCGGTCCACCGGATGGTCTTCCACGAGATCACCAAGGACGCCATCCGCGAGGCCGTCGCCAACCCGCGCGAGCTCAACCAGCGCATGGTCGACGCCCAGGAGACCCGCCGCATCCTCGACCGGCTGTACGGCTACGAGGTGTCGCCGGTCCTGTGGAAGAAGGTCATGCCGAAGCTGTCGGCAGGCCGTGTGCAGTCCGTCGCCACCCGGCTCGTCGTCGAGCGGGAGCGCGAGCGCATCGCCTTCCGCTCCGCCGAGTACTGGGACCTCACCGGCACCTTCGGCACCGGCCGCTCCGGCGACGCCTCCGACCCGTCCACGCTGGTCGCCCGGCTGAACACGGTCGACGGCAAGCGTGTCGCCCAGGGCCGTGACTTCGGCGCCGACGGCCGGATGAAGACCGACAGCGTCCTCCACCTGGACGAGGCGAACGCGCGCGCCCTGGCCGCCGCGCTCGCCGACACCGCGTTCGCGGTGCGCTCGGTCGAGTCGAAGCCGTACCGCCGCTCCCCGTACGCCCCCTTCCGCACCACGACCCTCCAGCAGGAGGCGAGCCGCAAGCTGGGCTTCGGTGCGAAGGCGACCATGCAGGTGGCGCAGAAGCTGTACGAGAACGGCTTCATCACCTACATGCGTACGGACTCCACGACCCTGTCCGACACCGCCGTCGTGGCGGCCCGGGCGCAGGTCACGCAGTTGTACGGCGCCGACTACCTGCCGGAGAAGCCGCGCGTCTACGCGGGCAAGGTCAAGAACGCGCAGGAGGCGCACGAGGCGATTCGCCCTTCGGGTGATCGTTTCCGCACCCCCGCGGAGACCGGCCTGACCGGCGACCAGTTCCGGCTCTACGAGCTGATCTGGAAGCGGACCGTCGCCTCCCAGATGAAGGACGCCACCGGTAACTCGGTCACCGTCAAGATCGGCGGCCGGGCCTCCGACGGCCGTGACGCCGAGTTCAGCGCCTCCGGCAAGACGATCACCTTCCACGGCTTCATGAAGGCGTACGTCGAAGGCGCCGACGACCCGAACGCGGAGCTCGACGACCGCGAGCGGCGCCTGCCGCAGGTCGCCCAGGGCGACGCGCTGACCGCCGAGGAGATCACGGCGGACGGCCACGCGACGAAGCCGCCGGCCCGCTACACCGAGGCCTCGCTGGTCAAGGAGCTCGAAGAGCGCGAGATCGGCCGCCCGTCGACGTACGCGTCGATCATCGGCACCATCCTCGACCGCGGCTACGTCTTCAAGAAGGGCACGGCGCTCGTGCCGTCCTTCCTGAGCTTCGCCGTCGTCAACCTCCTGGAGACGCACTTCGGGCGGCTCGTCGACTACGACTTCACCGCGCGGATGGAGGACGACCTCGACCGCATCGCGCGGGGCGAGGCCAAGTCCGTGCCGTGGCTGAAGCGCTTCTACTTCGGTGAGGGCGGGGGCACGGGCGAGGGCGGCGCGGCTGCCCCCGGCGGCGCGGCGGACGCCGGGAACGGCGACGGCGACCACCTCGGCGGCCTCAAGGAGCTCGTCACCGACCTCGGCGCCATCGACGCCCGGGAGATCTCCTCCTTCCCGGTCGGCAACGACATCGTGCTGCGCGTCGGCCGCTACGGCCCGTACGTGGAGCGCGGCGAGAAGGACGCGGAGGGCCACCAGCGCGCCGACGTCCCCGAGGACCTCGCGCCCGACGAGCTCACCGTCGAGCACGCCGAGGAGCTGCTCGCCAAGCCGAGCGGCGACTTCGAGCTGGGCGCCGACCCGGTCAGCGGCAACCAGATCGTGGCGAAGGACGGCCGCTACGGCCCGTACGTCACGGAGATCCTGCCCGAGGGCACCCCGAAGACCGGCAAGAACGCGGTGAAGCCGCGGACGGCCTCTCTCTTCAAGTCGATGGCGCTCGACACCGTCACCCTGGAGGACGCGCTCCGGCTGATGTCCCTGCCGCGGGTCGTCGGCGTGGACGCCGAGGGCGTCGAGATCACCGCGCAGAACGGCCGCTACGGCCCGTACCTGAAGAAGGGCACGGACTCGCGGTCGCTCACCGACGAGGAGCAGCTCTTCTCGATCACGCTCGAAGAGGCGCTCGCGATCTACGCGCAGCCGAAGCAGCGTGGCCGGGCGGCGGCCAAGCCGCCGCTGAAGGAGCTGGGCACCGACCCGGTCAGCGAGAAGCCCGTGGTCGTCAAGGACGGGCGCTTCGGCCCGTACGTGACGGACGGCGAGACCAACGCCACCCTGCGGACCGACGACAGCGTGGAGACGATCACGCCGGAGCGCGGTTACGAGCTCCTCGCGGAGAAGCGGGCCAAGGGGCCGGCGAAGAAGGTCGCCAAGAAGGCGCCGGCGAAGAAGACCACGACGGCGAAGAAGACGGCCACGAAGACGGCGGCGAAGAAGACCGCGGCGAAGAAGACCACCGCCGCCAAGACGACCGCCGCGAAGAAGACCACGGCGGCGAAGAAGACGACCGCGGCCAAGAAGACGGCGGCGTCGCAGCCGGAGTAGACGCATGGTGTGACGAAGGCGGGGCGGGGGCCGGTGGCCCCCGCCCCGCCTTCGTCACAGGGTCGTCCGGATGTTCGGTCGGAGGCCGCGGGGAGCAAGGGCGTCCGGATAGGGTGGACGGATGACGCGAGCAGAGCAGCCAGACCGCCTCGGCGATTCCGACGCCGCACTCGTCGCGGATTCCCAGGAGCGTGCCGTACGGGCCCTCCTGCGCCATCAGCCCGTGCGCCGGCTGTGGGGCGCCCAGGTGGCCGGCGGCGTCGGTGACGCCCTCGCCCTCCTCGTCCTCGTCCTCCTGGGCCTCCAGGCGGCCGTCGCCGAGGGCGCGCTCGGGGGCGGATACCGGGGCGCCGCGTTCGCCGTGGCCGCCGTCGTCGGTACGCGTCTGCTCGCCTCGGTCCTCTTCGGGGCCGTCCTCCTCGGCCCGCTCACCGCGCTCACCGGCCCCGACGGCCCGCTCGACCGCCGCTGGACCATGATCGGCGCCGACGGAGTGCGGATCGGGCTCCTCGTCATCGCGCCCCTGTGGATCGACTGGACCCCCGACAGCGCGCTCTGGTTCCTGCTCGGCACCGTCTTCGTCACCGGAGCGGCCGAGCGGCTCTGGACCATCTGCCGCGAGGGCGCCGCGCCCGCGCTGCTGCCCGCCCCGCCGCTGGAGGGCGACGCCGTACGGCCGCTCCCCGACCACCTCGGCGCGCTGCGCCGGCTGTCCCAGCGCACCGGCTTCCTCGCCGTGCCGGCCGCGGCCGCCGTCCTGCTCGTCGCCACGCTCGTCGGCAATCTGCTCGGTGCCGGACTCGACTGGTTCTCGCTGCACCAGGCCGCCCTCGGTTCGTACGTGGCGGCCGGCCTGTTCGCCGCCTCCGTCACCGGCCTGTACGCGATGGCGCTGCCCGGCGGGCAGACGCCGAGGCCCCGTTCGCCCCTGGAGGGGCTGCGCCGCCCCGCGGCGGAGAAGGGCGCCGCGGAAGGCAAGGGCCGCACCGGCGTCCTGCCCCTGCTGGTCCTGACCTGCGCCACCGTCGCCGGGGCGATCGCCGCGGCCGCGTCCCTCGCCGTCCTCCACGCGTACGACCTGGGCGGCGGCCCCGTCACGTACGCGCTCCTGATCCTCGCGCTCAGCGGCGCCACCGCCGTCGGCATCCGCACCGCGCGCAAGGTCCTGCCCGTCCTGTCCCGGCGCCGGCTGCTCGCCCTCGCGACCGCCGTCACCGGTGTCGCGCTGATCGCCATGGGCCTGGTCCCGGACACCGCGACCGTGCTGTTCCTCGCCGTCCTCGCCGGGTACACCGCCGGTGTCGCCGCCAACACCGGCCACACCCTCGTCGACCAGGAGACCGAGGAGCCGCGCCGGGCCCGGACCACCGAGCACCTCCAGGCCAACGCCCGTGTGGGCATGGCCGTCGGCGCGCTCGCCGCCCCGCTGCTCGCCGCCGCCATCGGGCCGTACCGGCTCGCCTCGGAGAGCGCCGACTTCGCGCACGCCGGCGCGGCCCTGACGCTCGCCCTGGTCGGCGCCCTGCTGCTGCCGGTCGCCGCGCTCGTCCTCGCGAAGACCGACGACCGCGCCGGTGTCCCGCTCCGCCGTGACCTGCGCGACGCGCTGCGCGGCTCCGACCCCGCCCAGGCACCCTCCCCGACCGGCTTCTTCATCGCCCTGGAGGGCGGCGACGGCGCCGGGAAGTCCACCCAGGTCCAGGCGCTCGCCGAATGGATCCGGGCGAAGGGTCACGAGGTCGTCGTCACCCGCGAGCCCGGTGCCACTCCGATCGGCAAGCGGCTCCGCTCGATCCTTCTCGACGTGTCGTCGGCGGGTCTTTCGAACCGGGCCGAGGCCCTGCTGTACGCGGCCGACCGCGCCGAGCACGTCGACTCCCTGGTCCGGCCCGCCCTGGAGCGGGGCGCGATCGTCCTCTCCGACCGGTACATCGACTCGTCCGTGGCCTACCAGGGCGCGGGCCGCGACCTGTCCCCGACCGAGATCTCCCGCATCTCGCGCTGGGCGACGGACGGGCTCGTCCCGCACCTCACCGTCGTCCTCGACGTCTCCCCGGAGACGGCCCGGGAGCGCTTCACCGAGGCGCCCGACCGGCTGGAGTCCGAGCCGCCGGAGTTCCACGCGCGCGTGCGGGCCGGTTTCCTCGCCCTCGCGGCCGCCGACCCGAGCCGCTACCTCGTCGTCGACGCCGGCCAGGAGCCCGAGGCCGTCACCACCGTCGTACGCCACCGGCTCGACCGGATGTTGCCGCTCTCCGAGGCCGAGGTGAAGGCCGCCGAGGAGGCCCGCCGGAAGGCCGAGGAAGAAGCGCGGCGCCTCGCGGAGGAAGAGGCCGCCCGCAAGGCCGAGGAAGAGCGCCTGGAGCGCGAGCGGCAGGAGCAGCTCGCCAAGCTCCGCGCCGAGGAGGAGGAGCGGAAGCGGCGCGAGGAGGAAGAGGCGCGCCGCCTGGAGGCCGAGCGGCAGGCGGAGGAGGCCCGCCGGAAGGCCGAGGAGGCCCGGGTCGCCGCCGAGCTCGCCGCCGAGGAGGAGCGGAAGCGGCTCGCCGCCGAGGAGAAGGCCCGCCTGGAGGAGCAGGAGCGGATCCGCAAGGAGGCCGAGGAGGAGGCGCGGCTCCGGGCCGAGGCGGAGGAACGCCGCCTGGAGAAGCAGCGCAAGGCCGAGGAGGCCCTGCTCCGGGCCGAGGAGGCCCGCCGGATGGCCGAGGCCGCCGCCGCCGCGAAGGCGGCGGAGGAGGCCGCGGTGAAGGCCGCGGCGGAGAAGGTGGCCGCCGAGGCGGCCGCGAAGGCCGCCGCCGAGAAGGCCGCGGCGGAGCGTGCGGCGGCCGTGGCCGCTGCCGAGGCCGAGCGGAAGGCGGCGGCCGAGCGCGCCGCTGCGGAGAAGGCGGCCGCGGAGAAGGCTGCTGCGGAGCGTGCGGCGGCCGAGAAGGCGGCGGCCGAGCGGGCCGCTCGGGCCACCGAGGAGTCCGCGAACGAGGTCACCGTGGCGACGCCGGTCGTGAAGCCGGACGCCGGGCCGGTCGCCGAGCCGGTCGCCGAGTCCGAGGCGCCCACCGTTTCGCCCAACGAGGTCACCGTGGCCACGCCGATCATGAGGCCTGAGGCCGAGACGGCCGTCATGCCGAAGATCCGGGACCCGCGGGCCGTCGACGAGACCGCCGTCCTGCCTCCCGTACGGGATCCCCGGGTGTCCGACCCCGCCGACCGGGTGCCGCAGGGAATCTTCCGCGACGAACGGACGCAGCCGCAGCCGCAGGCGCAGGCGCACGGCGCGAACGACCGGACCCGTGAGCTGCCCCAGCTCGACGAGAACGGGCAGCCGCGCCGCCGCTCGGACTGGGCCGAGGAGACCCCGCTCGACGATCTGCCGACCCTCGCGGACGAGCTGTTCGGCCCGCACGACGACGACGAGAACGACGGCCGTCGCCGCCGCCGCTGACGGCGGGCGTCCTCGCCAACGCCTACGTCGACACGTTCGCCGGCTGGACCGGCGCCACGCACGTCACGGCGAGCGTCGGCTCGGGCGTGCTCGTGCTCGCCTCCGCGGGGTGGCCTGACGCCCGGTCGGCGGGGGTTGTCAGCGCGCTGCCCCACAATGGAGGGCGTACCTGAGGAGGGGCAGACATGGCCGTATGGGACGACCTGGTCGGACAGACGCGGGTCGAGGAGCAGCTCAGCGCCGCCGCGCGCGACGCCGACGCGCTCGTGACCGCCCATACCGCCGGAGAGCCCGCCCCCGAGGCGTCGAAGATGACCCACGCCTGGCTGTTCACCGGCCCGCCGGGGTCCGGGCGGGCGACCGCGGCGCGGGCGTTCGCCGCCGCGCTCCAGTGCGTGAGCCCCGACCGGGCGACGGGCGGGATCCCGGGCTGCGGATTCTGCGACGGCTGCCACACGACCCTCGTCGGCACCCACGCGGACGTGGAGATCGTCCGTACGGACCTGCTGTCCATCGGTGTGAAGGAGACCCGCGAGCTCGTCCGGCGCGCGCAGCTGTCGCCCGCCGGCGGGCGGTGGCAGGTCATCGTCCTGGAGGACGCGGACCGGCTCACCGAGGGCGCGGGGAACGTCCTGCTGAAGGCCATCGAGGAGCCCGCGCCGCGCACGGTCTGGCTGCTCTGCGCGCCGTCCATCGAGGACGTGCTGCCGACGATCCGTTCCCGCTGCCGTCTCCTGACCCTGCGGACGCCGCCGGTGGAGGCGGTGGCCGACGTGCTCGTGCGGCGCGACGGCATCGAGCCGTCCGCGGCGCACGCCGCGGCCCGCGCGACACAGGGGCACATCGACCGGGCCCGGCGGCTCGCCACGGACGAGCGGGCCCGGGCGCGCAGGGCCGTCGTCCTCAAGCTGCCGCTGCGGGTCGGGGACGTCGGCGGCTGCCTCAAGGCCGCCCAAGAGCTGGTCGACGCGGCAGCCGAGGACGCGAAGCAGGTCGCGGAGGAGGTCGACGTCAAGGAGACCGAGGACATGAAGGCGGCGCTCGGCGCCGCGCAGGGCGGGCGGATGCCCCGCGGCACGGCCGGTGTGATGAAGGAGCTGGAGGAGCGGCAGAAGCGGCGCAGGACGCGCACCCAGCGCGACAGCCTGGACCTCGCGCTCACCGACCTGACCGGCTTCTACCGCGACGTGCTCGCGCTCCAGCTCCGCTCGCGCTCGGACATCGCCAACGTGGACGTGCGGGACGCACTGGAGCGGATCGCCGCGGACACCACCCCGGAGCGGACCCTGCGCCGCATCGAGGCGATCCTGGCCTGCCGGGACGCCCTCGACAGGAACGTGGCTCCGCTGCTGGCGGTGGAGGCGATGACGATGTCGCTCCGCGACTAGGGCCTGTCCACAGGCGTCCCACACGATTGGACACGGTCCGTACCCGTCCGGATACGCTCCGGGGATGGACTCCAGGGGTTTGCTCCGTACGTCCGCCACGGCCCTCGCGGCCGCCGGACTGATCCTCTCCGGCTGCACGGGCGGAAGCGACGCCGCCGCGTCCCGCACGACGACGACGTCGGCCGCCCGCGTCTCCGCCTCCGCCGCGCCCGAGAGCGGGGCGCTGAAGAAGTACTACGGGCAGAAGCCGACGTGGCGCGACTGCGGTGTCACGGGCTTCCAGTGCGCGACGCTGCTGGCCCCGCTCGACTACGCGAAGCCGGACGGTGGTGACGTCGAGCTGGCGGTCTCGCGGATCCGGGCCACCGGACCGGGGAAGCGGCTCGGGTCGCTCCTGGTCAACCCGGGCGGGCCCGGCGGATCGGCCGTCGGCTACCTCCAGGGGTACGCGGGCATCGGCTACCCCGCCCCCGTCCGCGCCCGCTACGACATGGTGGCCGTCGACCCGCGCGGGGTCGCCCGCAGCGAGCCGGTCGAGTGCCTGACGGGCCCGCGGATGGACGCGTACACGCAGGTGGACCAGACCCCCGACGACGCGGCGGAGACCAACAGGCTGAGCGCGGCGTTCAAGGAGTTCGCGGCGGCCTGCCAGAAGCGCTCCGGGAAGGTCCTGCCGCACGTCTCCACCGTCGAGACGGCCCGTGACATGGACATCCTGCGAGCGGTGCTCGGCGACGAGAAGCTCAGCTACGTGGGGGCCTCGTACGGCACGTTCCTCGGCGCCACGTACGCCGAGCTGTTCCCCGGCCGGGTCGGCCGGCTGGTCCTCGACGGGGCGATGGACCCGTCCCTGTCCGCGCTCGACCTCAACCGCGACCAGACCGCCGGCTTCGAGACCGCCTTCCGCGCCTTCGCCGCCGACTGCGTCCGCAAGCCGGACTGCCCGCTCGGCACCGAGTCGGTCGCGGAGGCCGGCGAGGCGCTGCGGGCCTTCTTCCGCGACGTGGACGCGGAGCCGGTGCCGACGGGCGAGAGCCGCGAGCTCGGCGAGTCGCTCGCGACGACGGGCGTGATCGCGGCGATGTACGACGAGGGCGCCTGGCCCCAGCTGCGCGAGGCCCTCACCCGGGCGATCGGCGGCGAGGGCTCGGGCCTGCTCGCCCTGGCCGACAGCTACTACGAGCGGGAGGCGGACGGCACGTACGCCAACCTGATGTACGCCAACGCCGCCGTGAACTGCCTCGACCTGCCGGCCGCCTACGCCGGCCCCGCCGACGCCGAGAAGGCGGTCCCGTCCTTCGAGAAGGCCTCCCCGGTCTTCGGCGAGGGCCTCGCCTGGGCGGCCCTCAACTGCACCTACTGGCCCATGCGGCCCACCGGCAGCCCCCACCGCATCACCGCCGACGGCGCCGCCCCGATCCTCGTCGTCGGCACCACCCGCGACCCGGCCACCCCGTACAAGTGGGCGCGCTCCCTGGCCGCGCAGCTCTCCTCGGGCGTCCTCCTGACCTACGACGGCGACGGCCACACCGCGTACGGCCGGGGCAGCGACTGTGTCGACACGGCCATCAACGCCTACCTCCTGGAAGGCACGCCTCCGCAGGACGGAAAGCGCTGCTCATAGGCATGATCCGGGGGTGGTCGGAGCACCCCCGGAAACTGTGTAGACTTGGCGGCGCTGCTGCACCCAACATGGGTCTGCACGGCAAGCCGCCTTAGCTCAGCTGGCCAGAGCAACGCACTCGTAATGCGTAGGTCTCGGGTTCGAATCCCGAAGGCGGCTCGGAATTACCCCAGGACTCACTCGCCGTGACCTGGGGTTTTTTCATGCCCGGGTGGTCGGTCAGTGGCCCGTTGCGATGAAGCGGAGATAGCGGAGGAAGCCGAAGGCGCGGCGGTGGTCCGTGTCGGCTGTGGCGAGCTGCCTGACGAGCAGGTTGCGCGTGACGCTTGCATCGGCGAGTTGTGCCTGACGCTGGAGCAGTGCCGCACGCTGCTGCTGCTCCAGTGCGAGGTGCTGCTGTTTCTCCCTGTTGACCTGCTGCTGACGGGTGGCGAGGCGCTGCTGAACCTGGTCGCGCTTCTGGACGGCAGCCCTCTCGGCCTTCGCGATCTCTGCTTCGAGCTGCTTCTTCCGTGCGGCGAATTGCTGTCGGATCGCGGTCCGCTCTTTGGTGCTCAGGCTGGTCGGTGCCGACTTCCGGGCCTGCTGCTCCAGCGAGGTCCGCCAGCTTTCGAGTGCGGAGGCGCGGACTTCGCCGACTCCCGGGACCTTGACCTGCTGGCCGTTGGGCCGCATGAGATACGCGTCGCGGTTCGCGTACCGGCCGCTCTGCACGTACCGGACCCCGGTGAAGTCGGCGGCGGTGTGGATGCCGGCGACGGTCAGGGCCGTGACCGTCCCAGCGCCCATGTTGGACAGCTTTTTGACGTTCTGGATGGAAGCGAGGCGGAGCTTGCCCTGAACGTGTGTCCTGACCGCCGTCGCCAATGCGGCTTCCCGTTGTTTCTGTTCGCGGTTGCTCAGTGTGCTCAGCGTGTTCTTGAGGCCGCTGGTCGCCTTGTTGAGCGCGCTGGTGATCCGTGCCTGCTCGTCGCGCAGCTCGGTCTGGAGGCTCTTGATCTGCTGATTGAGCTGTGTGCCCCGGCTCGCACCTGCAAGGGCCAGCTCTTCGATCTCCCGGTGGATCTTCTCCGCCGCCGCCTTGGGGTCCTCCAGGGCTCCTATCTGTTGTCGGAGCGCCTTGAGCCGGGACTTCGACGCCTTGGCCTCGGGGCGGGAACGGCGGGTGGCGTGAAGGGCGCCGCCGGACACGATCAGGGCGCCCATCTGCGCGGTGGTGTAGCCGGTCGGCAATGCGCTGACGGCGGTCAGGATGCCGGGTGTGGCGGCCCCGGTCAGGGCGAGGAGCCCGGCGAGGACGTCCGCGGCGCGTCGGCGGGCGAAGCCTGTGCCGGTGGCCCCGGTGGCCCCGGTGGCCCCGGTGGCCCCGGTGGCCCCGGTGGCCCCGGCGGTCGTGGTGGCGCTCCCGCTGCTTCCCGCGGGTGCGGTTCGGGGTGGCGGGATGTGGCCGGCGAGCCAGGAGGGAGTTCCGCCTGCCGGAGCGGCGGCAGGAGGCTGCTGCTGGGCCGGGAGCGCCCCGGCCGTGGACAGCGCGGGGACGGCGTGGGCGGCCGGGGAGAGCAGCCCGTGGGTCTGCGCGGCCAGCGCCCGAAGGGCCGGGTCCGGGTGGGTGAGCAACAGACTCCACGCCAGTGAGGACTGCGGTTCCTTGAAGTCGTCCTCTTTCAGGATCAGGAATTCTCCCTCGTCGTCGTGCAACTGGTCCCAGATGCCGGGGTCAGTGGCGATCGCGACCAGGGCGAGGTAGATGATCCAGGCGGAGAACCGGTCCATGTCGGGGCCGAAGTCCGCGCTCGTGCGGGTCGGGGACTGGTAGTTGCGGTGGCCGCTCTCCGTGGCGCCCTGCCCCTTGAACGCGGGCACGTACATCCCGTCGTAGTCGACGAGGCGGAGCGTGCCGTCGGCGGCGACCAGCAGATTGCCGTGCTGGAGGTCACCGTGGGCGAGGCCGAGCTTCTCCAGGTCGGCGACCAGTGCCGCGAACCGCTTGGCCGTCCGGAGGACGGCCGGCGTGTCCCGGACGTTCCGGTCGATCCACGTGATCAGGCTCGTGCCCTCCACCCAGGCCATCTTCAGGGCCGGGTACCACTCACCGGCGACGAGGACACCCCTCGGCAGGTACTCGATGCCGACCGGCCACGGCTGGGACAGTTCGGCGGGCCTGAGGACGGCGAGCTCCCTGCTGATGGCCTGGTAGCGGGCCTCCAGCGTGCTGCTGTCACGAGTGAAGCACTTCAGCGCGTAGCGCTGTCCGCCCGGGGCGGTGACCGAGAAGACGCTGGCGAAGTTGCCCGAGATCGCCTTCGGACCGAGTACGGGGCTCTGCTGGACCGTTCCGTGTTTGAGGTCCGGGTCCTCGAAGCACAACGTGGGGTTCTGGAGAGCTTCCACGTAGTTCGCGCCCGTCGGGAACCTACGGCCGGAGACAGGTCCGCCGGGGCGGGAGAGCGCCATTACCCCTCCGTCTTCATCCGCATGCGAATGAGGGCTACGTCGTCGTTGCGCATCCGGGACTTGTCGCGCTCGTGCTGGACCCAGTCGGCGAAGATCTCTTCGCCCAGGGCCGCCAGATTCCCGAGCTGCTTTCCGGCGCCGCCCGAGTCGATCTCGGGGTGCGACAGCAGCCATGCCGCCAGCGCGTCGGTCGCCAGCAGCAGCTCGTCCTCCGCGCGTAGTTCGCCGGTTGCGGTCACCGCCCGGTCGGAGATCAGGATGGCGTCACGGTTACGGCTGCCGAGAAGCTGCGGGGTGATGCCGAAACCGTCTCCGTCCGTGATGGGGAACGAGGTGATCAGCCGGCCGTCGCGGAGATGGAAGAGGCAGCTGTCGCCGAGAGCGAAGGCCTGCCACATCCAGCGCGCGGCACCGGGGGCCGGCTCCGCCCGCATGTGGACGGCCGTCAGCGTGGCGAAGGCCCCTTTGGCCAGGCCCGGCTGTTCGTACCAGGCGATGGGCCGGCCGGAGGCCGCCCGCTCCGCCTGGTACTCCGAGACGTAGCTCTCCCACTGGTCGACCGTGCGGGCCAGAAGGCCCTCGACGAAGGACCCGGGCAGAGCGGTCTGCCCGTCGCCTGACTCGTCGTCGGCAGCCGTCATCGACGCGATGGCACCGTGCACCAACTGCCGGGCCCACACCCCGGCGAGCAGGCTCTCGGACGCTCCGTCGGACACGGCGGCGAAGAGTGAACTCGCGTCGGGTGACAGCGAGACGTCGGCGGCGTCCTCGCACTCGGCGGACGAGCTGCCCGCCTTGGGTACGAGGAAGCGCTGGACGTCGAGGGGCGACGGGCGGGCGTCCACGCTGCTCAGCGCAGTTCCGTGGCGCGGGTGCCGATGTCGAGGAACTCGACGATGGAAGTGATGTCGGCGTTGTAGACGAAGCCGCGTGTGGCTTCGCTGACCCGGTGGCCCTGCGAAGCGGCGTAGGAACGCATGTGACCGGGCAGCACGCTCGACATGTGGAAGAGCAGCCGGGAGTAGGTGTCGGGGAGTTCGCCCTCGCTGTCCGGGAACGTGACGGGCGTGCCGCTCGCCCCGGAAACGTGCAGGTTGAAGAGGAGTACCGACCCGTCGGCGGTGGCATGCGAGGCGAGCCCGATGGCTGCACTCGTGGGATCGCCGTCAGTGGACTCGCCGTCGGTCAGGTTGAGGATGATGGGAGGGAAACCGCCCGGGTGCTCGTCGACCCAGCGGGCGACGAGAGACTCGGCGTAGCCGAGGGCGCGAGTCATCGGGGTGCCGCCGTTGGTGACCGGGTCCATCCAGACGGGGAACTGCACGGTGGTCTCGACGAGGCCGCCGGCGCCGTCCGGCACCTTCTTCGTACGGCTCTCCAGGCGGGCGGGGTTGTTCGCGATCTCGCCCAGTGGCACGAGGTCCCGCCCGGCGAGTGCGCCGGTGAAGGCGGAGCCGACCTGGGTGTGGCCGTAGCCGACCACCGCGACGTGGAAGTAGTCGCGGACGCCCTCCTCCTTCGCGCACTTGACCGACAGTTCGGTCAGTAGCCGGTTGATGGCATCGGATACGACCTGGGCGCGCTGCTGGACCGTCTCGCCGCTGCCGATGGGATCGCTCATCGAGGCGGACTGGTCCACGAGGAAGATGAAGCAGCCGGGGTTGGTGCGGCTGATCTCGGCGGTGTACGGCATCTCGGCGGCCCGGCTCCTCTTGCGCGAACGGGGGCTGAACGCCGCGGCACGAGACGCACGCGGAAAACCTGACCCCCCAGGGAGGCCGATCGTAGCCGTGCCGTACCTGCTCGGTGAGCGGAATCGGAGAGAAGATCTCGGCTGCCGTCCCCTCTCCCGCACGAGGGGACGACCACCCTCGGCCGTCCCCGTACGGAGCGGGCCGAGGCGCGCACGTCGGCTGTTTCGGCTCCGGAGTGCGGCGGGACCCGAGACGGGACGCCGAGCTCAGCGGGACCGGGCCCGCTCGCCGGGTTCGGGACCTCTTGCTTGGCGCATTGGTCTAGTCCAAACTGATCGATTGACGAAGCCTCCGCGGAGTCGGCCACGCACAGCCCGCAATGCCACCGCCGGTCATGATCGACAGGTCGCGGTGACCGGATGAGGGGGATGCCATGTCAGAGAGGACGGCGGCCACGGGGCTTCCCCGGGGAGGTCCGGCAGGCGAGCCCGGTTCGTTCGGGCCACGGCTCCAGGCGCTTCGCAGACGGGCCGGGCTGAGCCAGGAGGTGGCGGCCTCGCGGGCCGGGATCAGCACCAGGGCGCTGCGTGACATCGAGCGCGGCCGGGTCCGGCAGCCCCAGTCCCGCACCCTCCAGCGCCTGGCCGAGGCGCTGGGGCTGACCGGCGGGGAGCTGGCGGACCTGCTGAGCTCCGCCCGCACCGGGCCGCCGCGCGACACCGTACGGCCGCGCCTGCTGATCCTCGGCCCGCTCTCCCTTCAGCGCGGCCGGACCCCCGTCCCCGTCACCAGCCCCATGCTGCGCCGCCTGCTCGGACTCCTCGCGCTCAAGCACCCCGAGCCCGCCACCCAGCAGGAGATCACCGACACCCTCTGGCCGTCCGGGCCGCCCAGCTCCCACCAGAGTCTGATCCACACCTACGTCAGCCAGGTCCGCCGGCTCCTTGAGCAGGGCGGCCTGCGGACCGTTCCGCCCCCCACCGTCGTCCGGACGCCCACCGGCTACCTCCTCGAGGCCGCCCGGAACCAGATCGACCTCGGCCACTTCGACGAGCTGGTGGCCCAGGCGGAGGGCCTCCATCGTGCGCAGGACGCGCGCGCCGCGTACGAGTCGCTGGCGCAGGCCCTCCAGTGGTGGCGGGGCCCCGTGCTCGCGGACGCGGACCCGGTGCTGCGCCAGCATCCGGCGGCGGTGGTGGCCAACGAGCGGCGGGTCAAGGCCGTACAGCTGCACGCCGACACGGCGCTGCTCCTCGGCCGGCCCGAGGAGACCGTCCCGGTGCTGTGGGGCATGGTGAACACCGAGCCGCTGCACGAGGGCCTGCACGCCCGGCTGATCCTCGCCCTCGCCAGCTGCGGGGAACAGGCCGCAGCCCTCAACGTGTTCAACCGCCTGCGCGACCGGCTCGACGAGGAGCTGGGCATCGCCCCCAGCGCGGAGGTACGCGACGCACAGCTGCGGGTGCTGCGCCAGCAACTGCCCCTCGCGCAGCGCCGCCCCGACCGCCCCGCGCCGCCACCCGACCGCACGGCGCCCGCCGGCCGTACGCCGCCCACCGGCCCGCTCCCGGCCCAACTGCCCGCAAGAGCAGGCTCGTACGTCGGACGGCGACGGCAGATGCGGGAGCTGGACGCCCTCGTCTCGCCCGACCCGGCGCGCCGCTCGCACCTGGTGGCGGTGGTCGGCGCGCCCGGGGTCGGCAAGACCGCCCTCGCCAAGCACTGGGCGCACGCGCGGCGCGAACACTTCGAGGACGGGCAGCTGTTCGTCGACCTGCGCGGCCACTCCCCGCTGCCGACACTGCGTCCCGGCGACGTCCTGGCCCAGTTCCTCCGGGCCCTCGGCGCCCCGCCCGACCAGCTGCCCGCGGACGAGGACGAGGCCGCGGCGCTGTACCGCACGCTGCTCGCCGACAAGCAGATGCTGATCGTCCTGGACAACGCCCGCGACGCCGAGCAGGTCAGGCCGCTCATCCCGGGCGCCCAGGGCTGCGCGGTGGTGATCACCAGCCGCAGCCGGCTCGCGGGTCTCGTCGCGAGCGACGGCGCCCGCCAGCTCGTCCTGGACGTGCTCGACCCGGAGGAGGCCCGCCAGCTCCTCGGCACCACCATCGGCGAGAGCAGGGTCGCCGCCGAGGAAGAGGCGGCCCGCAGGCTCGTGCAGGTGTGCGGCGGTCTGCCGCTGGCCATCCGGATCGCCGGTGCCAACCTGCTCGCCCGCGATGCCGGGATCGCCGACTACTGCGCCGAATTAGCGGGTGACGACATGCTCAGCCGGCTGCGCATCGAAGGGGACCGGCGCTCGACGGTACGGGCCGCCTTCGACCTCTCGTACCGCGCGCTCCCGGCCGCGGCCCAGCGGATGTTCCGCCTCCTCAGCCTGATACCCGGCCCGGACGTCACCGTGGCCGGCGCCGCGGCGCTCGCGGACGCGCCCCCGGCCGAAGCGGCCGGCCTCCTCATGAGCCTGACGAACGCCCATCTCGTACGGGAAAGGGCGGCCGGCCGGTTCGGGATGCACGACCTGCTGCGCTCGTACGGGCGCGAGCTGGTCAGCCGGGAGGAGGCGCACGCCGCCCGGCAGCGGCTCTTCGACTGGTACCTCCATCGCACCGACGCGGCGGCGCGGCTGCTCTATCCGGCGGAAGGGGTTTTGGACCCCGAGGCTGCGTCGTCGGTCTTCTCGGGCCGGGGCGAGGCATCGGAGTGGCTCGACAATGAGCGGGAGAACCTCGCCGGCGCCGTCCTCCAGGCGTCCGGCGCGGGCTTCACCGCCCTCGCCTGGCGGCTGGCCGAGAGCCTGCACGACTACCTCTCGGTGGGGATGTACACGGGCGACTGCCTCAAGGTGGCGACCGCCAGCCTGTTCGCCGCCGTCGCCGACGGCGAGCTGCGGGCCCAGGCCGCCGCCCAGTTGAGGCGCGCCGAATGCCACTGGGTACTGGCGAACAACGCGCAGGCCCTGGAACTGTTCGGCCGCGCCCTGGAGCTCGCGCGGCTGGCCGGCTGGACCGAGGGGCAGGACCTGGCGCTGCGCCGCATCCGCGCCGCGCACCAGGAGGACGGCGCCATGCGACCGGCCTGCGACCACCTCTCCCAGGCGCGGGGACTCGCCCGGTGCGGCAGCGGGGCGGAGACCGCCGACGCGGACGACGTCGCCGGCGTGGGGCTGACCTGCTGAGGGCCTGTTCCTCCGGCGGCAGGTCAACCACTCCGGCAGGTGTCCCGGTTCTGCCGGTTCCTGCGGGGTAGCCGGCGGCGCCCGGCAGAACGGTAGGTCAGCGCCGGTGCGGGAGGACCTCCGGGGGCTTCCGGTCCTCTGGTCCGACTACAGGAGCCCGCCCAGGCCCGAATCGTACGGTGGCCGCACCGGAAGGCCGCTCCCCGTGCCGATTCATGAGGTGACACGTTGCCACAGCCCACGTCGGCCTTCGCCGCCGCCCCGTGCCGAGCGCGTTCCGGGACCCCTCCCTTCGGTCATGCCCACAGGCCGCACCGCACCCGCGCGATCAGAAAGGTGACGATGGAATCCCCGGCACAGACCCCACGTCAGGAAGCCCGGCGCGCAGCCGAGGTGAACGAGTTCGTGGTCGCGTTCTACGAACGCACCATCGGACGCGCCGACTTCAGCCCGTCCGGGATCGCCGAGGAACTGGGCGTCCCGCAGCAGCGTGCCGAGCAGGCCGTCGGCGTGCTGCGCGAGCTGCGCCTGGTCAAACCGGCGGAGGGCAGCACGGACCGGCTCGTCGCGGTCAGCCCCGAGGCCGCCCAGATGGAGCTGCTGGTCCCCCTGGAGCGGGAGATCCTCGACAGCCGTCACCGACTCGAAGGATTCAAAGGGCAGTTGACCTCCTTCGTGGCGGCGTTCGAGAAGCAGGCCAGGACCCGCGCCGAAACGGTCGTGATCACCGACGACCGGGAGGAGATCGAGCTGCGCCTCCTGGAAGCCGCACAGAGCTGCACCACCGAGGTCCTCGTGATGCAGCCCTGCGTGGCCCGCGAGACCCCCGAGCTGCGGCTGGCCCGTCCGCTCGTCCTGGAGGCCGTACGGCGCGGTGCGCAGGGCCGGATCCTCTACCCCCACACCGCCCGCGGCGACTCCGACACCCGCGCCCACCTCGGCGAGCTCCTGCCCGCGGGCGGGCAGGTGCGCACCACCAACGAAGTGCGCGACCGCTTCCTGGTCTTCGACCGGAAGACGGCCTTCATCCCGGCCGGCGAGGGCGACGCGATCGCCGTCGTCTACGACGGCGCGGTCGCGGCCTTCCTCGCCGGACTGCACGCCCGGGTCTGGGAGTCCGCGTTCGACTTCGACTCCGGCGCGGCCGGTTACGCGGGGACGATGGGCGACCTGAAGGCGACCCTGCTCGACCTGCTGGCCTCCGGCGCCAAGGACGAGGTGATCGCGCGCAGGGTCGGCATGTCCGAGCGGACCCTCCGCCGCCACGTGGCCACGATCATGCAGGAACTGGCGGCCTCCAGCCGCTTCCAGGCCGGTGTGCTGGCCGCGCGGACCGGCCTGGTCGACCTGGCCCTGAGGGGTGCCGCATGAGCCGGTACGACCGACTCGCGTACACCTCGTCGGTGCGCCGGGTCCAGGAGCAGATGGGCAGCGCCACGGCGACCGACCGGCGGCTGCGGGAGCCGGTCGAGGAGGCCGAGCCGCTCACCGGCGCCGAGACCGGCTTCATCCGGAGCCTCGACGGCTTCCTGTTCGCCAGCGTGGGCGAGACCGGCTGGCCGTACATCCAGTTCCGCGGCGGCCCACCGGGCTTCGTCCACGTCCTGGACGCGCACACCCTCGGCTATCTGGACGTCCGCGGCAACCGGCAGTACATCACCACCGGCAACGTGCGCGGCAACGACCGGGTCGCGCTGTTCTTCATCGACCACGCCCGGCAGGCCCGCCTCAAACTGTTCGGTCACGCCACCGCCGTGCCGGCCGGCGAGGCTCCCGAGCTCGTCGAGCGCCTGGACTCGCCGCGTACCGACGGAACGGTCGAGCAGCTCGTCACCATCCGGGTCGAGGCCTTCGCCTGGAACTGCCCCAACCACATCACCCCGCGCTTCAGTCAGCGCGAGGTCTCCGAGGCCATGGCGCCGGTCCGTGACCGCCTCGCACTCCTTGAGCAGGAGAACGCCGCCCTGCGCGCGGAACTGGCGGACCGGCCCGCCCGCTGACCCTGCCTGCCCGCTGACCGGCCCGCCTGCTGACCCTGCCTGCCCGCTGACCGGTCTGCCCGCTGACCCTGCCTTCCCGCTGAACGCCCGCTGACCGAATTCGGCAGCCGGTTTCGGTCCTTGAGGGAACCTCCACCGGAATCCCATTCTGGATTCAGCAAAGAGCCCTCGAAGCGAACGGAGACATCGCGCGATGGTCAGCGACGTGATCGACCGAAACGACCGGTTCCGGGGAATCCTGGACCGGCTCGCCACGAAGTCGATCGACGACTACTACAACCCGTACCGGCTGTTCGAGTGGCCGGACCGACTGCCCGAGGACATGTGGTGGATGAGCCCCGAGCTCACCACCACGTACGGGACGGAATGGGCCGAGAAGCTCACTCCTCAGCAGCTCCACACGCTTTCCAAGCACGAGAGCATCAATTTCTACAGCCTCAATGTGCACGGCATCCGGGAACTGCTCATCGAAGTGGTCGCCCGGATTCACACCGCCGGTTTCGAAACGCCTTCGGAGTTCTTCCACCATTTCATCGGTGAGGAGAACGAGCACATGTGGTTCTTTGCCGAATTCTGCCTCCGCTACGGCGGGAAGATCTACAAGCAGCCGGCCGGCGGCGCCGAGGTGGCCGGCTCCTCGGCCAAGATCCAGAGCCTGCTGGTCTTCACCCGGATCCTGATCTTCGAAGAGCTGGTCGACCACTTCAACTCGGCGATGGCCGAGGACGAGCGGCTGCACGAGACGATCCGCGGCATCAACCGGATCCACCACCAGGACGAGTCCCGGCACATCGCCTTCGGCCGAGAGCTGGTCAGCCTGCTCCACCAGGACCTGAAGGAGACCGCCACCGAGCAGGAACTCGACGACGTCTCCACCTACTTGCGCCGCTACCTGAAGCACAGCTTCGACTCGCTCTACCACCCGCAGGTCTACCGCGACGCCGGCCTGGAGAACCCGCACGAGCTGCGCCGGTCCCTGATGGAGTCGCCGGCCCGGGCCGAGGCCGAACTGCGCACCTTCCGCAAGACCGCCAAGTACCTCGAGAAGACGGGACTCATCCGATGAACCGCCTGACCGGGAGCGACGGCGCCCCCGCGGTCGCCATCCTCGGGCCGCCGGCCACCCGGCTCCTCAAGGAGCTGGACACGGTCTTCGCCGGCTGGGGCACCGCGGCCGGCGCCGAGGAGATCAGCGCCCCGCCGCTCTTCCCGGTGACCGACCTGGAGAAGTTCGACGTCTACACCAACTTCCCCCAGCTCGCCTGGGTGGCCGGCTCCCTCGACCTGGCGGACGATCAGCACAAGCCGGTGGACGGGAAGTTCGGGCCGGGAGCGGTGACCGAGGCGCGGTACGGGCTGCCGCACGCCACCTGCTACGGCGCGTACCTCTTCCACGAGGGCGACCAGGTCGCCGACGACACCCTGGTGACCCTGGTCAACCGCTGCTTCCGCAACGAGGACCACTACGGCGGGCTGCGCCGCCTCGCCACCTTCCAGATGCGCGAGATCGTCGCCCTCGGCAGCTTCGACCACACCCAGCAGGTCATCGCCCGCTTCACCGAGCGGATCCAGTCCTTCGCCGCCGCGCTCGGCGTCGACCTGGCCAAGGAGCCGGCCGGCGACCCGTTCTTCCGCAACGACAACGGCCGCGCCCTGATGCAGAAGCTCAGCCCGGTCAAGTACGAGTTCCAGTACGGCGACCTGGCGATCGCCTCGGTCAACACCCACCGCAACTTCTTCGGCGAGCGGTGCGGCATCCGGCTGGAGTCCGGCGAGCACGCCTACACCTCCTGCGTGGCCTTCGGTCTCGAACGCTGGATCGCGGTCCTGACCGAGCACTTCGAGGAAGACCTCGACGCCGCGCTGACCGCCGTACGCGCCGCCGCGGCGACCGCCGCCCCGTCGTGACCCAGCCCCTGATCGGCGTCGACCTCGTCCCGCTCTCCCGGGTCGGCGAGCTCCTCGACCCCGAGGCCGGGCCGCCGGCTCCCGGCATCGGGCCGCTGCTCGGGAAGTACCTCTCCGCCGACGAACTGGCGGTCTCCCGGACCCCGGACGGCGCACCCGACCAGGCCAGGATCGCCGGACGTCTGGCCGCCAAGGAAGCCGTCTTCAAACTCCTCGGCGCCGTCGGACGACCGGTGCCCTGGCAGGGCATCGAGGTCCTGCGCGGCCCCGGCGGACGGCCGGGGATCCGGCTCTCCGGCCGGGCGGCCGAGCTGGCCCGCGCCGCCGGGCTCGGCCCGATCGACGTGAGCATCAGCCACGACGCCGGCTTCGCGATCGCCGTCGCGGCCTCCTCCACCTCTCTCGATCACCACCCGTCTCACGCTCACCACTCGTCTCTCGATCACCGCCCGTCTCACGCTCACCACCCCTCCCGCTCATCCCATCTCGCAGCATCAGCGACTCCGAAGGGAATGCCATGAGTTCCGCAGGTATCGACAAGGTCCGGGACTGGATCCTCGGCCGTCACCCCGAGCGCACCGAGCTCGCCGCCGACGTCGACCTCATCGAGAGCCGTCTCGTCGACTCGCTCGCCTTCGTCGAGCTCGTCTACACCATCGAGGACGCCGCGGGCGTCGAGATCGACTTCGACAACATCGACATCGAGGACTTCCAGACCCTCGCGACCATCGAGAAGGCGTTCTTCGCCTGATCCCGAGGAGGGATCTTCACCATGGATGCAGTCTCGTACACCGCACAGTGGATGGCCGCGGCCCGCGCACAGGAGTCCGAGCGGGAGGACGCGCTGTTCGTCGACCCGCTGGCCAAGGACCTCGCCGCTCCCAGGGGCTTCGAGCTGATCGAGCGCTACGCCGGCGGCGGCCTCCTGCCGTTCATCTCCATCCGGACCCGGTTCCTGGACGACGCCATCCGGGACGTCCTCGCCGAGGGCGGGATCCAGCAGGTCGTCCTGATCGCGGCGGGCATGGACACCCGGGCCTTCCGGCTCGACTGGCCGGAAGGCGCCCAGGTCTACGAGGTCGACCACGCGCTGCTCATCGCCGAGAAGCGCCGCCGGCTCGACGCCCTCGGGGCCGAGCCGCGCACCGACCGGCGCGAGGTCTCCGCCGACCTCACCCAGGAGTGGCTGCCCGCCCTGGAGGCCGCCGGCTTCGACCGCACCCGCCCCACCCTGTGGGTCGCCGAGGCGCTGACCTTCTTCCTCACCGAGGAGCAGGCGGCCGGGCTGCTCCAGCTGCTCGCCTCCGCCTCGGCCCCCGGCAGCCACCTGGCCTTCGACATCCTCGGCCGCGCCCTGCTGCGCAGCCCGTTCTCGAAGCGCTGGCTGGACACCCTCGCCGCCGACGGCACGCCGTGGATCTTCGGCACCGACGAGCCCGAGGAGTTCCTCACGGCGAACGGCTGGAAGACCACCGACCTGCGGCAGCCGGGCGAGCCCGGCGCGGGCGAGGGCCGCTGGCCGTACGACGTCCAGCCGCGGGACCGCCGGGGCGCCAACCGGCTGTGGCTGATCCGCGCCGAGATAGCGACGGCCTGATGGGTCACCCGGCCACGGACCTCCAGGCCTCGGACGCCCAGGCCGCGGGCCACCAGGCCCAGGCCTCGGCGGCCACGGACCGCCCGGCCCCGGACCGTCGGATCACCCTGGAGCGGATCGAGTCGTACCTGCCCGAGCGCAGCGTACGGATCGAGGAGCTGGGCGAGCGGCTGGGTCTGCGGCGGGCCGAACTCGGGGTGTTCCGCAAGTTCTACGGCCTGGACACCCTCCGCTTCGACCCCGAGCTGCCGCTGCTCGACCTGCTGCGGCCCGCCGCGCGCGGCGCCCTGGCCGCCCTCCCGGAGGGCGGCCGGGTGGAGTACCTGGCCTATGCCCACGTCACCCAGGCGGTGGCGCCGGCCGACGTGGACATCGCCCAGGCGGTCGGCGAGGACCTCGGCCTCGACGGCACCGAGGCCTTCGGCCTCAGCCACCAGGCCTGCGTGAGCAGCCTGGGCGCCATCGAGGTGCTCGGCGAACTGCTGCGCGCGGAGGGCGCCGAAGGCGCGTACGCCCTGATGGTCACCGGCGAGCAGGCGTACTCGCCGATGGTCCAGCTCGTCCCCAACACCTCGATCATGGCCGACGCCGCCGCCTCCTGCCTGATCACCCTGGACGGCGAGGGCGATGTCGTCCGCTCCTTCGCCACCCGGACCCTGGGCGAGTACGCGCAGTGGCTGGAGCTGACCGCCGAGCAGAACACCGAGTTCGGCGAGCAGTACGGCAAGCGGATCTCCGAGGTCATCCACCAGGCCCTGACGGAGGCGGGGCTGACGCTCGACGACGTCGACCTGGTGATCCCGCACAACGTCAACAAGCTGGCGTGGCGGCAGACCATCAAGGAGCTGGAGGTGGCGCCGGAGAAGGTCTTCCTGGACAACGTCCCGCGCTACAGCCACACCTTCGCCTCGGACGTCTTCGTCAACTACACGACCCTGCGGGACGCGGGCCGTCTCGTGGACGGCGCGCACTACCTGCTGGTCTCCGTCGGCCTGGGCGCCACCTTCGGCGCGATGGTGATCACCCACCGTGCGGGGGGCGAAAAGTGATGGAGCGTCAGGAGATTCTGCTCGTCATCGAGAAGGCCCTCAGCGAGGTCCTGGAGCGGCCGGTCAGCGGGCTCACCGAGGAGACCGCGCTCTTCGACGAGCTCCAGCTCGAATCCATCGCCGTCCTGGGGCTCCTCATGACCGTCGAGGAGGCGACCGGGATCGCGGTCGACCCGGACGAGCTCGACATCGACCACCTGCGGACCATGCGGTCCTTCGCCGACTACGTCGAGGCCGCACTCCGCGAAGCAGAGGGGACGTCATGACCGGACTCGCCGTCCGGGCCGCCGCGGCGGTGCGCTCGCCGCGGGGCCGGGCACCGGACGACCGCCCGGCCGCGCTCGACTACTACCGCGACCTGCTCACTCCCTTCGGGGAGAAGCCGGACGAGGAGCTGCTGAGCCGCGGCGCGCACGTCCACCACCGGGACCTCGCGGACCTGCTCGTCGCCGACGAGGGCGTCGGCCGGAGCCGGCCGGAGCTGCTGATCGTCACCCACGCCCTGCCGGACGTGGTGCCGTTCACCGCCGTCGCGCCGCACATGACGGATCGCCTCGGCGGCCTGGCGGCCAACTTCGCGATCGCCCAGCAGGGCCTGGCCGCACCCTTCACCGCGCTGCGGATCGCCTCCGCGTACCACCGCGCGGGGCGGGCCGCGGAGGTGGTGCTCGCGGTGCTCGAACAGACCACGCTGCCGACGCCGTTCCCGCTGGTCCAGGACACCCCGCTGACCGACTCGGCCGCGGCGGTCGTCCTCGGGTCCGCCGCGGAAGGCGAGGACGGCCTGGCGTTCGTACGGGCGTACTCGGCCGCTTCGGCGGTCGCCGCCCTCGACCGCCCGGACCTTGACCGCCCGGACCTCGGGGAGGACGGCACGCTCCTCGTGCTCGGGCCCTGGGTCACCGAGGACGTCCCCGAGCGCTCCCCGGTGCACCGGGTGGCCCCGGGCAGCTACTGCACCAGCCTCTGGCTGGAGCTCGCCGACCACTGGCAGGAGTGGCGGGACACGTACCGGCGGGTCGTCCTGTGCGACACCGACCCGCGCTCCGGCCGCAGCCACGTGGCGCTCTTCGCCCGCGGCGAGGGGTAACCCCCGCGCGGTCCGGGGGTCAGCCCGTCCACCACGCCCCCGCCGTGGTGGACGGGCTCGCCCCCGATCGCCGTACCCACCAGCTCGACAGACATCGGACAAGGCAACCGAAGGGAAGGTCGGAACACGATGACCACGGCTGAGACGCGGACCATCAGGCTGGACTCCGCGAGAGCCGGCGCCGGCCCGGCGACCTGGGGGCAGCGGGCGATCTGGGGTGTCGTCACCCGGCTCGGCGACGACGCCCCCCGCTACAACGTGCCGGTCGACCTCCCCGTCAGCCCGCCCCGCCCCGTGTCCCGCGTCCTCGCGGACGTGACGGAGCTCCTCCTGCTCCACGACAGCCTGCACACCAGGTTCCTGTCCGACGGCGACGACGGCCTGAAGCAGGTCGTGGACGGCAGCGGCGAGCTTCCCGTGGAGATCCGTACGTGCCCGGCGGCACGGGCCGCGGACGCCGGTGCCGCCCTGCTCAAGGAGCTCGCCGGGCGCTCCTTCGACCACACCCGGGAGTGGCCCCTGCGCGTCGGCCTCGTGGAGTCCGAGGGCCTGGTCCACCGGCTGGTGCTGGTCGGGGCGCACACCGGGATGGACTACTGGGGTCTCGGCATCCTGCTCCGCGACCTGGGGGCGGTCGTATCGGGGGAGACCTCCGCGTCGCTGCGCCTGGCCCGCCCCTCCCTCCAGCCCCTGGACGCCGCCGAGGTCCAGGCGTCGCCGCTCGGCCGTCGCCGGGACGAGGCGGCCCGCCGCTACTGGTGCGAGCAGCTGACCGCCGGCCCCCGGCGGATCTTCCAGGACCCGGCGGCGCCGGAACTCGCGGACGACCCGACGCGGATGTTCCCCAACGCGCTGCTGCGCTCGCCCGCGCTCGCGGTCGCCGTCGGGCGGGTGGCGGCGGAGCTGGAGGTGAGCGACGCGGCGGTGCTGCTCGGCGCGGCCTCCCACCAGCTGGCCAGGATGTCCGGGAGCAGCGACGTGCTGTTCCAGGTGGTCGTGGGCAACCGCTTCCAGCCGGCCGCCGCAGCTGCGGTCAGCACGGTGGCGCAGGAGGCGCTGTTCCGGCTCACGGACGCGGACCGGGACTTCGAGGACGCGGTGCGGCGGACGCGGTCCGTCGCCTTCAGCGCGTTCCGCCACGCCTCGTACGACAAGTGGGCGCTGGACCGGGAGGTGGCGCTGCTCGTCGAGAAGGGCGAGGCGGCCGACCACTCGTACTGGTGGAACGACACCCGCGACCCGGCCGTCGGGCCGTTCGAGACCGTCGAGCGGCCGCGGGCCGCGCTGAGCGAGCTGATCGGCCGGACCGACCTGAGCTGGCCGACGGAGTTCCTGCCCCGCAAGAACGTCTCGATGGCCGTGGACGTGCTGACCGCCCCGGGCGCCCTGGACCTCGCCATGACCGCCGACCCGGCCGTCCTCGGCCGCGACGGGATGGAGCGGTTCCTTCGCGGGGTCGAGCGGCTGATCGTCGCCGAGGCGATCGCGCTGGGGGACTGATGGCCGAGACGTACGCGGGAATCGCCTGGACGGGCGAGGGGTACGAGGTCGAGGTCCTCGACGGCGCCGGGCGCCGGGTCGTGGAGCCGAGCGGCTGGAGCGGCGCCCAGACCGCCGAACTCATCGCCTGGCTCCGGGACTTCGACGGCGGGCGGGCACCCGCCGTGGTCCTGGACAGCACCAACGGGCTGCTCGACGGCCCGATGACGGCGGCCGGTCTGGAGGTCTACCGCGCGGATCCCTGGCTGCTGCCGCCGCGGCCGGGCTTCGGCTCGGTCCCGGCCGCACGGCTGGCGGAGCGGGCCAGGACCGCGCCCGGCGAGCTGGCCCGGGTCACCGCCGAGGGCGGCACGCTGACCGGCCGCGCCGAGGAGTACTTCGCCGGCGTGAAGCGCGGCGAGCCGGTCGTCGCGGAACTGACCGCGGCCGGACGGTGCTTCGCGCACGGCCGCCGGGACGCCCCGAAGGTCGCGCTCACCTTCGACGACGGCCCCGACCCGGTCTTCACCCGCCAGGTGCTGGACATCCTGGAGCGCTACGGAGCCCGGGCGACCTTCTTCTGCGTCGGGCACCACGTCGCGGCGCTGCCCGACCTCGTACGCCGGACCGCCGCCGCCGGCCACGAGCTGGGCAACCACTCCTGGTCACACCCCTACCTGCCCGACCTCACGCCGGAGCAGCTGCGCGAGCAGCTCGACCGGACGGCCGAGGCCGTGGCCAAGGTGACGGGCGAGGACGCCCCGACCCGGTTCCGGCCGCCGTACGGAGCGCTGAGCCCCGAGGTGCTGGCCGCCCTTGAGGGGTATCCGACCACGCTGACGATGTGGGACGTGGACACCCGCGACTGGGCGCGGCCGGGAGCGGAGCGGATCGCCGCGACCGTCCTGGAGTCCGCGGAGCCGGGCTCGGTGGTGCTGATGCACGAGGGCGCCGGCGATCGCGCCCAGACCGTGGAGGCCCTTCCGGCGATCGTCGAGGGCCTCCTCGCACGCGGCCTGGAGCTCGTCACCGTGGGGGAACTGGCCGCGCCTCCCGGCACCGACGGCCCGCCGCCGTCCGCCCGATGAAGACCACGATCAACGACCGAAGGGTTTGAACAGTCATGGAAGAACGCTTGGCGGACCACACCGCGGCGGACGCACCCCCGCCGACGAAGGACGGACCCGACGGGCCCGACCGACCCGACGGGTCGCCGCCGTCGGGGGTGTCGACCCCCGGGGTGCCGTCCTCGGGAGAGCCGGCGATCTGGTCCCGTAACTTCCGGTACTACTTCACGGCCCGCAGCGCGGGTCTGCTCAGCTGGGCCATGCTGCCGGTCGCGGTCTCGGCCGGTCTGCTCAGCGGCGGGTACGGCCTGGACACCGCCGGGTACTCGATGGCCTTCCTCGTCGCGCCGTTCGCCGGTCTGGTGCTGTTCGGCGGGGTGCTCGCCGACCGGTTCACCGCCCGCCGGATGATGATCATCGCGGATATCGCCAACCTCACCGCGCACATCCTGCTCGCCCTCCTGTTCATCCACGGCATCGACCATCTCTGGCAGCTGTACGGGCTGTTGGTGGTGGCCGGTACGGCGAACGCGCTGTTCCAGCCGGGCGCCTCCTCGACCGTCCCGCTGGTCTCCCGGGACGTGCAGGGCGCGAACGGCGTGCTGCGCACCTCCGAGGCGATCACCGGCCTCGGCGGCCCGGCGCTGGCCGGCGCCCTGGTCGGGTTCGGGTCCACCGGCTGGGTGATGGTGATCTCCGCCGTCGCCTACGGGACCAGCGCGATCTGCTTGTTCGTGCTCCGGCTCGGCGTGGTGCCCGCGCCGCCGCCCGGCCAGAGCCTGTGGCGCAATCTGGCGGTCGGCTGGCAGGAGTTCACCTCCCGCAGCTGGCTGTGGGGCGTGATTTTGGTCTGGATGTTCTACGCGGTGCTCTCCTGGGGGCCGCAGCTGTCGGTGGCCGCCGGCGTCATCGTGCCCGAGCACGGCGCGTCCGCCTTCGGTCTGATCAACGCCGCGCTGGGCGCCGGCACCGTCGCCGGTGGCCTCCTCGCGATCCGCTACAAGCCCCAGCGGCCGCTCGCCGCCGGGGCCGTGGCGATGATGGCGTACCCCATCTACCCGCTCGGCATCGTGCTCGGCTGGCCGGTCTGGATGCTCGCCGTCGCCCAGGTCCTGGTCGGCGCCGGGATCGGCGTCTGGGGCGTCATGTGGGCCACCAGCGTGCAGACCCAGGTGCCGGGCGAGGTGCTGAACCGCGTCCACGCCTACGAAGTCGCGGGCTCCGTCGGCATGTACCCGATCGGCAGCGCGCTGGCAGGACCCGCCGTCGGCGCGTTCGGCACCGACGCGGTGCTCCTGGTGGGCGTCGTGGTCTCCTTCCTCACCGCCGCCGCGCTCCTGGCCGCCCGTCCGATACGGACCCTCCAACGTGTGCCGGACCGCGTCTGAGCAGGTTCCGAGCAGGTGAGGACGCCCGTCGAGGGCGTGCACTACGTGGTCCGCCGGAGCGAGGAGGTCCTCGACGCGCTGCCCGTCGCCGCCACGGACCGGGCGGCCGCCGCGGAACTGCCGCCGTGGCGCGCCGTGGAGCACGCCGCTTCGCGGACCCTGCTGCGGGGCCTGCTGCGGGAGATCGGCGAGGACCTCCGGGGCGGGCCGGTCGCCGCTCTCCCGAGCGGCCGGCCGTACCTGCCCGACCGGCCCGACCTGGGCGTGAGCCTCTCGCACTCCTCGGGCTGGGTCGCCGCGGCCGTCGGCAGGAACCGTGACGTCGGCGTCGACGTGCAGGTCCCGTACGCGGTCGGCGACCGCATGCTGCGGCTGTGCTGCGCGCCCGGCGACGCCGAGGCGCTGTCCGGCATGCCCGAGGCCCGGCGCAGACGGGAGTTCGCCTGGATCTTCACCGTCCAGGAGGCGTGCGTGAAGGCCGTCGGCGCGGGTTTCCCCGGCCGCCCGTGGAGCGTTCCGGTGGCGCTCGGACAGCGGAGGGGCGACTGGGGGCGGGGCGATGGGGAGCGGGTCGGCTGGTGCGCCCCTCGTGGCGCGCAGCCGGTGCCGGCCGGCTGCGCCTGGACCGAGCGGGAGGTGTTCCGACAGGTGGGCGCCGGTGGCGGTGACGGGCTGTGAGCCCGTAGAACACCACCAGCAACCAGCAACCGGCACGCGGAACGAGAGGGCATCATGAGCGCCACCACAGAAGCCACCGCCGACCCGACGGGAGCCACCGCCGAGCCGACGGGCGGCGGCGACGGCCTGGTCGTCACCGAGCGGACCCGGCTGCGGCGGATGCGCGAGAAGGGCAGCCACCGGCGGGCCGACCTGGACGCCGTGCTGGCGGCGGGCTTCCTCTGCCACCTCGGGGTCCCCGTCGACGGGACGACGATGGTCGTGCCCACCGCGTACGGCGTGGACGGCGACCGGCTCTACCTCCACGGCTCGGTCGCCAGCCGCAGTCTGGTCCAGGCCCCCGACACCACCGTCTGCGTCACGGTCACCCACGTCGACGGTCTCGTCCTCGCCCGCTCCGTCTTCGAGCACGGCGTGAACTACCGCTGCGCGATGGTCTACGGCATACCGCGGATCGTGACCGACCCGGAGGAGAAGCTGCGCGGGCTGCGGGCGCTCACCGAGCAGAGTTCGCCGGGACAGTGGGAGTACGTGCGGCAGCCCAGCCGCAAGGAGCTCGCCGCGACCTCGGTCCTCGCACTCGACCTCACCGAGGCCTCGGTGAAGACCCGCAGCGGCCCGCCGGACGACGGCGACTCCGAGGACGCGGCGCTCGGCCTCTGGGCGGGTGTCCTGCCCGTCGTGACCACCTTCGGCGAGCCGGTCACCGACCCCGTCCTGCCCGAGGATTTCGCGGCGCCCGCGCACGTCGCCGAGCGCGCCGGGCGTGTGCTGGGGGAGTAGGGGCGTACAGCCGGTAGTACGGGAGTGAGGGCGTTCAGGCCGGGGCGGTGTTCTCCGCCGGGGCCTGGACGGTCAGGCGGCTGAGGTGGCCCTCGTCCGCCAGGACGTCCACCGAGGTGATCCGGCCGTCGAGCACGGTGAAGGAGAAGACGGTGTAGACGGTGCCGGGCGGTCCGCCGCGGCTCAGGACCAGGCCCGCCGTCCCGTCGACCAGGGCCGGGCGGGCCTCCAGGATCCGCCCGGCGAGGGCCGGGGCCACCGACCCCGCCCCGTGCGCGGGCCGCACCCCGGCCCGTACGGCGGTGGGGTCGGCCCGCAGCGCCACGTCCGGGTCGAGGAGCGCGCGCAGCGCGTCGGAGTCCCCGGCCCGCGCGGCCGCCAGGCAGGCGGCGACGGTCGCCCGCTGGCGTGCCGGGTCGGGTTCCGGCATCTCCTCGGCGCCCTGCACCCGGTGCCGGCCATGGGCGGCGAGCTGTCGGGCGGCGGCCGGGGTGCGGTCCAGGATCCGGGCGATCTCCTCGTACGGGATGCCGAACAGGTCGTGGAGGACGAAGGCGAGCCGCTCGGGCGGTGTGAGCGGGTCCAGGGCCGCCAGGAGGGCCGGGTCGGGGTCCGCCGGGTCAGGCCGGACAGGGGCCCAGGGATCCCAGGGCGCCGTCCGGTGGGTCTCGCGTGCGCGGAGGCGTTCCAGGCAGATCCGGGCCAGGGCGTCCAGCACCCGTCCACCGGCGGTGGGGCGGCGGGCCGTCTCCGGTGCCGACTTCCGTACCGAAGCAGGTACGGACTCCGGTACCGACTTCGGCATCGACGCGTGGACCGCTTCCCGTACCGACTCCCGTACCGCGTCCCGTACCGCCTCATCGGCCTCGTCGGACGAGCCGAGCATCCGGTACGCCACGGCGTTCAGCCGCGGCTCGCGCTCCTCGGTGCGGGCGGCGAGGTCGTCGTCGTCATCCACGGATCGTGACCTCCGTCAGTCGCCGGATCGCCTGGCGTCAGTCGCCGTGGCCGGTGCCTCCGCTGCCGAAGCCGCCGCTGGAGATTCCGCCCCACTTGCGCTTCTCCTCGCTCGGCGGGTCCGGTGAGGTCTCGGTGCCCGACGTGCCGGGGCCCTTGAGCTCGTACGGCATGAGACGGTGCTCACCGTCGTTCTGCGGCATCTCCGCGGGCCTGCGGTACTCGGACATCTCACCGGGCAGCCGGTCGGTCTCCGGCCGGTGCGGATGCTCGTCCGGCTTGGGCGTGTCGGATTCGCGGTCGCGGATCCGGAAGCCGAGCCAGACGGCCCCGATGAGTACGGCGACGATGACGAACCCGCCGAGAACCTGTCCCAGGCCTGACTGCCAAACCCCAGCGGCCAGGGTCTCTGCTGCGCTGAGAGTGTTCATACTTCAGGATTACCCGATTCCGCTTCTTTGGACCCGTCGAGCGGGACCCACCGCGAAGATTTCCTCGGACATTCCCTGAAACATTTCCGCACCCCCGTCGCGTCAATGAGGTGTACGGCGACCACACCAAGTGACCGCGAGGGAAAGGAGGGGCATGAGAAAGTCCCGCGCGGACGAGTTCCTGGAGTTCGCCTCCGCACGCACGGGGCACCTGTTCCGTTCCGCATGCCTGCTGACCAGCGGCGACACCCACCTCGCCGAGGATCTCACGCAGGAGACGCTCGGCCGGATGTACGCCCTGTGGGGCCGGATGGCACGGATCGGCAACCCCGCCGCGTACGCCCAGACCGTGCTCGTCCGCACGTTCCTCAGCCACCAGAGGCGCCGCTCGGCCACCGAGCGCCCGCTCGGCGAGCTGCCCGACCGCGCACCCGAGAACGGCGAGGACCCGGCACTCCGGATCGCGCTGCTCGACGCGCTGGCCGGACTGGCGCCCAAGGACCGGGCGGTCGTGGTGCTGCGGTACTGGGAGGACCGCAGCATCGAGGAGACCGCCGACGCCCTGCACGTCAGCTCGGCGGCGGTCCGCACCCGCTCCGTACGGGCGCTGGCCAAGCTGCGCGAACGGCTCGGCGGCAACATCGCGGAGTTCGCCACCCGCTGACCCGCTCCCACCCCAAAGACTTCACCTCCACGAACCGGAAACGGTGGTTTCGGCATGTCCCAGAACGAAGGTTCCCCGCACGAGGGCTTCGAGGAAGAGCTCGGAGCGGTCCTGCGCAGCACCGGCGAAGGCTTCTCCGTCGACGGCCGGCGCGAGCTCGTCGCGGGCGGACTCACCCGCGGCCGGCGCCGCCTGGTGCGCCGCCGCCTCGCGGTGACCGGCGGCGCCCTCGCGCTCGCCGCCGTCGGCATCGGCGGCGTGTACGGCGGGTCGCTGCTCGGCCCCGACGGCGCGGCGAAGACCGTGAGCGGTGTCGCGGCGGCCCCGAAGCCCGGGAGCGAGACCGGCACCGCCGAGGCTGCGCTGCCGGGCGACGCGAAGATCCCGGTCAAGGACATCGCGGCCGTCATCAAGGCCAACACCCCCGACGGGGAGTGGCAGTTCGAGGACCTGGACGCCAAGGGCCAGGCGGCCCGCGGGGTCTACGACGACGGTGACGGCGAGGCCGCCGTGTCCGTCGGCCTCTACCGCTCGGCCGGCGGTGACGGCGAGGCCGGCTCGGGGCAGGTCGAGTGCCCGAGCAAGGTCCACGTCCCCTCCGACAGCTGCACCAGCGAGAGGCTGCCGGGCGGCGACCGGCTGATGGTCATCCAGGGTTACGTGTACCCCGACAAGCGCGAGGAGACCAAGGACTGGCGGGCGGTCCTGCTCACCAAGGACGGCTTCCTGGTCGACGCCCGCGAGGTCAACGCCGCAGGTGAGAAGGGTGCCGCGATCAGCCGCGAGAACCCGCCCTTCACCGCCGCCCAGCTGAAGGCCCTCGTCACGTCCGAGGACTGGCGCCCGCTGCTGAATCAGCTGCCCGCGCTCCCGAAGCCGAAGCCCACCTCGGCGACGGGCCAGGTGCCCCAGGAGCCCAGCGGCGCCGCCGTCCAGGCCACCCTGCGCTCCCTCCTGCCCAAGGGGCTGAATGTCACGGACAAGGGTGGCCAGGGCGGGTACGCCTTCGTGGTCGTCGACGACGGCAAGGGCAAGAGCTTCGTCCAGATCAACGTCCAGCCGAACATGAAGGGCGCGGCCGACGCCATCTTCGGCAGCGGGGACGTCACCACCTTGCCCGACGGCCGCAAGGTCAAGCTCACCAAGCAGCCCGGTGAGAAGGGCGGCTCCGGTGTCGTCATGTGGACCGCCGACACCATCACGCACACGGGCTTCCGGGTCGTCGTCTCCGGCTTCAACACCGGTGCGCAGCACGAGCCCGCCACACGCGCCGAGCCCGCGCTGACGATGGAGCAGATGAAGGCCATCGCGCTGAGCCTGAGGTGGCAGACCCTCCCCATGAAGTAACTCCTGAGCCGACGGGGGAGCAGGGGAGGGGTGGCGGGCTCGGCCCGCCACCCCTCCCCCGCACGTCTGTGTGGCGTCCGCGCACCCCTACTTGGCGTCCGCGTACCGCTCGACCGTCGCCGTCGTGAACGGGAACCGCACCGGCGTCTCCCCGAACGCGATCCGCCCCGCCTCGTCCCCGGCCGCCCTGATCGCGGCCGTCACCGCCTCCGCCTCCTCCGCGGGACAGTGCACGATCACCTCGTCGTGCTGGAAGAAGACCAGCTCCGCCCGCATCCCCCGAAGCGCGCGCCGCAGCGACGCCAGCATCAGCAGCGCCCAGTCGGCGGCGCTTCCCTGCACGACGAAGTTCCGGGTGAAGCGGCCGCGCGCCCGGGCGTTCCCCGAGGCGTATCCCGGCACGAACCCGTCCTCCGCCGCCACCGGTTCACCGCTCTCCTGGGGCAGCCCGGCCTCGTCGTCGTCGCCCGCGCCGACCGCCTTCGGGCTGGTCCTGCCGAGCCAGGTCCGGACGAGCCGGCCCTCCTCGCCGGCCTTCGCCGCGTCGTCGACATAGGCCACCGCCAGCGGGAAGCGGCGCCGCAGCGCCGCCAGGTTCTTCAGGCCGTCACCGCTGGTCTGCCCGTAGATCGCGCCGAGCAGCGCGATCTTGGCGTGGTCGCGGTCGCCGGAGAAGGCCCGGTCCGACAGGCGCGTGTACAGGTCGTCGGGGTGGCCCGCGACCTCCATCAGCCCCGGGTCCCGGGAGATCGCGGCGAGGACGCGCGGCTCCATCTGGTCGGCGTCCGCGACCACGAGCCGCCAGCCCTCGTCGGCGACCACGGCCCGCCGGATCACCTTCGGGATCTGGAGCGCCCCGCCGCCGTTGGTCGTCCAGCGCCCGCTGACCGTGCCGCCCGGCAGGTACTCGGGCCGGAAGCGGCCGTCCCGGACCCAGTCGGCCAGCCACGACCAGCCGTGCGCCGTCCAGATCCGGTACAGCTTCTTGTACGCGATCAGCGGCTCCACCGCCGGGTGGTCGACCTCCTCCAGCTCCCAGCGGCGGGTGGACTTCAGCCGGATGCCGGCCTGCTGGAAGGCCTTCACCACGTCGTTGGGCAGGTCGGGACGGACCCGCCGCCCGAAGGCCGCGGACACCTCGTCCGCGAGCTCGGCGAGGCGGCGCGGCTCGCCCCCGCCCGCGTACCGCTCGCCGAGCAGCTCGTGCAGCAGGTCCCGGTGCACGTCCGCCCGCCACGGCAGCCCCGCCCGGTGCATCTCGGCGGCGACCAGCATCCCCGCCGACTCGGCGGCCGTGAGCAGCCGCATCCTGCCCGGGTGCTCGGCCCGGCCGTGGCGGGCGAGCTGCTCCGCGTAGACCGCGAGGAGCCCCTCGAAGGGCACGGAGGCGACGGGCCGCGGCTCGAAGAGCGAGTCCTGCGAACCGGGCTCGGCGGCACGCTGCGGCGGATCGGGCGGTACGGGGGCGTTCCGCAGGCGCGCCCAGGCCGCCGCCGCCGAGCGGGGCTCCCCGAGCCGTCCCTCGTGCCCGAGGAGGAGCTGCTCGGCGTCCTCCACGTCGTAGCACCGCTCGACCCGTACCCCGGCGGCGAGCAGCCGGGGATACACCTCGGCCGTCGACCGCCACACCCAGCGGGCCACCTCGGGCCGGGCGCGCACGGCGGCCACCAGGTCCGGCTCGCGCCGCACCTCCCCGGCGGGCAGCCCGTCCTGGCCGAGGGGCACGAGCAGCGCCCCGTCCCCCTCGGCTTCGGCGGCCAGCGCCCACCTCTCGCTCATGGGTGCGAGTCTGGCACCCGCCACTGACAGCGCCGGGTCACGACATCAGCCGACCCCCAAACAGGCCCTACGCCGCCGCGTGGAAGAGCGCGGCGGCCTCGCCGCGCGAGTCGACGCCCAGCTTGTTCAGGATGTTCGCGACGTGGAACTTCACCGTCGACTCGCTGATGTGCAGCTCCTCCGCGATCCGCCGGTTCCGGTGGCCGAGCGCCAGGTGCCGCAGCACCTCCACCTCCCGCTCGCCGAGCCCGGTGAGCGGGTGGGCCGCCTCGACCGGCGCCTCCGGGGTCGCCAGCGGGAGGACCGCCGTGATCGTCGTGCCCCAGCCCGGCACCGCGTCGATGTCGAGCCGTCCGCCGAGCACGTCGAGGCGGTCCCGGATGCTGCCCGCCCCCAGGTCGCACGGGGCCAGGGCGCCCGCCCCGTCGTCCCGCACCGAGGCCCTCAGCTCGTGCTCGGTCAGCTGCCAGCCGACGTGGACCCGGTGCACCGAGTCCTGCTCCAGGACGATCAGGAGCAGCGCCCGGACGATGGCCCGCGCGCTGTGCGCGACGTCCGCCGCGAGCGAGCGGTCGGAGTCCGGCGCGCCCAGGTCGAGCCGGACCGCGCTGTGCCGCAGCATCGGCCGCAGCTCGCCGGCGAGCCGCTCGAAGGCGTCGCGCGCGGGCTCCTCGGCGAGCGCGCGGTCCCGTCGCTGCTCGGCCCGCATCTCGATCAGCGCCGTGGCGGCCAGGTCGGTCGCGGTCGCCCGGGCCGTCGTGTCGTCGAGGGCCCGGCTGCGCAGCACCCCGAGGACCCCGGAGAGCGCGGCCGCGTGCGCCGTCGACAGCTCCGCGATGACCCGGGCCCGAGTGTCGGCCGCCGCGCGCGAACGGGCCAGGGCCCCCGGCATGGCCTCCGTAGCGAACCGGTCGAAGTGGCTGGTCACCAGGTTCCACAGGGCCTGCGCCACGGTCAGCTCGGCCGCGCCCGCCGGGGCGGCGCCGTCCTCCCGTACGAGCACGAGGACCGCCCCGCGCCGGGTCGCGTCGCTCTTCACGGCGACGACCTCGCGCGCCCGGCCGCCGATCGTCGCGACGCCCTGCCAGGGGGTCCCGGGGACGCCCGCCAGGAGCAGCGGCGTCAGTTCGGCGCCGGTCAGCAGCTCCGTACCGCCGAGGGACTTGAAGGGGGAGTGGGCGCAGTGGGTGGAGAGTTCGGCGGCGTCCGCGTGCGGGATCAGCGGGGCGAGGGCGGCGGAGACCTTGGGGAGGATCTCGCCGAGCGGCTGCCGGAGGATCTCGTACGCGGAGGTCAGGGTGAGCGCGTCCATGCGGCTCAGCGTACGGGGGCGAGGCCTGGCCCCGGCCGGTCTTTCGGACAGGTGGCACTGGCCGTTCGGAGGGCGGGGAGAGGAGGGGGCGTGGCACAGGCTGGAGCACGTCGGAGAGCAAGAGACACCTGAACGGGCAGCGCTGGAGGCTGAGATGGAAGCGATCGTGTACGAGGAGTTCGGTGGCCCCGAGGTGCTGCGCCACGCGACCGGCGTCGCCGTGCCGGAGCCCGGCCCCGGCGAGGTCCGGGTGAAGGTGGCGGCGGTGGGCGTCAACCCGGTGGACTGGAAGCGGCGTTACGGCTGGGTCGAGGAGTTCTACCCGACGACCTTCCCCGCCGTCCCCGGCCTGGAGTTCGCCGGCACCGTCGACGCGCTCGGCGAGGGCGTCACCGACCTGGCCGTCGGCGACGAGGTCCTCGGCTGGACGAAGACCGGCTCCTACGCCGAGTACGCCATCGCCGGCACCGTCGCGCCCAAGCCCGCCGAGCTCTCCTGGGAGGCCGCCGCGAGCCTGCCGGTGGCCGGGGAGACGGCCCAGCGGGTCCTGGACCTGATCGGCGTACGGGAGGGCGAGACGCTCTTCCTGCACGGGGCGGCGGGCGTCGTCGGCTCGGTGGCCGTCCAGCTCGCCGTCGCGGCCGGCATCACGGTCGTCGGCAGCGCGTCGGAGTCCAACCACGCGTACCTGCGGGAGCTCGGCGCGATCCCGGTGGCGTACGGGGACGGGCTGGCCGAGCGGGTGCGGGCCGCCGCGCCGGGCGGCGTCGACGCGGTCTTCGACGCGGCAGGGCACGGAGTGCTGCCGGTCGCGATCGAGCTCCTGGGCGGGGAGGGCACGGCACGGAAGGAGCGGATCGCGACGATCGCGGCGACGGACGCGGCCGAGTACGGGATCGCCTTCTCGGGCGTCACCGGCGCCCCGGACGCCGTACGCGCCGCGCTCACCGCCCAGGCCCGGCAGGCGGTGGAGGGCACCCTCGCGGTCCGGCTCGCCGACACGCTTCCCCTGAAGGAGGCCGCCCGCGCCCAGGAACTGAGCGAATCGGGCCACGTGCGGGGCAAGTTGGTACTGATCCCGTAAGGCCCGACCCGGTCGGTAAGTCGGTGGAGGCGGTCGGCGGACGGTGAGAGGATCCCTCCGCTGTGAGGCCCGGACCCGACCGCGGAAGGCGACGACGACGATGATGTACGCGATACCCCTGGGGGACGACGGCGCGGAGCTGCGGCCGCTCGAACCGTGGCAGGCCGAGGAGTTCCTGGCGCACATGGACCGGGGGCGGGAGTTCATCGGCGCCCGCAACGGCCTCCCCGACGTCGTGACCGACCTGGAGTCGAGCCGGGCCTTCCTCAAGCTGTACGCGGAGAAGGTGGCGGCCGACACGGGCCGGATCTGCGGGATCTGGTCGGCGGAGGGGACGCTCGTCGGCGCCGTCATCCTCCGGACGCTGAACACCGCGAGCGGCAGGGCCGAGGCGGGCTGCTGGCTGGAGCCGGCGGGGGTCGGCAAGGGCCTGGTGACCCGGGCCGCGCGGGCGCTCATCGACTGGGCGATCGAGGTACGGGGCATCCGCCGCGTGGAGTGGGTGGTCTCCTCCGGCAACGAGCCGAGCATCGCCGTGGCCCGGCGCCTCGGCATGACGCGCGACGGCGTCCTGCGCGAGAGCTACGCCTACCGGGGCGAGGTGCACGACGAGGAGGTCTGGTCGGTCCTCGCGTCCGAGTGGCGCGCGGCGAAGCCGGCCGACTCCGCTTCGGCCGCCCCGGCTTCGTAGGGCTCCCGGCGGGGCTCCACGCGCGCGTGGAGCCGATCCGCCGGGCACGCGCGCGCGTGGAGGGGCGGTGACCCGGCTCCGACCCTTGTCACCGCCCCGTGTCCCACCATCGCCGCTCAGCGCGTGAGGCGCCACGCGGGGAGGGCCGAAGCGGCGATCGCGACCGCCGCGCAGACCGCCGCGGCGGCGCCGACCGTGGCCCAGGGGAGGACCAGGGCCACCGGGGCCGAGAGCGCCGCCAGGCCCGCGCCCAGGGTGCCGAGGACGGCCGCCGTCACCGCGAGGCCGAGCAGCGCCCCGATCGCGGTGGCGAGCGCCGCCTCGCCCGTGACCACCCGCAGGATCTGGGTGCGGGTGGCGCCGGCCAGCCGGAGCGAGGCCAGTTCCCCGCCGCGTACGGAGGTCGCCATGAGGAGCGTGTTGGCGAGGCCGATCACCGTGTAGACGAGGGCGATGCCGAGGACCAGGATCATGCCGAGCCGGGCCTGCGGACTGCTCGGCGGATGGTCGGCCGCCGCCCAGGCGTCGGCGGTCCTGACGGTCCCGCCGCTCGCCTCCAGGGCCCGCGCCGTGGCCGCGCCGCCGCCGCGCGCCTCGATCCGGTCGACGGCGGCGCCGGGCGCGTTCGCCCGGGTGACGTACGGTCCGTTGTCGCCGGTCCCGAGCGCGAGGACGGCCACGACCCGGAGCCGTACGGGACCGCTCCCGTCCGCGCGCCAGATCTCGACGGTCTCGCCGACCCGGTGCCGCTCGAACTCCTCGTTGACGACGATCGACCGGTCGTCGAGGTCCCGCAGATCCCCCGCGACCAAGGGCAGCCGCGCGAGCTCCGCGAAGGCCGCCGGGTCGGCGACCGCCCGCGCCCCGTACTTGACGACGGCCTCGGCCCCGTCCCGTACGAAGAGGGAGGTCGACGCGGTGGGCGAGACGACGGCCCCGTCCGGGGCTTCTGTCACCGGCCTCAACTCCTCCCCGCTCGCCACGTACTGAGCGGCCGTCTGTTCCCGCGCCTCGACGCCCCGCGTCCGCGTGACGCTCGCCGCCGACCCGAAGAGCGTCCCGGCGAGCGCCACGGTCACGAGGACGGGCGCGGCGACGGCGGCGGTACGGCGTACGGAGGCGGCGCTGTTCTCCCGTACGAGGGTCCCCACGGCCCCGCGCGACCGCAGCAGCCGTGCCACGGGCCGGACCAGGAGCGGGGAGAGCAGGGCGACGCCGCCGATCAGGAGCATCGGGAGGGTCGTGTACGTCTTCCGCTTCAGCAGCTCGGACGGTTCGGTGACGCACGTCCAGACGAGCAGCCCGAGCCCCGTGACCAGCAGCCCCGTACCGAGCAGGGCCCGGCCGAGGGGCAGGACGTCGGTGTCGACGTCCGCCTCGCGGAGCGCGGCCGTCGGGCCGACCTTCCCGGCCCGGCGGGACGCGGCGACGGCCCCGGCGAGGGCGACGGTCAGGCCCGTCCAGAAGGCGAGGTGGAAGGGCCAGGTCGCGTCGCCGACCGCGAACCACTCGGGTGCGAGGCCGCTGTCGACGAGCGTCCGGGCGAGCAGGGGCGCACCGGCGGCGCCGAGCACGCACCCGGTGGCGGAGGCGAGCACGCCGAGCGCCGTCGCCTCGGCGAGGAGCATGCGACGGACCTGCCCGGGGGTGGCTCCGGCGGTGCGGAGCAGGCCGAACTCGCGGCGCCGCAGGGCGACGGCGAAGGCGAAGGTGGAGGCGACGACGAAGACGGAGACGAAGGCGGTGACGCCGCCGGTGGTGCCGAGGAGGGCGTTGAGGCCGACGAGGGCCTGGGCGTCCCGCTCGGGGTCGGGGTCGGCGTCGCGTCGTTCGTCGCCGGTGAGGACCCGGGCGCGGTCGCCGACCAGGGCCCGGACCTCGGCGGCGGGGGCGTCGACGCCGACGGCGTCGGGACCGCCGGAGGTGGTGAGGGTCCAGCGGGTGCGGAGCTCGCGCAGGAGTTCTTTGTCCACAGGCTGTGGACGGTCGAGCCGCTGCGACACGGGGACGGTGTCCGGCCCGCGCCGCACGTCGAGCGTCAGCCGGTCCTGGCCCTGGACGACGACGGGCGAGGAGGCGAACCGTTGAGGAGAACGCTCGGGCGCGTGAAAAGTGGCGGAGAGGCCGAGGCCCATGGTGGCGAGCAGCCCGACGCCGAGAGCGAGGGCGAGGAAACCACCGAGGAAGGAGGCCCAGCGGGCGCGGAGCCCGGAGAGGACGACGATCAGCATGCGGGGCTCCTCACGGGGTCGCCGGAGGCCTCGAGCCCCGCCATCCGGGCCGCGACCGACTCCACCGTCGGCGCCGTCAGTTCGCCCGCGAGGCGGCCGTCGACCAGGAAGACCACCCGGTCCGCGCGGGCCGCCGCCACCGGGTCGTGGGTGACCATGACGATCGTCTGGCCGTCCTCGTCGACGAGCCGGCGCAGCATGCCCAGGACCTCGCGGCTCGTCGTCGAGTCGAGCGCGCCCGTCGGCTCGTCCCCGAAGAGGACGGCGGGCCGGGTGATCAACGCCCGGGCGATCGCGACCCGTTGCTGCTGCCCGCCGGAGAGTTCCCCGGGCCGGTGCCGTTCCCGCCCGGCGAGCCCGACGCGCGCGAGGGCCTCCCGCACCTCCGTACGGGAGGGCCGGCGGCCGGCGAGGCGGAGCGGCAGGGCCACGTTCTGCGCGGCCGTCAGGCTGGACAGCAGGTTGAAGGACTGGAAGACGAAGCCGATCCGGTCCCGCCGCAGCAGGGTCAGGCGCCGCTCGCTCAGCCCCTCCAGGGCGGTGCCGCCGACCTCGACGCTCCCGGAGGTGGGCCGGTCGAGCCCGGCCGCGCACTGGAGCAGCGTGGACTTGCCGGAGCCCGAGGGGCCCATGACGGCGGTGAAGGTCCCGGCGGCGAAGTCGAGGTCGACGCCGTCGAGGGCGCGGACGTCACGGTGGTGGCGGGCGAGCCCCCGGAGCCGTACAGAAGGAGTGGTCGTGGTCATGGCTCAAGCGAACCGTTTCCGCCCCCGCCGATCACGACCACTGCCGGGCGTCCGGGGGGTAGGGCCAGGCCTACCTTTCCCGTACGGCCTTCACGAACACGTTCAGCGCGTCGAGGGGTTCGCGCCCGCCGAGCAGCGCGCGCAGGTCGCTCTCGACGCCCGTACCGTCCAGGAAGCCGTGCGCGATCGCCGAGTACGTGCTCGCCAGCATCGGCACCTGGAAGGGCACGGCCCCGGACGCGGCGACGGCGGCACGGGCGTCGGCGAGCGAGCCCGGGGCGTACGTGGCGCCCAGGGCCGCCGCGAGGTCGGCGCCGCCGAGGGGGCGCTCGCCGACGAGCTCGTAGACGCGGTTGCGGTGGGCCGCGGGGTCCGTGGCGACGGCGACGGCGACATCGGCGAGGTCCGCGCGGGCGACGGCGGCGAGCCGGCCCTCGCCGAGGGGGCCGGTGATGCGGTTCTCGGCGTCGGGGGCGGCGATCCAGGTGAGGAACTCCGCGTAGAGGCCGTTGCGGAGGATCGTCCAGTCGAGCGTGGCGGACCGCCGGAGCCGCCGCTCGGTCCACCGGTGGGCGAGCGCGTACGTCAGGTGGTCGCCGTCGCCGGAGAGGCTCGTGTAGACGACGTGCCGGACGCCGGCCCGCTCGGCGGCGGAGATCGCGGCCTCGTGGCGGGCGACGACCGTGTCGTCCTCCCCGTATCCGGCGGAGACGAGGAGCAGGGTGTCGACCCCGGCGAAGGCCTCGGGCAGGGTCCCGGGCGCGTCGAAGTCGACGCGGCGGGTGCCGGGCAGTCCGGCGCGGGTGGCGTCGGCCGTGCGGGTGACCTCGGCCGTGCGGGTGGCCTCGGCCGCCCGGGTGCCGAGGACGACGTCGTCGCGGCCGGCGAGGCGGGCGGCGACGAGAGAGCCGAGGGCGCCGGAGACGCCGGTGACGAGCAGCATGTTTTCCCCCAGGGGTCGAGACGGCCGAGACCGCTGAGACCATCGTGGGGGGACGGGGAAGATCGCGGAAGGAGGCACATTGATGTCCGAAGGGCACACGGAGGTAACCACGGAGCCGGTTGCCGGACCGGTGGTGACCTGCGCCGACGAGTGCGGGGTACGGGACGTGCAAGATCGTCTCGGCGACAAGTGGACGGTGCACGTGGTCGTCGAACTCGCCCCGGGTTCGCGGCGGTTCCGGGAGCTCCAGCGGCTGGTCCCGGGGATCTCGCAGCGGATGCTGACCCTGACGCTGCGCCGCCTCGAACGCGACGGTCTCGTCTCGCGTACCGTCCACCCGACGACCCCGCCGCAGGTGGAGTACGCGCTGACCGGGACCGGCCACAGCATGACCCAGCTGATCAAGCAGCTGGTCGACTGGTCGCTCGACCACCGTGCGGTGATCGCCCGGTCGCGCGAGGAATGGGACACGAGGACGGCGTGAGCGGCACCACGATCATCGACAAGGCCTTCGAGGCGCTGTACGCGAGCGACGACGCCTCGCTCGACACGGCGGCCTCGCTGCTCGCCGCCGCCGACCGGGCCGCGGACGCGGAACTGACCCGGCGCGGCGAGGAGTTCGTACGGACGCTGTGGGGGAGGGGCTGGCAGCCGGCGGACCTGGCCCGCACGGTCCGCCGCGAACTCGCGGACGAACACGTCCGCCTCCTGGCGGTCCTGATCAGAGCGGAAACGGCCGGCTACGAGCGACTGCCCCACCGATGGCAGGCACAGCTGGACGAACTGGCCGACTCCACGGTCCGGCCGACGGACCGCTTCTCGTACGCGACGACCGTCCTGGAGCTGTACCGGATCCTGGTCCGGCTGCCGAGGCTCGACGCGGTCGGCCCGGTCCCGGGGGAGGTGCTGCCGCCGCCGACGGCCGGGGAGCCGCGGATGCTCGCCCGGATCCGAGCACTGCTCGCGAAAGCGGAGGCCACCGGCTACCCGGAGGAGGCGGAGGCGCTCACGGCCAAGGCCCAGGAGCTGATGGCACGGCACAGCCTGGACGAGGCGACGCTCGCGGCGGGCGCGCCGTCGCCGGAGACGCCGGGCGCGATCCGGATCGGGGTGGAGCCGCCGTACGAACAGGCGAAGGCGATCCTGCTGGACGCGGTGGCGACGGCGAACCACTGCCGGGCGGTGTGGAACGAGGCGTACGGCTTCTCGACGGTGGTCGGCTTCGAGGCGGACCTCGATCCGGTGGAGCTTCTGTACACGTCGCTGCTCGTGCAGGGGACGGCGGCGATGACACGGGCGGAGGCGGAGCAGCGGGCGGGCGGCCGCAAGCGTACGAAGTCGTTCCGCCAGTCCTTCCTCCTCGCCTACGCCAACCGCCTGGGCAGCCGGCTGTCGGCGACGTCCCGCCGGGTCGCCGCCGAGGCCCCGACGCTCCTCCCGGCCCTCGCGTCCCGCGACCTCGCGGTCACGAACCGCACGGACGAACTCTTCCCGGAGACCCGGACGACCAGGGTCCGAGCGGCCTGGGACGAGGAGGGCTGGACCCACGGCGCCACGGCAGCGGACAAGGCGGGCCTCCACCCCAACCGCCGCCACCTCCCGTAGGCCACCGGGGCCCCGCCCTCCCCCCCACCAGCCCCTGGCAGGGTTCGGGAAGGGGCGGGGTGGGGGGAAATGGCCGTTTCATACGCGTTCGCGGATACGCTCAGGGCCATGAGTTGGCTCCGGGCCCTGAAGGAGACCGCCCGCTCGGGGCTCACTGTCGAGCGCCCGCGGCTCGAACCCGTCATCGCCGCCCGCGGCGCCCTCGGACTCGCCCTCGTCGTCGGCCTCTCGCTCGCCCTCTTCGGCCCCGCCGTCGCCGTCTCCTCCGCCTTCGGCGCCTTCCAGGCGGCCATCGCCACCTTCCAGCGTTCCTGGCGACCCCGCCCCACCCTCGCCCTCGCCTCCGGCGCCAGCCTCGCCGTGTCGACGTTCCTCGGCTACGTCACCGGCGCCGGCGCGCACCCGGTCCTCTTCCTCGGCCTGCTCCTGCTCTGGACGTTCCTGTCGGGGCTGGCCTGGGCCGCCGGCCCCACCGCCGGCATCATCGCCTCCTCCAACGTGGCGATGATGCTCGTGACGGTCACCCTCCCCACCTCCGTCGCCGCCGCCGCCGGCCACGCCGCCATGATCTTCGCCGGCGGGGTCGTCCAGGCCGCCCTCGTCGTCCTCCTCCCCGTCCGCCGCTGGGGCGCCCAGCGCGACGCCCTCGCCGACGCGCTCGCCGCCGAGGCGGACTACGCCCGCCGCCTCCGCCACGACCCGGTCGCCCCCTTCGACCCCGTACCGCTCATGACCGCCCGCAACGCCGCCGCCGTGACCCCCCGCCAGGCCCGCAGCCGCCCGGCGGAGCTGCACGGCGCGCGCGGGCTCGCCGAGCGGATCCGGCCGGTCCTCGCCTCGCTCGCGGACCCGGCCGTCGGCGTGCCCGAGGAGGGACCGCAACGGGACCGCGTACGGGAACTGCTGGCCGCCGCCGGCGCCCTCCTCGACGCCGCCGCGCACGCGATCCGGCACGGCGAACCGGTCGCCCTCCCCCCGGCCGCCCTCGCCGCCCTCCGTACCCCCGACACGGGCGCGATCCTCTCCGGCCCTCCCCGCCGCGCCGCCGTCCGCCTCGCCGCCCTGCTCGGCGACGTCGTCGAGACGGCGGAACCCCGCACCGAGACGACGCCCGCGGGGACGACGCCCGCGGGGACGACGCCCGCGGGGACGACGCCCGCGGGGACGACGCCCGCGGGGACGACGCCCGCGGGGACGACGCCCGCGGGGACGACGCCCGCGGAGGGCACCGCCCGCGCCCGCCCGACCATGGTCCGGCTCGCGCCGATCGTCCTCGCGAAGATGCGTGCCGAGCTGCGCCCCGACTCCCCGATCCTGCGCCACGCCGTCCGCGTCTCGGTGGTCACGGCCGCCGGCTACCTCCTCGGCGCCGCGCTCCCCTTCGGCCACGGCTACTGGGCGCCGATGGCCTCCGTCATGGTGATGCGGCCGGACTTCACGCAGACGTACGCCCGCTCCGTGGCCCGCTTCGGCGGCACGCTCGTCGGCGTGGCGCTCGCGACGGCGGTCGTCCGGACGGCCCACCCGGGCCTGTACCTGTCCGCCGCGCTCGCGGTGCTGTGCGCCTTCGGCATGTACCTGCTGATGCGCACGGGATACGCGGTCGCCCAGGTCTGCGTCGCCGCGTACGTCGTCTTCCTGCTCGGCATGGACGGCGCCGGCCTCACCCAGACGGTCCGCGAGCGCGTGCTGCTGACCCTGCTCGGCGGGCTGCTCGCCATGCTCTCCTACGCCGTCTACCCGGCCTGGGAGACGCCCCGGCTGCGCGGCCGGCTCGCGGACTGGCTGACGGCGTCGGGCCGGTACGCCGCCGCCGTCGCCGCCCGGTACGCCGAACCCGCCGGCCAGTCCTCCCCCGACGTCCGGGAGGCGCTCCTCGCCGCCCGCGCCGCCCGCGTGGCCTGGCAGGAGGCGGTGGACAGGGCGACCCACGAGCCGGTACGCCACCGGGGGCTCTCGCACGCCACGGCGGAGGAGGCCGGGCACGCGCTGGCGGAGTTCGGCCGGGCGGCGATGCTCCTGGAGGCGCACCTGCCGGACCGCGGCGCCGCGCCGCTGCCCGCCGCCGCGACCCTCGCGGAGGCCCTGCGCCGGGCGACAGAGCAGGGAGCGAAGGACGTACGGGAACGCAGGGAGCCGCACTGGGACGACCTCCGGGAGACCGTCGCCGCCTGGTCGGCCGACCCGCCGGACCACTTCCTCCTCGACAAGGGCGCACGGCTGCTCCTCGACGCCCTGGACGAGCTCACGGAGGCACTGGCGGAGTCCACGCGGTCCCGGTAACGACCGTCCGCGCCGCGCCTCGTGGAGTGCCAAGGGGGCAGTGCCGACCCGCACGAATGTTCTGATACTCGGTCATAGGGTCACTCCCGTACGGTGATGGGTATGCAGCTCCGGTACTCGTTTCGCGTGTACCCGAACGGTCCGCAGCGTGCCGCGCTGGCTCGGGCGTTCGGGTGTACCCGGGTCGTGTTTAACGACGCGTTGCGCGTTCGTGAGGCCGCCCGCGCCGCGGGCGAACCATTCCCGAAAACCGGGGACCTGTCGAAGCTGCTGATCACCGAGGCGAAGAAGACTGGCGATCGGTCCTGGCTCGGTGACGTGTCCGCCGTGGTGTTGCAACAGTCCCTGAGGGACCTGGACACCGCCTACCGGAACTTCTTCGACGGCCTCAAGGGAAAGCGCCCGCATACGGGCGCACCCCGTTTCAAATCCCGCAAGGACAACCGGCAGGCCGTACGGTTCACCGCAAACGCCCGCTGGAGGATTACATCCAGCGGGGAACTGGCGCTCCCGAAGATCGGGGACGTGCGGGTGAAATGGTCCCGCGCTCTGCCCTCCCTGCCGTCCACGGTGACCGTGATCAAAGACGCGGCCGGGCGGTACTTCGCGTCCTTCGTCGTCGAGACCGATCCGACCCCGCTGCCCGAGACCGAATCCGTCGTCGGCATCGACCTGGGACTCGGACACTTCGCGGTCCTCTCGGACGGTACGAAGATCGACGCGCCGCGTTTTCTGCGCCGGGCGGAGAAGAAGCTCAAGAAAGCCCAGAAGGACCTGAGCCGCAAGGTGAAGGGATCGACCAACCGAGACAAGGCCAAGGGCAAGGTCGCCCGGGCACATGCACAGGTTGCCGACGCACGGCGCGAGTTTCACCACCAGCTCTCCACACGGGTCATTCGCGAGAACCAAGCGGTGGCGGTGGAGGACCTGGCGGTGAAAGGGCTCGCCCGTACGCGTCTGGCCAAGTCCGTGCACGACGCGGGCTGGGCCGCGTTCGTCGCGATGCTGGAGTACAAGGCGGCCCTGTTCGGCCGGACCTTCATCAGGATCGGACGCTTCGAGCCGACCAGCCAGGTGTGCTGTGTGTGCGGCGTCAAGGACGGCCCCAAGCCCCTGCACGTCCGTGTGTGGGAGTGCCAGGGATGCGGAGCCGTCCTGGACCGGGACATCAATGCGGCGGTCAATATCGCCAAGGCCGCCGGACTGGCGGTGTCAGCCTGTGGAGCGCAGGTAAGACCGGTACGCGTACCGGCGCAGCGCTGCGAAGCAGGAACCCACCGAGACGGTCGGCCGACCGTGGCAGGAATCCCCGCCCTTTAGCGCGGGGAGCGGAAGTCAATGGGAGGACCTCACCGAGCAGGAGATCGCGATGGTGCTCAACTGCTCGCTCGGCACGGTCAAGACGCACGCGAGACGCGGCCTGGCCGCGCTGCGCACCCACCCCCGGCTCGTCCGGAGCCCGCCGATGACCACCCCCGAAACCGCACCCGATCCGGACACCGGCCCCGCTGCCGCCCATGAGAGCGACACCGACACCGACACCGACGCCGAAGTCGACCGGATCCGCGAGGCGTTCGCGCGAGAGGCCTTCGGCGTCACCCCGAGCCCGGTGCCGCTGGAGGCCCTCCGGCGCGCGGGCCGGACGCTCCGCCGCCGCCGTACGGCGACCTTCTCGGCGCTGTCGGTCGTCGCGGCGGCGACGGCCGTGGCGGCGGTCGTCGCCGTGACGTACCCGAGCCCGTCCCCGCCGGCCCCATCCCCGGTGGCCGCCCCACCGGCCAAGGTCACCCCCCAGGTCCCGCCACCCACGTCCCGCGCCACGCCCACGCGGACGGCGGCGCGGACGCCGACGCCGGTCCGGGTCGTGGCCTCCGGCGAGCGCGTCGACGCCGGGAAGGGCTGGAAGATCTGGCTGACGTCCGAGGGCAAGCACTGGACGGGGCCGGACGGGTACGAGAACACCCGCAGCGTGACCGACGGCAACGTCGACACGGCCGCGCCCGGCGTGAGCCACCAGACCGAGGCGTCGGCGGCGGGCGCCTTCCACTCGGGCCTGTACTACGGGACCCGAGCGGTGGGCAGGGTCGAGCTCACGGGCTCCGGGGGCGGCAGGACCACCGCCACTCTGCTCGAACTGCCGGGCCGGCCCGGCTGGGGCGTCTGGTACGCGCACACCGGGCCGGCGGGCGGGGAGGCCTCCGTCGCGATGTACGACCGCGCGGGCAAGCTCCTCACGAGCCTCCCGGGCTGACCGCCGCCGCGTGGGGCCGCCCCTTCACCACGACGCCTTCCGCACCCCCGGCAGGAAGCCCGCGTGCGCCTGCTCCCTCATCCGGACCCGGGACAGCCCGAACCTCCGCAGGTGGCCCCGGGGTCTGCCGTCCACCGCGTCCCGGTTGCGTACCCGGGTCGCGCTCGCGTCCCGGGGCTGGCGGCCGAGTTCCCGTACCGCCGCCGCTCGGTCCGCGGCGGGGGTGGAGGGGCGGCGGACGATCTCCTTCAGCTCGGCCCGCCGCTCGGCGTACCGCGCCACGACGGTCTTCCGCCGCTCGTTGCGTGCGATCTTGCTGCGCTTGGCCATCAGACCGTCACCCCGCGCGCCCGGATGCGGGCCACGGCGGCCTCCACGCCGATGGCGTCGACGGTCTTGATCGCGCGGGCGCTGAGCGTGAGCCGGACGTACCGGCCCTCGCCGGCGAGCCAGTACCGCTTGCGCTGGATGTTGGGGTCGAAGCGCCGCGAGGTGCGCCGGTGGGAGTGCGAGATCCGGTTGCCGAATCCGGGCCGCGCGCCGGTCAGCTGGCAGTGGGCGGACAAGGGTGACCTACCTCTCCGTAGAGCTCTCCGCAGAGAAACCGTAGAAACTGGAAATGGGAACCATTTTCATTTACTCTACACGCCATGGCCCGCAACGAACTCCGCCCCCTCGTCAAACTCCGGTCCACAGCAGGCACCGGATTCACCTACGTCACCCGCAAGAACCGCCGCAACGACCCCGACCGCCTCACCCTGCGCAAGTTCGACCCGGTCGTCCGCCGCCACGTCGACTTCCGAGAGGAGCGCTGAGCCCCATGAAGCCCGGCATCCACCCCCCGTACGAGCCCGTCGTCTTCCGTGACAAGACCGGCGGCCTCGCCTTCCTCACCCGCTCCACCCTCACGAGTGACAAGACCGTGGAGTGGGAGGACGGGCGCACCTACCCCGTCGTCGACGTCGAGATCTCCTCGGCGAGCCACCCCTTCTACACGGGCACCGCGCGCGTGCTCGACACCGCCGGCCGCGTCGAGCGCTTCGAGAAGCGGTACGGACCGCGCGAGGCCCGCTGATGCTCACCGTCGCCCTCGTCGGAGGACTCCACTCCGACGCCCGCCGCGCCGCCGTGGACCGGCTCCTGGCCGACGTCCCCGGCGGCGTGGCGCTCCACCACGACCTCGCGACGGCCCCGGAGACCGGGACCGTCGCCCGTACCGTCCGGGACGCCACGGGCGTCCTGTCCACGGGCGAGACCCCGCTCGTCAACGACTGCGCCTGCTGCGCCCTGCGTGAGGACCTCGTCCCCGAGCTGGAGCGGCTCCGCGACTCCGGCCTCACCCGGCTCGCCGTCGTCGAGCTCTGGGACTCCGTCGAGCCCAAGGCGATGGCCGAGGTCGTCGCCGCCGCCGGGTTCCGCATCGGCGCCGTCGTCACCGCCGTCGACCCGGCGCTCCTCCTGCCGTACCTCGGCAACGGCGACGACCTCGCCGATGCCGGTCTCGCCGCGGCGGCCACCGACCGGCGTACCGTCGCCGACACCTGGGCGCGCCAGCTGGAGTACGCGCCCGTTCTCGCCGTCGCCGCGAGCCCCGAGGCCGACGCCGAGGACCTGGCCCTGCTCGACCAGCTCCACCCCACCGCCCGCCGGATCCCCGTCGAGGGCGGCGGTCTTGCCGCCGCGGTCTTCGCCGGCTTCGACGTGGAGGCCGCGGCCGCCGCCCAGCACCCGGCCTGCGCGCTGCTGCCGCAGGACGCGGACGAGCACGGCGTGGCCACGTACGTCTGGCGCCACCACCGGCCCTTCCACCCCGAGCGGCTCTGGTCCGCCCTGGAGGATCTGGCCTGCGCCGCCGCCCGCAGTCGCGGCCGCTTCTATCTGGCCGACCGGCCCGACACCCTGCTCGCGTGGGAGGCGGCGGGCGGCGCGCTCTGTGTGGAGAGCGCCGGTCCCTGGCTGGCGTCGCTGCCCGACGCGGCCTGGGAGATGGTCCCGCCGGTGCGGCGGGCCGCCGCGGCCCTCGACTGGCACCCGGAGCACGGTGACCGCTGCCAGCACCTGGTCTTCACCTCGCCCGGCCTGGACCGTGACGGCCTGGCCGAGCTTCTCGGCTCCTGTCTGCTCACGGACGCCGAGTACGCCGCCGGGCGCGAGTCCTGGAAGGGGCTCGCCTCCGCGTTCGACACCCTCCTGGAGGTCTGATCCATGCCCGCCAAGCCCCCGCGCAACTCCCCGCGCGACTCCCCGCGAAAGTCCGTGAAGGCGCGACCCAACCCACTCGACCGTGACGACGTCCTCTATGTCGACTACAAGGACACGGCCCTGCTGCGGACGTTCGTCTCCGACCGGGGGAAGATCAGGAGTCGTAGGGTGACCCGGGTGAGCGCGCAGCAGCAGCGGCAGATCGCGAGGGCCGTGAAGAACGCCCGTGAGATGGCGCTTCTGCCGTACTCCTCGGTAGCACGCTGAGTCGCGTAGCCACTACGCCACCCCTCGTGCACGTGCATCTGCTCATGCATTGGCATATGAACACAGCTATGATCCGAGGAAGTTGACACCTGCACCAAGCAATTCGGGGAGCTACCAGTGCATCATGCGCATCGCGCGTACAACGGCATGGCGGCCACGGAGCTGCGAGGCGTCGTGTGGCAGAAGAGCAGGCACAGCAACTCCCAGGGGTCCTGCGTGGAGTTCGCGAAGCTTCCGGGGGGAAACGTTGCCGTACGCAATTCGCGCCACCCCGACGGGCCCGCGCTCGTCTACACGCCGGCGGAGATAGAGGCGCTCCTGCTCGGCGTCAAGGACGGGGAGTTCGACCACTTGGTGTGAACCGGGTGTCACGACGGACATGAATGAAGGGCCCCGGCGGCGACCGCCGGGGCCCTTCATTCATGCATGTGCCCGTGTACCGCTACTGCTCCGGGCCGACCCGGAACAGCGCCCACACGACCTTGCCCTGGAGCGTCCCGGCGAGCGGGTGCCAGCCCCAGCTGTCGCTGAACGACTCCACCAGGAAGAGTCCGCGCCCCGACTCGGCGGCGAAGTCCTCCTCGCCGCCGCGTGCCTCCGGGCTCTCCCCGCTCGGGTCGCGCACGGCGCACACCAGGCGCGAGGCCCAGCGCATGAGGTGCAGCCTCACGGGCGGGTTCTGGCCGTCTTCCTGGGGCGCGTCGGCGGGTACCGCGTGCCGCAGCGCGTTGGTGACGAGCTCGGAGACGACCAGGGCCACATCGTCGAAGCGGTCGGTCATGTCCCAGCGGTCGAGCGTCGCGCTGGTGAACTTCCGGGCTCCGCGCACGGCTTCGAACCGGGCGGGCAGAGCGCAGGAAGCGGAGGTGGAGACGGCGCCGGGATCGATCGGCGGAAGGCCCTGCCGTAACGGCTCGAGCACGGTCGATCCATTCGTCCCCATGCGAGGCACTCCCGGGAATCGCGACTGTGGTGCGACAACACGACAACACGAACGAGTACGCGGCTGCGCGGGGTCCATGGTTCCGAATGCGACCACTGGATGCAAGGGCAGATGCACGTGCACGCGCCGGACCTGTCCGTCCCTGTGGTGAATCTGTGCATATCTTCTGCGGGTTGACGGGCGAATCCGCGTGTCCCCACCCTGGATGCGCCCCCCGATGCGCCCCGTTCCGTCGAGCAGGTGCCCGGAAGTCGCCCTCTTTCCGTAATCGAATGTGTACGCGCTGAAGCGTTTGGTGGCAGAATCCGGGGCTCGACGGGGGCTCGACACCGTAAAGGGGAGGCTGAGAGCCGTGACCGCAGTGACCGCAGGCGAATCGAGCGGAGCGAGCGGGAGCGTGGTCCGGCGCATCCTGCTCGGCTCCCAGCTGAGGAGGTTGCGCGAGTCGCGCGGAATCACCCGCGAGGCCGCCGGATACTCGATCCGCGCGTCCGAATCCAAGATCAGCCGTATGGAGTTGGGACGGGTGAGCTTCAAGGCCAGGGACATCGAGGATCTGCTCACGCTCTACGGAGTCGGCGACGAGACCGAGCGCGGCGCGCTCCTCGGGCTCGCCCGCGAGGCCAACGTCACCGGCTGGTGGCACAGCTTCGGCGACGTCCTGCCCGGCTGGTTCCCCACCTACATCGGACTCGAAGGCGCCGCCTCCCTCATCCGTGTCTACGAAGTCCAGTTCATCCACGGCCTGTTGCAGACCGAGGCGTACGCCCACGCCGTCGTCACCCGGGGCATGCCCGAGGCCCCGCGCGCCGAGATCGACCGCCGCGTCGCCCTGCGCCTGGAGCGCCAGAAGGTCCTCGTCTCCGAGCGGGCCCCGCAGTTCCACGCCGTCCTCGACGAGGCCGCGCTGCGCCGCCCCTACGGCGACCGCTCCGTCATGCAGGGGCAGTTGAGGCATCTCATCGAGATCTCCGAGCACCCCGGGGTCACGCTCCAGGTCATGCCCTTCAGCTTCGGCGGCCACGCCGGCGAGAGCGGCGCCTTCACGATGCTGAGCTTCCCCGAATCCGACCTCTCCGACATCGTCTACCTGGAGCAGCTCACCAGCGCCCTCTACGTCGACAAGCGCGAGGAGGTCGCCCAGTACCAGCGCGTGATGGAGCGTCTCCAGAAGGACAGTCCGGATCCGGCCGAAAGTCGGGACCTTCTCCGGGGACTCCTCCAACTCTCCTGACACATCAGTACGATGACGCCACATCAGTCTGATCGCGGGTAGCGGGTAGAGGGGTCTCCACCATGTCGCACTTCACCGACCTGGCCCACCAGTACATCGACGGCGAGTGGAAGCCGGGCAGCGGCTCGTGGGACATCATCGACTTCAATCCGTACACCGGGGAGAAGCTCGCGTCGATCACCATCGCCACCGTCGACGAGGTCGACCGCGCCTACCGGGCGGCCGAGCGCGCGCAGGCCGAGTGGGCCGCGACCAACCCGTACACGCGCCGGCTCGTCTTCGAGCGCGCGCTGCGGATCGTCGAGGACCGCGAGGCGGAGATCGCCGAGACGATCGTCGCCGAGCTCGGCGGCACCCGCCTCAAGGCCGCCTTCGAGCTGCACCTCGCCAAGGAGTTCCTGCGCGAGGCGGTCCAGCTGGCGCTGCGCCCCGAGGGCCGCATCCTGCCCTCGCCGGTCGACGGCAAGGAGAACCGCGTCTACCGCCTCCCGGTCGGTGTCGTCGGCGTCATCTCCCCCTTCAACTTCCCCTTCCTCCTCTCGATCAAGTCGGTGGCGCCCGCGCTCGCCCTCGGCAACGCCGTCGTCCTCAAGCCCCACCAGAACACCCCGATCTGCGGCGGCACGCTCGTCGCCAAGGTCCTGGAGGAGGCCGGCCTCCCGGCGGGCCTGCTGAACGTCGTCGTCACCGACATCGCCGAGATCGGCGACGCGCTCCTCACCCACCCCGTCCCGAAGGTCATCTCCTTCACCGGCTCCGACAAGGTCGGCCGCCACGTCGCCACGGTCTGCGCGCAGAACTTCAAGCACGCCGTCCTCGAACTCGGCGGCAACAGCGCCCTGATCGTCCTCGACGACGCCGACGTCGACTACGCGGTGGACGCGGCCGTCTTCAGCCGCTTCGTGCACCAGGGCCAGGTCTGCATGGCCGCCAACCGCATCCTGGTGGACCGCCGCCTGGAGGCGGAGTTCACCGAGAAGTTCGTGGCGAAGGTGAAGACGCTGCGGGTCGGCGACCCGGCCGACCCCGCCACCCACATCGGCCCGCTGATCAACTCCCAGCAGGCGGAGGCCGTCTCCTCGGTCGTCGAACAGGCGGTCGCGGCCGGCGCGACGGCGCTGCTGCACGGCTCGGTCGACGGGAACGTCGTCTCCCCGTCCGTCCTGGCCGGCATCCCGGCCGACTCGCCCGTGCTGAGCCAGGAGATCTTCGGCCCGGTGGCGCTCATCGTCCCCTTCGACGGCGAGGAGGAGGCCGTACGGATCGCCAACGACACCCCGTACGGGCTGAGCGGCGCCGTGCACACCGGGGACGTCGAGCGAGGCGTACGGGTCGCCCAGCGCATCCACACCGGCATGATCCACATCAACGACGGCACCGTGCACGACGAGCCGATCGTGCCCTTCGGCGGCGAGAAGCACTCGGGCATCGGGCGGCTCAACGGCGACGCGATGGTGGACGCCTTCACCACGCAGAAGTGGATCTCCATCCAGCACGGCCGGAGCCGTTTCCCCTTCTGATTCCCGTCTAGGACAGAAGCTGTCCGCAAGGGCCCGTAGTTTGAGGGGTGTCGGAAAGCTCCTGTACGGAAGGCGGACATCATGGTTGCTCTCGTTCCCACCGAGGCCCACGGCGACGAGCGCGGCGCGCTCCTCAACTTCATCGAGGCCCAGCGCGCCGCGATCCGCCGCTCGCTCCTCGGCCTCACCGAGGAGCAGGCGGCGAGCCGCCCCAGCGTCAGCGAGCTGAGCCTGTCCGGCCTGCTCAAGCACGTCGCCGAGGTGGAGCTGAACTGGCTCCGCCTCGCGCAGCAGCGGCCGAACGAGAAGCAGCGCACCCAGGAGACCTGGGGCGAGGGCTTCCGGCTCGTCGGGGACGAGACGATCCCGGAGATCGTGGAGTTCTGGGCGGGCGTGGCCAAGCAGACCGAGGACTTCGCCCGCTCGGTGCCGAGCCTGGACGACACCTTCCCGCTGCCGGAGGCGCCGTGGTTCCCGAAGGACGGCCGCGTGTCCGTGCGCTGGATGCTGCTCCACCTCGTCCAGGAGGCGGGACGGCACGCCGGGCACGCGGACGTCATCCGCGAGTCCCTGGACGGCAAGGGCTCCTTCGATCTGATCGCGCAGGAGCAGGGCCGGGGGTGACACCCCCGGCGTACCCTGGTCAAAATTGACTAGGGAGGTACGTGGGATGTCGGCGATCCGGCTGCTCGTCCTGGGCGCGGTGAAGATGCACGGCCGCGCCCACGGCTACCAGGTGCGCAACGACCTCGAGTTCTGGGGCGCGCACGAATGGTCCAACGCCAAGCCCGGCTCGATCTACCACGCGCTCAAGCAGATGGCGAAGCAGGGAATGCTGCACGCCCACGAGATCGCGCCGAGCGCGGTCGGCGGGCCGCCGCGCGTCGAGTACGAGCTGACGGAGCGGGGCGCGGAGGAGTACTTCGCGCTGCTCCGCGAGGCCCTGACCACGTACGACCAGAAGATGGACGTCCTGTCGGCCGGCATCGGCTTCATCGTGGACCTCCCCAGGGAGGAGGCGGCGGAGCTGCTGCGGCGGCGGGTGCGGGCGCTCGACGAGTGGCGGGCCGCGGTCACCGAGTACTACACGCCGGAGGGCGGTCCGGGGCAGCTCGGGCACATCGGCGAGATCATGCACCTCTGGGTGCACTCGGCCGACGCGGGCAAGGAGTGGACGCTCGGTCTGATCGAGCGGATCGAAGGCGGGGCGTACGTGTTCGCGGGTGAGGGCGATCCCTTCGTGGGCGTGCTCGCCGAGGGCGAGGAGAACCCGTTCGCGACGGGCTCTCCGGAGGACTCCGCCCAGGACTCCGTCGGCTAATCAAGGTTGACTAGCTGCCCGCGAGGGCATAACTTCCTTCGTCGGCGGCAGCTGGTCAAATTTGACTAAGGCGTTTTCGGGAGGAATCGGAATGAACAAGGAAGCGATCCTCGTGGAGGGCGCACGGAAGCGGTACGGGGAGAAGGACGCCCTGGCCGGGCTCGACCTGGCCGTCGGCCGCGGCACCGTCCACGGCCTGCTGGGCCCCAACGGCGCGGGAAAGACCACGACCGTACGGATCCTGGCCACCCTGCTGCGCCACGACGAGGGCCTGGTGCGGGTCGCGGGCCACGACGTACGGACCGAGGCCCGGGAGGTGCGCCGGCGGATCGGGCTGCTCGGACAGCACGCCGCCCTCGACGAGGAGCTGGGCGGCCGGCAGAACCTGGAGATGTTCGGCAGGCTCCACCACCTGGGCGCGCGGGGCGCCGGGGCGCGGGCCGACGAGCTCCTGGAGCGCTTCGGCCTCACGGACACCGGCCGCAAGCCGGTCAAGCAGTTCAGCGGCGGCATGCGGCGGAGGCTCGACCTGGCGGCCTCGCTGATCACCGAACCCGAGGTGCTCTTCCTCGACGAGCCGACGACCGGGCTCGACCCGCGCGGCCGCGGCGAGGTGTGGGAGTCGGTGCGCTCCCTGGTCGGCGGGGGCACGACGGTCCTGCTCACGACGCAGTACCTGGAGGAGGCCGATCGGCTCGCCGACCGGATCTCGGTGGTGGACCAGGGGCGGGTCGTCGCCGACGGCACGGCCGACGAGCTCAAGGCGCGGGTCGGCGCCGACCGCATCGACGTGGTCGTCCGGGACGCGGCACGGCTCGACGAGGCGGCCGCGCTGCTGCCGGCCGCGCGGGCGGAGGTGAGCGTGGACGCCGACCGGCGGCTTCTCAGCGCGCCGGTGGCGGACCGCATGGCCTCGCTCACCGAGACCGTCCGGGCCCTCGGGGCGGCGGGGATCGAGGCGGAGGACATCGCGCTGCGGCGGCCGACGCTGGACGAGGCCTTCCTGCGGCTGACGGGCCAGGACGCCGAGCGGGAGACGGCAGATCGGGGCGATCGGGAGAAGCGCGAGAAGGAGGTGGCGGCATGAGCGCCGCGTACGTGGTGAGCGACTGCTGGACGATGACCCGCCGGGAGCTCGCCCACTGGGCGCGTCAGCCCGTGCAGGTCCTGGTCGGGCTCGTGTTCCCGGTGATGATGCTGCTGATGTTCGGCTACCTCGTCGGCGGCGGGCGGGCCGTCGACGGCGACTACGTCGACTACCTCGTGCCGGGCATGCTCGCCCTGACGATGGTCTTCGGGCTCGAAGGCACCATGACGGCGGTGACGCAGGACCTGAACAAGGGCGTGATCGACCGGTTCCGGGCGATGCCGATGACCGACGGGGCCGTCCTGGTCGGGCGGGCGGCCGCCGACATGCTCCAGTCGACCGTCGGGCTCCTCGTGATGGTGGGCGTGGGATACGCGATCGGCTGGCAGGCCACCGGTGGGGTCGGGAGCTTCCTGGGGGCGCTGGGGCTGCTGCTCCTGCTGCGCTTCGCGATGCTCTGGATCGGGATCTTCCTCGCCCTGGTCGCGGGGCGCGCGGAGCTGGTGCAGGCGGTGCAGATCCTGGTCTGGCCCGTCGGGTTCCTCTCCAACGCCTTCGCCTCACCGGACTCGATGCCGGGGTGGCTCGGCACGGTCGTGGAGTGGAACCCGATGTCGGCGACCGCGACGGCGGTACGCGAACTCTTCGGCAATCCGGGCGGCGAACCGGGGCACGTCATGGCGGCGGTGGTGTGGCCGCTGGTGCTCCTCGCGGTCTTCTTCCCGCTGGCGGTGCGGAGGTTCGGGCGGCTCGGAAAGTAGCGGCGCGGAGGTGGGAACCCGAAGGCGGTGAGCGGTGTATTGAAAGCAGTGGTTCACCGCGAACCGCCCGAGGGGCAAGGGGGATCGTGCGATGCGCAGGCTCGTGGGAGCGGCCGGCGCCGTCGTGGCGCTGGTGTTGGTGGTACTGACGGGGTGTACGGGGACGGGCGGGAGCGATCGTCCTCTGGGGGCGCCAGGGGGCTCGGCATCGGCTTCCCCGCACCCGAGGGGGGTGTTCGGGGCGCCGCCCCGGATGCCGTCCTCGCCGGGGCTGCCCGGGTGGGCGCACAGTCTGGGCTTCGCGCGGGACGGCAGCGGGTTCGCGCTGCTCGCCGAGTGCGAGGGCGACCCGGCGGCGGGGACCGGGTCCTGCCGGCAGCACGTGGCCGTGCGGGACGCGGGGGCGAAGGAGTGGGTGCTGCGGCGGTCGCCGCTGCCCGACACAGCGATGCCGGAGGGCGTCTCGGCGCATCTGCTGGCCCTCGGGCCGGGCAGGGCGCTCGTCGAGGACGGCGGTTCCGGGCCGGACGCCCGGACCTGGTTCACCCGGGACGGCGGCCGGAACTGGCGGGCGGGCGACCGGCGTACGGTCGGCACGACCCCGGACATACCGGCGGGGGCGGTGCTCACCGCCGACTGCGCGGCGCCCGCCGGGGCCCTGCCCGACGACTGCGACAGGAAGCGTCTCGTCGTGGTCTCGCCGCAGGACGGGCGGCGCAGGGCGCTGGCCCGGGTGCCGCTCCTCGGGGCGCAGCCGCGGCCGGCGGAGCAGCCGGAGCCCGACGGGTCCTGGTGGGTCTCGGGGGCGGACCCGCTGTCCGGGCGGGCGGCGGTCGCCGTCTCCCGGGACGCGGGCCGGAGCTGGACGGTGAGCCGGCTGCCCAGTCCCGCTGTGGGCCCCGGGTGGTACACGGCGGTGGCGGTCGGTCAGGACGCGGTGTACGCGGCGGAGATGGGGGAGCTGACGGGCGGCGAGCCCGTCAAGAACCCGATGCGGGCGCTGCACCGCTCCGTGGACGGGGGCCGGACGTGGCAGCGGATGTGGACGACGGGGCGGGAGCGGGAGCCCCGGACGCTGCTGGGGCTGCCGGTCCCGGGGCCCGGCGGCCGGGTGGAGATCGGCGGGGAGCTGTCGGGGCACGGGAGCGTGGACGGCGGGCGCACCTTCGTCCGGCTCGGTGACGGCTCGTACTTCACCCGCCGCACCCCGCTGGGACTGCTGCGGGAGCAGGCCCCCTGTCAGTACGCGCTGACCGCGGACGGGGTGCGGTGGTCGGAGTTCCTGCTGGCCTGCGAGGACGGGGAGCCCTGAGGCTCCCCGTCGGGCTCAGTGGTGGAAGGAGGTCGCCGCGCCCTTGTCGTGGGTGAACGGCTGGGACTGGCGCCGCAGTTCGGGCAGCAGTCGGCTCAGGTCCTCGACGAACAGTTCGGCGAGGTCGGCCGAGAAGCCGTTGCGGCAGACCACGCGCAGGACGGACAGGTCCTCGCGGTTGACGGGGAAGGTGTAGGCGGGGACCAGCCAGCCCCGTTCGCGCAGCCGCCGGGAGACGTCGAAGACGTCGAAGGAGGTGACGTCGGGTGCGGTGGTGAAGGCGAAGACGGGTAGTTGGTTTCCGCGGGTGAGGAGCTGGAAGTCGCCCATGGCCTCGATGCGTTCGGAGATGCCCCGGGCGACGTCACGGGAGGTCTGCTGCACCACCCGGTAGCCTTCCCGGCCGAGCCTCAGGAAGGTGTAGTACTGCGCGACGACCTGGGCGCCCGGCCGGGAGAAGTTGAGGGCGAAGGTGGGCATGTCGCCGCCCAGGTAGTTGACCCGGAAGACGAGGTCCTCGGGGAGTTCGGCGGGCGAGCGCCACAGTGCCCAGCCGACGCCCGGGTAGACCAGGCCGAACTTGTGGCCGGAGGTGTTGATCGAGGAGACGCGGGGGAGGCGGAAGTCCCACACCAGGTCCTCGTCGAGGAAGGGGGCGATCATGGCGCCGGAGGCTCCGTCGACGTGGACGGGGATGTCGAGGCCGGTGCGTTCCTGGAGGGCGTCCAGGGCGGCGCAGATCTCGGCGACCGGTTCGTAGGAGCCGTCGAAGGTGGAGCCGAGGACGGCGACGACGCCGATGGTGTTCTCGTCGCAGAGCGCGGCGGCGGACTCGGCGTCGAGGTGGAAGCGGTCGCCCTCCATGGGGACGAGCCGGGGCTCGACCTCCCAGAAGTTGCAGAACTTGTCCCAGCAGACCTGGACGTTGACGCCCATCACCAGATTGGGGCGGGCGCCGCCTGCGTAACGGTCGGCGTTCCGCTTGGCCCAGCGGCGCTTGAGCGCCATGCCGGCGAGCATGCAGGCCTCGCTGGAGCCGGTGGTGGAGCAGCCGACGGCCGTGGTCGGGTCCGGGGCGTTCCACAGGTGGGCGAGCATGGCGACGCAGCGGCGCTCCAGTTCGGCGGTGCGCGGGTACTCGTCCTTGTCGATCATGTTCTTGTCGCGGCACTCGCCCATCAGGACGGCGGCCTGGGGCTCCATCCAGGTGGTGACGAAGGTGGCGAGGTTGAGCCGGGAGTTGCCGTCGAGCATCAGCTCGTCGTGGACGAGCTGGTAGGCGCTCATCGGGGGCAGCGGCCCGTCCGGGAGCTGGTGGCGCGGTGGGGCCTCGGTCATGCCGCCGATGGGATCGGCTTCCCCGAAGAAGGGGTTGAGCGCGAGCCGGCGCTCGTGTTGGGGCGCGGAGGCGTCGGGACCCTGGTGCAGCGGCATGGGGGATTCCTTCTGTCCGGGTTGGGCGGTGGGGGTGGGGGGTCAGTGCAGGGATTTGCCCTCGTCGTCGAGTTCGAGCTGGGGGCGTCCGGTGACGATCAGCCAGGCCGGGAGGGTGGCCAGGCAGAGCACGGCGAGCATCGCGGGGGAGGGGGCGAGGACGGCCCCGGTGAAGAGGCTGATCCAGCCCAGCCGGGTGGTGGCGAGCAGGACGCCGAGGACGGCGGAGGAGACGGCGACGGCGGGGTGGACCTCGGGGACGAGCGCCTGGGCGAGCAGTCCGAAGGCGGCCCCGATGAAGACGGCGGGGAAGATGCGGCCGCCCCGGAAGCCGCAGGAGGCGGCGACGAGGAGGGCGAGGAGTTTGACCACGGCCAGCTTGGCCAGTTCGCCGGAGGACCAGCTGCCGATCGAGGAGGTGAGCTCCTTGACCTGCTCCAGCCCCTTGAAGAGGGTCAGCTGCCCGCCGAGGGCGCCCAGGAGGCCGAGGACGAGCCCGCCGAGGGGCAGCATCAGCATCGGGTGGCGCAGGCGCTTGAAGGCGGCGTGGAGGTAGGGGAAGAGGTAGCAGGAGGCGAGGCCGAAGACGGCCGCGGCGGAGGCGATGACCAGGGCTGCGAGGAGGTCGCCCCAGCCGGGGTCGGTCAGCGGCGGCAGCCCCATGTCGAAGGTCGGCTCGGCGAGCAGCTCCGTGGTCATCGATCCGGCGCCGGCGGCGACGAGCGGCAGGAAGAGCCGGTCCCAGAGGGAGCCGCGGCCCGGCTGCCCCACCAGGGCCTCGGAGATGACGAGGGCGGCGGCCACCGGCGTACCGAAGAGGGCGCCGATGGTGGCGGCCGAGGCGAGGGCGACCCAGGCGGCGGCGGGCACCGTGGGCTGGGCCTTGCGGCCGACCCAGTAGGTGAGGGCGATGTTGGCCGTGATGATCGGATACTCGGGGCCGAGGCTGACCCCGCCGGCCAGGGCGAAGGTGGCCGCGACCAGCAGGCCCGGCACCACACCGGGGGCGAGTGGCGCCCCGCCGAGACCTCCGGAGGCCGGGTCGGGGCCGGCGTGTCCCGGCACCTTCCACACGACGAGGCCCACGGCGATACCGGTCGCGGTGAGCATGATGATGATCCAGAGGGAGGAGTAGCCGCCGATGCCGAGGGCGTCCGGCAGGTCGTTCCAGAGCACTCCCTGGAACTCCTCCGCGAGGGCGCTGACCCCCAGGAGCACCAGGCTCGCCGCGACGCCGATCGCGAGCGCGGGCGGGATCTGCCGTAGCTGGACCGGGTGGGGGGACTCCGCGGGGGAGGGTGACGGCGCGGGCGGAACATGATCAGTGGCCACCGCCCCACCATAAGTGCGCAAAAGCCGCATAACATCCCGAGGTGTGGCCGGAACGGGCCCGTACGGCCCTGCATCTCACGCCGCGTCACGTCAGGCCGCAGCCGCCACGACGGCGCGGCGCCCGAGCCCGCGGGCGGGGATCCGCGGGTCGGGTCCGCGGCCGGGCCGGCCACCGGGTCCGTCGGCTCAGGCGCGGGGCGCGATCACGACGGCCGTGCCGTAGGCGCAGACCTCCGTGCCCACGTCCGCCGCCTCCGTCACGTCGAAGCGGAACATCAGCACGGCGTTCGCACCGCGCGCCTGGGCCTGTTCCACCAGCCGTTCCATCGCCTGGTTGCGGGTCTGGACCAGCGTCTTCGTCAGACCCTTCAGCTCGCCGCCGATCATCGACTTCAGCCCCGCGCCGATCTGGCTGCCCAGGTGGCGCGAGCGCACGGTGAGCCCGAAGACCTCACCGATGACCTGCCGGACCTCATAGCCCGGCACGTCGTTCGTCGTCACGACCAGCACGTCAGGGTGCGGACCCTGGCCGCCTCCGTACTCCTCGATGCCCATCGGCATACACCTCCTGGCCTCCCACCCTCCGGGCCGGGAGCCCGCTCCGCATCCCGTGGGATCCGGGTGGAACCGGTCGGGTCCCGTCCACGTTGATAGCTTGGGGCGAGCCGTCCCCCATGCCCCCACTGACCGCAGGAGCCCGGAACCCGTGAACACGCTTGCCCTCGGACCGAGCTGGCTGGACCCCGACTTTCTGATCGACACCTTTGGTCCGATCGGTGTCCTGGCCATCGTCTTCGCCGAGTCCGGCCTCCTGATCGGGTTCTTCCTGCCCGGCGACTCGCTGCTTTTCACCACCGGCCTGCTGATCACGACCGGCAAGCTGGACATGCCGCTGTGGCTGATGTGCACGCTGATCGTGGCCGCGGCGGTCATCGGCGACCAGGTCGGCTACCTCTTCGGCCGGAAGGTCGGCCCGGCGCTCTTCACACGCCCCAACTCCAAGCTCTTCAAGCAGGAGAACGTCGAGAAGGCGCACGAGTTCTTCGAGAAGCACGGCCCGAAGTCGCTGATCCTGGCCCGCTTCGTCCCCATCGTGCGGACCTTCACGCCGATCATCGCCGGCGTCAGCAAGATGAACTACCGCCAGTTCATCACGTTCAACATCATCGGCGGTGTGCTGTGGGGCGCGGGCGTGACCCTGCTCGGCGCCTCCCTCGGCAAGGTCGAATTCGTGCACCAGCACATCGAGGCGATCCTCGTCGGGATCGTCCTCCTCTCCGTGGTCCCGATCGTGATCGAGTACCTCCGGGCCCGCTCCCAGTCCAAGAAGGCCAAGGCCGACGGCGACCACGGCGACCAGACCGGCCACGGGGGCCACGGCGGGCACGACGCCCCCGGCACCCCCAACCCCCCGGCCTCCCCCCGCGGCCGCCACGCCAAGCGCTAGGACGAGCCCGGAGAACGAGCCCGGAGAAGACGCTAGAAGCCCCTGGTGCGCTTCGCGGCCCGACGGGCCGACGCCGCACCGGGGGCCTGCATGAAGAGGCGCGCCAGCTCGCCTCCCAGGTTCACGCCGATCGCGATCGCCAGGGCCAGGGCCGCCGCCTTCGCCAACGAGGCGAAGCCCTGGTCCAGATTGTTCTGGGCGATCGCGAGCACCCCGAAGTACGTCGCCGAACCAGGCAGCAGCGGGCCGATCGCCGCCGTCACGTACGGCAGCGACGACGTGTGGTGATACCGCGCGATCAGCTGCCCGAAGAGCCCCACCAGGCCCGCCGCCACGGCCGTCGCCATCACCGTCGAACCCTCCGCCGTCACCGCGATCGACGCGTAGATCACCCACGCCACCCCGCCGTTCAGCGTCGCGAAGAGCACCGTCGCCCGCGACTGCTGCAACAGGATCGCGAAGGTCGCGCACAGCACCATCGACGCCAGGATCTGCGTCACCGGCCGCTCCACCGCCCGCAGCGCGCCCTCCGGGTTCAGCTGCGCGTCGAACTGCACCGCGACGTACAGCACGGACAGCACGCCCACCACGATCGCGACGAAGAAGTACGCGACCTCCAGCAGCCGCGCCGACGCCGTGATGTAGAAACCGGTCAGACCGTCCTGCACGGCCGCCACCAGCGCCCGCCCCGGAATCAGCGCGAACAGACCACCGGTGATCACCGCCGAAGGCCGCAGCTCCGCGTGGAGCATCGTCAGGAGCACGCCCATCGCCGCCGGCGGCATCGCCGCCACCAGGAACTGGTAGAACTCCGGCAGCCCGCGCCCCGCGCACAGCCACGCCAGCCGGTCGCCGAGCACCGCGCCCAGCGCCGCCACGAAGAAGACCGTCAGGCCGCCGCCGAGCAGCACCGAGGCCGCACCCGCCAGCACCCCCGCCGCCGCCGTGAGGACCCACCCCGGATACGGATGCCGGTTCCGCCGTATCTCCGCGAGCCTCCGGTACGCCTCCTCGGGCGTCACCTCGTGCGCCTGCGCGTTGATGTCGGCGAGCAGCGTGTACACCGCCGCGAGCCGCGTGTAGTCCGTGCCCCGCCGCCGTACCGTCCGGTTCGCCGTGACCGGGTCGTCCACGAGCGACGGCTGGTACGTGACGGACAGCAGGGTGAAGGTCACCGTCGGCTCGACCCGGTCCAGACCGTACGAGCGGCAGATCACGAACATCGCCGCCTCGACGTCCTCCGCGCCCTCCCCGCCCGCGAGCAGCAGCTCGCCGATGCGCAGGGTCAGGTCGAGGACACGCGGCACCGAAGGCCCCGCCTCGTCCTCCTTGCGCGGCGCCTCCGGCACCGGCCGCTCACCCACCGGCAGCCGGAGCATGGTCCGCATCTGGTCCTGCCACGGAGCGTTGTGCGGCAGCCGCACCAGGGGCACCCCGTACGCCGGGGTGAACGCGGGCGGCGAGTCCTTCGCCGTGTACGTGGCCGGCGTCGCGAACGCCGAACCCTCCTGCTCGGCCGGCGGCTCCGCCGTAAGACCCGGCGGCAGCGCGAACTCGGAGGTCGGATGCTCCTCCTCCGGCGGCGCGGGCTGCTCCACCCCGGCCGGTGGGACGAACGCGCTCCGCGCCTCGTCCGACTGCGGCTTCCGGTCCTCCGGAGCATCGTCCGGGGCACCCTTCGAGCCGTCCGGCTCCGCCACCACTCTGTCCGCCTCACTGCCTCGGGAACCGTGGCTTCCAGTATGAGTGTGCGACAGATGCGATCGGTGTGCGACGGATGTACGAAAGAGTGCGGCGGATGTACGAAGGGTGCGACGGATGCACGAAAGGCGGCGCACCCCCGAAGAGGTGCACCGCCCGTCACACGATCAGAAGATCAGTCCCGCCGAGCCGTGGGCTCAGTGGCCGCCCTGCTCCTTGGCACGCGCGTAGGACTTCTCGATCTCTTCCTCGGCCTCGGCGCGACCGACCCAGTCCGCACCCTCGACCGACTTGCCCGGCTCCAGGTCCTTGTAGACCTCGAAGAAGTGCTGGATCTCCAGACGGTCGAACTCCGACACGTGGTGGATGTCCCGCAGGTGCTCCATCCGCGGGTCGGTGGCCGGGACGCACAGCAGCTTGTCGTCGCCGCCCGCCTCGTCCGTCATGCGGAACATGCCGATGGCGCGGCACTTGATCAGGCAGCCCGGGAAGGTGGGCTCGTCGAGGATGACGAGCGCGTCCAGCGGGTCGCCGTCCTCGCCGAGGGTGTTCTCGACGTAGCCGTAGTCGGTCGGGTAGGCCGTCGACGTGAAGAGACGACGGTCCAGGCGGATGCGACCCGTCTCGTGGTCGACCTCGTACTTGTTCCGCGATCCCTTGGGGATCTCGATGAGAACGTCGAACTCCACGGGTGGCTCCTCCTGAATCAACACAAGTGAATGCTCGCGACGACGCGCGGTGATTAAGTGTCCCTCACGGACGACCGTGATCGCGAAAGGGGCTGGTCATCTCATGCCGGAGCCGAGGAAGTGGCAGCTCACGGCGGGCTCCGCCGCCCTCGGTCTGGCACTGGCCGCCGTGGCGGTGACCGCGGCAGGCCCATGGGACTCGGGTCAGCGTACGGCCGAGCGGGCCCGCGCCGCCGCCCCCTCGACGGGTGGCGCACGTCACGCCCCGCCCCCGGCCCCCGCCGCACCCCACCGCCCCGCACCCCACCGCCCCGCGCCCGCGCCCAGCGCCCCCGGCGTCCTCCCCGCACTCCACGCCCCGGCCGCCGCCGGGCGCCCCGCGGACCTCGCCGCCACCCTCGTACCGCTCCTCGCCGACCCCGGCCTCGGCCCCCTCCGCACGGCCTCCGTCGTCGACACCGCCACCGGCACCCAGCTGTACGGCGAAGGCGCCGGCACCCCCATGACCCCCGCCTCCACCGTCAAGATCGCCACCGTCGCCGCCGCGCTCTCCGCCCTCGGCCCCGACCACCGCATCCCCACCACCGTCACCGCCTCCGCCGACGGCCGCACCGTCACCCTCACGGGCGGCGGCGACCCCACCCTCGACCCGGCCCGCCTGAAGCGCCTCGCCGCCGACACCGCCCGCGCCCTCACGGCCCGCGGCCACACCGCCCCCGTACGGCTCACCTACGACACGAGCCTCTACCAGGGCCCCGAGCTCCACCCCATCGGCCCCAACGAGAACCTCGCCCCCGTCACGGCCCTCATGACCCGCGAGGGACGCCTCGACAAGAGCAGCAGCGGCCCCGCGCCCCGCACCGCCGACCCGGCCGGCGACACCGCCACCGCCTTCGCCGCCCTCCTCACCGACGCCGGCGTCAAGGTCACCGGAGCACCCACACCCGCACCGGACACCGACCGCGCCCCGAAGACGACGCCCACCCCGAAGACCACGCCCACCCCGAAGACCACCCCCGCCGCCCCGAAGGTCACCGCCCCCCTCGCCGTCACCCACTCCGCCCCCCTCGCCGACCTCGCCGAACGCACCCTCACCCACAGCGACAACGACCTCGCCGAGGCCCTCGCCCGGCAGACCGCGATCGCCCACAAGCAGCCCGCGAGCTTCGAGGGCGCCGGGAAGGCCGTACGGGACGAACTCGCCGAGCTCGGCCTCCCCCTCGCCGGCGCCCGCTTCGCCGACGGCAGCGGACTCGACCGCCGCGACCGCGTCTCCGCCGCCCTGCTCACCGCCCTCCTCACCCGCGCGGCCGACCCCGCGCACCCCGCCCTCCGCCCGGTCCTCACCGGCCTGCCCATCGGCGGCTTCACCGGCACCCTCGCCGGCCGCTTCGACATCGCCCCCGCCACCGCAGGCGCCGGACTCGTCCGCGCCAAGACCGGCACCCTCACGGGCGTCAACACCCTCGCCGGCACCGTCGTCACCGCCGACGGACGACTCCTCGCCTTCGCGTTCCTCGCCGGCAGCACCCTCTCCCCGTACGAGGCCCAGCCCGCCCTCGACCGGCTCTCCGCAGCCCTCGCCGGCCAGAACTGACCACCACCCGACCCGCACCGAAACCCGAACCGAACCCGCACCGATCGGGCGCCGAGACCGTACGGTTGACGCATGACGAGCATCGGTGGCGCAGGCACATCCGGGATGGTCGACTGGAACCTCGCGGTCGCGACCGCGACCCGCCTCGTGCGGCCCGGACCCGAAGTCAGCCGCGACGAGGCCCGCGAGGTCGTCGCCGAACTCCGCAAGCACGCCAAAGTCTCCGAGCAACACGTCCGCGCCTACACCCGGATGCTCCCCGAGGGCGCCGACGTCCACGACACCCCCGTCCTCGTCGTCGACCGCGCCGGCTGGATCAAGGCCAACGTCGCCGGCTTCCGCGAACTCCTCACCCCACTCCTCGGCAAGATGCAGGAACGCCGCTCGACCACCCCCGGGAACGCCGTCCTCGGCGCCGTCGGCGGCAAGGTCACCGGCGTCGAACTCGGCATGCTCCTGTCCTTCCTCGCCTCCCGCATCCTCGGCCAGTACGAGACCTTCGCCCCTGCCACCCGCGACCTCCCCGCAGGCGCAAACGGCGGCGGACGCCTCCTCCTCGTCGCCCCCAACATCGTCCACGTCGAACGCGAACTCGACGTCTCGCCCCACGACTTCCGGCTCTGGGTCTGCCTCCACGAGGAGACCCACCGCACCCAGTTCACCGCCGTCCCCTGGCTCCGCGACCACCTCCAGGGCGAGATCCAGTCCTTCCTCGCCGCCACCGAGGTCGACCCCGGCACCGTCGTCGAACGCCTCCGCGAAGCCGCCCAGGCCCTCGTCGGCGGCCGCCCCGAGGGCGAGCAGGGCGAACCCGCCCCCTCCCTCGTCGAAATCGTCCAGACCCCCGAGCAGCGCGAGATCCTCGGCCGCCTCACCGCCGTCATGTCCCTCCTCGAAGGCCACGCCGACTACGTCATGGACGGCGTCGGCCCCGAAGTCGTCCCCTCCGTCGCCGAGATCCGCGAGAAGTTCCAGCAGCGCCGCGCCCGCGGCGCCTCCCGCCTCGACCTCGCCCTGCGCAAGCTCCTCGGCCTCGACGCCAAACTCCGCCAGTACCGCGACGGCGAGCGCTTCGTCCGCGCCGTCGTCGACCAGGTCGGCATGGACGGCTTCAACCGCGTGTGGACCTCCCCCAACACGCTCCCCACCAAGTCCGAGATCGCCGCCCCCGCCGACTGGATCGCGAGGGTGCACCGTAAGGCAGACTCGTGAGACAGGTGCGCCGGACGGCGTAGGGACACGGGAGAACAACCCGCCAATCACCCATCCGAGGGACCCTGACCATGGGGTGAGGCGTGCAATGCTCGGGTAACGGCCGGGTTTCTGTCACCATCGACGCACTCTGAGTGACCGAAACCCCCTTTCCGACCGTTAAGACTCCGACCGAGGCACCCCACCCCATCACGAAGGGCACCGGACATGGGTCCCCATCCTGCGGTCGCGGCGATACGCCTGGCGGTCCGCCGCGTACTCCACGACGTTCTCACCGAGCACCAGACCGACCTCACCACCGCGCACGACGGACGCGAACCCCTCGTGCTCGTCGCCTGCTCCGGCGGCGCCGACTCGATGGCGCTCGCCTCCGCACTCGCCTTCGAGACCCGCAAACTTCCCGTACGCGGCGGCGGCATCACCGTCGACCACGGCCTCCAGGACGGCTCCGACACCCGGGCCACCGAGGTCGCCGGACGCATGACCGCCCTCGGCCTCACCCCCGTCGAGGCCGTCACCGTCACCGTCGGCCGCGAAGGCGGACCCGAGGCCGCCGCGCGCGACGCGCGCTACACCGCCCTCGACGCCGCCGCCGAGCGCCACGGAGCCGCCGCGATCCTCCTCGGCCACACCCGCGACGACCAGGCGGAAACCGTCCTCCTCGGCCTCGCCCGCGGCTCCGGCATCCGCTCCCTCTCCGGCATGGCCGCCGTCTCCGGCGCCGCCGGCCGCTACCGCCGCCCCTTCCTCCAGCTCGACCGCCACACGATCCGCAAGGCCTGCATCGCGCAGGAACTCGCCGTCTGGGACGACCCCCACAACAGCGACCCCGCGTACACCCGCTCCCGAATCCGCCACGAGGGCCTCCCCGCCCTGGAGAAGGCCCTCGGCAAGGGCGTCGTCGAAGCCCTCGCCCGTACGGCCCAGCTCTCCCGGGACGACGCCGACGCCCTCGACACCTGGGCCGCCGACGCCGAGACCTCCGTACGCGACGAGGCGGGCACCCTGGAGTGCGCCAAGCTCTTCGGCCTGCCCTCCGCCGTACGCCGCCGCGTCCTGCGCCGCGCCGTCATCGCCGAGGGCGCCCCCGCCGGCTCCCTCTTCGCCCGCCACATCGAGGAAGTCGACCGGCTCATCACCGGCTGGCGCGGCCAAGGGGCCATCAACCTGCCCGGACGCGTCGAAGCCCGCCGCCAGGGTGGCAGACTGGTCATCCGGCAAGGCTGACGCACGCTGCAACGAAAGTGACCCGGGTGAACGAGAAGGACATGGGCACCGACCTCCAGTCGGTGCTCATCACCAAGGAAGAGATCGACGCCAAGCTGGCAGAGCTGGCCGCGAAGATCGACGCGGAATACGCGGGCAAGGACCTGCTCATCGTCGGCGTCCTCAAGGGCGCGGTGATGGTGATGGCGGACCTGGCTCGCGCCCTGTCCACCCCCGTCACCATGGACTGGATGGCCGTCTCCTCCTACGGCGCCGGCACCCAGTCCTCCGGCGTCGTCAGGATCCTCAAGGACCTCGACACCGACATCAAGGGCAAGCACGTCCTGATCGTCGAGGACATCATCGACTCCGGCCTGACCCTGTCCTGGCTGCTGTCGAACCTCGGCTCCCGCGAGCCCGCCTCCCTGGAGGTCTGCACCCTCCTGCGGAAGCCCGAGGCGGCCAAGGTCGCGATCGACGTCAAGTGGATCGGCTTCGACATTCCCAACGAGTTCGTCGTCGGCTACGGCCTCGACTACGCGGAGAAGTACCGGAACCTTCCGTTCGTCGGCACGCTCGCCCCGCACGTCTACGGCGGCTGATCACCAGCCGATCACCCGGCTGTACGGGGAACCCGCACCGCCTTCCCTCCGTTGAACCACGGGAAGGCGGTCGCGGGCGACGATGCTGAGGTACCGTCCGAAGAACAGCTTTTTCACATAGCAGCACTCATGCAGCTCTCACAGCAGCATTTTCCTACGGGCAGGAGGGACGGGGCGTTCTCGCTCCGTATGGATGGACGTGAAGCGATACTTCCGTGGGCCGGTCATGTGGATCGTGCTGGCCGTCCTCGCCGTGGTCGTGCTGATGCAGGTCGTCGGCTCGTCCGAGGGCTACAAGACGGTGGACACCGGCAAGGTCGTCCAGGCGATCGACAAGAACCAGGTCAAGCAGGCAAAGGTCACCACCGGTGACGATCAGATCATCAAGATCGAACTCGTCGACGGTCAGAAGATCGACAACAGCAGCAAGGTCCAGGCCAGCTACATCGGCTCCCAGGGCGTCGACGTCGCCGACAAGCTGCAGGAGAAGTTCGAGGCCGGGCAGATCGAGAAGGGCTACACCGTCTCCCCGACGAAGCAGTCGCCCTTCGTCTCGATCCTGCTCTCCCTCCTCCCCTTCGTCCTCATCGTGGTCGTCTTCCTCTTCCTGATGAACCAGATGCAGGGCGGCGGCTCCCGCGTCATGCAGTTCGGCAAGTCCAAGGCCAAGCTCATCACCAAGGACACGCCCAAGACCACCTTCGCCGACGTCGCCGGCTCGGACGAGGCCGTCGAGGAACTCCACGAGATCAAGGAATTCCTCCAGGAACCCGCGAAGTTCCAGGCCGTCGGCGCCAAGATCCCGAAGGGCGTCCTGCTCTACGGCCCGCCCGGAACCGGCAAGACGCTCCTCGCGCGCGCCGTCGCCGGCGAGGCCGGGGTGCCGTTCTACTCGATCTCCGGCTCCGACTTCGTCGAGATGTTCGTCGGCGTCGGCGCCTCCCGCGTCCGCGACCTCTTCGAGCAGGCCAAGGCCAACGCGCCCGCCATCGTCTTCGTCGACGAGATCGACGCCGTCGGACGCCACCGCGGCGCCGGCCTCGGCGGCGGTCACGACGAGCGCGAGCAGACCCTCAACCAGCTGCTCGTCGAGATGGACGGCTTCGACGTCAAGGGCGGCGTCATCCTGATCGCCGCCACGAACCGTCCCGACATCCTCGACCCCGCCCTCCTGCGCCCCGGCCGCTTCGACCGGCAGATCGCCGTCGACCGACCGGACATGCTGGGCCGTCTGGAGATCCTCAAGGTCCACCAGAAGGGCAAGCCGGTCGCGCCGGACGTCGACCTCGGCGCCGTCGCCCGACGCACCCCCGGCTTCACCGGTGCGGACCTCTCCAACGTCCTCAACGAGGCGGCGCTCCTCACCGCCCGTGGCGACCAGAAGCTGATCGACAACGCGGCACTGGACGAGGCGATCGACCGCGTGGTCGCGGGCCCGCAGAAGCGGACCCGGATCATGTCGGACAAGGAGAAGAAGATCACCGCGTACCACGAGGGCGGTCACGCCCTGGTCGCGGCGGCCTCGCCGAACTCCGACCCCGTCCACAAGATCACCATCCTGTCCCGCGGCCGCGCCCTGGGCTACACGATGGTGCTCCCGGAAGAGGACAAGTACTCGACCACGCGCAACGAGATGCTCGACCAGCTGGCCTACATGCTGGGCGGGCGCGCGGCCGAGGAGCTCGTCTTCCACGACCCGACCACGGGCGCGGCGAACGACATCGAGAAGGCCACGGCCACGGCGCGAGCCATGGTCACGCAGTACGGCATGACCGAGCGTCTCGGCGCGATCAAGTTCGGCGGCGACAACACCGAGCCGTTCCTGGGGCGCGAGATGTCGCACCCGCGGGACTACTCGGAAGAGGTCGCGGCGCTGGTCGACGAAGAGGTCAAGAAGCTCATCGAGACCGCGCACAACGAGGCCTGGGAGATCCTCGTCGAGAACCGTGACCTTCTCGACAACCTGGTCCTCGCGCTCCTCGAGAAGGAGACGCTGGGCAAGGAGGAGATCGCCGAGATCTTCGCCCCCATCGTCAAGCGCCCGGCCCGCCCGGCCTGGACCGGCTCCTCCCGCCGCACGCCCTCCACGCGTCCGCCGGTGCTCTCCCCCAAGGAGCTCGCACTGACGAACAGCGCGAACGGCACGGCGACCCCGGCGGTCGACACCACGAAGGGCATCGAGATCGCCCCGGTGGACACCCCCGAGGACTGACGGTCCCGGCAACCCGGAATGGATGCCGCGCCCCCACAGGTTTTAGCCTGTGGGGGCGCGGCTTTTCGCGCACACCAGTCAGACGGAACGAGGCACAGAGATGACCGACCCGGTGACGCTGGACGGCGAGGGCAGGATCGGCGAGTTCGACGAGAAGCGCGCCGAGAACGCCGTACGAGAGCTCCTCATCGCGGTCGGCGAGGACCCGGACCGCGAGGGCCTCAAGGAGACGCCGGCGCGCGTGGCGCGGGCGTACAGGGAGCTGTTCGCGGGGCTGTGGCAGACGCCCGAGGAGGTTCTCACGACGACGTTCGACCTCGGACACGACGAGATGGTCCTGGTGAAGGACATCGAGCTGATGGCGACCTGTGAGCATCATTTGCTCCCATTCCATGGTGTAGCTCACATTGGCTACATTCCGGCTGAATCGGGCAAGATCACCGGCCTGTCCAAGCTGGCGCGCCTTGTCGACGTCTTCTCTCGCCGTCCGCAGGTGCAGGAGCGTCTGACGACGCAGATCGCCGACTCGCTCATGAAGATCCTTGAGGCGCGCGGTGCGATCGTCGTCATCGAGGCCGAGCACATGTGCATGACCCTGCGGGGCGTGCGCAAGCCGGGCGCCAAGACGACGACCTCGGCGGTTCGCGGTCAACTTCGTGACGCTACTACACGCGCTGAGGCCATGTCCCTGATACTGGCCCGCTCGTAGCGGTCTGCCGAGAGTGCCCCATACCGTCCGGATCAGTGACGTTGATGGCTGATCGAGGGGGATCGGTATGGGGTACGGGCTGTCGGTGTGGGCGGCTAGCCTGCGCGGATGATGGAGACGATCTGCGACGACCGCTGCTTTCCCCCCGCCCTGGCGGATGTCGCCCGAGTCGAGTTCTTCTACGGCGATGAGGGCGAGGGGGTCGACTTCGAGCCGTACGACGTCTTCGACTCCGCCGAGGAGACCACGGACTGGCTTCGGCACTGGACGGGAAACCACGCGCTCGACGGGGGCGCCTATCGCGTCTTCGGGCAGGACGGGACCGGTGGTCTCGCCGCGATCTGGTGTGTGAGGCCGGGGCGGCCCCTCGACGAGCAGCCCGTGGTGTTCATGGGGTCGGAGGGCGAGCGCGGTGTGGTCGCCGGGAATCTGTCCGACTTCCTGTGGGTGCTGGCCGACGGCTTCGGGCCGATGGAGGCCGCTCTGTACGCGGAGCGGGCGGCGCGCCCGGACTCGGCTCTGGCCGAGCTTGCCGAGCGGCACGCGACCACCCCGCGGCGGGCGGCCCGGGAGATCGTCGCCGAGGCCCAGGCGGAGTTCGCGACCTTCTCCGAGGACCTCGACGAGCTCTGTCGCTGAGTCGGACCCTCAGGCCCGGGCCTTGCCCGGGCCTTCGCCGTCGTCCTCCGGGAGTTTGCAGACGCGTTCCAGGAAGAGGGCCGCGGCGATGACGCCGATGCCCGCGGCCACCGCGAGGGCCGCGTAGAGGGCCTGGTCGCGGCGGGCCGGGACGTCCAGGGAGCCGAGGAGGTAGACGCCCGTGCCGCCGTACATGCCGGCGACGAGGGCGGCCACCAGGGCGCTCGCCTGGCCGAAGACCACCGCGCGGGCCGCCATCAGGGGCTCGACGCCCTTGGCGCCGGGGCGGCGCTCGCGCTGGGCCTTGAGGCGGGTGCGGATCGAGAGGGCGGTCGCGGTGAGGACGACCGCGATCACGGCGAGGACGATCGGTGCGGCGATCGGCACGCTGGGGAGGTTGCCGACGGAGTCCCACAGACGGGCGCCGCCCCAGGAGAGGATGCCCGCCACGAGGAACAGTCCGGTGAGCACCTTCAGCCGCAGTTGTTTCACCGGGTGTCCTTCACGTGATCGTCGGTCGTGGTCGTGGGCGGTCTGCCACGAAGCGTAACGACTACTCGGGCAGACGGAGTTCCAGGTCGACACGGGGAGTGACGCCCGCGCTGCCGATCGCGGCGAGGAGCGCGGCGACCGGGCCGCGGCCGGGGAGCTGGGCTTCGGGGTCCACGTCGTGCCAGGGGGCGAGGACGAAGGCGCGCTCGTGGGCGCGGGGGTGCGGCAGGGTGAGGACGGGGTCGTCGGAGACGACGTCCGCGTACGCGATGATGTCGACGTCGATGGTGCGGGCGCCCCAGCGCTCCTCGCGGACGCGGTGGAAGGCCTCCTCGACGGCGTGGGCCCGCTCCAGGAGCGAGGAGGGCGGCAGGGTCGTCTTCACGAGCGTGACGGCGTTGAGGTACGAGGGCTGGCTGCCGGGCTCGACGCCCCAGGGCTCCGTCTCGTACACGGGGGAGACGGCCTTGACCCGGAGGCCGGGGGTGTCCGCGAGGGCGTCGACGGCCCCCTGGAGGGTCTCCAGGCGGTTGCCGAGGTTGGCGCCGAGGGCGAGGACGGCCCAGCGGGGGTTGGACAGTGTCGTGTCCGCCGCGTCCACGGTGGCGACGACGGAGGCGGGTACGGGCTGGACGGTGGGGTCGCTCTGCGTCGGCTTCATCGTCGGCTCCGGGTGATCGTGATGGTCACGTCGTCGAAGGGCACGGTGATGGGTGCGTCCGGCTTGTGGACGACGACTTCCACTTCCTGTACCCCGGCGTGGCTGAGGCACTGCTGGGCGATGCGCTCGGCCAGGGTCTCGATGAGGTCGACGGGCTCGCCCTGGACGACGTCGACGACTTCCTCGGCGACGATGCCGTAGTGCACGGTCTTCGCCAGGTCGTCGTCGGCCGCCGCGGGGCGGGTGTCCAGGCCGAGGACCAGGTCCACGATGAAGGTCTGGCCCTCCTCGCGCTCCTTGGGGAAGACGCCGTGGTGGCCTCGGGCCTTGAGGCCGCGCAGCGCGACACGATCCACGCGAATCACTCCTGCTGTCGTAGTTCGGGTGGCCACGCAGCCGGGTGCGGACGGCCGGGTGTCCACTTCGAATCTACCTGCGGGGACCGACAGCGCTTGCCCTCGGGGGGCCATGGGTGGGTCAGGTGGCGGGTTCCGTGCCGTCGATGCCGGGGCCCTCGGTGCCCGTCTCGTCGGTGTCCGTGAGGACGGGGGAGGCGTGGTGGGACCAGATCCGCCAGCCGTCCGGTGTGTCGCGGAACACGTTGGTGGCGACGACGAGCTGACCGACGAGGGGGCCGAGTTCGGCGCCGTCCTCGGCGGGTCCGCCGCTGAGGATGTTCTCGGTGCAGGTGACGACGGCGGTTCCGCCGGCCAGGGAGATCCTGAGGTCGGTGAGGAAGAACTGGATGTACTCGGTGTTGGCCATGATCAGGGCGTACGAGCGGAGCACTTCGCCGCGGCCGGTGAGGACGGGCCAGCCGGGGTGGACGCAGGTGATGGGGGTGGCGCCGTCGTCGAGCCAGAGGGCGGAGACGGCTTCGAAGTCGCCGGTCTCCATCGCCTCGTAGAAGGCGGTGTTGGCGGCTTCGACGGCCGCTCGGTCCGTGGTGCGGCTCACGCGGCTCCCTCGACGGCCCGGGCGACGCGTACGGCGTCGGCGGTGGCCCTGACCTCGTGGACGCGGACGGCCCAGGCGCCTTCGTGGGCGGCGATGGCGGAGACGGCGGCGGTGGCGGCGTCGCGCTCGCGGGCGGGGGGTGGGGTGGCGGCGCCGTCGCGGGTGAGGACGTGGCCGAGGAAGCGCTTGCGGGAGGCGGCGACGAGGAGGGGCCGGCCGAGGGCGCGGAGCTCGGGGAGGTGGGCGACGAGGGCCAGGTCGTGGGGGGCGAGCTTGGCGAAGCCGAGGCCGGGGTCGACGACGATGCGCTCGGGGGCGATGCCGCCGTCGACGACGGCCTCCAGGCGGGTGCGGAGTTCGGCGACGACCTCGGCGACGACGTCGTCGTACACGGCGAGGCTGTTCATTTCCTGGCTGAAGCCGCGCCAGTGCATGACGACGAAGGGGACTTCGGCGGCGGCGACGGCGGGGACCATGCCGGGGTCGGCGAGTCCGCCGCTGACGTCGTTGACGAGGACGGCTCCGGCTTCGACGGCGCGGGCGGCGACGGCGGCGCGCATGGTGTCGACGGAGACGGTGACGCCTTCGGCGGCGAGGCCGCGGACGACGGGGACGACGCGGCGGAGCTCTTCCTCCTCGTCGACGCGGCTGGCGCCGGGGCGGGTGGACTCGCCGCCGACGTCGACGAGGTCGGCGCCCTGGGCGACGAGGTCGAGGCCGTGTTTGACGGCGGCCGTGGTGTCGAACCAGCGGCCGCCGTCGGAGAAGGAGTCGGGGGTCACGTTGACCACGCCCATGACCGCGCAGCGGTCCCACTCCGGCAGGCCCTGGGCTGTGCCCCGGTCGATCGTCGTACTCATGTGTCCAGCCTAGGGCCCAGGGCCGGTAGGAGGGGGGTCAGGCGGCGTGGACCTCGCGCTCGGCCCGGACCGGGGTGGGGGTGGTGACGATGTGGGCGCAGGGGCGTGGGGTCCGGGTGGGGCGTCGGCGGGGGAAGAGGCGGGGGAGGGAGAGGGTGACGAATCCTTCGGCGCGCATGGCGGCGAGGCCGATGCGGGGCAGGTCGCGGCTGTTGCGGTAGACGACGAAGCGGGGTTCCCAGCGGGGCCGGAACTTGGCGTTGAACTTGTAGAGCGACTCGATCTGGAACCAGCGGGAGAGGAAGACGAGGAGTCCGCGCCAGACGCGGAGGACGGGTCCCGCGCCGATCTTCTCGCCGCGTGCGAGGGCGGAGCGGAACATGGCGAAGTTGAGGGAGACGCGGTCGATGCCGAGGGCGGGGGAGGCCTGGAGGGCGGCGACGATGAGGAGTTCGTTCATACCGGGGTCGGCGGAGCGGTCGCGGCGCATGAGTTCGAGCGACATGCCGTCGGGGCCCCAGGGCACGAAGTGGATGATCGCCTTCAGGTCTCCGTAGGGGGAGGCGGGGCGGTCCGGGTCGTCGGGATCGTCTTTGTGGGCGGTCGCTATGACGGCGTCTCCGTCGCCGGGGGCGCCGATGCGGCCGAGGGCCATGGAGAAGCCGCGTTCGGTGTCGGTGCCGCGCCAGTCGGCGGCGGCGCGGCGGACCCGTTCCAGTTCCGCGTCGTCGAGGTCGCGGACGCGGCGGACCTGGGTGGTGTAGCCGTTGCGTTCGATGCGCTTGACCATCTGGCGGACGTTGCGCATGGCGCGTCCGGAGAGGGAGAAGTCGGCGACGTCGACGATCGCCTCGTCGCCGAGTTCGAGGGCGTCGAGGCCGGTCTCGCGGGTCCAGACCTGGCCGCCGGTCTCGGAGCAGCCCATGACGGCGGGGGTCCAGGAGTGGGCCTTGGCCTCGTCCATGAAGCGTTCGATGGCGCCGGGCCAGGCTTCGACGTCGCCGATGGGGTCGCCGCCGGCGAGCATCACGCCGGAGAGGACGCGGTAGCAGACGGCGGCCTTGCCGCTGGGGGAGAAGACGACGCCCTTGTCGTGGCGGAGGGCGAAGTGGCCGAGGGAGTCGCGGCCGCCGTGCTGGTCGAGGAGGGCGCGCAGCCGGGTCTCGTCGTCGTCGGTGAGGCGGGCGGCGGGGTGCTCGGGGCGGAAGGCGAGGTAGATGGTGGTGAGGGCGGTGAGCATGCCGAGGGCGCCGAGGGAGTAGCCGACGGTCCAGTCGACGCCGCGGGTGTAGGCGACGGGGCCTTCGACGCCGAAGAGTCCGTACAGGACGTGTTCGAGGCGGTCGGTGAGGCTGGGGTCGCCGACGACGCGGCGCGGGTGGGCGCTGACGATGACGAGGCCGAGGGCGATGGATCCGGCGCCCATGACGACGAAGTTGGCGAGTGCCCGCCAGCGGCTGCGGGGGTCGGGGAGGGCGGCGAACTCTTTGCGGTGGCGCAGCAGGAGGGCGAGGAGCGCGAGGGAGAAGAGGGCGCCGATGACGGAGTGGCGCCAGACGAACTGGGCCGCGGCGCCGAGGGGGAGGAGGACGACGGCGGCGCGCCAGGCGCGGCGCTTGTGCCGCTTGAGGCCGTGGGCGAGGAGCAGGAGGAGGACGCCGGCGCTGAGGGAGAGGGCGGCGGAGAGGTGGCCGAGGGTGCCGGGGAGGACTTCGGCGACGGCGTGCATGCGGCTCGCGCGGAAGCGGGGGAAGACTCCGGCGGCGATGTCGATGAGACCGCCGATGGTGCAGGCGGTGCCGACGAAGGCGGGGACTTTCTCGGGTCGGGGGCCGCGGAGAATCCGGCGTACTCGAACCGGAACCAATCGCGATTTGTCCCCATCTACCGTGACAGACATGGCTTCCCGTACTTCCCGTGGTCCTGCGAGGGGTCTCTGACTCCGGCCGGGCCCTGCGGCGCGTTCGGCGGGCCGTACCGGCTGGTGCGCTCTCTAGGACGGAGTGGCGTGGAGCCGGGTTCATCGGTTCACAGGAAATTCTTGGAAAGAAGGCTCGGTCGTCTCATGGGGCTCATCAGTAACAAGGTCCTCGTGCTGGCCGTGGTGCTGGCCGTGGTGCTGTTCCTCGCCACGGTCTGGCTCTGGCCGCGGCTCGCGCGGCGCGGGTGGCGTGCGGTCGTGGGGCGGGTGGGGCTGCTGCTCGTGACCCAGGTGGCGTTGTTCGCGGCGGTGGGTCTCGCGGCGAACCGTTCCTTCCTCTTCTACGGCTCCTGGGCGGACCTGTTCGGGCAGGAGCAGGACATGGGCGTGGTCGTCGACCACGGGGCCGGTTCGAAGGACGTGCGGGTGGTGGGGAAGGAGGGGCTGACCGTGCCGGGCGGGTCCCGGCCGGAGGTCGGCGGCCAGATACAGAAGGTGGTCATCGCGGGCGAGCGGTCGGGGATCACCTCGCCGGCCTACGTCTACCTGCCGCCGGAGTACTTCCAGGAGCGGTACGCGAAGAAGACGTTCCCGGCCTCTGTGGTGCTCACGGGGTACCCGGGGACGGCGGAGAACCTGATCAAAGGGCTGAAGTACCCGCGGACGGCGTACACCCAGGCGAAGGCCGGGAAGATGCAGCCGATGATCCTGGTGATGCTGCGTCCGACGGTGGCGCCGCCGCGGGACACCGAGTGCGTGGACATCCCGGGGGGTCCGCAGACGGAGACCTTCTTCGCGGAGGACCTGCCGAAGGCGGTCTCGGAGACGTACCGGGTGGGGACGAAGCCCCGGAACTGGGGCTTCATGGGGAACTCGACGGGTGGGTACTGCGCGCTGAAGATCGCGGTGCACCACCCGGACCGGTACGCGGCGGGGGCGGGTTTCTCGGCGTACTACCGGGCGGCGGAGGACGTGACGACGGGTGACCTCTTCCACGGCGACGACCGGCTGCGCAAGCGGGGGGACCTGCTGTGGAGCCTGGACCACCTGCCGCAGGGGAAGTCGTCGTTCCTGGTGACGACGTCGAAGCAGGGCGAGGGCAACCTGAAGGGGACGCTCGACTTCATCAAGAAGGTGAAGAGCCCGGCGCGGGTCTCGTCGATCACGCTGGAGAGCGGCGGCCACAACTTCAACACGTGGAACCGGGAGATCCCGCCGGGTCTCGTCTGGATGGCCGGGCGGCTCAGCGCGGCCTGACGCTCAGTCGACGGTGGCCCTGCGCAGGGCGCGGTGGACCCCCTCCGGGGTGAGGACACCGACCGAGCGGCCGTCGGCGCCGGTCACCGTGAGCCGGCCGGTGTCGTGCTGGAGGAGTACGGCGAGCGCGTCCTTGAGGGAGGTCCCGAGGGGTACGGGGGCGGGGGCGCCGTCCTCGCGCGTCCCGAGGCCCTTCGGGAGCGGGTCGAGGTCGGCCTCGGTGACGGGCGTGACGGCGAGGCGCTTGAGCCCGCGGTCGCTGCCGACGAAGTCCGCGACGTACGGGGTGGCGGGGGCGCCGAGCACGGTGGCGGGGGTGTCGAACTGCTCGATGCGGCCGTGCCCGTAGACGGCCATGCGGTCGCCCATGCGGACGGCCTCCTCGATGTCGTGGGTGACGAGGAGGACGGTCTTGCGGACGGTAGCCTGGAGCGCGAGGAACTCGTTCTGGAGGCGCTCCCGGACGACGGGGTCGACCGCGCCGAAGGGCTCGTCCATGAGGAGGACGGGCGGGTCGGCGGCGAGCGCGCGGGCGACGCCGACGCGCTGGCGCTGTCCGCCGGAGAGCTGGGCGGGGTAGCGGGAGCCGTAGACGGCCGGGTCGAGGCCGACGAGGTCGAGGAGTTCGGCGGCGCGGGCGCGGGCGGCGGCCTTCTTCCAGCCGAGGAGCGCGGGGACGGTCGCGGTGTTGTCGAGGACCGTGCGGTGGGGGAAGAGGCCGACCTGCTGGATGACGTAGCCGATCTTGCGGCGCAGGGCGACCGGGTCGACGCCGGCGATGTCGCGGCCGTCGACGAGGACGCGGCCGGAAGTCGGTTCGACGAGCCGGTTCACCATCATCATCGTGGTCGTCTTGCCGCAGCCGGACGGCCCGACCAGGGTGACGAGTTCGCCCTCGGCGACCTCGAAGGAGAGGTCGTCGACGGCGGTGGTGCCGTCCTCGTACCGCTTGGTCACGTTCTCGAACCGGATCATGGTTCCCCATTCTTACCCCTGGACACCGGGGGTGTGTGAAGGGCGTGTTGCCGCATTGTGGCGGATCCCGGTGATTGTCGGTGGCGGGGGTTAGGGTCGTCAGACATACGTTCGGAGCGAGCGGACGACCCGGGGGGAGGGGCGGATGAGCACGCCGAACTGTCTGGTCACCAACGACTGGATATGCGGGGAGTATCTGCGCACGCGCAGCGAGGAACTGACGGAGGCGACCCTCCAGCATGTGGGAATCACGGTCGTGTCCGTGCTCCTCGCGCTCCTCGTCGCGGTGCCGCTGGCCCTGCTCGTGCGGGCCAGGCCGCGGTTCGCGGGGCCGGTCCTCGGGCTGACGACCCTGCTCTACACGGTGCCGTCGCTCGCGATGTTCTCGCTGCTCCTGCCCGTCTTCGGGCTCTCGGCCGCGCTCGTCGTGACCGGTCTCGTGCTGTACGCGCTGACGATCCTCGTGCGGAACACCCTGGCAGGGCTCGACGCCGTGCCGGCCGAGACGCGCGAGGCCGCCCGGGGCATGGGGTACGGCTCGTGGCGGCTGCTGTGGCAGGTCGAACTCCCGCTGGCGCTGCCGGTGCTGATGGCCGGGATACGGATGGCGACGGTCTCCACGATCGCGCTGACCACGGTCGGCTCGGTCGTCGGCCGCGGCGGGCTCGGCAATCTCATCGAGGACGCGCTGCCGACCTTCTTCAAGGCGCAGGTGCTCGCCGCCTCCGTGCTGTGCGTGCTGCTCGCGCTCACCGCCGACCTGCTGCTCCTGGGCCTCCAGCGGCTCCTCACGCCGTGGGCCCGGATACGGACCGCGCCGGGGGGTGCGTGAGGTGGGGATCGTGACGGACGCCTGGGCCTGGCTCACCACCGGCGCGCACTGGACCGGCGAGGAGGGCATCGGGCAGCGGCTCGCGGAGCACGTGTACGTGAGCGGGGCGGCCCTGCTCATCGCCGCGGCGATCGCGCTGCCGCTCGGGCTGTGGCTCGGTCATCTCGGCCGGGGCGGGGCGCTCGCGGTGAACGTGTCGAACGTGGGGCGGGCGGTCCCCGTCTTCGCGGTCCTCGCGCTGTTCATGGTCTCGCCCCTGCGGAACGCCGGCTATGTGCCGACCGTCGTCGCCCTCGTGCTGTTCGCGATACCGCCGCTCCTCACCAACGCGTACGTGGGGATGCGGGAGGTGGACCGGGCCGCGGTGCGGGCCGCGCGGGGCATGGGGATGACGGGCGGCCAGCTGTTCCGGCGCGTCGAAATGCCGCTGGCACGGCCGGTGGTGATGACCGGGGTGCGTTCGGCTGCGGTGCAGGTGATCGCCACGGCGACGGTCGCGGCGATGGTCGGCCAGGGCGGGCTCGGCCGGATCATCACGGCCGGCTTCGCCCTCTACGACACCGCGCAAGTGGTCGCGGGCGCCGTGCTCGTGGCCCTGCTCGCCCTCCTGGTGGAGGCGGTGCTCGCGGGAGCGGACCGGCTCCTGGCGGGGCCCTCGCGCGTGCGCGCATCGAAAGACTGAACGACCTACTGAAGCTGATGACGTTGATGACGGAGATGGGTGGTCTTGTGAACAGGGTCTCGCGTATCGCGGGTGCGGTGCTGGGGACGACGGCGCTGGCCGTCGCGCTCGCCGCGTGCGGTGGTGAAAGCCTGGAGGGGGGCAAGAAGAAGGACTCCGGCAGCGCAGGCGACGCGTCCGCGGGCGCGGAGAAGGGCTCGCTCGTCGTGGGCGCGGCGGCCTTCACCGAGTCGAAGGTGCTGGCCGAGCTCTACGCCCAGTCGCTGCGGGCCGCCGGATACTCCGTATCCGTCACCAGCGTGAAGAATCGCGAACTGTACGAGCCGTCCCTGGAGAACGGCGAGATCGACGTCGTACCGGAATACGCGGCGACCATCGCGGAATTCCTCAACGCGAAGGTGAACGGCCCGAAGGCGCCCGAGGAGAAGCCGGTCGCTTCCGGTGACGCGGCCGCCACGGTCGAGGCGCTGCGGAAGCTCGCCGAACCGCGCGGCCTCAAGGTGCTCGCGGTCGGTGAGGCGGTCGATCAGAACGCCTTCGCGGTGACCAAGGAATTCGCCGCGAAGAACAAGCTGACGACCCTTTCCGATCTCGGCCGCTCGAAGCTCAAGGTGAAGATCGCGGCCGGTGACGAATGCGCGGTGCGCCCCTTCTGCGCGCCCGGTCTGAAGAAGGCGTACGGGATCGACGTGGCCGGCATCGACCCCAAGGGCGTCGGGACCCCGCAGGCCAAGCAGGCCGTCAAGGACGGGGTGGACCAGCTGGTCCTGACGACCACCACGGACGCCACGATCGACAGCTTCGGGCTCGTCTTCCTGGAGGACGACAAGAAGCTGCAGAACGCCGACAATGTGCTGCCCGTGGTCAACGCCAAGGACGCCGGCGCTCCCGAGATAGCGGCCGCCCTCGACAAGATCACGAAGGTGCTGACCACCGCGGATCTCGCCGAACTCAACCGCAAGGTGGACGCCGAGCGGGCCAAGCCGGAAGACGTCGCCAAGGACTATCTGACGGCGAAGGGGCTGCTCAACAAGTAGGTCCCGGGTGAGGGGAGTCGGCCCGAAACGGAACCGGAAGGGCTCATATCCACTTCTTGTGGCGAGAAGTGGCCAAGAGATTGCCGGGCCGACACCCCACATGGCGCCTACGCACGGTAAATTTCAGGCCATGCCACGTGGACGCCACCGCCATTCCCCGCCTCTGCACAAGTTGCTGCCGCCCTCCGCGGTCGCAGGCGCCGCGGTCGTGTGCGCCGCGGTCGTCTGGTTGCCCGGAGATCTGCTGATCGTGCGGCTGCTCGCGGTCGCCGCCGCGGCGGCGGCCGTCACCGGTGCCGTCCTCATGCGCAGTTGGGACCGGAGCGCCGGTGCCCGGGTCGCCGAGCTGAACCGGGCCCGTACGGCCGACCAGTGGAAGGCCGAGGAGCGGGTCGCCGAGCTGGAGTCCGACCTGGAGGAGTCCCGCGGTCTGCGGACCCGGCTCGACGCCAAGCTCCGTGCCAAGCGCGTCGAGCTCGCCGCGCTGCGCGGCGAGCACGCCGACCTCCTGCGCCGGTACGCCACGGCCGAGACCGAGCGGGCCAGCGCCCTGGAGGGCCGCCGCGTCCTCGCCCTGGAGGCCACCACCGCCGGTACGGCCGGCACCGAGGCGAAGGCGCTGCCCGCCGCCGGGTCCACGCCCACCCCGGAGGCGTACCGTCGCGCCGCGCAGGCCCTGAAGGACCTCCCGCGCAACGCCGCGGCCCAGCACGCCCGGCGCACCGCCGAGGCGGCCCGCGCCCGGGACCTCGCCGAGCGGGCACGGGAGACGGAGGAACCGCAGGGGAAGCACGCGGCGGCCGCCGGGACCGAGCAGCACAGCCGTACGGCCGCCCCCGCCCTCGGGCCCGCCCCCGCGCCGGCGGCACTTCCCGCCGCGCCCGCCACGACCTCGTCGGACACGTCGGACTCCGCGGCGGACTCGGAGTCCGAGGCGCCCGTGCCCGTCCCGCCCACCGGGATCGCGCCCCTGCCCGCCGTCCAGGCCGCCGCGGCGATCGTCCCGTACGCGGCCCGCAGGCCCGTCCCCCGCCCCGAGGGCGGTTTCGACTTCTTCGGTACGCAGAAGGTGGCGGCGGCCATCGAGGCCGTGCAGAACACGGACCTCGCCGACGTCGTGGGCGAGGAGGTCCTGGAAGAGGCCCTGGCCGCCGAGACCCCGTTCCTCGTCCCGCTCGCCCCGCTCCCGGCGCCGGCGCCGCCCCGGGCGATCGGCGAGGTCATCGACCTCACCGCGCACGACGAGACCGAGCAGATCGACGTGGCCGAACTGCGGGGCGCGGTCAGCTCGTGACGTACCGCCTCGCCCTGCTCACGGCGGCCGAGGCGGCCCGGCGCCGCGAAGAACTGATCGCCCTGTGCGCCCAGGCCTTCGGCGTATCCCCCTGGCACGAGCCCCCGCTCGGCGCCGTACGGACCGTGGACCGGCTGCTCGACAGCGCCGCGCGGAGGGACGACTTCTGCGCGGCGGCCGCGTACGCCGACGACGGCACCGAGGACGCCGACGGCACCGCGTACGCCGACGCCGCCCTGCTCGGCTTCGCGGCCGGCTGGACCGACACCGCCCTGTCCGGCGACGAGCCCTTCTTCGAGCTGGCCGAGCTGGTCGTCGCCCCCGGCAGCCAGGGCCAGGGCATCGGCCGGTCCCTCCACGACGGGCTGCTCGTGGTCGGCTCGCCGGGGCCGGCCCTGCTGATGACCCTCGACGTACCGGAACTGACGGACCGGTACGCGCGCTGGGGCTGGACGGTCGTGGACCGCCGGCGCCCCGGCACGGAGCAGCGCGACTACGTCGTGATGAGACACGCCTGACCCGACAGGCGGGTCGGGCCTACGTGTCGGGCCTACTTGTCGATGTCGCCGACGACGAAGAACAGCGAGCCGAGGATCGCGACCATGTCGGCGACGAGCGTCCCCGGCAGCAGCTCGACCAGCGCCTGGATGTTGTTGAACGACGCCGAGCGGAGCTTCAGCCGGTACGGCGTCTTCTCGCCCTTGGAGACCAGGTAGTAGCCGTTGACGCCGAGCGGGTTCTCGGTCCAGGCGTACGTGTGCCCCTCCGGCGCCTTCAGCACCTTCGGCAGCCGCTGGTTGATCGGGCCCTGCGGCAGCTCGGCCATCCGGTCCAGGCAGGCGTCCGCCAGGTCCAGGGAGTTGTGCGTCTGGTCGAGCAGGCACTCGAAGCGGGCCAGGCAGTCGCCCTCCTCGCGCACGGCGACCCGCAGCGTGTCCTGGAGCTCCCCGTAGGCGAGGTACGGCTCGTCGCGGCGCAGGTCGAAGTCGACGCCCGAGGCGCGGGCGATCGGCCCGGACACCCCGTACGCGTGCACCGCGTCCGGCGACAGGACGCCGACCCCGCGCGTACGGCCCCGGAAGATCTCGTTGCCGAGGACCAGCCGGTCGTACACGTCCATCCGCGAGCGGACGTCCGCGACGGCCTGCCGCGCCCGTCCGAGCCAGCCGGCGGGCAGGTCCTCCTTGAGGCCGCCGACCCGGTTGAACATGTAGTGCATCCGGCCGCCGGAGACCTCCTCCATCACGGCCTGGAGCTCCTCGCGCTCCCGGAAGGCGTGGAAGACCGGGGTGATCCCGCCCAGTTCGAGGGGGTACGAGCCGAGGAACATGAGGTGGTTGAGGACCCGGTTCAGCTCGGCGAGGAGCGTACGGGTCCACACGGCGCGCTCGGGGACCTCCATGCCCAGCATCCGCTCGACGGCCATGACGACCCCGAGCTCGTTGGAGAACGCGGAGAGCCAGTCGTGACGGTTGGCCAGCATGACGATCTGGCGGTAGTCACGCGCCTCGAAGAGCTTCTCGGCGCCGCGGTGCATGTAGCCGATCACCGGCTCGGCCTGCTGGATCACCTCGCCGTCGAGCACGAGGCGGAGGCGGAGCACGCCATGGGTCGAGGGATGCTGCGGTCCGATGTTCAGCACCATGTCGGTGCTCTCCGCCGCGCCGCCGATTCCGACCGTCGTCTCCGTCATGCGGGACAGTATCCCCTGCCCGGCAGGACACCCCCTAGCCCCACGGATCAGCCGGTGGCGGGCGGGACCCGCTGCGTCAGCCAGAGGAAGTCGCCGAGGCCGCCGCGGGCGGTGAGCTCGGCGGCCTCGCCGGCGGACGCGAGCGCGCGGACGTAGCCGGCGGGGTCGGTCGTGGCGAGCGAGAGCGGCGGTCGGCCCCCGGACACCCCGAGCCGGTGCAGGGCCTCCCGCTGGGTGACGAGCTCCGCGCCGCCACCCGCCGCCCCGCACGCGTCCGCGGCCACGTGGGCCGTCACGTCGCAGCTGCCGTCCGGGACCGGCGGTACCTCGCGGCCGGCCCGGAAGCCGGTCAGCGTGCCGAAGAGCGGCCGGGACTCCCGGACGTGCGCGTAGTCGACGGCCACCGCGCGGCCCGCCGCGAGCGAGCCCACCGCCGCCGCCCACGCCGCGTCCCGGGGCCGCCCGATCTCGGCCCGCGCGCCGGGCTCCCGCAGCGGCCACCAGCGGGCCAGCCACTCCGCGTCGGCGCCCGAGACGGGCGCGGCGAGCCGCTCCGTACCGTCCGCGCGGACCTCCACGTACCGGGCGACGCCCGCCGCGTCGACCTCGGCCACGTCCACCGGCACGTTGTCGAGCCACTCGTTCGCGAAGACGAGGCCGCGCACGCTCCGCGGCTCCGGCAGCCGGTCCGTCCAGACGATCCGCGGGTCGAGGCCCGCCGGGCGGGCGGCGCGCTCGACCGCGTACGCCCGGACGACGAGGTCCGTCCCCGTGCTCGCCGCCATCCCCGTGGTCGCCGCGGTCGCCGCGAGGACCGCCGTGAGCAGCTCGCCCCGCCCCGCGCCCACGTCGACCAGCGCCACCTCGGCCGTTCCCAGCTCCTCCGCGACCTCGCCGAGCAGCCGGGCCACGGCCCCCGCGAAGAGCGGCCCCGCGTGGACCGAGGTGCGGAAGTGCCCCGCAGGTCCCTCGGGACGCCGGTAGAAGCCTCCCGGGCCGTACAGCGCCCGTTCCGTGGCCTCGCGCCACCCCTGCCACTGACACGTCTCACCCGTCACGTCATCCGTCACGGACCCCAGTCTCCACCTCGGGGAGTACAGGCCCCTCACCAAGGATCGGCCCCACGGTTGATCCCTGCACCTATCGGCCTTCCCTACTCTGGGTGACGTGCAGCGCCTCTACGACTTCATCCGCAGACACCCGACGGGCGTCGACTCCTTCTGGGCCGTCGTCCTCCTCGGGTTCTCCCTTCTGTGGGTGGCGACGACCTACCCGGCGGTCGATCAGCCCTTCGCGTACGGGGTCGTCGCCGTGCTCTTCTCCCTGGTCGTGGCCCTGCGCCGACGTGCCCCGGAGAAGATGCTGCTCCTCGCGGTCGTCCTCGGCCTCGTCCAGCTCGGCTTCGGCCTGCTGCCGTTCATGGCCGACTTCGCCATGCTCGTGATCGTCTTCACGGTCGCGGCGCACGACGGTCCCCGCTGGGCCTCCCGCCTCGCCCTCGTCGGCGGACTCAGTGCCTCCACGCTCTCGCAGGTGAGATGGCCCATGGAGGACATCGACTCCGTCGCGGCCCGGATCTTCTTCACGGTCATCATGACCGTGCCGTTCGCGCTCGCCTGGGTCCTCGGCGACTCGCTCCGCACCCGCCGCGCCTACTTCGCGCAGCTGGAGGAGCGGGCCTCCCGTCTGGAGCGGGAGCGCGAGGCGCAGGCCAAGGTCGCGGTCGCCGCCGAGCGGGCCCGGATCGCCCGCGAGCTGCACGACGTCGTCGCCCACAACGTGTCGGTGATGGTCGTCCAGGCCGACGGCGCCGCCTACGTCATGGACTCCTCCCCGGAGACCGCCAAGCAGGCCCTGGAGACGATCTCCACGACGGGCCGGCAGGCCCTCGCCGAGATGCGCCGCCTCCTCGGCATCCTGCGCACCGGGGAGCACCAGGAGGCCGGCGAGTACGTGCCGCAGCCCGACGTGGGCCAGATCGAGGACCTCGTCGAGCAGGTCCGCAGCGCCGGCCTCACCGTCGACTTCGCGATCGAGGGGAGCCCCCGCCCGCTGCCCAGCGGCGTCGAGCTCACCGCGTACCGGATCGTGCAGGAGGCGCTCACCAACACGCGCAAGCACGGCGGTCCCGACGTCGGCGCGAGCGTCCGGCTCGTCTACTTCGACGACGGCCTCGGGCTGCTCGTCGAGGACGACGGCCGCGGCGCTCCGCAGGAGATGTACGAGGACGGCGGCGCCGACGGGCGCGGCCATGGTCTGATCGGCATGCGCGAGCGGGTCGGCATGGTCGGCGGCACGCTGGACGCGGGGCCGCGTCCCGGGGGCGGCTTCCGGATCAGCGCACTGCTGCCCCTCAAGCCCGCTCACTGACGAAGCCTGCTCACTGACGAAGCCCGCTCACAGACGACCTGTAAGGAACTGCCCTCATGTCCATCCGCGTGATGCTCGTCGACGACCAGGTGCTCCTGCGCACCGGTTTCCGCATGGTGCTCGCCGCCCAGCCCGACATGGAGGTCGTGGCGGAGGCGGGCGACGGCGTGGAGGCGCTGGAGGTCCTGCGGTCCGCGGCGGTCGACGTCGTCCTGATGGACGTGCGCATGCCGAAGCTGGACGGGGTGGAGGCGACCCGGCGGATCTGCTCCCAGCCGGACGCGCCGAAGGTGCTGATCCTGACCACGTTCGACCTCGACGAGTACGCGTTCTCGGGGCTGAAGGCGGGCGCGAGCGGCTTCATGCTGAAGGACGTGCCGCCGGCGGAGCTGCTGGGCGCGATCCGTTCGGTGCACAGCGGCGACGCGGTCGTGGCGCCCTCCACGACCCGCCGGCTCCTCGACCGCTTCTCGCCGATGCTGCCGTCGACGGGCAAGGAGACGCGGGCCGTCGACACCGCGCTCGCGCGGCTCACGGACCGGGAGCGCGAGGTGATGATGCTGGTCGCGCAGGGCCTGTCGAACGGCGAGATCGCCGCCCGGCTCGTCCTCTCCGAGGCGACGGTGAAGACCCACGTGGGCCGGATCCTGACCAAGTTGGGCCTGCGCGACCGGGTCCAGGTCGTGGTCCTCGCGTACGAGTCGGGCCTGGTCCGCGCGGGCGGCGGCGCCGCGTAGGGCTCAGCGCAGCACGCTCTCCAGGAAGTCGCTGCCGAGCCGGGCGACGACGGAGACGTCGAGCTGGTGGAGCACGTACCGGCCGCGGCGCTGGGTGGTGACAAGCCCGGCCTTCTTCAGGACCGCGAGGTGCCGGGAGACCTCAGGAGCGGTGATGCCGTGCGTGTCGGCCAGCTCGCCCGTCGAGTACCCGCCCCGGGCGAGGCTGCGGCACAGCCGCATCCGCAGCGGGTGCGCGACCGCCTCCAGGCGCAGTTTGACCGCCTCGGTCGTGGCGGGGCCGCCGAGGTCGCGGGTCGGCACGGGGTACTGGACGACCGGCTGCCAGCCGGGCGTGTGCAGGGCGACGAGGTGCGGCCAGCCGAAGGCGGTCGGCAGGAACGTCACGCCCGAGCCCTCGGCGCTCGTCCGCTCCTGGACCAGCTTGTCGACGACGATCCGGGAACCCCACTCGTCCTCCTCCAGGACCATCGCGGCCGAGGCGGCGGTGACGGCCTCGGCGAGGCCCTTGCGGCGCATCAGCTCGCTCTTGTGCCGGGCGTCGGCGGCGAGCTGCACGCCGACGCGGCGCCAGGTGTCGGCGAAGAAGGCCTCGTCGCAGTCCTCCAGGAGCCGCCGGATCCACGCGCGCGTGCCGGGCGGGTCGGCGAGCATCCGCTCCACGAAGGCGACCTGCCGGGGGCCGCGCGCGGCGGCCAGGTCGAGGGTGCGGCGCCGCATCCGCTCGTTCACGAGCGGGGACGGCGCGCCGTGCGTGTAGTGGCTGGCGCAGGAGATCTCCAGGGCCGAGCCCACGTACTTCTCGTCGTCCATGCGGTCGAGGTCGTCCAGCTCCTCCGCGAGGGTCCCCCGGGGCCGCGGCGGCAGCAGGATGTCCGAGCGGGTGGAGCGCCACATGAAGTCGGCCTCGTGGAGCCGGTCCGCGAGCTCGGGCTTGAGTGCGGCGGCGGTCGTGGTCGTCCAGGCGTGCAGCCGGGGGTGGTGCGCGGGCTCGGCCAGGGCGTGCAGGGCGGCGCCCAGTTCGGCCAGGGGCGAGGGGCAGAAGGAGATGCGCTCCTGCGGCAGTCCGGTGATGTCGATCGTCACGCTCACGCCCCTATGGTGCGGGGTGCGGCGGGGGTGGTGTCGCGCCGTTTGACGAGTGCCGTCAATCGGCGCGCCGGGCCGCCGGGGCGCGGCGGCCTCCGCACGGCCCTGCGCCGGTGGCGGCACCCCCGTTCCTGCTGACCGGACCGCCGGTTCAGACGGCGATCCGGATCAGACGGTGACCCGGTTCAGGCGGCGATCCGGGACAGGAAGTCCCGTACCGCCGTCCGTACGTCCGCCGCCGTCCACTCCAGGCCGGGTGCCGTCACCGTCAGCTCCGTCACGGCGACCCCCGGCGGGCCGCCCGCGCCCGGGGTGAACCAGCGGCGGAAGAGGGCGGTCCCGGTGGCCTCGGTCTGCGCGGCGGCCGCGTCCGTCAGGGCCTCGGGGGCGTACGGGAGCCAGACCTGGAACTGGTGGGTGTGCGGGACCTCCGGGTGGACCCGGAACCAGCCCACGCCCGCCTCCGCGAGCTCCTCCCGCACCGCCTCGGCCACCACGCGCGCGTGCCGCACGTACGAGGGCAGCAGAGGCAGCTCGACGGCGAGGCCCCGGAGCGCGGAGAGCGCCGCCGGGTACTGCTGGGCGACAAGACCCCCGTACCGGTGCCGCCAGACCCGCGCCTCCTCCATGACGTCCTCGGGACCCGCGAGCGCGGCGCCCGACAGGCCGCCGAGGGACTTGTAGAACGAGACGTACACGCTGTCCGCGAGTCCCGCGATCTCCGCGAGCCCGCGGCCGAAAGCCGTCGTGCACTCCCACAGGCGCGCGCCGTCGAAGTGGACCACCGCGTCCCGCTCCCGGGCCGCCTCGACCACCTCGGTCAGCTCCTCCCAGGACGGCAGGACGAAGCCGGCGTCGCGCAGCGGCAGCTCCAGCATCAGCGTCCCGAAGGGTTCCGGGTGGTCGCGGACCTCCTCCGCCGTGGGCAGTCGCGGCTCGTCGGTCAGGTGGACCGTACGGAGCCCGGAGACCGCTCCCAGTGCCCCGCCCTCGTGGACCTCGGGGTGGGCGAGCGGGTGGAGGCCGACGACGGGGCTGCCGGTGCGCCCGGCCCAGCAGCGCAGCGCGACCTGCTGGGCCATCGTGCCGGTCGGGAAGAACACGGCGGCGGGCAGGCCGAGCTCCGCGGCCACGCGCCGCTCGACCTCCTCCACGAGCCCGGTGCCGTACATGTCGACGGGGGCGTCCCCGTGCCCCGCGAGCTCCGCCCAGTCGGCGAGCTCGCGCAGCCGCTGCCCGACCGTCCCGTCGACGGAGGTGTGCCACAGCCGCCGCTCGGCGCCGCTCCAGAGCTTCGCCCGGTACGGCCGGGCGGCTTCCTCATCCACGAGATCCACGTCCACGTCCGTGCCCGTGTCCATGCCCTTGTCCACGCCCGTGTTCCTGTCGGTGTTCCTGTCCATGGGGCGATCATCACACCGTCGCCCACACCCTGTGGACAGCCACGGGAGCAGCGCGAAACGCTGGCGTAGCATGACCAGAAATCGTCCGGTACCCACCGAGGACTGGAACGGAAGGCCCGTACCCACCGTGAACGCACCAGCAGCGCCAGAGCCCCGAGGACCAGAGCCCCGAGCCTCGGAGCCCCGTCCCGAGGACCGGCCCGCCCGGCTCACCGTCGGAGTCGTCGGCGCCGGCCGCGTGGGCCCCGCCCTCGCCGCCTCGCTCCGGCTCGCGGGTCACCGCCCCGTCGCCGTCTCGGCGGTCTCCGACCGCTCCCGGCGCCGCGCCGCCGAGCTCCTGCCCGACGTCCCGGTCGTCGAGCCCGCCCGCGTCCTCGCGCTGTCCGACCTCGTCCTCCTGACGGTCCCGGACGACGCCCTGCCGGGTCTGGTCGAGGGCCTCGCCGACACCGGAGCCGTACGGCCGGGTCAGCTGATCGTCCACACCTCCGGGCGGTACGGCGTACGGGTCCTCGACCCCGCCCGCCGGGCCGGCGCCCTGCCGCTCGCCCTGCACCCCGCCATGACCTTCACCGGCACCCCCGTGGACGTCCAGCGGCTGGCCGGCTGCTCCTTCGGGGTGACCGCGCCCGAGGAGCTGCGGCTCGCGGCCGAGGCCCTGGTCATCGAGATGGGCGGCGAGCCCGAGTGGATCGCCGAGGACGCCCGCCCGCTCTACCACGCGGCCCTGGCGCTCGGCGCGAACCACCTGGTCACCCTGGTGGCCCAGTCGATGGAGCTGCTCCGCAAGGCCGGTGTCGCCGCGCCCGACCGCATGCTGGGCCCCCTCCTCGGCGCGTCCCTGGACAACGCCCTGCGGTCCGGGGACGCGGCCCTGACCGGCCCCGTCGCGCGCGGTGACGCCGGCACGGTCGCCGCCCACGTCGCCGAGCTGCGCAAGCACGCGCCGGGCACCGTCGCCGGCTACCTGGCGATGGCCCGCACGACGGCCGACCGGGCGCTCGCGCACGGCCTGCTCAAGCCGGAGCTGGCCGAGGACCTGCTGGGCGTGCTCGCCGCCGACACCGCCACTCCCGCCGACGGAGCCGCCGACGGGCCGCAAGGAGACGACCGATGACCCTGTCCGCCCGCCACCAGCCGGCCGGGCTGATGCCCACGGTCGAGGACCTCCGGGACGCCGCCGCCCGCCACGGCCTGCCCGGCCGCAACGCCGTCGTCATGACCATGGGCGCCCTCCACGACGGCCACGCCACCCTGATCCGTACCGCCCGCGAGCGCGTCGGCGCGCAGGGCTTCGTCGTCGTCACGGTCTTCGTCAATCCGCTCCAGTTCGGCGCGGGCGAGGACCTCGACCGCTACCCCCGCACCCTCGAAGCCGACCTGGAGCTGGCCTTCGACGCCGGTGCGAGCGTCGTCTTCGCACCCTCCGTCGACGAGGTCTACCCCGGCGGCGAGCCGCAGGTCCGGATCACCGCGGGCCCCATGGGCGAGCGCCTCGAAGGCGCCTCCCGGCCCGGCCACTTCGACGGCATGCTGACCGTCGTCGCCAAGCTCCTCCACCTCACCTCGCCCGACCTGGCCTTCTTCGGCCAGAAGGACGCCCAGCAGCTGGCCCTGATCCGCCGCATGGCCCGCGACCTGAACTTCCCGGTCGAGATCGTCGGCGTGGAGACCGTCCGCGAGACCGACGGCCTCGCCCTCTCCAGCCGCAACCGCTACCTGTCGGCCGGGGAGCGGCGTACGGCCCTCGCGCTGTCCGGCGCGCTGTTCGCCGCCCGTGAGCGGCTCGCCGCCCAGGAGGCGCTGCGCGCGCGTGCCACCTCCCTGCCGGGCGCCCAGGGCCGGGCCGAGAACCGTGCCGAGGCGCTCTCGCGGCTCGGCGAGGCCCGGGCCGCCGCCGACGCCCACGCGGTCGCGCAGGCGGCCGAGGGCCGCGGCGCGGAAGCCGTCCGGGCCGCGGCCCGTACCGTCCTCGACGACGCGGCGAAGGCCGATCCGCCGCTCGCCCTCGACTACCTGGCCCTCGTCGACCCGGCCGACTTCACCGACGTCGCCGACGACCACGACGGCGAGGCGGTCCTCGCCGTCGCCGCACGGGTGGGGACCACGCGGCTCATCGACAACATCCCCCTGACCTTCGGAGCCTCCAAGTGACCGGAATACGGCTGCACGCGCCCGCACCGGGCTGGGCCATCGACGCCGACGTCGTCGTGGTCGGCTCCGGCGTAGCGGGCCTCACCGCCGCCCTGCGCTGCACCGCCGCCGGGCTCCGTACCGTCGTCGTCACCAAGGCCCGGCTCGACGACGGCTCCACCCGCTGGGCCCAGGGCGGCATCGCCGCCGCGCTCGGCGAGGGCGATACCCCCGAGCAGCACCTCGACGACACGCTCGTCGCCGGAGCGGGCCTCTGCGACGAGGAGGCCGTGCGGCTGCTCGTCACCGAGGGCCCCGCCGCCGTCCGCCGCCTCATCGCGACCGGCGCCGACTTCGACAAGACCGCCGACGGCGAGATCGCGCTGACCCGCGAGGGCGGCCACCACCGCCGCCGGATCGCCCACGCCGGCGGCGACGCGACCGGCGCCGAGATCTCCCGCGCCCTCGTCGAGGCGATACGGGACCGGGGCGTGCGCACCATCGAGCACGCCCTCGTCCTGGACCTCCTGACGGACGCCGAGGGCCGTACGGCGGGCGTGACCCTGCACGTCATGGGCGAGGGGCAGCACGACGGCGTCGGAGCCGTCCACGCCCCCGCCGTGGTCCTCGCCACCGGCGGCATGGGCCAGGTCTTCTCCGCGACCACCAACCCGGCGGTCTCCACCGGCGACGGCGTCGCGCTCGCGCTGCGCGCCGGGGCCGAGGTCTCCGACCTGGAGTTCGTCCAGTTCCACCCGACGGTGCTCTTCCTCGGCGCCGACTCCGAGGGGCAGCAGCCGCTGGTCTCCGAGGCGGTCCGGGGCGAGGGCGCGTACCTGGTCGACGCCGACGGGGTCCGCTTCATGCTCGGGCAGCACGAGCTGGCCGAGCTCGCGCCCCGCGACATCGTCGCCAAGGCGATCATGCGCCGGATGCAGGAGCAGGGCACCGAGCACATGTACCTCGACGCCCGCCACTTCGGCGCCGGGATGTGGGCGGAGCGCTTCCCCACGATCCTGGCGGCCTGCCGCTCCCACGGCATCGACCCGGTGACCGAGCCGATCCCGGTCGCCCCCGCCGCGCACTACGCCTCCGGTGGCGTCCGCACGGACCTGCGCGGCCGGACCACGGTCCCGGGCCTGTACGCGTGCGGCGAGGTCGCCTGCACGGGCGTCCACGGCGCCAACCGGCTCGCCTCGAACTCGCTCCTGGAGGGCCTGGTCTTCGCCGAGCGGATCGCCGACGAGATCATCGAGGACCTCGGAGGGAACCCCGCCGGGGAGACCCGGGAGCCCGGGAAGACCACGGCCGCCGCGCCGCGCGTGCCCGGCGCCCCCGTGCCGCACCCGGCCCCGGTGACCCTGCCGCTTCCGGTGGCCGGCGCCCGGACCCGTATCCAGCGGGTCATGACGGCGGGCGCCGGGGTGCTCCGCTCCGAGCGCAGCCTGCGGGAGGCCGCAGAGGCCCTCGAAGCCCTGCACAGCGACGCCGTGGCGGGCGGCACCGACGACACCAAGTCGGCCGAGCCCGGCGTGGAGTCCTGGGAGACCACCAACCTGCTGTGCGTCGGCCGGGTCCTGGTCGCCGCCGCACGCCGCCGCGAGGAGACCCGCGGCTGCCACTGGCGCGAGGACCACCCGGACCGGGACGACACGGTCTGGCACCGGCACCTCGTCGTCCGCCTCACCCCGGAGCGGACCCTCGACGTCCGCACCACCGAGACCCCCGACTTTCCCCCCACCCTCGACGCCCCCAGGGAGCCGTAAGTGACCACGCCCGAGGAAGCCCGTCCCGAGCCCGTGGACGTCCCTCTGATCCAGATCAGCGCCGCCCCCGCCGAAGAGGCCGGCGGCTGCGGCGACGGCTGCGGCTGCGGCGGCACCGAGGAGTTCGAGTGCGGGCTCGACCCCGCGCTCGCCGAGCTCCTCGCGGACGCCGGCCTCGACCCCGTACAGGTCGAGGACATCGCCCACCTCGCGATCGCCGAGGACCTCGACGGCGGCGTGGACGTGACGACCGTGGCGACCGTCCCCGAGGACGCCGTCGCCACTGCCGACTTCACCGCCCGCGAGGCCGGTGTCGTGGCGGGCCTGCGGGTCGCCGAGGCCGTCCTCTCGATCGTCTGCACGGACGAGTTCGAGGTCGAGCGGCACGTCGAGGACGGCGCGCGCGTCGAGGCCGGGGAGACGCTCCTCAGCGTCACCGCCCGCACGCGCGACCTGCTCACCGGCGAGCGCAGCGCGCTCAACATCCTGTGCCGCCTCTCCGGCATCGCCACCGCCACGCGCGCGTGGGCGGACGCCCTGGAGGGCACGAACGCCAAGGTCCGCGACACCCGCAAGACGACCGCGGGCCTGCGCGCCCTGGAGAAGTACGCGGTGCGTTGCGGCGGCGGCGTCAACCACCGCATGTCGCTCTCCGACGCGGCCCTCGTGAAGGACAACCACGTGGTGGCGGCCGGCGGCGTGGCCCAGGCCTTCAAGGCCGTACGGGAGCTGTTCCCGGAGGTCCCGATCGAGGTCGAGGTCGACACGCTGCACCAGGTCGGCGAGGTCCTGGACGCGGGCGCCGACCTGATCCTGCTCGACAACTTCACCCCGGCCGAGACCGAGGAGGCCGTCGCGGTCGTCGCGGGCCGCGCCGTTCTGGAGTCCTCGGGCCGGCTGACCCTGGAGAACGCGGCGGCGTACGCGGCGACCGGCGTCGACTACCTGGCGGTCGGCGGGCTCACCCACTCCTCCCCGATCCTCGACATCGGCCTCGACCTGCGCGAGGTGCGGGCCTGATGCTGCTCACCATCGACGTCGGCAACACGCACACGGTCCTCGGCCTCTTCGACGGCGACGAGATCGTCGAGCACTGGCGGATCTCCACGGACCCGCGCAGGACCGCCGACGAGATGGCGGTCCTGCTCCAGGGCCTCATGGGCATGCACCCGCTGCTCGGCGTCGAGCTGAGCGACGGCATCGAGGGGATCGCCATCTGCGCGACGGTCCCCTCGGTGCTGCACGAGCTGCGCGAGGTGACCCGCCGGTACTACGGGGACGTCCCGGCGGTCCTGGTGGAGCCGGGCGTCAAGACGGGCGTCCCGGTCATCACCGACAACCCGAAGGAGGTCGGCGCGGACCGCGTGATCAACGCGGCCGCGGCGGTCGAGCTGTACGGCGGCCCGGCGATCGTCGTCGACTTCGGCACGGCGACGACGTACGACGCGGTCACCGCGCGCGGCGAGTACGCGGGCGGGGCGATCGCGCCGGGCATCGAGATCTCGGTCGAGGCGCTGGGCGTGAAGGGGGCCATGCTCCGCAAGATCGAGCTGGCCCGCCCGCGGAACGTGATCGGCAAGAACACGGTCGAGGCGATGCAGTCGGGCATCATCTACGGCTACGCGGGCCAGGTCGACGGCGTGGTCGCCCGGATGAAGCGCGAGCTCGTCGGCCCGCAGGGCGACCCCTCCGACGTCACGGTGATCGCGACGGGCGGTCTGGCGCCGATGGTCCTCGGCGAGTCGACGGAGATCGACGAGCACGAGCCCTGGCTGACCCTGATCGGCCTGCGGCTCGTCTACGAGCGGAACGTCTCCCGCATGTGAGGCCGGCGCCCGGACCTGTGGCGATGGCGATCATTCCGGCGCGCCGGAATGATCGCTAAGAGAAAATTGTCCGATTAGCGCGTATCGTCGGCCCATGCCCACGCCATACGGATCTCGCGGCGGCATGGCATTCAGTGCGGACGAGCTGCGTGTGCTCCGACGCGCCCTTGCCATCGCCCTCCACCCTGCCCCCCTCCAGGACGAGGACGTCCAGGACTGCCTGCGCCTGGCCGAATCCGTGGACGAGGCGGTACGCGAGGCCGGCCGGCTGCGCGCCTTCCTCCTCGACGACCTGGCCCGCTACCGCGAAGCCCTCCCCGGCTCGCTCGCCGGCTACCTGAGCCTCCTCCGGGACGCCCTGAACGCCGGGTACGACCCCGGGGTCGACGACCTCGCCGCCCTGCGCGCCCTGCGCGGCAACCCGGCCGCCGCCGAGCTGCTCGCCCGCTGCCGGATCCTCGCCGAGCGTTCCGTACGCGCACGGCTCGCCCGGGTCTCCCAGGCGACCGGCTCCCCGGCCCCGGCCCCCGTCCCCGTCCCCGTCGGCGCGGCGATCGCGCCCCGGGCGCGGCTGCTCGCCCTCCCCGGCGGGCGCGCCGCGGCCGGCGAACCGAAGCCGAACCCGCCGTCCGGTCCCACCCCCGGCGAGAAGCCGGTGCCCAAGCCCTCCGAGGTGTTCCCGCCGCGCCGACGGCCCGTACCCCCGCCCCCGCCCGAGGAACGGGCCGCCGGATAGCTACCCTGGTCGCCATGGACTACGTATCCGCGCTCCTGCCCCCCGTCGTGATGGCCGCGTTCTTCATCGGCCTCGTCGTCACGATCGTCAAGAGCCAGGGCGGCCCGAACAAGGCCAAGGAGGACGCGGTCGTCGACGCCGCCTACGCCCGCGCCGAGGCCACCCGCCAGGCGGACGGCACCGCCGCCTCCTAGGCCCCCGCCTCCTCCTGGGCACCGAGGAACCCCGCACCACCGGGACGTGCGACCTTTCGAGGTCGCGCGTCCTTTTTGTTGCGTTTCTCCATGTAAATAGCCGCTTATCAACTCTTTGCGAACTATGGTGGCAGTGTGCCCCGTCCATTGGGAGAGCTTGAGGACGCCGTCATGACGCGCGTCTGGCAATGGAACCGCCCGGTGACCGTCCGGGAAGTTCTGGAA